>CALMSR010000069.1 GCA_937872465.1 uncultured Paracoccaceae bacterium
GGAGCGTCGGGATCACCGCCGGCGTCGACAGCCGACGGGTTCTTGCGGGTGTTCACCTCTGTCGAGAGCGTCAGCGCGGCGGCGGCGACATCGGTCGCGAGCTGCCGCATGCTCGTCGCGCCGATGATTGTCGAGGCCATGAAAGGGCGGCTCATGCAGAAGGCCAGCGCCATCTGCGCGGGGTCGAGCCCGTGCTGGCGGGCCAGCGCCACATAGGCGGTCACCACCGGCGCCGAGGCCGCGCTCCGGCGTCCGAAGAGCGTCGGGTTGATGGAGGCGCGCGACCCCGGCGGCACGATCCCGTCCTCGTATTTGCCGGAGAGAAGCCCGGCGGCCAGCGGGGAATAGGCCATCAGCCCCACATGCTCGTGGTGGCACATCTCGGCCAGGTCGAGGTCGAAGATGCGGTGCAGGAGGCTGTATTCGTTCTGGATCGACACGATCCGGGGCAGGCCGTGGCGGCGCGCGAGTTCGAGGCATGTGGCGAGGCCGAAGGCGCTTTCGTTCGACAGCCCCACGTGCCGCACCTTGCCCCCGGCGACGAACCCGGCGAGCGTCGCGAGAATCTCATGGAATTCATCGGCTTGGCCTTCCGGTTGCCGGGTCGGATCGAAGGTCCAGCTGCGGCGGAAATGGTAGGAGCCGCGGTTGGGCCAGTGGAGCTGGTAGAGGTCGATATGGTCGGTCTTCAGGCGCTTGAGGCTGCCGTCGAGGGCGGCGCGCAGGGTGGCGGGGCCGATCGGCGCGCCATCGGGACGCACGTTCCGGTTGCCGGCGCCGGCGATCTTGCTGGCGAGGATGACCTCGCCGCGGCGGCCGGTCCGCTCCAGCCAGGCACCGATGATGCGCTCGGTGTCGCCGGTGGTCTGCGCGGCGCTCGGCGTCGTGGGGTAGAGCTCCGCGGTGTCGATGAAATTCATCCCGTGATCGAGCGCGTAGTCGATCTGGGAAAAGGCCTCCTCGGGAGTGTTCTGGCTGCCCCAGGTCATGGTGCCGAGGCAGAGGCGGCTGACCTCGAGATCGCTCGTTCCGAGGAAGGTCCTCTGCATGGTCGCTCCGAATTTCGGGAGCGCAGGCTGGCCCGGGGCGCCTTCGGGATCAAGCCGGATTCGGCGGCTCGCGGCCCATGCACAATCCATGCACGGGGTCGTGCACGCGGCATGCACCGGCCCTGCGAGGGGCCCACCGGGCGTCCCGCGGGCCGGGAGCGCCCCTAGCGGCGCGTTCGCTCGGGGATCAGGCCGCTCGGGGCGAAGCGGAGCACCAGGAGCAGGATCAGGCCCATCAGGAAGAGCCGCAGATGCGGTGCGGCGGCGAGCATCTGGTCGCGCAGGGGCCCGCTCTCCATGCCGCTGGTGAGGCGGTTCATGATGAGCGTGCCGGCGGGCTCGGCCATGACCCAGAGATACCAGATCAGGAAGCCGCCGAGGATCGCGCCCCAGTTGTTGCCCGAGCCGCCGACGATCACCATGACCCAGATCAGGAAGGTGTAGCGCAGCGGGTTGTAGGAGCCCGGCGTGAACTGGCCGTCGAGGGTCACCAGCATGGCGCCGGCGATGCCGACCACCGCCGAGCCGAGCACGAAGACCTGGAGATGCCTCCCGGTGACGTCCTTGCCCATGGCCTCCGCCGCGTCGCGGTTGTCGCGGATGGCGCGCATCATCCGGCCCCAGGGCGCACGCAGCGCGCGCTCGGCCAGCCAGAGCACGATCAGCAGCACCGCGGCGAAGAGGCAGGCGTAGGCCAGCCGCGCGACCACGGCGGCGGCGGTAATGGTGTCGGTGCCGAAGCGCGCGGCGAGATCGGCGATCCAGGGCGCTTCCTGCAGCACCCGCTCGTCGGGCACCGGCCGCGGCAGGCCGGTGACGTTCTTGACCCCGCGGGTCAGCCAGTTCTCGTTCTTGAGGATCGCCAGGATGATCTCGGAGATGCCGAGGGTGGCGATGGCGAGGTAGTCGGAGCGCAGGCCGAGCGTGAGCTTGCCCACGAGATAGGCCGCCCCCGCCGCGAAGAGCCCGCCCACGGCCCAGCCGATCAGGATCGGCAGGCCGAGGCCGCCGAGATAGCCGGCCGAGGCCGGATCGACCGCCTCGATCGCCTCGCTGGCGGGATCGAGGAAGATCCGCATCACGAAATAGCCCGCCACCACCGTGGCGAGGCCGAGCGGCTTGCGCAGCGACAGCGGCGCGCGTTCGCGCACATAAAGCGCCGCGCCGAGGGTTCCCACGATCGCGAGTGCAGCAAGGCCGAGATTGACGCCGCCGGCGCCGAGCGCGCCGGGGACCGGGGGCATGGAGACGAGCACGGCGCCGATGCCGCCCAGCGCCGCGAAGCCCATGATGCCGACGTTGAAGAGCCCGGCATATCCCCACTGGATGTTGACCCCGAGCGCCATGACCGCCGAGATCAGACAGAGGTTGAGGATGGCGAGCGCGAGCGTCCAGCTCTGGGCGAGCCCCACCGCGACGATCAGCAGCGCCATGACGGCATAGAGCAGGACGCCGCGCGTGGTCTGGCTCATATCACGCGCCCCCGGAAGATGCCGGTCGGCCGCACCAGCAGCACGATCACCAGGATGATAAAGGAGACCGCGAACTTGTAGTCGGTGCCGAGCATCTGCACGAGCCCCGCGGGCGCCCAGGATTCGGGCACGAGATAGGTCAGGAAGCCCTTGTAGGCATAGGTCACCACCACCTCGGAGATGGCGATGACGAAGCCGCCCGCGATGGCGCCGAAGGGCTGGCCGATGCCGCCGACGATGGCCGCGGCGAAGATCGGCAGCAGCAGCTGGAAATAGGTGAAGGGGCGGAAGGACTTGTCGAGGCCGTAGAGCGTGCCGGCGATGGTGGCGAGGATTGCCACCAGGATCCAGGTGATCATCACCACCCGGTCGGGGTTGATGCCCGAGAGGAGCGCGAGATCCTCGTTGTCGGAATAGGCGCGCATCGCCTTGCCGGTGCGCGTGCGCTGCAGGAACCAGAAGACCGCCGAGACCACCACGACCATGACCACGATGGTGATGATCTGGCTGGTGCGGATCGCGAGCCCCTGATCGAGCCCGGTCAGCGCCTTGAAGTCGCCCACCTTCAGCGCGAAGCGGGCGCCGTCCTCGAAGCGCTGGTCCCCGGTGCCGATGATGAAGCGCGTGATGGCGTTGTAGATGAACATCACCCCGACGCTCGCCATCACCAGCACCACCGGCGGGCTGCGCCGGGCGCGGTAGAAGCGGTAGACCCATCGGTCGGTCACGAGCAGGAGCAGGATCGCGGCGAGGATCCCCACCGGCAGGGCGAGCAGCGCGGTCGGCAGCGGGCCGAGGCCGATCCCCTGGCCCTGCAGCCACCAGGTGAAGAGGATCACGATCGCCGTGCCGAAGGCCATGGTGTCGCCATGGGCGAAGTTCGAGAAGCGCAGCACCGCATAGATCAGCGTCACGCCGAGCGCGCCGAGCGCGAGCTGCGCGCCGTAGGCGATCGCCGGGATCAGCACGAAGTTGGAGAGAAGGACGAGGGCGTTGAGGAGGTTTTCCATGGCGCCTCAGCCTCCCAGGAACGACCGGCGGACTTCGGGGTCTGCGAGCAGTGCCGCCCCGGTGTCGGTGAAGCGGTTGGAGCCCTGCACGAGCACATAGCCCCTGTCGGCGATGTTGAGCGCCTGGCGGGCGTTCTGCTCGACCATGAGGATGGCGATGCCCGTGGCGGCGATGTCGAGGATCTTGTCGAAGAGCTCGTCCATCACGATCGGCGAGACGCCGGCGGTGGGCTCGTCGAGCATGAGCACCTTGGGATGGGTCATCAGCGCGCGACCGACCGCGACCTGCTGGCGCTGGCCGCCGGAGAGCTCGCCCGCCGGCTGGCGGCGCTTTTCCTTCAGGATCGGGAAGAGGTCGTAGACCTGGGCCATGGTGCCGGAGAAGTCGTCGTCGCGAATGAAGGCGCCCATCTCGAGGTTCTCCTCGACGGTGAGCGAGACGAAGACATTGGATGTCTGCGGCACGAAGCCCATGCCGGCCCTGACACGGTCCTGCGGCGTGAGCGCGGTGATGTCCTGGCCGTCGAGCCGGACCTGGCCCTCGCGCAGGCGGAGCATGCCGAAGACCGCCTTCATGGCCGTGGACTTGCCCGCGCCGTTGGGGCCGACGATGACCGCGATCTCGCCCTGTTCCACGGCGATGGTGCAGCCGTTGAGGATGTCGGCGCCGCCGTAGCCGCCGGTCATCTTCTCGCCGATGAGGAAGCTCATGCGCCGGCTCCAGCCCGGGCGGGGCGATCCTTGAGCCCGCGGCCGAGATAGGCCTCGATCACCGCCTCGTTCTTCAGCACCTCCTCGGGCGTGCCTTCGGTCAGCACCTTGCCCTCGGCCATGACGATCACCGGGTCGCAGAGCCGGCCGATGAAATCCATGTCATGCTCGACCATGCAGAAGGTGTAGCCGCGCTCCCGGTTCAGCCGCAGGATCGCGTCGCCGATCGTGTTCAAGAGCGTTCGGTTCACCCCGGCGCCGACCTCGTCGAGGAAGACGATCTTGGCGTCGACCATCATGGTGCGGCCGAGCTCCAGCAGCTTCTTCTGGCCGCCGGAGAGGTTGCCGGCGCGTTCCTCGGCGACATGGCCGATCTCGAGGAAGTCGATGACCTCCTCGGCGCGGCGGCGCACCTCCGCCTCGCGGGCGCGCACGGCGGCGCCCCGGAACCAGGCGTCCCAGAGCACCTCGCCGGGCTGGTCGGCGGGCACCATCATCAAGTTCTCGCGCACGGTGAGGGTGGCGAATTCATGGGCGATCTGGAAGGTGCGCAGCAGCCCCTTGTGGAAGAGCTCATGGGGCGAGAGGCCGGTGATCTCCTCGCCGTCGAGCCAGACCCGGCCCGAGGTGGGCTTGTAATGGCCGGCAATGACGTTGAAGAGCGTGGACTTGCCGGCGCCGTTGGGGCCGATCAGCCCGGTGATCGAGCCCTTGGCGATCTCGATCGAGGCGCCGTCGACCGCGCGGATGCCGCCGAAATGCAAATGGAGGTCGTCGACGCGGATCATGGGACGCTCCCGGCTTCGGCCCGGTCCGGCGACGGCGCGCCGGACCGGGCCGGGAAGGGATCAGCGATACTCGATCGTGACCGGGGCGTTGTCCTGGATCTCGTAGACCCGGTAGCTGCCCTTGGCCTCGCCGGGGCCGATCAGCTCGACGCCGGTGGCCCCCTGGTAGTCGATGTCGGTGCCCGCGGCGGCGAGTTCCAGCCCCTTGGCCAGTTCGCCCGCGAGGATCGGCTCGCCCGGGGCATTGGCGACGTCGAGCAGCTTGTCGCGGATGCCGGTCCGGTCGGGACCGCCGGCGGCGGCCATGGAGAGCGCGATCAGCGCGGCGGCGTCGTAGCTCTCGGGCACGTAGGTGCCGGTGGGATCCATGCCCGCGCCGGAGGCGAGTGCGGCAAACGTGTCGGCGCCTTCGCCCTCGACGCCCGGAAGGGTGCCGATGACCTTGCCGTTGATGTCCTCGCCGATCGAATCGATGAGGCTCTGCCCGTACATGCCGTCGGGGAAGATGAAGCTCTCGAAGGCGCCGGTGTCGAGCGCGGCCTGGGTGATGCCGACGCCGCCCTGGTCGACATAGCCCGCGACGATCAGGTGCTCGGCGCCGGAGGCCTGGAGCGCCGCGACCTCGGCGGAATAGTCGCCCTTGCCGTCCTCGTGGGCGGCGACGATCGCGACCGTGCCGCCGGCGGCCGCGATGGCCGCGGCGATGGCGTCGGCGAGGCCCTTGCCGTAGTCGTTGTTGGTGTAGGTGATGGCGAAATTGTCGAGGCCGCGGTCCTTGAGCACGTCGGCGATCACCTCGCCCTGGCGCGCGTCGGAGGGCGCGACGCGGAAGAAGAAGCCGTTGTCGTCGATGGTCGAGAGCGCCGGCGAGGTCGCCGAGGGCGAGACCATCACCACGCCGTTCGGCACGGCCACGGAATTGGCGATGGCGATGGTGACGCCCGAGCAATCCGCGCCCAGGATCGCCGCGACGTTCTCGGCGGTGATCAGGCGCTCGGCGGCGGCGGTGGCGGCAGCGGCGTCGACGCAGGTCGAATCCGCGCGGACCGGATTGAGCGGCGCCCCGAGCACGCCGGATTCGTTGACCTCGGCGAAGGCGAATTCGGCGCTTTCGGCCATGCCCGGCGTGATCGATTCCAGCGGCCCGGTGAATCCGAGGATGATGCCGACGTTCACGGGGTCCTGCGCCGAGGCGGTGCCGGCGATAAGCACGCTGGCCGCGGTCGCGAGTAGCAGTCTGTTCATGGAAGGCTCCCTGAGGTGTCCGTTCGTTTGTTGGGGAATGCCGGATTGGCGAGGGGCCGCGCCGGCAGAATCACCTCAGCGCACCATATCTCTTTGCGGATTCGAGACAAGACGGCCAAAAATCGAGAGAGCGACGGGGGTTGCGCGCGGAACGTGTCGCCGGTCAGACGATGCCGCCCTCGATCAGGCGCCCCGCCACCGCGGCGAAGGCGGCGGCCTGCGCGCCGTCGGGCTCGGCCGCGGCGACCGGATTGCCCGCGTCCCCGGAGCGGCGGATGGCGATGTCGAGCGGAATCTCCCCGAGGAAGGGGATGCCGAGGCGCCCGGCTTCGGCCTTGGCGCCGCCATGGCCGAAGAGATGCGCCTCGTGGCCGCAGTTCGGGCAGATGTAGGTGGACATGTTCTCGATGATCCCGAGCACCGGAACCTTGGTTTTCTCGAACATGTCCAATGCCTTGCGCGCGTCGAGCAGGGCGACGTCCTGGGGCGTGGAGACGATGATCGCGCCGGTGATCGGGTAGCGCTGCGAGAGGGTGAGTTGCACGTCGCCGGTGCCGGGGGGCAGATCGACGATCAGCACGTCGAGCTCGCCCCATTCCACCTGCCCCATCATCTGCTGCAGCGCGCCCATCAGCATCGGGCCGCGCCAGACCACCGCCTCGCCCTCCTTCAGCATCAGGCCGATCGACATGATCGTCACCCCGTGGTTGTGCAGCGGGAGGATCGTCTTGCCGTCGGGCGATTTCGGTCTTTGGTTAACGCCCATCATGCGCGGCTGGCTCGGCCCGTAGATATCGGCGTCGAGCAGCCCGGTGCGCCTGCCGGCGCGGGCCAGCGCCACCGCCAGATTGGCGGCGACGGTGGATTTGCCCACGCCTCCCTTGCCGCTGGCGACGGCGATGATGTGCCGGACGCCGGGCACCGGCGCGGGGCCGGCCTGCGCCGTGGCGTGGCGGCCGATCTTGAGCGCGGGCGGCGCGGCCTTCGGCGCGGGCCCATGGGCGGTGAGGAGCGCGCTGACCCCCGCGACACCGGGCAGGGCGGCCACCACGGCCTCGGCCTGGGCGCGCAGGGGCTCCAGCTTCGGGCCTTCGGCGGGGTCCACCTCGATCACGAAGCGGACGCGGTCGCCCTCGATCGTGAGCGCGCGCACCACGTCGGCATCGAGGATGCTGCCGCCGCGCCCTGGCATCGCAACGCCGCGAAGGGCTTCGAGCACGGCTTCTCGGGTGATGGGCATGGTCGACTTTCTGCGCTGGCTGGGAACGGGACTCCTCTGCCGATAGTTCGTCCCGAACCGCGGCGAGGGCAAGGGCGGATGCCGGCCCGCAGTGGCGGGGACCCGGGTCCGGGAGGTGTTCAGGTTGACCATGTTGCGTCGCACAATGTGATGTCGCGAGGCTTGGATCTGGCGAGATCATGTAAATAACTTATTCATAACAATATTTTGAATGCCATGCATCGGATGCATGGCGGCCATGGCTCCATGGGGCTTGCAGGGGCATGCGGTCTCCTTATCTTGCAGTGCAACAACAACGGAAACGCTCAGAACCGAATGCTGACATGAAGGAGGCAGCCATGACTGCTCTTGTCGACCGGCCCGGACACGCGTTCCGAAACGGAACCGCGAGCGGGCTCACCCGCCGCCTCGTGGCCCTGCGCGACGCATGGTCCAGGCACAAGGAAATCAACGCGCTGCGCGACGAGCTGCAGCGCCTCAGCGACCGCGAGCTGGCCGATATCGGCATCAGCCGCCTGTCGATCGGCGACATCGCGCGATCGGCCGTCGCGAGCAAGTGACACATCCGGCTCGCGCCCGGCAGGGCGGCGGGCCAAAGCGAAGGAATGGAGACTGAAATGACCCATGCAATCACCTATCCGGCCGGCGCCCATGGCGCCCACGAGGACGGGCTCGTCGCCCGCATCGGCAAGCAGCTGGCCGAGTGGCGGATGTACCGCCTGACGCTCAACGAGCTCCGGACGCTGAGCCGGCGCGAGCTCGAGGACCTCGGGATCGCCGAGGCCGATCTGCGGCACGTCGCCCGGGAGGCGGTGCGGCGCGCCTGAGCGAGCCACCGCGGAAAGAACGACCAGAGGGCCGGGCCATGTGTCCGGCCCTCTTCGTTTCGACGGCCGGCCGGCGGCGGGGCCCGCCGGGAGGGGCCGCGATGGCGGCCGATTTGCCGGCCCGGGCGAGACGCCGGGGCTCGACCGAAAGGCAATATTGTCATACGATAAGGTGCGATCAGGCTCTGAGGCAAAGAGCAGGCAACAATTCCGCGAGGTCTTCGCTATGGATGCTCGGCAAGAACGGCACCATACGGGCGCGGGATACCCCGGATCGTCGGGCACGCCGGCAAGGCTGCTTCGAACTTGTACCGCAGGTGAAACGCGTTTCACCAGCCTCGTTCCGGGCGGGCATTCCGGACGGCTGTCATCATCAACAAGCGAAGAATACCACAGGGGAGAATAATGGAAGAGAAGACAGTGTCGGGAATCCTGTCCCATGAACACACCAAGGCGCATCTGACAGACGTCAACTACATGCCGCCGCTGATCGAGGCGGTGCCGCTCGGCATCCAGCACGTGCTCGCGATGTTTGTGGGCAACGTCACGCCGGCCCTGATCATCGCGAGCGCCATCGACGCGCCGGCCGAGATGCGGGTCTTCCTGGTGCAGGCGGCGATGTTCGTCGCCGGGGTCGCGACGCTGGTCCAGACCCTCGGCCTCGGGCCGATCGGGGCCAAGGTGCCGATCGTGATGGGCACGAGCTTCGGCTTCGTGCCGGTCATCATCCCCATCGCCCAGACCAGCGGCCTGCCAGCTGTGATGGGGGCCTGCTTCGTGGGCGGCCTCGCCATGGCGCTGGTCGGCTTCTTCATCCGCCATGTGCGCTTTCTCTTTCCGGCGGTGGTGACGGGCACCTTCGTGCTCCTGATCGGCATCATCCTGCTGCCGGTCGGCTTCGCCTATGTAGGCGGCGGCTTCGGGGCGGAGGATTTCGGCGCGCCGCGGCATCTCTGGGTGGCCTTCCTGGTCTTCTGCATCACCGTGGGCATCAACCAGTTCACCAAGGGCTTCCTCTCCGAGATGGGCGTGCTCCTGGGCATCGTGGCGGGCTATCTGGTCGCAATCCCGCTGGGAATGGTCAATTTCTCCAGCGTGGGCACCGCGAGCTGGGTGGCGCTGCCGCAGCCCTTCGCGATCGGGCTGGAATTCGTTCCGGTGGCCATCATCGGCGTCGTCGTGATGTCGATCGTCACCAGCGCGGAATCGATCGGCGACATCGCCGGCACCGTCATCGGCGGCGCCAACCGCCAGCCGACCTCTCGGGAGCTCTCAGGCGGCGTGATGGCGGATGGTCTGGCCAGCAGCTTCGCGGCGATCTTCAACGCCTTCCCGCAGATCAGCTTCAGCCAGAACGTGGGCCTCGTGGCGCTGACCGGGGTCGCGAGCCGCTACGTGGTCGCCATCGGGGGCGGCTTCCTGCTGATTGCCGGCCTGTTCCCGAAGGTCGGGGCCTTCGTGACCACCATCCCCAACGCGGTGCTGGGCGGCGCGGTCATCATCATGTTCGGCATGATCGCCTCGGCGGGCATCAAGATGCTGTCGCTGGTCGATCTCAACAAGCGCAACATGATCATCATCGGCGTGTCGGTGGCGGTCGCCATCGGCCTGCGCGGGCAGCCGGCGCTCTATGAGCACACCTCCGCCGGCGTCAAGGCGATGCTGGAGTCCGGGCTGATCCCGGGTGCCGTCGCGGCGATCGTGCTGAACCTGATCCTGCCCGGCAAGGAGGTCATCGACCACGGCGACGAATAGGGTCGTCGGCGCCCCCGGCGGGAAATCGCCCCGGATCGCGCCTCATCGAGGCCGGTCCGGGGGTCGATTCAAGCAATGGCGCGGCTGTTGCGGGCGCCTTCGGGTAACAGTCACGTCAGGAGCGCGTGGCCGCGCAATCGGCGGTTCGTTCCTGCCAATCTTATCGGGCGCAACTGGGGTCGTCTTGTGGTAGAGTCATTGCGGCTCTCGTGTCGGCTTCAAGGTCGCGATCGGTGGGATGTCAGGCTTGCTGCGGAGTATTCTGAACTGGTGCAGAGATCGTCTTGCGTCGCGACCGCAGATGGGGCTGAGCGCGGCGTCATTCAATTATCTTCTCGCCGCGTCGGCCATGGCGCTCACGGTCCTTCTGGTTGTCGGGCTTCGGGCTTCGAGCGTTGGTCCACTCGAGGAGACATTCGGGCGCATCTACGTGGAGAGCCCCGAGGTCTATACGCGCCAACGGCTCGTGAACGACAGGTATCAGCAGGAGTGGTGGCTCAACCGGCGATTGGAGGTGCTCGATGACGCCACGAATCTCATCGAGGGCTTTCGTTCCGAAGTGAGCAGCGCCCGTATCGAGGTCAGCCTCGATCAGCTGCTCGCGCTTGCGACGGGGCGCGGTGGCTCCGATGCGTCCGGCGAAACGGCGAGGGGCCGGGACGCGCAGACCGCAAGCGGCGCGGGGGGCCGACCCCAGGAAAACGGGGCATCGGATCAGACGTCCGTCTCGTTTCAGACCGATTTCGCGTTGCGCGCCGCTGCCCGGGACAACCTGCGCCAACTCCTTCTCGAGAATGCGCTCGATGACCGGCACGACCTCACGGGGAACACGGTCTACGGGTTCAAGTTCGATACCGTTGTCATCCCCGGGTCGAATACGACCCGCAGCCCGGCCGTCATCGTCGAACTGCCCCCACCGCCCTTTGCCGACAAGTCGGCTGCAGACATCATTTCTTATGCGACCGTGCCTCCGGTCGAGGCTGATCCCGTCTTCAAGCGGGTGGAGCAACATTACAAGAACTGGCTGTACAACATAGAGAAGCGCTTGAACGGTTTCGTCGAGGGAGTGTGCAATCCCAGGTCCGGCCTTTCCACAGAGGCATTGGGAGAGTTCCTGGAATATACACTGTATCTGACAAACAATGAGGCGAACCAGACGATAGATGCGCTCGGTACAAATGTACCCAACATGGGTGGGTCTGAATCTGACGGGAGGCTTGAAACCGTCAGGCTGGAACTTCCCAAGCAATGGCAAAATAATACTGTGCTGAATGTGCACATATCTGATGGTATGGTAACGTCATTTGATGTCAATACAAGATTGATTCAGATATACATAATAAAGAATAACACGGGCATTGCGGGGGCGCTCAACTATGTAGTCAAGAATGAGGAAGGACAAGCTTCAGATGCCATCAGGCTCTGGCGCACGCAAAGCTGCGCATCCCGCGCCGACGATGCGGGTTCGTTGAATTGCGACGTCAGTGCTGGGGCCTCTGCCGATTTCCACATCTATGTCCCTTCTTCCGACTACCAGGCCTTCACGGATACGTTCTCCCAGGCGGTTTCGGGGTTGGGCGCGGTTGTGAAGGACCGTCCGATCTCGAGCTTCGAATTCGAAGAGGGGGAATTCGACGGCTGGGCGATCACGGTGGATGCGGGGCTGTTCCGCTTTCTCGATCGGGCGCAACAGGTGGAATCCTACGCTTACGCGGCCTTCCCTCGCGGGGACGTGGAGGGGGTCGTGGTGGATGCATTCCGGTCCGTCGATGTCGACGTGACTGGCCCGGTCAATCTCGGTGCCAGTGAGACGGAACACTCGGGCGGCATTCGGGCCGAACCTCGGCTTCTCAACTTCGCCGGCGGCGGTACACGGCAGGAACACGGTACGAGGAAGGGTTTCGATTTTGGCTGGACGATCGTCCGGCCGGGTTTGCAGACGCCGACACTCGCCTCCCAGCTCGTCCTGGTTTCCGTTCCCGCCTATAGTGACAGACTTTCCCTGACGGTCACGTCAGGCTGGCTCGATCGGGACTATGTACGGCGCGAGGCCTGGACCGATCTGAGCCTGGAAGAGCGCCTGGACCGCCTGCTGGACGGCGCGGATCGGATGACCATGGAGGTGCACCTTCCACCCGACTACGATGCGATCGACAATATGATGCTGCCCGGCACGTCCCGTCTCGGCCCCAAGATCGACGAGTTGAGCCTTTGCGAGAAGGAGCTCCACATCGCCGCCGACAAGCCGGCCGACATCGTCATTCCCGGAGAAAGGCTCTGGCGCTCGACGGTCGTCACGCTGGGCGGTCAGAAGGCGACGAAGATCCAGGTGCTCCCGGACATGCGCGGGATCATCGCGACGTTCGATCCTCTCAGCGAACCGATAGGGAGCGCCGTTCCCGGCCGTTCCGGTGAGGATGCAGCAGCGACCGAATGGCTGGCAGCAAGCGGCGTAGCTCCGGAATCCGTGCCGGTGCCGCTGTCGGTCTGGACGAGCCAGGGTGTCGACAGCCTGCCGAGCTACGTGTTCGTCCACCCCGCCGGCAAAGAGAAATCGGGCGCCGACGGCGAAAGCGTGTCGGCCGAGACCTCAGGCGCTACGGAACGATGATGCCACTCTGGCTCCCGCAGAGGCAGGAGCTTCCGACGGGCAGTGGCGAGACCGTGCAGATCCCGGCGTCGGTCTGGCATTTGGGGCTGTAGGTCTGGACGATCTCCGTCGAGTCCCCTTGCGCGGACAGCCGATTGCGTTGCGTATCGGTTGCCGCCCTCGCAACCAAGACGACAGCGGCCAGACACGCGGCGGCGGCACACGTCACGAGGACCTTGCGGCGCACACGTCCTCCGCCCTTGTTCGGTACTGACATGCAAGCTCCTGCCCGTTTTTCAGGCTCCATAGCACGGGCCGATGCTGTTTGCCACAGAGCTGTTCCCTGAGGCTCAAACGGCCTCAGAAGGGCACCGCGTCGGCGACGGTGACGAAGCGGGCGACGACGTTCTTGGTGCCGGCCTTGTCGAAGTCGATGGTGAGCTTGTCGCCTTCCACGGCAGTGACGGCACCGTAGCCGAACTTCTGGTGGAAGACGCGGGTTCCGGGCTCGAAGGCCGGGGCGGCGTCGATGTCGATGACGATGTTGCGCGCCTCCTTCGGCTGCGCCATCGGGCGCTCGCCGGCGTGGGCCTGCATGCGGCGCCAGCCGGGCGAGTTGTAGACATCGGCCCTGGCGGCGGCCTCGGCGAGGGTCGGGCCGGATTGCGGGGCGGCCGCGCCGAACCCTCCGCCATAGAGGCCGGGAGGGGTCAGCACCTCCACATGGTCGCCGGGCAACTCATCGACAAAGCGCGACGGAAGCTGCGACTGCCACTGATTGTAGACACGGCGGTTGGCGGCGAAGGAGATCGTGCAGAGCCGCTGGGCGCGGGTGATGCCGACATAGGCGAGGCGGCGTTCCTCCTCGAGGCCCTTCAGCCCGCGCTCGTCCATGGAGCGCTGCGAGGGGAAGAGGCCGTCCTCCCAGCCGGGCAGGAAGACGGCCGGGAACTCCAGGCCCTTGGCGGCGTGGAGCGTCATGATCGAGACCTTGGGCGTGCCCTCCTCCTGCTCGTTCTCCATGACCAGGGAGACATGCTCGAGGAAGCCCTGGAGGTTCTCGAATTCGTTCAGTGCCTTGACCAGCTCCTTGAGGTTCTCCAGCCGGCCGGCGGCGTCGGGGGACTTCTCGGCCTGCCACATGGCGGTATAGCCGCTCTCGTCGAGGATGGTCTCGGCGAGCTCCACATGGCCGGCGGTGCCGTCGCGGATGGCGGCGTGCCATCGGTCGAAGCCGGCGACGAGCTGGCCGAGCGCGTTGCGGGCGCGGGCGGGCAGGCCGCCGGATTCCGCGATACGGCGCGCGGCCTCGAGCAGGCTGACGCCGTTCTCGCGGGCGGTGCGGTTTATTTCCTGCAGCGCCTTGTCGCCGATGCCGCGCTTCGGGACATTGACGATGCGCTCGAAGGCGAGGCCGTCCTCGGGCGAGACGGCGACGCGGAAATAGGCCATGGCGTCGCGGATCTCGGCGCGCTCGTAGAAGCGTGGGCCGCCGATGACGCGGTAGGGCAGGCCGATGGTCAGGAAACGGTCCTCGAAGGCGCGCATCTGGAAGCTGGCGCGCACCAGGATCGCGATGCCGTCCGGCGGCACCGGGTCGAGGCCGCGGGTGCCGCGGGCCAGCGCCTCGATCTCCTCGCCGATCCAGCGCGCCTCCTCCTCGCCGTCCCAATGGCCGATCAGGCGGATGCGCTCGCCCTGGGGTAGGTCGGTCCAGAGCGTCTTGCCGAGGCGGCTCGCGTTCGAGGCGATCACCCCGGACGCGGCGGCGAGGATGTGCGGGGTCGAGCGGTAGTTCTGTTCGAGGCGGATCACCTTGGCACCGGGGAAATCCTTCTCGAAGCGCAGGATATTGCCGACCTCGGCACCGCGCCAGCCGTAGATCGACTGGTCGTCGTCGCCGACGCAGGCGATGTTGTGGTGGCCGCCGGCGAGCAGGCGCAGCCAGAGGTACTGGGCGACGTTGGTGTCCTGGTATTCGTCCACGAGGATGTATCGGAACCAGCGCCGGTAGGTCTCCAGGATGTCCGGATGCTTCTGCAGGATGTCGACCACATGCAGCAGCAGGTCACCGAAGTCGCAGGCGTTCAGCGTCCGGAGCCGCTCCTGATAGAGGGCGTAGAGCTCCGGGCCGCGGTGGTTGAAGGCGCCGGCATCCGCGGCGGGCACCCGCTCGGGGCCGAGCGCCCGGTTCTTCCAGCCGTCGATCAGGCTCGCGAGCTGGCGCGGCGGCCAGCGCTTGTCGTCGATGCCGGCGGCCTGGATCAGCTGGCGCAGCAGCCGCAGCTGGTCGTCGGTGTCGAGGATGGTGAAGCTCGACTTGAGCCCGACCAGCTCGGCGTGGCGGCGCAGCATCCGCGTGGAGAGCGCATGGAAGGTGCCGAGCCAGGGCATGCCCTCGATGACGCCGCCGACCAGCCCGCCGACCCGGGCCTTCATCTCGCGCGCCGCCTTGTTGGTGAAGGTCACGGCGAGGATCTCGTTGGGCCGCGCGCGGCCGGTGTTCAGGAGATGCGCGATGCGCGCGGTGAGCGCACGGGTCTTGCCGGTGCCGGCCCCGGCGAGGACCAGCACCGGGCCGTCGAGCGCCTCGACCGCGGCGCGCTGGTCGGGATTGAGGGCATCGAGATAGGGAGCGGGCCGCGCCGCCAAGGCGCGCGCCGAGAGCGACGGCGCCGCGGCCTCGAAGGCGTCCGCTTCGTCGGAGAGGGGGCTGCTCATGAGCCGACCCTAATCCGGCCGGCGCGGAATGAAAAGCCTCTGTTCACCATGTGTTCGGTGGGCATGCCCGGAAATGGCCGCAGGGCGCAGCCCAGGTTGCTCTCGTGGCGCGAAACCCTGCCGGCTGCCCGTGCCGATGCAGGGGCGAGCCGGCGAAGACATCCCGCTCGTGCGGTTCGGCCGCAGAATGCGGAGCCCCTCGCGCCGGCCGCCCCCGCCCGTCAGTGGCGCAGTACCATCACCGAGCAGGCCGCATGATTGGCGACACGCGAGGCGACCGAGCCGAGGGCATAGGCGACGGCGCGGCCCTTCTGGCGCGCATTGATCAGGATCAGCGTCGCGCCGATCTCGGCCGCCACATCGAGGATGGCGGGGGCGACCGGCCCGTAGCGGACCACCTGCCGGTCGACCTTGAAGGGCGCGGCTTCGGCCACGTCGGCCAGCCGGACGCCGGCTTGCTCCTGCATCGCCTCGATCGTGCCTTTCGGGTCGGTGTCCGTCGCGAGATAGATCTCGGGCACCACCGTCATGAAGACGATGGTCGCGCCGCGCCCGGCCCGTTCGGCGAGCTGCGCGAACAGGGCGGCGCGGTCGGTCTCCGATCCGACGTTGATGGGGACGAGAACCGTTTCGGAAGTCATCGCGCTCTCCCTCAGAAGACGACGTAATGCGCCAGAAAGATGGCGATCGGGGTCGCGATGATCGTGCGGATGACGAAGATCATCGCCAGATGGCCGACATTCAGCCCCAGGTTGGCGCGCAGCAGGATGGCACCGACCTCCGACATGTAGATCAGCTGCGACACCGACAGGATCGCGACGAGGAAGCGGGTTTCCTGGCTCTCGATGGACTTGCCGATGAGGGCCGGCAGATACATGTCGGCGAAGCCCACCACCAGCGAGGGCGCGGCGGCCTCGGCCTCGGCGAGCCCGGCCCAGTTGAGGATCGGCACGAAGGGCGCCGACAGCCAGTGGAACACCGGCGTGTATTCGACCAGGACGAGCGCGATCATGGCGATCGCGACCGTGGCGGGCACCAGCGAGAACCACATGAAGACGAGGTTGTCGAAGCCGTTCTTGATGAACTCGGGGAAGTTCGGCGCGATCCGGGCGCGGGCGAGGCCGAGCCGCGTGCCGGCCTGTACCAGCGTCTCGCCTTCGCGCACGGTGGCATCGATGTGGTTCGTGGTGCCGGCCTTGTAGTCGTCGGGCAGCCGCGACAGCGGCGGGATGCGCGGCAGGATCAGCGCGCAGACGAAGCCGATGATCAGCACGCAGCCGTAATAGGCGAAGAACACGTCCGACAGCCCCACCAGCTTGGCGATCACGTAGCAGAAGGGGATCGACACGATCGAGAAATTGGTGGCGACGACCGCGGCCTCGCGTGTCGTATAGACGCCCTTGTCGTATTGCTGGACGGTCAGCATCACCCCCAGCGCGGCGGCGCCGAGCCACGAGGCCAGCCCGTCGATCGCCGACCGCCCCGGCAGCCGGAACAGGAAGTGGAACGACTTCGACAGGAGCGCGCCGACGAATTCCATGAAGCCGTAGTCGGAGAGGAGCGGCAGCCCGAAGGAGGCGAGCGCGAAGAGGGCCAGCAGGTTGGTCATCAGCGCGCCGACCACCGTCCCGCCGGTGGCGCCGGAAATGATCCATTCCGGACCGGTCCCGGTGGTGTAGAGCACAGTGAAGACCGCGCCGAGGCAGCGCAGGCCCGTCCAGACGGCGGTCGTCCGGAAATACTGGACCATCATCGGCGTCGAGGGCTTGCCGGGGCCGTAGCTGTACCAGAGCGTCAGCACCGCCGAGGCCATCGTGACGACCACCAGCGCCCATTTCAGCAAGGCGCCGAAATTGCCGTTCAGCCAGTCGACCATGACCCCGAACGGGATCGTCCATGTGTCGCCGCCCGGAACCGGCATCAGGAAGAGGGCGGCGCCGAGGGTCGAGGGGATGATGAACTTGAGCCAGTTCGATGTGCTTCGGTCGTCGCTCTGCGCCGCTGCGGCGACATTGCCGGGATTGGTCATCTCGCTACCTTGGATCTTTGTGTCGGGGGATCTTGTGGCTGGCGGGGCTTCGGCGCCCCAGGGAATCCGATGGGCCGCAGGCGGGCCGCCGCGTCCGCGGCCGGATGGTTGCCGGGACCGGCAAGCCGCGGCACGTCGTCTCCGGACGCAGGCTGATCGAGCGTCATGGCCCCCCCTTGAGCACCTGGCCGATCGAAGGGGCCAAGAGCGCCAGATTGCAACAATCCGACCGTGGAGGCAACGCGTGGCGTGCAGTCGGATGCGGGCGGCAGGGCGAAAGCCCGGGGCATCGCCGCACGAGATGTTGTCATGGGCGGCCCCGCACACGTAGGATGTGGTCATTCCGCCAAGGAAAGCGCGCATGCAGCAGGTCCTGCTGGAAATCCTGGTCTATCTCGTGGCGGCGGTCATCGCCGTGCCGTTCAGCCAGCGGCTCGGCTTCGGCTCGGTGCTCGGCTATCTCGCCGCCGGGGTGGCGATCGGACCGGCCTTCGGCTTCGTCGGCTCCGAGGCCGAGGATCTGCGCCATTACGCCGAATTCGGCGTGGTGCTGATGCTGTTCCTGATCGGGCTGGAGCTCGAGCCGCGGGCGCTGTGGAACATGCGCCAGAACCTGATCGGGCTCGGCGGGCTGCAGGTCGCCGCGACCCTGGCCGCGGTCGCGATCTTCTGCCGTTCGGTGGGCCTGGGCTGGAGCGAGGCCATTGCGATCGGCATGATCCTCAGCCTCTCCTCGACCGCCATCGTCATGCAGACCCTGAATGAGAAGCGCCTGACCCGGACCGAGGGCGGGCGAGCCAGCTTCGCGGTGCTGCTCTTCCAGGACATCGCGGCGCTGCCGTTTCTTGCGATCATCCCGCTGCTCGCGCTGGGCGGCGGCGGACACGAGGCCGAGGCCCATGCCGCCACGGCGCTGATCGACGCGCTGCCGGTGTGGATGCGCGCGCTCCTGATCGTCGGCGCGGGGGTGGCGGTGATCGTGGCCGGGCGCTACCTGACCCGGCCGCTCTACCGCTTCCTCGCCATGGCGGGGCTGCACGAGGTCTATGTCGCCGCGGCGCTGATGTTCGTCGTGGGCATCGCGGCGATGATGAGCGTCCTGGGGCTGTCGCCGGCGCTCGGCACCTTCCTCGCGGGCGTGGTCATGGCCAACAGCGAGTATCGCCACGAGATCGAGAGCGACATCGCGCCCTTCAAGGGGCTGCTGCTGGGGCTCTTCTTCATCACCGTCGGCGCGAGCATGGACCTGCGGCTCTTCGCCGACGCGCCGCTGCGGGTGATGGGGCTGGTGGTGGCGCTGATGGTGATGAAGATCCTGATCCTCCACGGGCTCGCGGTGATGTTCCGGCTGACCGGGCGGGACAGGGTGCTCTTCACTCTCTCGCTGGCCCAGGCCGGGGAATTCGGCTTCTTCCTCGCGAGTTTCGCCGGCCAGAGCGGGGTGGTGCCGCACGGGCGGGTGGATCTGGTGCTGCTGGTGATCTCGCTGTCGATGTTCCTGACGCCGGCGCTCTTCGTGATCCACGACCGGGTGATCGCGCGGCTCAGGGCCGGGCCGCGGCGTCCGGACGACGACATCGACGAGGAAGGCGTGGTGATCATCGCCGGCATGGGCCGCTTCGGCCAGGTGGTGAACCGGCTCCTGGTCGGGCTGGGGCACAAGACCGTGGTGCTCGACAGCCATCCCCAGGTCATCAACCGGATGCGGAAGTTCGGCATCAAGGCCTTCTACGGCGAGGTCACCCGGCCGGCGCTGCTCGAGGCCGCCGGCATCGCCCGGGCCAAGGCGATCGTGATCGCCATCGACGACGCGGACAAGGCGGTCGAGGTGGCGCGCTATGTCAGCCAGCGCCATCCCGAGGTCCGGATCGTCGCGCGCGCCCGCGACCGCCACCACGTCTACCAGCTCTATGCCGCCGGCGCCCCGGTGAGCGTGCGCGAGATGTTCGACAGCTCGGTGCGCGCCGGCAAATACGCCCTGGTCGCGCTGGGCTATTCCGACGACGAGGTCGAGCGGGTGGGGCGGACCTTCTTCGACCACGACCGGCACATGCTCGCGGAACTGGCCGAGCTCTGGGACCCGGACAAGCCGATGGAGGAGAACGACGCCTATATCGCGCGCGCCCGCGCCCAGGCGGCGGAGATCGAGGCGCTCCTGCGCGGCGAGCTGGCCCGGCCGCGCAAGGGCGCGGAGAAGGCGGAGAAGGCGGAGAAGGAGGCCGCGGAGGCCGCCGGCAAGGCCGCGGAATAGCGCGGCCGGCGGGCGCCTTCCATGCTGGCGCGCAGGCGTGAATCCGGTGTCGAGGCGTGTCACATGCCGAGGCCCGGTCGATGCGGGCGCCGGCAGGATATCGACGGCCGCGAAGCGGGCCGGCGATTGCGCGCCGGAGAATCCCGACCCGCCCGGCCGGGGCGTCGTTGCAATGCAGCATGGCAGCGACTAACAGTTTTTCGATCCGGCGACTGCGAGGGATTCGCCCCATGGCCAGCTTCAAGAAGATCCTGATCGCCAACCGCGGCGAGATTGCCATCCGGGTGATGCGCGCCGCCAACGAGATGGGCAAGCGCACCGTCGCGGTCTTCGCCGAGGAGGACAAGCTCAGCCTCCACCGCTTCAAGTCCGACGAGGCCTACCGGATCGGCGAGGGGCTGGGGCCGGTGGCGGCCTATCTCGAGATCCCCGAGATCATCCGCGTGGCCAAGATGGCCGGCGCCGACGCGATCCATCCGGGCTACGGGCTCCTGAGCGAGAACCCGGGCCTGGTGGACGCCTGCGACGCCGCGGGCATCGTCTTCATCGGGCCGCGGGCCGAGACCATGCGCAAGCTCGGCGACAAGGCCAGCGCCCGGCGCGTGGCGATGGAGGCCGGGGTGCCGGTGATCCCGGCCACCGAGGTCCTGCCCGACGACATGGCCGAAGTGCGGGCCATGGCCGAGGCGGTGGGCTATCCCTTCATGCTCAAGGCGTCCTGGGGCGGCGGCGGCAGGGGCATGCGGCCGGTGATGAGTGCGGCCGAGCTCGAGGACAAGGTGCTCGAGGGCCGGCGCGAGGCGCTCAACGCCTTCGGCAACGGCGAGGGCTATCTGGAGAAGATGATCCTCAATGCCCGGCACGTCGAGGTGCAGATCCTCGGCGACCAGCACGGCGGGCTCTACCATCTCTGGGAGCGGGACTGCTCGGTGCAGCGGCGCAACCAGAAGGTCGTGGAACGCGCGCCCGCGCCCTATCTGACGCAAGGGCAGCGCGAGGAGCTCTGCGCGCTCGGGCTGAAGATCGCGCGGGCGGCGGATTACCAGAACGCGGGCACGGTCGAGTTCCTGATGGACCGCGATTCGGGCGCCTTCTATTTCATCGAGGTCAATCCGCGCATCCAGGTCGAGCATACCGTCACCGAGGAGGTGACCGGCATCGACATCGTGCGCGCCCAGATCCTGATCGCCGAGGGGGCGAGCATCGCCGAGGCGACCGGGGTGGCGAGCCAGGCGGAGGTGAAGCTCAACGGCCACGCGATCCAGTGCCGGATCACCAGCGAGGATCCGCAGAACAACTTCATCCCCGATTACGGCCGGATCACCGCCTATCGCGGCGCGACCGGGATGGGCATCCGGCTCGACGGCGGCACCGCCTATTCCGGCGCGGTGATCACCCGCTTCTACGACAGCCTGCTCGAGAAGGTCACCGCCTGGGCGCCGACCCCGGAGATGGCGATTGCGAGGCTCGACCGGGCGCTGCGGGAATTCCGCATCCGCGGCGTCTCGACCAACATCGCCTTCGTCGAGAACCTGCTGCGGCACCCGACCTTCCTCGACAACAGCTACACGACGAAGTTCATCGACACCACGCCCGAGCTCTTCCGCTTCCAGGCGCGCCGCGACCGGGCGACCAAGATCCTGACCTATATCGCCGACGTGACGGTGAACGGCCATCCCGAGACGGCCGGGCGACCGCGGCCGCCCGCCTCCGCGCGCAAGCCGAGGCCGCCGCGGGTTCCGGTCGGCGCGCCGCCCGAGGGCACCCGGCAGCTGCTCGAGACGCAGGGGCCGAAGGCGGTCGCCGACTGGATGCTGGCCCAGGAGCGGTTGCTGGTGACCGACACCACCATGCGCGACGGGCACCAGAGCCTGCTCGCCACGCGCATGCGCTCCTTCGACATGATCGGGGTGGCGCCGGCCTATGCGCAATTGCTGCCGCAGCTCTTCAGCGTGGAATGCTGGGGGGGCGCGACCTTCGACGTCGCCTACCGCTTCCTGCAGGAATGCCCCTGGCAGCGGCTGCGCGACCTGCGGGCCGCCATGCCGAACCTTATGACGCAGATGCTGCTGCGCGCTTCGAACGGGGTGGGCTACACCAATTATCCCGACAACGTGGTGGAGGCCTTCGTCGGCCAGGCGGCCTCCTCGGGGGTGGATGTCTTCCGCGTCTTCGATCCGCTGAACTGGGTCGAGAACATGCGGGTGGCGATCGACGCGGTGCTGGCCCAGGGCAAGCTCTGCGAGGCGGCGATCTGCTATACCGGCGACATCTTCGACCCGGACCGCGCGAAATACGACCTGAAATACTATGTCGGCATGGCCAAGGCGCTGCGCGACGCCGGCACGCATGTGCTGGGCGTCAAGGACATGGCGGGGCTCCTGAAGCCCGCCGCGGCGCGGGCGCTGATCCGGACGCTGAAGGAGGAGGTGGGCCTGCCGGTGCATTTCCACACCCATGACACCGGCGGCACCAGTGCGGCGAGCGTGCTGGCCGCGGCGGAGGCCGGGGTGGATGCGGTGGACGCGGCGATGGACGCGTTCTCCGGCGGCACCTCGCAGCCCTGCCTCGGCTCGATCGTGGAGGCCCTGCGCCACGGCCCGCGCGACACCGGGCTCGACATCCGCGCGATCCGCCGGATCTCGGAATACTGGGAGGCGGTGCGGACCCAGTACACCGCCTTCGAGAGCGGGCTGATCGCGCCGGCCTCCGAGGTCTATCTCCACGAGATGCCCGGCGGTCAGTTCACCAATCTCAAGGCGCAGGCGCGCTCGATGGGGCTGGAGGAGCGCTGGCACGAGGTGGCGCAGACCTATGCCGAGGTGAACGCGATGTTCGGCGACATCGTGAAGGTGACGCCGACCTCGAAGGTGGTCGGCGACATGGCGCTGGTGATGGTAGCCCAGGGGCTGACGCGGGCCGAGGTCGAGGATCCGGAGGTCGACGTGGCCTTCCCCGAGAGCGTCGTCGGCATGATGCGCGGCGATCTCGGCCAGCCGCCGGGCGGGTGGCCGGAGGCGTTGCAGCGCAAGGTGCTCAAGGGCGAGCCCGCCGAGACCGGCCGGCCCGGCGCCCTGATGCCGCCCGCGGATCTGGGCGCCCTGCGTGCGGCGCTGAAGGCGGAGGCGGGGGACACGGAGGTCGATAACGAGGATTTCTGTGGCTACCTGATGTATCCCAAGGTCTTCACGGACTACCTGCACCGGCATCAGGACTACGGCCCGGTGCGGACCCTGCCCACGCCGGTCTTCTTCTACGGCATGGAGCCGCGCCAGGAGATCTCGGTGGAGATCGATCCCGGCAAGATCATCGAGATCCGGCTCCAGGCGGTCGGCGAGACCAATGCCGAGGGCGACGTGCGGGTGTTCTTCGAGCTCAACGGCCAGCCGCGCACCGTGCGCGTCCCCGACCGCCAGGCCCGCGCGATGGCGCCCAGGCGGCCCAAGGCGGAGGCGGGCAATCCCGCGCAGGTGGCGGCGCCCATGCCAGGCGTGATCGCGAGCGTCTCGGTCTCCGAGGGCAAGGCGGTCCAGGCGGGCGACCTGATGCTGACCATCGAGGCGATGAAGATGGAGACCGGGCTCTATGCCGACCGGCCCGGCGTGGTGAAGACGCTGCACGTCGCGCCCGGGGCGCAGGTCGATTCCAAGGATCTGCTGGTGGAGCTGACGCTGGACTGACCGGCGCAACAGGGAGAGAAGGCGTGCTTTTGGGCCTCGTGCTGCTCTATGTGGGGGCGGTGTTGTTCTTGAACGGGATCTGGATGCTCGGACGCATCGGCGACCGGGAGATCGTGGTGATCAACGTGGTCACCGGCGTGGTCGCCACGAGCGTCGCCGTCGCGCTGGCCTTCGGCGCGGGCGCCGACGCCGGATCGATCCGGGAGGCGGCGCTGACGCTCCTGTTCGCCACCACCTATTTCTGGGTCGCCCACAACCGGCTGAGCGACGTGGACGGGCGCGGCCTCGGCTGGTTCAGCCTGTTCGTCGCCGTGACCGTCGTGCCGGTCACCGTGGAGGCGGCCGTCACCGCGCGTGGCCTCACCGGCGCGTGGCTGGCGTTCAACTGGGCGTGCTGGGCGGTGCTCTGGTTCATGTATTTCCTGCTTCTCGCCCGGCAACGCCCGATCCTGCGCGCGACCGCCTGGGTGACGCTGCTGAGCGGCATCGTCAATGGCTGGATCCCGGGCTACCTGCTGCTCGAGGGCTGGCTCGGGGGCTGACCCGGACAATGTCCTCACTAGGACATGATGCAACATACTGGAATGGTTGAAGAAAAGTGTTAACGCGGTGAATCCGGCCTGCGTTTCGGGGGTCTCCTGCGCGATGGCGTCAGGTGCCGCCGGGGCGCGACCGGGGGCCCGAGCGCGGCGCGAGGGTCACGACCGGGGCGGCGTGGCGCTCGGCGAGGGGCGGCGCCAGCGCGTCCTTCAGCGCCGCCATCTGGCGCCGGTGCACCATCGGCGCGAGCGGTTAGGATGGGGTTTGGGTGGGCCGGGTGCCGAGGCCGCACATCGAGCGCGGGGCTGAAGGGTGCCCGCCCGATCCCGCACGGCGGTGTTCCGGCATCCGCCTCGCCCTTCGGTGCGCAGGCTTCTCACGACACCAAGCGGCATCGCCGGGGCGCGATGGCTGCCCCAGTTCAGGATAGGCCTGCGGTCTGTCGGCGGCCGTGGAGTCCGGCGATCACCGGGCGCAGGGCGGGGGCGAGGTCCTCGGCGATGAGGCCGGGGCCGGCGTGGTGGGCGGCGGCGCCATGCATCCAGACCGCGGCGGCGGCGGCCTCGAAGCCCGGCATGCCCTGGGCGAGCATTCCGGCCGCGATGCCGGTCAGGACGTCGCCGGAGCCGGCGGTCGCGAGCCAGGGCGGCGCCTCGGCGTTGATGGCGAGCCGGCCGTCGGGCGCGGCGACCACGGTATCGGCGCCCTTGAGCACGACGGTGGCACCGCTGCGGGTCGCGGCCGCGCGGGCGCGCTCGGGCTTCGGGCGCTCGGCGAGATCGGGGAAGAGCCGGGCGAATTCGCCCCCGTGCGGCGTGAGGACCACCGGGGCGGCGCGGCCGCGGATCGCGGCGAAGAGCGCATCGGGATCGGGCGCGAAGACGGTGAGCGCATCGGCGTCGAGCGCTGCGGCCGCGCCGCTCGCGAGCGCCGCCAGCACCAGGTCCCGCTCCGGGGCCTCCGTGCCCATGCCCGGCCCCAGCGCGACGGCGGTGAAGCGCGGGTCGGCCAGGATCGCGGCGAGGGCCGCGGCATCCTCCATGCGCCGCAGCATCACCACGGTCAGATGCGCGGCATTGACCGCCAGCGCGCCGGGGGGGCTCGCGAGGGTCACGAGGCCGGCGCCGGCGCGCAGGGCCGCGCCCGCCGCGAGCCGGGCGGCGCCGGTGCGGCTCATGGGGCCGGAGACGACGAGGGCATGGCCGCGGCTGAACTTGTGGTCGGCGAGGCCGGGGAAGCGCAGGGCGCCGGACCAGAGCGGGGGCGCGTTCTCGAAGGCGGCGGGGCGGATCTCGCCGAGCACGGATTCGGGGATGCCGATCTGGGCGAGATGCAGCGCGCCGCAGAGCGCGCGGCCGGGCAGGAGCAAATGGCCGGGCTTCTTGCGGAAGAAGGTCACGGTGGCATCCGCCGCGACCGCCACGCCGAGCGGCTGGCCGCTGTCGGCGTGCAACCCGCTCGGCAGGTCGATGGCGACCACCGGCGCCGGCGCGGCGTTCATCGCCTCGACGAGACCGGCGGCGGCGCCGGTCACCGGCCGGTCGAGCCCGGCGCCGAAGAGCCCGTCGAGGATCACCGCCGCCTCGGGCAACGGCAGCTCGGCGGGCTCGGCCGCCCCCGACCAGCGCTCGCGCGCGATCGCCGCGTCGCCGCGCAGCCGGGCGGGATCGCCGTGGAGCAGCACCCGGACGTCGCGCCCGCCCGCGCGCAGGCGGCGCGCCGCGACGAAGCCGTCGCCGCCATTGTTGCCCGGCCCCGCCACCACGAGCACGGGGCCCTCGGGGTGGCGAGCGGCGGTGGCCTCGGCCACCGCGCCTCCGGCGGCCTCCATCAGCGTCATGCCCGGCACGCCCCCGGCGATGGTCAGCGCGTCGGCCCGGGCCATCTCGGCGGCGGTCAGGAGCTCGATCATGTCAATGCGCCTCGAGCGCGGCCTGGATGCGCAGGTATTCGGTAATGTTGTCGAGATCGACGATCCCCGCCAGCAGGCCGCCGCGGGTGATGCAGACCAGCCGGGCGTCCTTCGCCCGGAGGTTCTCCAGCAGAACCGCCAGCGAGGTCGAGACATCGGCGGTCTCGACCGGTGCTGCGACCTCGCTGACGAGCCCGTCGGGGCCGAGGTCGCGCAGGCCGCGCAGGATCGCCGCCTGGGTCAGGACCCCGGCGATGCGGCCGTCCTCGACGATCGGAAAGTCCTTCTGGGTGCCGGCGAGGGTAAGGTCGATGGCGCGCGAGAGCTTGTGCCAGGGCGCGATGGTCTGGAAGTCGGTGATCATCGCCCGCCCGGCCGGCTGGTGGGCGAGGCGCGCCTCGGCCTCCACCGCGCCCGCCTCGGCACCCGCGCCGATCCAGACGAAGACCGCGATCAGCACGAGGAACGGGTTGCCGGTGAGCCCGAGGAAGCCGAGCAGGATTGCCAGCGCCTGGCCGATGCGCGCGGCGAGTCGCGTCGCGCGCACCCGGTCCATGCGGAAGGACAGCACCGCCCTGAGCACCCGTCCGCCGTCCATGGGAAAGGCGGGCAGCATGTTGAAGACCGCGAGCAGCAGGTTGGCCGCGAGCAGGGTCGGCAGGATCGCGCCGCCGGCGAGATCGGTGCCGGTCAGCGCGCCGGCGCGCCCCGCGACCGCGAGGCCGAGCCAGAGCGTGGCGGCGATCAAGAGGTTCACCGCCGGGCCGGCCAGCGCCACGAGGATCTCCTGGCGCGGGTCCTTGGGCATGGAATCGAGGAGCGCGAGCCCGCCGATGGGCAGGATCGTGATGCTGCGCGTGCCGATGCCGAAGCGCCGCGCGGTGAGCGCATGGCCGTATTCGTGCAGCACGACGCAGAGAAAGAGCAGGAGGATCAGGGAGAGGCCGGTGAGCACGCCCGCCAGCGTGCCGGTCTCGTTCCAGGAGACGAAGGCGAACCAGGCCAGCAGCAGCAGGAAGGTCACGTGGACGTAGACGTCGATTCCGGCGAATCGGCCGAGCCTTGCGGACCATTTCATGCGCGAGAACCCCGCTCTTGCCCCGGCGGCTTGACACGGATCATGTCCGGCCGTCCGAACCGCGCTATGGTGCCCCGGAACCGGCGGCCTGCGCAAGAATGCCGCGGGTGGGGGGACGGGGCGGGACCATCGCATGTGGAGCTCATTCATTCTTCTTCGATCGTCCGAGAACAAGACGAGGGCAGCGCCCGGCCCGGGCGGGTGCGGAGCGCCCGCCTGGGGGGCGGGGCGGGCGCTGCCCGGCGGTGCCCGCCGGGCCTGATGGTGATGCCGGGCCCCGTCGAAACTCAGGCGGACGGGGTCGCGTTGGCAGGCGCAACTCTCCGGGGCCAGAAGGCGGCTGCCGCGTCGCGGGTATGCAGGCAGGAGGGGGGCTGAGCGATGACCATCCGCAACCTGCACCATGCGCTGGCGCCGGCCTCGGTGGCGGTCTTCGGGGCCACGGAGCGCGCGGGCTCGGTCGGTGCCGTGGTAATGCGCAACATCCTCGCGGGCGGGTTCGAGGGCAAGGTCTGGCCGGTCAATCCCAAGCATCGCCGCGTCATGGGGCTCGACTGCCTCGCTCGCGCCGCGGACCTGCCGGAGGTGCCCGATCTCGCGGTGGTGGTCACGCCGGCCGGAACCGTGCCGCGGCTCGTCGCCGAGATCGGCGCCACGGGCTGCAAGGCCGCCGTGGTGATCACGGCGGGCGTCGGCGCCGCCGACGGGCTGCGCCAGGCGATGCTCGACGCCGCGCGGCCGCATCTTCTGCGCATCATCGGCCCAAATAGTGTCGGGCTCATCGTGCCGCCGGCCAAGCTCAACGCGAGCTTCGCGCATATGGGGGCGGCGCCGGGCAATCTCGCGCTCCTCTCCCAATCGGGGGCGATCGCCACCTCGCTGATCGACTGGGCGGCGGAGCGCGGCATCGGCTTCAGCCAGATCGTCTCGCTGGGCGACATGGCGGACGTGGACATTGGCGATTATCTCGACCTGCTCGCCGGGGACGCGAAGACGCGGGCGATCCTGATCTATTGCGAGAGCATCCCCCAGGCGCGGAAGTTCCTCTCCGCCGCCCGCGCCGCCGCGCGGCTGAAGCCGGTGATCGCCGTCAAGGCCGGGCGCTCGCAGCAGGGCGCGCGGGCCGCCGCGACCCATACCGGGGCGCTCTCGGGCGGCGACGCGGTGGTGGAGGCGGCGCTGCACCGCGCCGGCGTGCTGCGGGTGCGCGGGCTGGCGGAGCTCTTCGCCGCCGCCGAGACGGTGGCGCGGTTCCGGCCGCTCGACCGCGCCCGGCTCGGCATCGTCACCAACGGCGGCGGCGCCGGGGTGCTCGCGGTCGACCGGCTCGCCGACGGCGCCGGGACGCTGGCCGATCTCGCGCCGGCGACGGTGGGGCGACTCGCGGCGGCGCTCCCCGAGAACTGGAGCCGCGCCAACCCGGTCGACATCGTCGGCGACGCCCCGCCCGGGCGCTATCTCGCGGCGGTGGAGGCGGTGGCCGGGGATCCGGGCGTCGACGT
The DNA here is from genome assembly GCA_937872465.1 of uncultured Paracoccaceae bacterium. Classification (GTDB taxonomy): domain Bacteria; phylum Pseudomonadota; class Alphaproteobacteria; order Rhodobacterales; family Rhodobacteraceae; genus Amaricoccus. Next base: position 28,401 of record CALMSR010000069.1, read on the forward strand.
GCTGCTGGTGATGAACTGCCCGACCGGGCTGGCGGCGCCGGTCGATGCCGCCCGCGCGGTGGCGGGCGCGGTGGAGAAGGGCATGATCGGGCGCAAGCCGGTGCTCTCCTGCTGGCTCGGCGGGCCGACCGCGCGGGAGGCGCGCGCGATCCTGCACGGCGCGGGGGTGCCCACCTATGAGACGCCCGCCACTGCGGCGGAGGCGGTGGGCCATCTCACCGACTGGGGGCGCGCCCAGGCGGCGCTCTTGCGGGTGCCCGACCGGGGCACCGAGGCGGAGCTGAAGGCGACGCCGGACGACGCCCGCACGAAGGCCGGCGCGATCTTCGCCGCGGTCGCCGCCGAGGGCCGCAGGATGCTGACCGAGCCCGAGGCCAAGGCGGTGATCGCCGCCTACGGCATCCCGGTGCCGGACCTGCGCGTCGCGGCCACGCCGGAGGAGGTGGGGCGGGCCGCCGCGGAGATGCTCGGCGCGGAGGGCGGCGAACTGGTGGTCAAGATCCTGTCGCGCCGGATCAGCCACAAGTCCGACGTCGGCGGCGTGGCGCTGGGTCTCGACAGCGCCGAGCGCGCCGAGGCGGCGGCGCGCGCCATGGCGCGGCGGCTGGCGCGGGCCATGCCGGAGGCCACGCCGGAGGGCTTCGCCGTGCAGCCGATGGTGCGCCGGCCCGGGGCGCAGGAGTTGATCCTCGGCCTCGCCCGCGACCCGGTCTTCGGGCCGGTGATCCTCTTCGGCGCCGGCGGGATCGCGGTCGAGGTGATCCGCGACACCGCGGTGGCCCTGCCGCCGCTCGACGCCACCCTGGCCGGCGACCTGGTGGCCGGGACGCGGATCGGCCGGCTGCTCGCGGGCTACCGCGGCCAGCCGCCGGCCGACGAGGTGGCGGTGAAGGGCGCGCTGATCGCGCTGTCGCATCTCGTCGAGGATTTCCCCTGCCTGCGCGGGCTCGACGTCAATCCGCTGCTCGCCGACGCCGGCGGCGTGATCGCGCTCGATGCGCGCATGGAGATCGACCCCGCCGAGGTCCACCGCACCGGCCCCAATCCCGATCTGGCGATCCGGCCCTATCCGGCGGCCTGGCGCCGCGAGGTGGCGCTGAAGGACGGCACCTATGCGATCCGGCCGATCCGGCCGGCGGACGCCCTGCTCTACCCGCATTTCCTGGAGAAGCTGGAGGCCGAGGACATCCGGCTGCGCTTCCTCGCGCCGCGCCGCCATTTCCCCGAGCAAATGCTGGTGCGGCTGACCCAGCTCGACTACGACCGGGACATGGCCTTCGTCGCGCTTGCGCCGGACGGGACGCTGGCGGGCGTGTCGCGGATCTCCTGTGATCCCGACCACACCACGGGCGAATACGCTCTGCTGGTGCGCAGCGACCTGCACGGGCGCGGCATCGGCACCACGCTGATGCGCGTCCTGATCGACTATGCCCGCGCCGATGGTGTCAAGGCGCTCGAGGGCATGATCCTGAGCGAGAACGCCGGCATGCTCGATCTCATGCGGGGATTCGGCTTCGACTTCACGCTGGAGCCCGAGGATCCGGGGGTGGTGATGTCGCGGCTTTCGCTCTGACGGGGACAGGGGGATTGCATATGGTCACGCGACCCCGTCAGGCCGAGTTTCGAGTGCGCCTAGCGCAACCATCCCGCCCGGCGGGCACCGCCGGGCAGCGCCCGCCCCGCCCCGCCACGCCAAAGGCGTGCCTCCGGCACGACGCGGGCGCTTCGCACCCGCCGGGCCGGGCGCTGCCCTCATCTGGTTGTGGGGCGGTCGAGGAAGAAAGATTGGGCTCCTCATGCGATCACCCTGCCGACCAAGAGCGCGGCGCTTGCCCCGATCCGGCGGCGTCTCTAGGATCGGAGAGAGGGCGGCGGATCCGGCGGTGCCGGGAACCGGGGGCGCGCGGGGGGCGCGGGACCCGATCGCCGGATGGAGGGAGCGAGGATCATGAGCGAAGCCCGGAAGACGCCGCTCCACAGGATGCACGAATCGCGCGGCGCGCGCATGGTGCCCTTCGCCGGCTACGAGATGCCGCTGAACTATCCCGCCGGGATCATGAAGGAGCATCTGCACACCCGCTCGGCGGCCGGTCTCTTCGACGTGAGCCACATGGGCCAGGTGGTGATACGTCCGAAGTCCGGCCGGATCGAGGATGCCGCCGCGGCGCTGGAGCGGCTGATCCCGATGGACGTGATCGGGCTCGGCGAGGGGCGGCAGCGCTACGGCCTCTTCACCAACGATGCCGGCGGGATCCTCGACGACCTGATGTTTGCGCATCTCGGCGACCATCTCTTCGTGGTGGTCAATGCCGCCTGCAAGGCCGACGACATCGCGCATCTGGAGGCGGGCCTGGGCGAGAGCTGCACCGTCGAGCCGCTGGAGCGCGGGCTGATCGCGCTGCAGGGGCCGCAGGCTGAGACCGCGCTCGCGCGCCTCGCGCCGGACGTGAGCCTGATGCGTTTCATGGACGTGCGCGAGATCGACATCAAGGGCATCGACGCGCTCGTGGCGCGCTCGGGCTATACCGGCGAGGACGGATTCGAGATCTCGGTCCCGGTTTCCGCGGCCCATGACCTCACCGACTGGCTGCTGGCCTTCCCGGAGGTCGAGATGATCGGGCTCGGGGCGCGGGATTCGCTGCGGCTGGAGGCGGGGCTCTGCCTCTACGGCCACGACATCGACGCGACCACGACGCCGGTCGAGGCGGCGCTGGAATGGGCGATCCAGCCGGCGCGGCGGTCGGGCGGCGCACGGGCCGGCGGCTTTCCCGGCGCGGAAGTGATCCTGCAGCAGATCGCCGGGGGCGCCGAGCGCCGCCGGGTCGGGCTCCTGCCCGAGGGGCGGGCGCCGATGCGCGAGGGCACCGAGCTCTTCGCCGCCGAGGACGGGCCATCGGACGGGCCTTCGATCGGGCGGATCACCTCGGGCGGCTTCGGGCCGAGCCTCAATGCGCCGGTGGCGATGGGCTATGTGGCGATCGAGCACGCGGCGCCGGGCACGCGGGTCTTTGCCAGCTTGCGCGGAAAGATGCTGCCTGCAACAGTGGCCAAGATGCCTTTCATCCGACCGGGCTACAAGCGGCGGTGACGGGGCGCCTATCCAGGGAGAACCGCATGCTGAAATTCACCGAGGAACACGAGTGGCTGAGACAGGACGGCGACGAGGTGATCGTCGGCATCACCGAGCATGCCACCCAGCAGCTCGGTGACCTGGTCTTCGTGGAGCTGCCCGAGGAAGGCACGACCGTGGCCAAGGGCGACGAGGTCGTGACCATCGAATCGGTGAAGGCCGCCAGCGACATCACCGCCCCGCTCGACGGGCAGATCACCGAGGTCAATGCCGCCATCGTCGAGAACCCCGCGCTGGTGAACGAGGATCCGATGGAGAACGGCTGGTTCTTCAAGATGACGCTCGCCGAGCCCTCCGAGCTCGAGGGGCTGATGGACGAGGACGCCTATCGCGACTACATCGCCTGATACCATCTCCGGGTGATCGCTTCGCCCAGGCACCCGGCCCCGGGGACGGCAGGAACGACAAGCGCGCGCCAGTCGGGCGTGCGCGGATCGCCAGGCGACGGCGCAGGCCCCTCGGCCTCCGCGCTCGCGCGCATCTCGCGCCTGCCCGAAGTGTCCGCCCAGCCAGCACCTTTGAAAGACTGTGCAACAACAGTATCTTAGGTCTGGTTTCACCGTGAAACGCCCCCGGGACGACGCGCCGGGAGGGTTGGAGCTCTCGCCGCATGGGGGCGGGATCGAAGGCGGCGGACAGAACCGATCGGGCGGAATTCGTACGAAGCCGTCAGGGGGCGAGAAGCTTTCGGAGAAGCCCGAGCCCGGCGACCATACCCACCGCGCCGACGGTGCCGGCGCCCGGAGTGCCGCCGAAGCTGCCCGCGGTCTCGATCCCGGACGACGGCGCCGAGCGCCGCCGGCACCAGGATCGCGCCCAGCATCCCGGGCTGTGCCCCCGGATTACCGTCCAGACGCACGCCCCCGGGGCTATCGCCCGGCGACGCGACCGGACCGGCGACGCGACCGGCCCGGGGGCGGCGTCCGGTCACCTCATTCCACGATCGAGAGGCCTTCGACGATCCCGTCGTTGGACGCGAGGCAGCGCCAGTTGTCGCCGTCGCTCGAGGTGAGCATCACGGTGGTCCCGGCCGCGGAGAAATCGGAGTTCGTCACGGTCGCGTTCGCGCTCGGCCTGTTGCGGTTGACCGCCGAGATACAGGCGGATTCGGCGTCGGGCGTGCCGGACCGCATCGCCGTCTCGGAACAGGTCGTGTCGTCGCAGGCCGCGACGCCGAGCGCCAGCCCGGCCATGAGCACGAGTGCTGCAGGATATTTCATTCCCGGTCCCTCCTGATGCTCGACCAACCGGTGTCCCAGGTGGCGGCGCGGTGGCACTGCTTGGGCAAGTCTGCGAGGCTGTAGCCCTCGGCGTAGAGCGCGCTTGCGGCCTCGTCGCTTGCCGATGCTCGAGCCCTACCCGCGATAGAGCCTCCGGGCCCGTTTGCGGTTCATCACCATTCCCTCCGGGCGCAGGAGGGCGGCCATCCCAGTCGCTTCATACGTTCAAGGTTTACATCAAATTAAACCTAAAGTAGATTAAGAACAGGATAACAGCACGGATTAGTTGCTTAATGTTTCCGATTCATAAACAATATACCGTACCCGGCCCGAAACATTGACGGATTCTCGTGCTCGCATGGTCGTGCGCCAGAGGAGGCGGGAGATTCCGGGACATCGGATTGCAGGGGCCCGGCGGCGGCTTCGGACCTGGCCTGCGGCGATCTTCCTGGCACTGGTTCTGGCCCAGGTCCCGGCGGCGGTTCGGGCGGCGCCGGCGCCCTCCAGCACTTCGATCGTGGGTGACACCGTCACCAATCCGGTGACGAGCAGCGATACGACGGTCTCCGCGCTGGTGGTCGACCCGGCCGGCACGCCCACCGCGGGCGATACCGCCTTCGTCGAGACGGCGGACGGCTACAGCTTTCTGGTCAAGACTGCGGGCGAGACCTTCTACAACACCGACAACCCGCCGGTCGCCTTCGAGATCCAGTCGATCTCGGGCACCACGGCAACGGTGAGCAACAGCGTCAACCCTTCGACGACGGCCGATTTCTCCACCGGGATGACCCAGGCCGAGTTCGATGCCAATTTCAACAGCTCCGGCACGGCCGGCACCCTGCGCCCGCCGGAGGACGTCTCCGGGCCGAACGGCGTCACGAACATCGTCTACGGCCAGAACGGCAGCAACGGCCGCGACGGGGCGCTCTTCGTGCCGCCCTCGTCGGGGGGCAACGGCGCAGCGGGGCCGACCCAGAACGCGACGCTGAGCAGCGATGTCGACGCCACCTCCAATGTCGGCTGGAGCGTCGGCAGCGTCGGCGGCGATGGCGGGGACGGGGGCGATTCCTACGCGAGCTTCTTCAGCGGCCGCGACGGCGGCGACGGCGGCAAGGGCGGCACGGTCAATGCGGTGCAGGCGGCCGGGAGCACCATCCAGACCAGCGGCAGCGGCAACGACGGCATCTTCGCCTTCAGCCGCAGCGGCGAGGCCGGCGACGGCGGCTCCGGCTTCGCCGCGCCGGGCGGCGGCACCGGCGGCCATTCCGCGGACGGCGGCGCCGTCACCCTCGACCAGCGCGGCACGATCTTCACCCAGGGCGAGAATGCCGACGGCATCTATGCGCTGAGCGTCAGCAACAACGGCGGCAACGGCGGCGACCAATGGGGGCTGGTCGGCTCGGCCGGCGACGGCGGGCTCGGCGGCAGCGGCGGCACGGTGTCGGTCGCCTCCTCGGGCAGCATCCTGACCCAGGGCGACTTCGCGAACGGGATCCTGGCGCAATCGGTGGGCGGGTCGGGCGGCTCGGCGGGCAGTGCGGGCAACCTGCTCGTCTCGCTCCTCGGCGCGAACGACAACGGCGGCAACGGCTCGACGGTCAGCGTCTCGAACAGCGGCGCGATCCAGACCGGCGGCGCCTTCGCGCGCGGGATCGTCGCCCAGTCCATCGGCGGCGGCGGCGGGACCGGCGGCAGCGGCGGCGGCCTCGTGGCGCTGGCGCTGGGCGGCGTCGGCTCGAACGGCGGCAACGGCGGCGCGGTGAACGTCACCAACCAGGGAAGCGGCACCATCGCGACCGCCCGGGAGGGCGCGGACGGCATCCTGGCCCAGTCGATCGGCGGCAGCGGCGCCGCGGGCGCCAATGCCTACGGGCTCGTCGCCGTCGGCGGCACCGGGTCCAACGGCGGTAGCAGTTCGGCCGTCAGCGTGTCGAACTACGGCTCGATCACCACCGAAGGCGTGGGCGCGCGCGGCATCGTGGCGCAATCCATCGGCGGCGGCGGCGGCGACGGCGGCTCCACCGGCGGCATGGTCGCGGTCGGCGGCAGCGGCAGCGGCGGCGGCAGCGGCGCGCCGGTGAGCGTCCTGAACGACGGCATCATCACCACCAGGGAGAGCGACGCGCTCGGGATTCTCGCGCAATCCATCGGCGGCGGCGGCGGCAACGGCGGCTCCTCCGGCGCGATCGGCGCCTTCGTCGGCGTCGGGATCGGCGGCAAGGGCGGCGGCGGCGGTGCCGGCGGCGATGCCGCGGTCACCCTGTCGAACACCGACGCCAGCCAGCCCTCCTCGATCCGCACCTCGGGGGCGCGCTCCACCGGGGTCTTCGTGCAATCGGTCGGCGGCGGCGGCGGCAACGGCGGCGGCGCGGTCTCGGTGGCGGCGGGCGCCTTCGGCGCGGCATCGGTCGCGGTCGGCGGCTCGGCCGGGAGCGGCGGCGCGGGCGGCACCGTCACCTTGAACGGCAGCGGCTCGGCCGCGGTGCAGACCGGCGGCGAGGATTCGGACGGCATCCTGCTGCAATCCATCGGCGGCGGCGGCGGCAACGGTGGCTATGCCGTGTCGGTGGCCGTGTCCGGAGGCCCGGTCGCCGGCTCGCTTTCGGTGGGCGTCGGCGGGTCCGGCGGCAGCGGCGGCGCGGGCGGCGAGGTCCGGGTCGGCACGGTCGACGGCCTCGGCGCGCTCACCGGCGCGGGCTTCACCGGCAGCGTCATCACCGGCGCCGACCGCTCGTCGGGGCTCGTGTTCCAGTCGGTGGGCGGCGGCGGCGGCAACGGCGGGCTGGCCGTCTCGGCCTCGGGCGCCGGGTCGGTGCTCTTCTCGGGCAATATCTCGGTCGGCGTCGGCGGATCCGGCGCGACCGGCGGCGCCGGGGGGCGGGTGCGGGTCTTTACCGATTCGAGCGTCGCCACGCTCGGCGATTATTCCACGGCCTATCTGGCGCAATCCGTCGGCGGCGGCGGCGGCAACGGCGGCGGCTCGGTCGCCGCGGGGATCAGCGCCAGCGGCGGCGGGGCCGCGAGCATCAATGTCGGTGTCGGCGGCGCGGCGAGCGGCGGCAGCAGCGGCGGCGACGTCGACCTGATCGCCGGGGGCGCCACGATCGAGACCGGCGGCAATTTCGCCCAAGGCGTCGTCGCGCAGTCGATCGGCGGCGGCGGCGGCAACGGCGGCTACAGCGTCGCCGCAGGCGCCGGCGGCGCCGGCGCCGGGGCGGGCGCGGTGTCGGTCGGGCTGGGCGGCTCCGGCGGCGGCGGCGGCAATGGCGGCACGGTCACGGCGCGGACGGAGGCGGCGGTCACCACCAACCGCGACGATTCCGGCGGCGTGCTGGTGCAATCGGTCGGCGGCGGCGGCGGCAACGGCGGCTTTTCCGTCGCCGCGGGTGCCGCGGTCGGCGGCGCCGGCGCGGGCACCGTCACGGTCGGCCTCGGCGGCCTCGGCGGCAGCGGCGGGCTCGGCGGCGCGGTCGACGGCACGGTCAACGGCGCGGTGACGACGAAGGGCGCCAGGTCCTCGGCGGTCGTGGTGCAATCCATCGGCGGCGGCGGCGGCAACGGCGGCTTCAGCGTCAGCGGCGGCATCTCCGGGGCCGGCGTCGGCAGCGGCTCGGTCGCGGTGGGCCTGGGCGGCAGCGGCGGCAGCGGCGGCGACGCGTCCAGCGTGGATGCGACCGTCGCCGGCGCGGTGAGCACCATCGGCGAGGATTCCACCGGCATCCTGGCGCAATCGGTGGGCGGTGGCGGCGGCAACGGCGGCTTCAACGTGGCGGGCACGATCTCCGGATCGGGCACCGGCAGCGGCGCGGTCTCGGTCGGGCTCGGCGGCGGCGGCGGTTCCGGCGCCACCGGCGGCGACGTGACGCTGGCCGCCAGCGAGGCGGTGACGACCGGCGGCGATCGCTCCTCGGCGGTGGTCGCGCAGTCGATCGGCGGCGGCGGTGGCAACGGAGGCTTCAACATCTCGGGCTCGATCGCCGGCGCCGGCACCGGCTCGGGCTCGGTGAGCGTCGGGCTCGGCGGCAACGGCGGCGGCGGCGGCGACGCGGGCAAGGTCGATGTGACCGCCGACGGGGCGATCCTGACCGACGGTTTCGCCGCCTCGGGCCTCGTCGCCCAGTCGATCGGCGGCGGCGGCGGCAACGGCGGCTTCGACGTCAGCGCTTCGGTCGCCGTGGCGGGCACCGGCAGCGGCGCGGTGTCGGTCGGGCTCGGCGGCTCCGGCGCCGGCGGCGGCAATGGCGGCGAGGTCGTCGCCAGGACCACGAACCGCGTCGAGACCAGGAGCGACGCGTCCATCGGCATCCTGGCGCAATCGGTGGGTGGCGGCGGCGGCAACGGCGGCTTCAACGTCTCGCCGGCGCTTAGCGCCGCGGGCACCGGCTCGGGCGCGATCGGGGTCGGGATCGGCGGCAGCGGCGGCGGTGGCGGCAACGGCGGCCAGGTCACGCTGACGGTGGAGGACGGCCGCGGCGCGGCCGCGATCGCGGCCGCGCCGGCCACGGTGCAGACCGGCGGCGCGCAATCGGCGGCGGTGGTGGCGCAATCGATCGGCGGCGGCGGCGGCAACGGCGGGCTCAACGTGACCCCGACAGGGGCGGGTGCCGGCACCGGCTCGGGCGCGATCGGGGTCGGGATCGGCGGCCGCGGGGCCGGCGGCGGCGACGGCGGCGCGGTCGCCAGCACCGTCACGGCCGATCTCGCGACCACGGGCAGCGATTCGGGCGGACTGCTCGTCCAGTCCGTCGGCGGCGGCGGCGGCAACGGCGGGCTGAACGTCTCTGCCGCGGTCAGCGCGGCCGGGACCGGGTCGGGCGGCGCGGCGGTCGGGCTCGGCGGTGCCGCGGGCACCGGCGGCGCCGGCGGGGCGGTGTCCTCCGCGCTGACCGGGGACGTGGCCACCACCGGGGACAATTCGGCGGGCGTGCTGGTGCAATCCGTCGGCGGCGGCGGCGGCAACGGCGGCGTCAACGTCTCGGCGGCGCTGAGCCTCGCCGGCGACGGCAGCGGCGCGGTCGGCGTCGGGATCGGCGGCAGCGGCGGCGACGGCGGCGACGGCGCCTCGGCGAGCGGTGCGGTGACCGGCGACGTCACCACCGCGGGCGACGATTCCGCCGGCGTCACCGTCCAGTCGCTCGGCGGCGGCGGCGGCAATGGCGGGCTGACCGTCAGCGGGGCGATCAGCATCGCCGGCACCGGCTCCGGCGCCGCCGCGATCGGCGTCGGCGGCTTCGGCGGCGGCGGCGGGACGGCCGGGGACGTGGACGGCAGCTTCGACGGCATCCTCTCGACCACCGGCGACCGCTCCGCCGGCGTCGTCGCCCAGAGCCTCGGCGGGGGCGGCGGCAACGGCGGCACCAACATCTCGGGCGCGATCTCGCTGGCGCCGGATTTCTCCGGCGCGCTGGGCATCGGTGTCGGCGGCTTCGGCGGCGACGGCGGCGCGGCCGGATCGGTCGCTCACGGCGTCGCGGGCCTGGTCGAAACCGCGGGCGAGGACTCGATCGGCATCCTGACCCAGAGCCTCGGGGGCGGCGGCGGCAACGGCGGCACCAATATCTCGGCCGCGCTCTCGCTCTCGCGCGACATGAGCGCGGGCATCGGCATCGGCGTCGGCGGCTTCGGCGGCCTCGGGGCCGATGCCGGCGCCACGACGGTGTCGAGCGTGACGGGCGGCGTGCTGACGACGGGCTACCGCAGCGGCGGCGTCGTGACCCAGAGCCTCGGCGGCGGCGGCGGCAACGGCGGCACCAATGTCTCGGCGGCGGTGAGCCTCAGCCAGAACAACGGCGGCGCGATCGGCCTCGGCCTCGGCGGCTTCGGGGCCGGGGCCGGCGCCGGCAAGAGCGTCTCGAGCACGGTGCGGACCACCGCGGCCCACGACAGCATCGCCACGCAGGGCGCGGAGAGCATCGGCGTGCTGGCGCAATCGCTCGGCGGCGCCGGCGGCTCCGGCGGGCTGAACGTCTCGGGCGCGGTGAGCCTGACCGGCAAGTCCGGGGCCGCCATCGGCCTCGGTGTCGGCGGCTTCGGCGGCGGTGGCGGGGACGCAGGCCCGGTGGCGCTCGACGTGGCCGGGACCGTCGACACCCGGGGCGACAGGTCGCACGGGCTCATGGCGCAATCGCTCGGCGGCGGTGGCGGGGTGGGCGGCACGAATGTCTCGGGCTCGCTGTCGCTGACCAAGCCTTCGGGCTCGGATACAATCCTCTCCATATCGGCGGGCGTCGGCGGCTTCGGCGGCGGCGGCGGCAATGCGGGCGACGTCGATCTGAGCTATGCCGGCGCCCTCACGGCGGTCCCGCGGACGGTGCAGGCGGGCGGGTCGCTGGCAGTCGATGCCAAGTCGGGTGCCGACGGGCTGGTCGCGCAATCGATCGGCGGCGGCGGCGGCAGCGGCGGCACCAGCGTATCGGCCGGCCTCTCGATCAGCAGCAAGCCCGGCGCCGGGCAGACCGACGCGAGCAAGTCCTATGCGGTGCTGGTCGGCGTCGGCGGCTTCGGCGGCACCGGCGGCGATGCCGGGGCGGTCACCGTGGACGTGGGCGCGGGCAGCACGATCGACGCCCATGGCACCGGCCGCTCGGGCATCCTCGCGCAGTCGGTGGGCGGCGGCGGCGGCAACGGCGGGCTCAACGTCTCGGGCGGGATCGTTTCCGACAGCTCGCTGATCGTCGGCGTCGGCGGCTTCGGCGGCAATGCCGGGACCGCGGCGGACGTCGCGGTGACCGCCCGCGCCGATATCGCGGTCACCACCGATCCCGACGATCTGGTGGAGCCCTCCTCGGGCAGCTTCGAGACGATGCTGCGCAACATCCTCGGTGACGACATCGTCGACGCGGCGGAGGGGATCGCGGAATCGAAGGGGCTGAAGGGTCTCTTCACCCAGCTCGGCCTCTTCGACGATGAGGCGAGCGAGACCGAGGGATCGGCGGGGCTGCTGGCCCAGTCGCTGGGCGGCGGCGGCGGCAACGGCGGGCTGAACGTCTCGGGCGGGGTCGCCATCAACAAGGACGGCAAGATCCCCAGCATCACCTTCGGCATCGGCGGCTTCGGCGGCGCGGGCAATGTCTCGGGCGGTGTCACGGTCGATCATGCCGGCGTCATCGACGTCGCGGGGAACTGGAAGCACGGCATCTTCGCGCAATCGGTCGCCGGCGGCGGCGGCAACGGCGCGCTCAACGTCTCGGGCCAGCTCAACTGGAACGGCTCGAAGACCTCGGACGGCGCGACCGATCTCAGCATCGTCGCGGGGCTCGGCGGCCATGGCGGCCTCGGCGCGGATGCGGGCGATGTCGCGGTGACCTCGGACGGCGACATCACCGCGACCGGCTATCACGCCCGGGGCCTCTTCGCGCAGTCGCTGGGCGGCGGCGGCGGCACCGGCGGCGTCAATGTCACCGCGATCGGGACCAAGAACTCCTCGCCGGTCGGCATCGGCGTCGGCGGCTTCGGCGCGGGCGGCGGGGACGCGGGCAGCGTCACCGTCACGCGCGGCTCCGCCGCCGCGGTGGCCGGGCTCATCACCACGGACGGCGTCGGCGCGAACGGCATCGAGGCGTCGAGCATCGGCGGCGGCGGCGGCGACGCGGGCGTGAACGCGGTGCTCGGGTTCAGCAAGGCGGCGGGTTCGAAGAGCGACAGCGGCAGCTCCAGCGACCGCAAGACGCCCACCCATACCGGCGTCGACGCTTCGGTCATCGCGAACTACAACAGCGTGCTCGACGAACTCGAAGGCAAGACCAACCCGACGCCGGCGGGCGGGGAGAAGACCTCGGTGTCCGGTCTCTTCGCCATCGGCGGCTCCGCCGGGAACGCCGGCAATGCGGGCACGGTCGATATCGCGCATTTCGGCGACGTGCTCACCCTTGACGACAGCAGCCACGGCGTCTTCGGCCAATCCCTCGGCGGCGGCGGCGGCAATGCCGCGCTCAATTTCGGCATGATCTACCAATCCGGCAATTCCGAGCAGACCAAGGGCTTCGGCCTGGCGGTCGGGGGCGGCACCGGCGACGGCGGGACGGGCGCGGCGGTCACGCTCGACAATGTCGGCGCGGTCGTCACCACGGGCGCCGATTCCCACGGCATCTTCGCCCAGTCGGTCGGCGGCGGCGGCGGCAATGCCGGCTATTCGAGCCTGACGAACGCGGGCGAGGGCGGCTCGGTAGCGATCCAGATCGGCCGCACCGGCGGCACCGGCGGCGCCGCCGGATCGGTCCATGCCAGCTCGGAGGGAACGGTGCTGACGCAGGGCGACCGCTCGCACGGGCTCTTCGCCCAGTCGGTCGGCAACGGCGGCGGCAATTCCACCGCGACCTCGGTGACGCTCGGCACCCCGAAGACCTCGGACGACAAGGGAAGCAGCTTCAAGCTGAGCGTCGGGCTCGAGGGCGGGCAGGGCGGTGCGGCCGGCGACGTGGACGTGGCGGCCACGGGCGCGCTGACCACGCTCGGCACCGATGCCCACGGGGTCTTTGCCCAGTCGGTCGGCGGCGGCGGCGGCACCGGCGGCGGCGCTAGCGGCTCGGCCGGGGCGGGCAAGTCGCTCTCGATCTCGATCGGCGGGACCGGCGGCACTGGCGGCACCGGCGGCAAGGTCTCCGTCGCCAGCACCGCCGGGATCCTGACCGGCGCGGACCGCTCGATCGGCATCCTGGCGCAATCGGTCGGCGGCGCCGGCGGCACCGGCGGCTATGCCAAGTCCGGCGTCACGGCGATGTCCTTTCTCAAGAACACGGTCAAGGGCTCGGACATCGGCACCACGGCCTCGCTCAGCATCGGCGGGTCGGGCGGCGCCGGGATGGCCTCGGACCAGGTCGACGTGGTCAACCAGGGCACGATCGGCACCTATGGCGGCAGCGCGCACGGCATCTTCGCGCAATCCGTGGGCGGCGGCGGCGGCAAGGGCGGGCTGGTCCAGAACAACATCGTCAACCTCCGCGGCAGCATCGGCAACCAGGCGAGCATCTCTGTGGGCGGCACCGGCGGCACCGGCGCGGTTTCCGGCGACGTCTCGGTCGCCAACCAGGGCGAGATCCGAACCCGGAGCACGAAATCGGCCGGGATCTACGCCCAGGCCGTCGGCGGCGGCGGCGGCGATGCCCAGAACGTGACCAACATCTTCCTGGGCACCTCGGCCGACAATACCTCGAACAACGCCATGCTTCTCGGCGGCACCGGGGGCACGGGCGGCGCGGCCGGCGACGTGAGCGTCGTCAACGACAGCGGCGCCCTGATCGCGACCCTCGGCAGCGAGAGCCACGGCGTGCTCGCGCAATCGGTCGGCGGCGGTGGCGGCCAGGGCGGCAATGTCATCTCGGTGTCGCTCAGCAAGCCCGGCGCCGGGGCGAAGCAGGCGCGCGGGGCGCAGCTCGCCATCGGCGGCACCGGCGGCCAGGGCGGCACCGGCGGGACGGTGGCGGTCACCAACCGGGGGCAGATCGCGACGACCGGCGGGGCGGCGCATGGCATCGTCGCGCAATCGGTCGGCGGCGGCGGCGGCATCGGGGGCACCTCGGTGATCGGCACGCTCAGCATCAAGTCCGGCACCGAAGGCGACCCCTCGCTCGGCTTCGCCCTCGGGGGCGCGGGCGGCAGCGGCAACACCGGCGGCGCGGTCACGGTCCGGAACGCCGGCGCCATCGCCGTGAGCGGCGCCAAGGCCTACGGCGTGCTGGCGCAATCGGTCGGCGGCGGCGGCGGCGACGGCGGCCTGGCGATGTCGCTCTCCGGCAACGATCTGGCCAACCGGGCCGCGGGCAAGTCCTATTCGAAGATCGCCGTCGGCGGCGCCGGTGGCGACGGGGCCGATGGCGGCGACGTCGTGGTCAGGCACAGCGGCACGATCGCCGTCGGCGGCGACGACGCCTATGGCATCTTCGCGCAATCGGTCGGCGGCGGCGGCGGCTCGGCCGGATTCTCGGTCTCGGCGCCCGCGGCCATGGCGCTCGACTATCTCTTCTCCACGGTCCTCGGCGCGCGGGAAGGCGCCAAGGGCACCGCCGGGACGGTCACCGTCGACAGCAGCGGCGACATCGCGATGAGCGGGACCAACGCCCAGGCGATCCTGACCCAGACGGTCAATGGCGGCGGCGGCAATGTGGATACCTTCGTCGATTTCGGCACCTTCACCAGCGGCACCGCGGAGACCGGCACGGCGCCGGCGCTCGCGGGCTCGATCAGCCTCGGCGGCGACGATTCCGACCAGACCGCCGGCAGTGCCGTCGAGGCCGCCCATTCGGGCAATCTCTCGACCCGGGGCGACCGCTCCGTCGCCTCGCTGACCCAGAGCATCGGCGGCGGCGGCGGCAATGGCGGCGCGGCCTTCGTGCTCGACCCGAGCTCGGCGATCGCGCTCGACCTCAATCTCGGCGCCAAGGACACCGACGATGCCGGCGGCGGCGACGTCACCCTTGCCCGGAGGGGCAGCGTGGCCACGATCGGCAGCCAGTCGCAGGCGGTCTCGGTCCAGTCGATCGGCGGCGGCGGCGGCCGTCTCGCGACCGCGGTGAGCAGGGGCGCCGCTTCGGCGCAGGCGAAGGCCACGGCCGCCTTGGCGCTCGGCGCCGATCCGAGCTTCAACAATCCCGGCGGCGACCTCGACCTCGACCTCAGCGGCGAGACGGTCACGCTCGGGGATCATTCCCCCGGGCTGGTGCTGCAGAGCATCGGAGCCGGCGGGGGGCAGACCTATCTGACCGGGCTCACGCGCGCCGAGGTCGAGATCGGCGCCTCCGACGGCTCCAGCGGCGACGGCGGCGACATCACGCTGGCCAATGCCGGCGCCGTGCTCGCGGCAGGCAGCGGATCGGACGGCATCGTGCTGCAGTCGATCGGCGGCGGCGGCGGCTATGTCCGGACCGACCTCGATGCCGCGGCGCTCACGGTGACGAGGAGCGCCGACAATGCCGGCGACGGCGGCGACATCAGCCTCGTCCAGTCGGGAACCGTTCATGCCGCCGGCGCGGGCGCCATCGGCATCCTCGCCCAGAGCCTCGGCGGCGGCGGCGGCCTCGTGGACCAGGTCTTCCGCGGATCCGCGGGCGGCGACGGCAGCGGCGGCGCCATCGCGCTCACGGCCGACGGCAATGTCGTCGCCGATGCCGCCGGGGGCGTCGCGATCCTCGCCCAGTCCGAGGGCAGGAACGGCGGCGGCCGCGTCGCCCTCGACCTCGATGGCGTCATCAAGGGCGGATCGGGAGCCGGGGCCGCGGCGATCGCCATCACCGGCGGCTCGGACAACCGCGTCGATCTCGGCAGGAACGGCTTCGTCTTCGCGCTGAACAACGTCGCGATCACCGGCAACGGCGGCAACGACCGCATCGTCTCGAAGTCGGGTGTGGTCGGCAACATCGATCTCGGCGAAGGCAGGAACCGCTTCACCAATTCCGCGTCCGGGACGCTGGTGACCCACGAGACACTGGATCTCGGGCGCGACGGCCTGCTCACCAACGCCGGGCTGCTGGTGCCGGGCGGCGACGTGGTGCAGTCCGGGCTCGGCGCCTCGGCCAGCCGGTCGGACTTCACCACCACCCGGAACCTGCCGCAGACCACGACGCTGGTCGGCTCGCTCCTGATGACCCCGACCAGCCGGTTCCAGATCGATGTCAGCTACCGGGCCAGCGGCGCGGCGGGCGACGGCAGCGACCTGATCCGGACCACGGGCTCGGTGACCTTCGACGGGCTGGTGGAGCCGACGCTCCTGAGCCTCGAGCGGCTCTTTCCGCTGACGATCATCGAATCCGGCGGCACCGCCGTGGACAGGGGCGCCACGGTTCTCGACACCGCGACGATCGATTATTCGATCGCCATCGGATCGATCGAGCTGGCCGCCAGCCCCGACTTCTCCCTGCCGGGGATGACCGGGAACCAGGGGGCGGTCGGCGACCACATCAACGCGATCCTGACCGGCGACGGCTCGGCCGCGCTGGGGCCGCTCTTCGCCCTGATCGGGAACATGACGGATGCCGGCGAGGTGGCCGACACCCTCGATCGACTGGCGACCGAGGGCTATGCCGCCAACCGCGTCGCGACCCTCTTCTCCGGACTGGGCTTTGCCGCCGGGATCGGCGATTGCGAGCGCCGCAAGTCCCGCGAATTCGACCTCGCGCGCGGCGAATGCTGGTGGCTGGAGACCCAGGGCGAGCGGTTCGAGCAGGATCCCTATGACGGCTACCGGAGCCTCGGGATCCGCAGCAACAGCTTGATCGGGGGCGTGGAGCGCGCCGTCGACGACATCTGGACCGCGGGTTTCGCGCTCGGCTACGAGAACCTCGACGTGACGAGCGGCGACAGCTTTTCGAGCGACGCCGACCGCGGCCACCTCGGGGTCTCGGTCTTCCGGCGGACCGGGTCGCTCGTGCTCGGCGCCGCGCTGACCGGCAGCTTCGGCCAGTTCGAGAGCACGCGCTACGTGGGCGTGTCGGGCATTCTGCCGGACGGGAGCGCGGTCTCGCTCGATTCGACGGAATCGAGCCAGACGATCACTCAGGCCAATCTCGGGCTGCGGGCAGCCTATACCCTGGAGAACCCGGGGAGCCGGGTCTATGCCCGGCCGTCGATCGAGCTCGACGCAAGCTACATCTATGCCAGCCAGTCGGACGAATCCGGGGAAGCCGCCTTCGGCATGGAGGTGGGCAGCACCAGCGAATGGGTCCTGAGCATGTCGCCCAGCGTGGAGGTCGGCGGGACCTATCGGAGCGATGCCGGCGCGCTCATCCACCCGTTCCTGCGCGGCGGATTCACGCTCTTCGACACGGACCGCCTCGAGATCGACTCGGCCTTCATCGGGGCACCGGATTCGGCGGGGCGCTTCCAGAATGCCGCCGGCTTCGACCGGCTATTGGGCCGCGTGAACGCCGGCCTGGACATCGGCGCGGAGAATTCGAGCTCGCGGGTGGAGCTGGGATATCATGGGGTCTTCAGCGAACACTCGACCTTGCACGGTCTCGGAGTGAACTGGACGATGCGCTTCTGAGAAACCTCTGCGGAACCGCGCCGATGCGGACCGGCCCGAAGGATGATCCCGATATTGGCGGTCGCCCCCGAGAGCGGAGAGAGCGAGTGGGCTGGATCGACCGGATGGGAGCTCTCAAGGGAGGATGGCCGACGCCGAGACGCCATCACGGGAGCAGGGCGGCGCGCCTGGTCGATCCTCCGGTCGCTCATTGCGTCGTGGTGTCGAGCCAGATGGTCACCGGACCGTCGTTGACGAGGGATACGGCCATGTCGGCGCCGAAGGAGCCGGTGGCCACCGCGACGCCGTGGCTCCGGATCTGTGTGGCGAAGTGCTCGTAGAGGGGCTCTCCCGCCTCGGGCGAGGCGGCCGTCGAGAAGCCCGGGCGGTTGCCTTTCGTCTCGGCCGCCAAGGTGAACTGGCTGACGACGAGCGCGGCCCCTGCCACGTCGAGCAGCGAGCGGTTCATGCGGCCGGCTTGGTCGCGGAAGATGCGCAGGTTGACCGTCTTCCGGGCAAGCCACGCGCTCTGATCCTCGCCGTCCCCGCGCATCGCGCAGACGAAGACGACGAGGCCCTTCCCGATCTCGCCCACGGCCTGCCCGTCGATGGAGACGGTCGCGCCGGATGTCCGCTGGATCAGCGCTCGCATGCTCCGCTCCTCCCGCCCCCGGTGCCCGGTCGACGGCGACGGTGCCAGTGTCGCCCGAGCTTCGCAAGGGAGTGCTTCCGCCTGGCCCGGTCAATCGCCGATGCACGTCGCCCCGGACCGGGAGGATGACGAGGCGAAGGAATGTCGCCTCGGCGTGCAGCAATGGCGCGCAGGCGTTCGGTCCGGTCCCTGGAGCACGACCCCGCCGGAGCGGGTCGTCGGGACCGGATCTGGGGTCAGTTTCCCGGAACGACTACCCGGTAGAAGGGCGCCGTTGCCGCGGCGGCCTCCGGGACGGGCTCGACCCTCGGAGCATCGACGGGAGAAAGCGAGCGCAGATAGGCGACGAGGGCGGCAGTAACATCCGCGCTCAGCGCCGCATACGACGGCCAGGGCATGGCTGGTGCAAGGCTTCGGCCGTCGGGACGCAGACCGCCCGTGATCGCGGCGGCAATCTCCGGTTCGGTCCAGCCGCCAAGGCCGCTTGCGCTCGGTGTGAGATTGGGGGCCTAGAAGACGCCCACGCCCCAGATCTCGAACCCCACGCTCCCGCCGGACAGCCCGGCTTCGACGAGAGGGGCCCCATCGGCGCCGCGCGGAATGTGGCGGCCCGCGCAGTCCATGACGGTGGCGAGATACGCGCCACGGGCGATCGGGTCCGAAGGGTCGGCCTTGGCCGCGCCAATGCCCAAGGCACCGGCGACAAGGGCGAGGATGGCGAAGGAAGGTCTCATCGATCTCGGTCCATGTGTCGGGGAAGGCGGCGCGCTGCGAATCGTCGGCGCCTCTGGCGTCGTTCGGCGGCGAGGGCGGCCGAAAAGTTCGGCGTCGCGAAGGTCCCGTTCGGATCGAAGCGTGCGCGAAGCACTTCGAGCCGAAGCCCTGCCTCGGGTCCGTGGGTCGGCAACCTGCGCCCCGGCCGGTCGAGATCGGCAAGGCCGACATAGGCGGACGAACAGAACGGCGTGATCGCCTCGATCGTGGCACGGAGCCAGGCCGCGCTCGCGTCGTCGTCATCCGGCTCCGTCCAGATGCGGTAGACGACCCCGAAGATCCGTCCGTCGCAGGACATCGCCGCATCGGTCGGGATGGGCGCGGCGTTGTGGCGCAGCGAGATCACCGCGAAGGTCTCGGCCGACGGTGCTGAGACCATGTCCGCCACCACCTGCGCCAGGATCGGCCCGAGTTGGCTCTCCGACCAAAAGGAATCGACGCGGTAGCGGCGGCCGGCCGGAACGTCCGCGTCCGTTGCACCGAAGAGCGCGGGAAACGGCATGACGAGCGGCCCCACGACCTCGAGCGCCTGCGGCGCATTCTCGGCGAGACGGTCGTGCACCACCCGGGCTTCCGCATCGGCGAAGGCGAAGACGGTCGCAATGGCCGCGATGACCGGGCCGGCCGGACCTGCCACAACCTTCGCGGTGAACTCCACATTGCGCGGCGCGGTCGCCATGGCGGCCTCCGCCCAGGCGGACAATTCCGCCACGGCTCCGGCCCCATAGTCGCAGACAACCGTCGTGATCGACTTGGCCGCCTGCTTCAGCGCGACGTGATAGGCGGTGACGATCCCGAAAAAGCCGGGCCCCGCACTGCGCACCGCCCAGAAGATCTCGCGTTCTCGGCCTCCGACGCGGTCGCAAGACGCCCATCCGCCAGAACCACCTCGACCGCCGTCACGAGAAAGCAGGCGAAGCCCCAGTCACAGGCATTCCGGCCGATGCCGCCGCCGAGGAGGTAGCCGCTCATGGCCACGCTGCCACAATGGCCCAGCGGGAAGGCAAGGCCATGGCGATCGAGGGCGGCGACCATCAGCGCGTTGGTCACGGCCGGTTCGACGCGCGCGCTGCGCGCTTCATTTCACCGGCATCGCGGCGCAGGCCGATATGGTGATCGATCTCGGCGCGCTCGATGGGCTGCGGCTGGATGTCGACCCTCGACAACCAGAAAGCCGAAGCCGCTGTCGCCGTGCGCTGCATCGACCGCTTTACCGCCCTCGCCATGCCCCACAGCATCAGGATCGCCAGACACCGCGGGGAAAGGGGGCAATGCAACCTCAGCAGACTCCTTGCAACAACGCCCATGTCCCGCCGCGGGACGCCGCCCCCGGCCGGCGCGCCGGGAGCACGAGATTGGTCGTTGCGGCGAGTCGGTCGGATGGAGATCGTATCAGTCGGAAATGGCGACCGGTCCGAGTTCGTCCCAGCGGTCGCCCGGCCCCGGATTGTCGGCATGGGTCCGGCCGCCGAAATGGGTCATCACCCCCCAGACCACGTTCAGCGCCGTATGCACCGCGCCCTCCACCCAGGCCGGTGTCCAGCTCACGTCGTCGCCGCAGAGGAACAGCCCGCGCTGCTCGGGCGGCAGGTCGCCCTGCATGAAATGCCCGTACATGCGGTGGTTGTAGCGGTAATGCCCCGGCAGCGCCCCCTTGAACGCGCCCAGGAAGTTCGGGTCGCTCTCCCAGCTCACGGTGATCGGGTCGCCGACGATATGGCTGCGGATGTCAAGCGTCGGATAGATCTTCTCGAGCGCCCCCAGCGCCAGCTCGACGCGCCGCTCCACCGGCAGGGGCAGCATCTTCAGCGCGTCCGACATCCACGAATAGGTCAGGCAGATCACCCCCGGCTTGTCCTCCCCCAGATCGAAGAGATACGTCCCCCGCGTCAGCCGGTCGGTCAGCGTCATCGACATCACCCGCCGCCCGGTCTCCGGGTCGCGGTCGCGCCAGAACGGCCGATCGACCATGACGAAGGTCTTGGAGCTCTGCATGTAGCGCGTCCGGTCGAGCGCCATCCACATCTCTTGGCTGAACAGCCGCTCCTCGGTGTCGATCGCCGTCGACAAGAGCCAGCTCTGACAGGTCACGATGACCGCGTCGAAGCTCTCGCTGCGCCCCCATTGGTCGGTGATCGACAGCCGCCCGGCATCGTCCCGGGAGAGGCGGCGCACGCCCGGCCGCGGTGCCCCGGCGTGCAGGCCGATCAGGGTCGTGCCCTTCGGCCAGTAGACCATGTTCTCCGGCTCCCGCCGCCAGAGCATCTGCGGCACCTGCTCGACGCCGCCGAGGATGAAGCGCTGGTTTTCGTCCTGCTCGGTCACGTTGACGCGCAGGATCTCCAGCATCGAGTTCGGGAAGTCGGAATCCCAGCCGCCGGTTCCGAAACCCACCTGCCCGAAGACTTCGCGATGCCGGAACGACAGTTCCTGGAAGGCGGCCGAAGAGGCGACGAAGTCGTAGAAGGTGCGCTCGTCCCAGGCCCTGACGAGCGGGTTCCAGATCTCCTTGACCCGGCCGGCATCGCGATCGCGGATCGCCTGCTTGAGGTCCGTGAACTTCGCCCCGTCCTCGAGCGCCCTGTCATAGGCCGTCGCCACCTCGCGGAAGAGCGGCGGCAGATCCTGGAGCGTCTCCGCGTAATGGGTCTCGCCGGCGAGGTCGATGACCGTCGAGCCCGCCGCCGGCGTCAGCGGGTTCGGGAACGGCCGGCTCTCCAGCCCGAGCTTGTCGACGTAATGGTAGAAGCCGGTCGAGGACACCGGGAAGCGCATGCCGCCGAGCTCGGCGATCACCCCGTCGGCACCCTCGAAGGGCTGCGACCGGAGCCGCCCGCCGACCTGCCCGCTCTCGTAGAGCACCGGGTGCAGGCCCATGCGCATCAGCTCGTAGCCGCAGAGGATGCCGGAGATGCCCGCGCCGATGATCGCGACCTTCGTGCCGTGCCGCTCCGCAGGTATCGAGCCCAGGCCCGCCGGATGCGAGATCCATTCGTCGAACCCGAATGGAAAATCGGGCCCGAACATCGTGACCGGCTTTTGTTCGTTCATCTCTTCTCTCCCCCTGTAGTCAGCGATCCGTAGAGATCCGGGCGACGGTCCGCCAGATGGGTGGCGAGCCGTCGCGTCTTCGCCAGGGCCTCCCGGTCGAGGTCGGCGAAGACCATCTCCTCGCCCTGTCCGGCGCGGGCCACATCGTTCCCGTCCGGTCCGCAGACGCAGGAAAGCCCGAAATACTCGAACTCGCCCTCGCGCCCGGAGTAATTGGCATAGGCCAGGAAGACCGTGTTCTCCTCGGCCCGGGCCGGCACCAGCCGGGTCGCAACGGTCTCGTAGGGCGCCATGTTGGCGGTCGGGGCGAGGATCGCCTCCGCCCCGGCCAGTGCCAGTGCGCGGGCCACCTCTGGAAACTCGATATCGTAGCAGATCGCCAGGCCGAGCTTCCAGCCGCCGAGCTCCACGGGCGCGACGATCTCGGGGCCGGCGGTGAACTGCTTCCTGTCGACCGCACCGTAGAGATGCGTCTTGGCATAGCTCGCCCGGAGCGTACCGTTGCGGTCCATCAGATTCACGGTGTTCAGGACCCGACCCCCGGAAAGGCGTGGAAAGCCCGCCAGGACCGCAAGACCGTGCCTGCGGGCGATGGCGCCCACGGCGGCGGTCACCGGCCCGTTCTCGGGATCGGCGGCGGCGCGAACGGCCTCGGCGCCGATATTATAGCCGGTCAGCGCCATCTCCGGCACCATCAGCAGGTCGGCACCACCTGCCGCGGCGCGTCCGGCAGCCGCATTCAGACGCGCGAGACCCGCGGGACTCCCACCGGCCACGGGCCGCCACTGGTCAACGGCTATGCGCATCGACACCTCCTCATGCTGCCGGCCTCGGCGTTCGGGCACCGGTGTATGATGGCTGGAGAGCATCCGGCCGCCTGAACCCGCCGGTCGGCGACAGACGCCGAACCACCTCGGGGCGGATACCGCAGGAGGCGAGGATCACGCGATGCGCCTCGGATTCGGCGACGAATGCCGCGACCGTCTATCGGACTTCGCGGCCGGTCGACGCCGCGATCGCATCGATGGCGCTGCGCCGGTCGGATCGCGGCGCCCGGAACACGTCCTGCAATACGCTGCCATCGGCCCGGATGCCATGGGTCGCACTGGAGGGAACACCTTGCGGCACGGACGCATTGCTTCTCGCCATCGATTGGTCGTCTCTCGCCCCGGTCGACGTCCCGTGCCGCAGAGGCCGCCGCCAAGGTTAGCATCGCCTGAAAGCTCCGGCAAATGCGTTTCCCGCTCTGCGGCCGAGGGTCCTCCCTATTCCGCCGCCTGCCGCATGGCGGCCGGAATCGGCGCCGACTCCGCCCGCGCCGGCTTCTCGAGCGGCCCCAGTTCGTTCAGGTAGCCATGATCGAACCGCTCACGGTCGTAGACGGTGAAGTCCACCTTGCAGTCCCGGAAGCTCTTCAGCGGCTGCCCGAGCCCGAGCAAGCCCCGCTCGCGCTGGCGCCTGACCAGCCCGAGGTCGATCTCGATGGGCATGAGGGCCTCGTGCGTGCCGGCCTGATGCAGCACCCGGCCGCTCGGGTCGACGATCACGGACTGGCCGTTGCCGCCCACCCCGAGCCCGTTGATGTGGAACACGTAGCTCTGGAACATCGCGCCCGTGGCCTGGGCGATCGAGAGATCGGCGTAGCGGTCCATGAAATGGGCCAGCACCGGGTTGAGGATCACCTCCGCGCCCTTCGCGGTCAGGGTGCGCGCGATCTCCGGGAACCAGATGTCGTAGCAGATGGCGAGGCCGAAGCGCCCGACACCGGGCACGTCGAAGACGCAGAACTCCTCGCCCGGGGTCGTGCCGACCTCATAGGGCGCGAAGGGGAACATCTTGCTGTAGCGTGCGACCTCCTCGCCGTCCGGGCCGAAGACCGGGGTGGTGTTGTAGATCCGGCCGTCCCGCTTCTCGAACACCGAGCCGGCTACCAGCCAGATCTTGTGCCGGCGGGCCATCTCCTGAAAGTCGGTCTCCATCTCGCCCCCGGCGGGCTGTGCCGAATGCAGCGCCGGCCCATGGGCGGCCAGCTCGCTCAACACCACCATCTGGGTCCAGGGATAGAGATGCATCAGCACGTCCAGCCGCGCGCGGATGTGTTCGATGTTGTTGTTCATGCCGAGGTACATCTGGATCCCGGCGATAGCGAAGTGGGTCATGGCTTCCTCTCAATGCGCCGGGCCGACCCGGCACCGATCTGCATAGCTATGTACGTCCCGGACTCCGGCCGGCAACGTCTCCCCTCGGGCTTTCCCTTCGACGAGCCGGGCCGCGTCGCGCCCGGGCCTGCCTCCCGACACTGACCTGGCCTCGTGCAACCTCGGGCCCAGGTCGCGGTTGCGAGCGCGCGACCACCCGGCGCCGCCATGCGGCCCGGCGCGCAGGCAGTCGCGCGAAACCCTGGCGTCATCCCTGCGGCCGACCCGATGGGAATTGTCGCAAGCCATTCCGAACTCCGCCGCGCGTGTCGATCATCATGGTCCATAATGCACACGATCTGATGTCAGGGGATCGTTTGTCAATGCGTCACGAAGCACAGCGGCGGACCCGATGCGAATCGGCCACGAAACCACCATCTCACGCATCGCTTCCAGGGATCTTCGGCCCCGTGGCGCCTTGTTGCACGCTGTCGGCACGGCTCGAGGGCCTGGGTTCACACTCTGGTTTCCAGGGGCACCATGGCCCATGATGGCCGACCCGTGTCGCCGCGGCGGCTCGGCCGGCGCGGGACTTGGCGCTTGACGCGGCGAGACGCCCGGCGCGATGCTTGCGGCGGCGGGGCCGGGCATCGCATGCCGTGGCCACCCCCAACGACGGGAAGCAAGTGCAGTGGGAGGGATCATGGGCACAGACCGGCCGAAACTCAGGAACCTGAGCGAAATCTACCGCTATCTCAGGCGCAACGAAACGCCGATCTACGTCATCACCCCCACTCCATTCAGTCTGCTGGGCCTCGATCAGTGGGTCGGGGCGCTCGAGTACATCAACTACTTCGATATCTTCGAGGGGGCACATCCGCGCTGCTTCGTTCCGCGCACCAGCCAGGCGCCGGAGTTCAAGTCCATGGAGGATGTGGCGAACTATCTCGTCGATCACCCCGACTTCCGCGCCCAGGTGAAAGCCAAGCCGAGGGGCAAGGCGCTCTTCGTGATGTTCGACGACGAGACCGAGCAGCTCTGCGAGGAGGTCGGCATCGACATCGCCCTGCCATCATATGACCTGCGCAACCGGCTCGACTCGAAGATCGAGACCACGCGGCTCGGCAACGAGGCCGGCGTGGCCTCGGCCCCGAACACCATGGGCCGGGCGGAGAGCTATGCCGAACTGACCGAGCTTGCCGAGAGCGCCGGGCTCGGCTCGGACCTCGTCGTGCAGACGCCCTACGGGGATTCCGGGCGCACCACCTTCTTCGTGAAGTCGGAAGCCGACTGGGACCGCTACGCGCCGAAGATGCGCGGCGAAGAGCTCAAGGTGATGAAGCGCATCAACCACCTGCCGGGCACCATCGAGGGCTGCGCCACCCGGCACGGAACGCTGGTCGGGCCGGTGATGACCGACATCACCGGCTTCGAGGAGATCACCCCCTACAAGGGCGGCTGGTGCGGCAACGACATGGCGCCGGACATCCTGCCCGAAGGGGTTCCGGACAAGGTGCGAGAGATGGCGCGGAAGTTCGGCGACCGGCTCTACGGCGAGGGCTACAAGGGCGTCTTCTGCCTCGACTTCCTGCTCGATACCGACACGAACGAGGTCTACCTGGGCGAGCTCAACCCGCGAATCAGCGGCGCCTCGCCCCCGACGAACCTCATCACCACCACCTATGGCGGCTGTCCGCTCTTCCTGTTCCACCTGCTCGAATATCTCGATGTGGACTGGGAGCTCGACCTCGCGGCGATTCAGGAGCGCTGGACCCACTACGACAACTGGACCCAGCTCGTCCTGAAGCAGACCGAGGACAAGGTCGAGCTGATCACCAAGGCGCCGCAATCGGGCATCTGGAAGCTCGGCCCCGACGGGGTGCAGTTCCAGCGCCCGGCGCTCAACGTCACCAGCATCGGCGACGAGAGCGAGGCCTTCTACCTGCGGGTCTACGGCGTGGGCGAGTACTGCTACCATGGCGCCGATCTGGGCATCCTGATGACCCGCGGCCGGATGCAGACCGCGGACCGTGAGCTTCTCGAGCGCGCGAAGCTCTGGAACGCCGGGATCAAGGCGCAGTTCTCCAGCGTGCCGCCGGCGCCGCAGGTCCATATGGTGCCGCCGCCGGACTTCTCCTCCGGCAAGTGGTACTAGCCGCGCGCCATGCCTTGATGCGGTTCACGGCGCATCTGCTGCCGTGAACCGTTTGCCTGCGGCGGGGATCCCCTGCCGGATCCTCGCTATTTCAGGCCGGTACGGAAGGGCGTCTCGGCCTCGGGGGTCTCGAAGGGGTCGAGCTCGTTCTGCAGCCAGAAGTAGCGAAATCCATGGGAGCGCAGCCAGCGTTCCAGGCGGTCGAGGCTGCCCCATTCGCGCACGGCGCCGCGGGTGCTTTCCACCCGGGCCCATTGGCCATCCACCTGCAGCAGCACCGACCAGGTGAAGGGGCGGCGCGCCTGGTCGCCGAACCCGCCCCCGAGGTGCTGGCGTTCGGTCCGCACGATCACCGGATAGGCGGTGATGCGATAGCCCGCCACGAGCTCGGGGATTTCTGCCTGGGTAACCGCAAGGGTCGCGACGATCCTTGGTTGCATCTGGCCTCCCTGCTTCCACTTGACAGTTTGCGGATACGTCGAACCGAATCAACGGCCGTATCGCTCGACCGGCCGGAATATGCCCGGACTCCGGTCCCAGGCATCGCCCGGGACCGCGCTATCGCCCGGCGGCGGCGACGGTTTTCGGTGCGCGCACCCCGGTCCGAGCGGCGGGACCGAGGCGGGGGCATTTACGATTTCCTTTGCCGTTCAAGTGTGCAAGATGGCCTCAGGGACCGCATGCAATCAAATCGAACAAACATGCAAGCATATCTAACAATAGGGAGAACGCAGATGGCGATACGTCACTTGGCATTCGCGGCGGCCGCGGTCATTGCCTTCGGCACCGCAGCCACCGCGCAGGAAAAGCTTCGCCTCGGCACGGAGGGCGCCTATCCTCCGTTCAACTTCATCGACTCCTCCGGAACGGTCACCGGGTTCGACGTCGAGATCGGCCTGGCGCTCTGTGCGCAGATGGGCGTCGAATGCGAGGTCGTCGCCCAGGACTGGGACGGGATCATCCCCGGGCTGCTCGCCAAGAAATACGACCTAATCATCGCCTCGATGTTCATCACCGAGGAGCGGAAGAGCCAGGTCGCCTTCACCGACCCCTATTACACGGCCGCCATGGCCCATGTGGCGCCCAAGGAATCCGGCATCACGGAGTTCACCGACGAGGCGATGTCGGGCCTGGTGATCGGCGCCCAGTCGGGCACCACCCAGGCCAACTTCGTCGAGGTGGCCTATCCCAGCGCCGACATCCGGCTCTATCCGACCCAGGACGAGGTCAATCTCGACCTTGCCAGCGGTCGGCTCGACCTTCAGGTCGGCGACATGCTGCCGCTGCTCGACTGGCTCAACAACACCGACGACGGCACCTGCTGCGAGATCATCGGCGAGCCGATCACCGATGCGCAGTACGTGGGCGACGGGGTCGGGATCGCCGTTCGCCAGGAAGACAACGAACTGCGGGAGAAACTGAACGCCGCCCTCGAGGCGATCCGCGCGGATGGAACCTACAAGACCATCAACGACAAGTACTTCCCGATCGACGTCTTCACCATGAAGGCCTCGAGCTGACGATCGCGGGAGCCGGTGCGGCGGCCTGAGATCGCCGCGCCGCAACGGGCGGGGGAGATCGGCACTTGCTAGAAGTGTTCTCATTCGGCGAGGCCGGCTGGGGCGACCAGCTCCTGCAAGGCCTTCTCGTCACCATCCAGCTGGCGCTGACGGCGCTGCCGGTCGGGCTCGTGCTCGGCTTCGCGGCCGCCGGAGCCTCGCTGTCGCCTTACCGATGGCTGCGGGCGATCGGCACCGGCTATACCACCATCATGCGCGGGCTGCCGGAGCTGCTCACGCTCTTCGTGGTCTACAACGGCCTCGGGCTCCTGCTGAACTCCATCGTGAGCTCGTGGAACCCCGACGCGCGGGTCGAGCTCAGTTCCTTCGTGGCCGGCGTCATCGCCCTCGGCCTCGTCTTCGGTGCCTTCGCCGGTGAGGTGCTGCGCGGCGCCTTCCAGTCGCTCAACAAGGGGCAGATGGAGGCGGGCAAGGCGGTCGGCATGCGGCCGACCCAGGTCTTCTTCCGCATCATGCTGCCCCAGGTCTGGCGCTTCGCCCTGCCCGGGCTCGGCAATCTCTGGATCAACCTGCTCAAGGATACCGCGCTCGTCTCCGTCATCGCCCTCGATGACCTGATGCGCATGACCCAGGTGGCGGTGCGCTCCACCAAGCAGCCCTTCACCTTCTTCCTCGCCGCCTGCCTGATCTACTGGGCGCTCTGCGTGATCTCCGAGATCGTGCTGGCGCGGCTCGAGAAGCGGGCGAACCGCGGCGTAAGGAGGGCCTGAGATGGACGTCTTCGGTGTACTCGCCCAGTTCTGGCCGGACCTCCTTTCGGGCGTCGGCATCACCATCAAGCTCGCCGGCCTCGGCGCCATCATCGCCGGAGTCCTTGCGCCGCTGCTGGCGCTGGTGCGCGTGAACGGCGGGCCGGCGGCGCAGGTTCCGCTGCGCTTCTATATCTCGTTCATGCGCGGGACGCCGCTGCTCGCGCAGATGTTCCTGATCTACTACGGCTCCGGTCAGTTCCGGCCGTTCCTGCAGGACATCGGGCTCTGGAACTTCTTCCGCGAGCCGTTCAACTGCGCGCTGCTCGCCTTCGTGATGAATTCCACCGCCTATCAGACCGAAATCCTGCGCGGCGGTATCATGGGCGTGCCCCATGGCGAGATCGAGGCGGGCAAGGCGGTGGGCATGAGCTACATCATGAGCCTGCGGCGCATCGTCTTTCCGCACGCCTATCGCATCGCCTGGCCGGCGCTCGGCAACGAGATCATCCTCTTGGTCAAGGCGAGCGCGCTGGCGAGCGTGGTGACGGTATTCGATCTGATGGGCCAGACGCGGGCGATCTTCCAGAAGACCTTCGACTTCTCCGTCTATATCTGGGCCGCGGTACTCTATCTCTGTCTCACCGCCGCCTTCGTCTGGATCTGGCGCCGCTTGGAGCATCGCCTGAGCCCGCATATCCACGGAAAACGGCCTTCGCTTCTCGGAGCGATGACGAAAAGGGAGACCGCTTGATGGCCGAGGCAGTGGTTCTGAAGGCCGAGGACATCTGCAAGTCCTTCGGCTCGCTCGAGGTGCTCAAAGGCATCACGCTGGAGGCACGCAATCACGACGTGATCTCGATCCTCGGCTCGTCGGGGTCGGGCAAGTCGACCTTCCTGCGCTGCCTCAACATGCTCGATCCGCCGACCTCGGGCAAGGTCTCGGTGCACGGCGAGGAAATCGTCGTCAAGAACGGCCATCCGACCGACATGCGCCAGGTGGAGCGCGCGCGCCAGCGGCTCGGCATGGTCTTCCAGCAGTTCAATCTCTGGACCCATCGCACCGCGATCGAGAACGTCATGGAGGGGCCGATCCACGTGCTCAAGCAGCCGAAGGCGGAGGTCAAGGAGCGTGCCGAGGCGCTGCTGGTGCGCGTGGGCCTCGCCGAGCGGATGAACATGTATCCCTCGCAGCTCTCCGGCGGCCAGCAGCAGCGGGTGGCCATCGCCAGGGCGCTCTGCATGGAGCCCGACGCGATCCTCTTCGACGAGCCGACCTCGGCGCTCGACCCCGAGCTGGTCGGCGAGGTGCTACGGGTCATGCAGTCGCTCGCCGCCGAGGGCCGGACCATGATCGTGGTCACCCACGAGATGAGCTTCGCCCGGGACGTCTCCACCGAGGTCGTCTTCATGCACAAGGGCAAGATCGCCGAGCAGGGTCCGCCCAAGGAGATGTTTGGCTCCCCCAGGACCGAGGTCTTCCAGAAGTTCATCGCCGACGTCCGCTGATCCGGCGCCACGGCCGGATCGGTCAATCCTGGAAAGCCCATGCCTGCGCCGACCATAGCCATCGATCTCGAGGCGATCGCGGAGAACACCCGTGCGATCGTCAGCCGCTGCGCCGCCCGGGGTGTTGCGGTCTACGGCGTCACCAAGGCGACCGGCGGCCTGCCGATGGTGGGCCGCGCGATGCTGCGCGGCGGCGCCACGGGGCTCGGCGAATCGCGCATCGACAACGTGCGCAGGTTGCGCCGCGGCGGCCTGACATGCCCGATCATGATGCTGCGCATCCCGTCGATCACGGAGGCGCCGGATGTGGTGCGGCTCTGCGACGCCAGCCTGAACTCGGAGCGCGCGGTGCTCGAGGCGCTCGACACCGCCGCGGTGCAGCAGGCCCGGGTGCACGACGTGATCGTGATGCTGGAGATGGGCGACCGGCGCGAGGGCGTGTCGGCGGAGGAGCTGATGCCGCTCTGCGAGCTGGTGCTGGAATCGCCCGGCCTGCGGCTGGCGGGGCTCGGGGCCAACTTCATGTGCGCCAGCGGCGTGCTCCCGACCATGCAGAAGCTCGAGGCGCTCGCCGCCCATGTCGAGGCGGTAGAGGCGCGTTTCGGCGTGCGGCTCGACACGGTGTCGGGGGGCAATTCCGCCAATCTGCCGCTGATGGAGCAGGCGGCCATGCCCGCGCGCATCAACCAGCTCCGGATCGGCGCCGCCATCCTGCGGGGCGAGAATTCGATCACCGGCGATACCCTGCCCTGGCTGCGCGGCGACGCCTTCGCGCTCGAGGCGGAGCTGGTCGAGATCAAGACCAAGCACTCGCTGCCCGAGGGCGAGACCGGGCGCGACGCCTTCGGCATGGTCAAGACCTTCGTCGACCGCGGCGAGCGGGTGCGCGGCATCGTCAATCTCGGGCGCGTCGACATGCGTCCCGAGGGCCTGACCGCCCGCGATCCCGACGTCGAGATCACCACCGCCTCCAGCGACCACCTGATCGTCGATCTGACCGGGTCGAAGCGCTTCGCGGTCGGCGACCCGATCCGCTTCGACATGGACTACGGCGCGCTGGTGCAGGCGTTCCTCTCGCCTTACGTCGAGAAGCATCTCGTCGGCCGCGAGAAGATCGCGCCGCGGCCGACCCGGCTTCGGCTCTTCGCCCCGGAAGCGCTCGCCGCGCGGCCAGAGACGGCGGCCTTCCTCGCCGAGGTCCGCGATGTGGGGCTCGTGACCGCCACGGACGCCGCGACCGGTCCGGGCGACCTGCCGCTCTGGATCTGCGCCAGCCGCACCGAGACCTGGGAGAGCATCACCACCGGGATCAGCGACCGCGCCGAGCTCGGGCTCCTGTGGTGCGATTCCGAACTCGGCCCGGCCGCCGCCGCCGAACCCGAATCGCTGGCCCTGGTCGGCCTGCGCACCGCGACGCGCGAGGAATCCGAACTTATCCGGCGGCGCGACGTCCTGGCGCTGACCATGGAGGACATCGACCTCGTCGGCATCCGCGAGGCGATGCGCCGCGCGCTGCAACGGGTCACGGTGCTCTCCGACGGCTTCGCGCTGGTGCTCGACGCCTCGGTCGGTCGCGGCATGGAGCCGGACGAGCTCGAGGCGGGCCTCAGCTACCGCGAATGCTCGACCGCGATGGAGCTGGTCGCCGCGAGCGGGGGCCTCAAGGCGCTCGCGCTGACCGGATTCGACGCCGACGCCAGCCCGTCGGCCCTGAAGGCCGCCTACGGCTATCTGCTCAGTGCGCTGGGCAAGCGCATCCTCAGGGGGGAAAAGCGATGACGGAACTCAACCAGCCGCTCGGCGGCAATGCGATGCCGCGCTTCGGTGGCCCCGGCACGATGATGCGCCTTCCCGCCGCGGCGACGGCCGAGGGGCTCGACGTCGCCTTCGTCGGGGTGCCCTTCGACATCGGCACCTCCAACCGCTCGGGCACGCGCATGGGGCCGCGCCAGATCCGGCAGGAATCCTGCATGGTGCGGCCCTACAACATGGCGACGCGGGCCGCGCCCTTCGATTCGCTGCAGGTCGCCGACATCGGCGACGTGGCGATCAACACCTTCAACATCTTCGATTCGATGCGCATCATCGAGGAGGCCTATGACGCCATCCTCGCCCATGGCGCGAAGCCGCTGACCATCGGCGGCGACCATACCATCCCGCTGCCGATCCTGCGCGCGCTGCACAAGGTGCACGGGCCGGTGGGCCTGATCCACGTCGACGCCCATGCCGACGTCAACGAGGCGATGTTCGGCGAGCCGATCGCCCACGGCACTCCCTTCCGCCGCGCCATCGAGGAAGGGCTGATCGACCCGCGGCGCATGGTCCAGATCGGGCTGCGCGGCTCGGGCTACACCGCCGAGGATTTCGACTGGGCCGCCGCGCTCGGCGTCCGTGTCGTGCCGGCCGAGGAATGCTGGCACCGCTCGCTGAGCCCGCTGATGGCCGAGGTCCGTGCCCAGCTCGGCGAAGGCCCGGTCTATCTCACCTTCGACATCGACGCCCTCGATCCGGCGCATGCCCCCGGCACCGGCACTCCGGAGATCGGCGGGCTGACCTCCGTCCAGGGGCTGGAGATCATCCGCGGCTGCCGCGGCCTCAACCTCGTCGGCGGCGACTGCGTCGAGGTCTCGCCGCCCTACGACCCTTCCGGCAATACCGCGATCACCGCGGCGTTCCTGCTCTTCGAGATGCTCTGCGTGATGCCGGGCGTCCAGTACCGCACCTGAAAGGAGATCCCATGTCCATCGAACGCATCGACAGCGGCCCCCGCATGAGCCAGGTGGTCGTGGTCGGCGACCTCGTCTTCACCGCCGGCCAGGTCGCACATGAGAACGCCGGCCGCGACGTCGGGAGCCAGACCCGCGAGATCCTCGAGGGGATCGACGCGCTTCTGGCCAAGGCCGGCAGCGACAAGTCCAAGGTCGTCTCTGTGAACATCTGGCTCGCCGCGATCGGCGATTTCGACGCCATGAACGTCGTCTACGACGCCTGGGTCGACAAGGCGAATCCGCCGGTGCGGGCCTGCGTCGAGGCGCGGCTGGCCGGCAGCGAGTTCGCCGTCGAGATCGCGGCGATCGCGCAGCGCTGACCGGCGCCGGCAAGAAAGGGGGGACGGCAATGAAAACCTGCGGCGAGGTGCTGGTCGAGATCCTGGAATCCTACGGGATCGACACCGTGTTCGGCATTCCGGGCGTGCACACGGTCGAACTCTACCGCGGGCTGCCCAACACCGCCATCCGACACATCACCCCGCGCCACGAACAGGGCGCGGGCTTCATGGCCGACGGCTACGCGCGCGCCTCCGGCCGGCCGGCGGCCTGCTTCATCATATCCGGCCCCGGCATGACCAACATCCTGACCGCCATGGGCCAGGCCTATTCCGATTCGATCCCGATGCTGGTGATCTCCAGCGTCAACACCACCAACGAGCTCGGCATGGGCGAGGGGCGCCTGCACGAGCTGCCCGACCAGAGCGCCATGGTCCGCGGCGTCTCGGTCTTCAGCCACCGCCTGCTGCGCGCCGCCGAGCTGCCTTCCGTCATCGCCCGCGCCTTCGCGGTCTTCGACAGCGCCCGGCCTGGCCCGGTGCATATCGAGCTGCCGCTCGACGTCATCACCGCGCCGGCCGACGAGCTCTCGCGCACCGCCCACCGCACCCGCAGCCGCCCCGGCCCCGATCCCGAGGCCATCGCCCGCGCCGCCGAGCTGCTGCGCGGCGCCCGGGCGCCATTCGTGGTGCTGGGCGGCGGCACCGCCGATGCGGCGGAGGCGGCGCGCGCCCTCGTCGAGCGACTTGGCGCACCGACGGCGCTCACCATCAACGCCAAGGGCGTGCTGCCCCCGGACCACCCGCTCAGCCTCGGCTCGATGCTGCCGCTGCCGCCGATCCTCGCGGCGCTGCAGGCGGCCGACGTGGTGCTGGCGGTCGGCACCGAGCTCGGCGAGACCGATACCCTTCTCTTCGACAGCGCACTCGCGCTCACCGGCAAGCTGATCCGCATCGACATCGAGGCCGAGCAGCTGACCCGCAACGCCCTGCCCGAGATCGCGATCTGCTCGGACGCCGGGGCGGCGCTCCTGGCGCTGCACGCCGCCCTCGACACCGCCCGCGCCCCCACGGAGGCGCCCGGGCAGCTGCGCGCGGCGGCCGACGCGGAACTCCGCGAAGACTATCGCCGGCACGGCCGCTTCCTCGATGCAGTCGCCGAGGCACTGCCCGGCGTCGTCATCGCCGGCGATTCGACCCAGCCGGTCTATGGCGGCAACCTCACCTATGCCCCGGCCGGGCCGCGGTCGTGGTTCAATTCCTCCACCGGCTACGGCACGCTCGGCTATGGCCTGCCGGCGGCCTTCGGCGCCAAGCTCGCCCGGCCCGACGCGCCCGTGGTGGCGCTGATCGGCGACGGCGGCATCCAGTTCACCCTGCCCGAGCTCGCGACCGCGGCCGAGCTGGGCCTGCCGGTGCCGATCCTGCTCTGGAACAACCAGGGCTATGGCGAGATCAAGCAATACATGGCCGATCGCGACATTCCCCAGATCGGTGTCGACATCTACACTCCCGACTTCCAGACCATCGCCAAGGGCTTCGGCTGCCACGCGCTGAAGGTCGAGAGCTTCGCGCAGCTCGCCGAGGCCCTGCGTACCGCGGTCCGGGCCGATCGGCCGACGGTGATCGAGATCGACGACGCGGCGGTGCGGGGCTGGTCATGAGCCTCGATGCGCTGATCGACCGACCGGCGAGCCTCTTCGTCAACGGCGCCTTCCGCGCCGCGCGCGGCGCCGAGCGGCTGAGCGTGGTCGACCCCTCGACCGGCACGCCCTTCGCCGAGATCGCCTGCGCCGATGCGGCCGATGTCGAGGCCGCCGTCGCCGCCGCCGCCGCCGCCTTCCCGTCCTGGGCGCGGCTTCCCGGCGCCGAGCGCGGCACCTTCATGCGCGCCTTCGCCGAGGGGCTGCGGCGCCGCGCCGAGGAGCTCGCGCAGCTGCAGATGCGCAACAACGGCAAGCCGCGCGCCGAAGCCGAGATCGACGTGGGCGACGCGGTGGCCACCTTCGAGTATTACGCCGGCCTCGCCGAAGAGCTCGACGCGCGCCAGGGCACGCCGGTGCCGATGCCGGACCCGGCCTTCGCCGGCAAGACCCGGTTCGAGCCGGTCGGGCCGGTGGGCATGATCGTCCCCTGGAACTTCCCGCTGGTCACCAGCGCCTGGAAGATCGCGCCGGCGCTGGCGGCCGGCTGCACCGTGGTGCTCAAGACCTCGGAGTTCACGCCGCTGATCGAACTCGCTTACGGCGACATCGCGCTCGAGGCCGAGCTGCCGGCCGGCGTGCTCAACTTCGTCACCGGCGCGGCCGAGGCCGGCGCGGCGCTGACCCGCGACCGGCGCCTGCGAAAGCTCTCCTTCACCGGCTCGAACCTCGTCGGCGCCAAGGTGATGGGGGCGGCGGCCGCGTGCTGCCTGCCGGTCTCGCTCGAGCTCGGGGGCAAGTCGCCGATCGTGGTCTTCGCCGACGCCGATCTCGACCACGCCGTCGACTGCATCGCCGGCGGCATCTTCTTCAACGCCGGGCAGATGTGCTCTGCGACCTCGCGGCTGATCGTCGAGGCGAGCGTCGCCCCGGCGCTGCTGGACCGGCTGGCGGCGCGCGCGAAGGGCCTGCGCGTCGGGGCGCCGCTCGCCGGCGACCCCGAGATGGGGCCGCTCACCACCCTGCCGCAGTTCGAGAAGGTGCAGCGCTTCCTCGACCAGGCCCGCGCCGAGCGGCTGGAGCCGCTGGCCGGCGGCGAGGCGGGCAGCGACGGCGGCGGCTTCTTCGTTGAGCCGAGTATCTTTGCCGACGTGCCGACCGCGAGCTTTCTCTGGCGCGAGGAGATCTTCGGGCCGGTGCTGGCGGTGCGCAGCTTCCGCACCGAGGCCGAGGCGATCGAGATGGCCAACGACAGCGACTACGGCCTCGTCGCCACCATCGTCAGCGGCGACCCCGACCGCGCCGAGCGCGTGGCCGCCCGCATCGACGCCGGCCATGTCTGGATCAATTCGCTCCAGGTGATCTATCCCAACACCGCCTGGGGCGGCTTCAAGGCCAGCGGCATCGGCCGCGAGCTCGGCCCCTGGGGGCTGAGCGCCTTCCTCGGGGTCAAGCACCTCACCATCGCGCAGGGAGAAGCCTCGTGAAGGTCGCGGTCCTCGGTGCGGGCGTCGTCGGCGTCGCCACCGCCTATTACCTGGCCAGGGACGGCCATGAGGTCGTGCTGATCGAACGCCGCGCCAAGGCCGCCGAAGAGGCGAGCTTCGGCAACGGCGGCCTCGTCAGCCCGTCCGACTCCTATGCCTGGGCCTCGCCCGACGCCCTGAGGATGGCG
Organism: uncultured Paracoccaceae bacterium; assembly: GCA_937872465.1. Taxonomy (GTDB): domain Bacteria; phylum Pseudomonadota; class Alphaproteobacteria; order Rhodobacterales; family Rhodobacteraceae; genus Amaricoccus. The sequence continues at coordinate 64,618 of CALMSR010000069.1, forward strand.
CTGAAGTCGCTCTACCGCTCCGATCTCGGGATCAAGTACCGCCTCCGGCTCGACCCGCGGCTCTGGGTCTGGTCGGTGCAGTTCCTCACCCAATGCACCAGCGCCGCGGCCTATCGCAACACGCTGGTCAAGCTGCGGCTGATCTCCTACTCCAAGGATTGCCTGAACCGCCTCGTCGAGGAGACGGGCATCGACTACGACGGCCGCTCCCAGGGGATCCTCTATTATTTCCGGTCGAAGGACGGGCTGAAGGCCGCCTCCCACCACATGGGCATCCTGCGCGACCAGGGCCTGCGCATCGAGACGGTCGAGCGCGACCGCATGCTCGAACTCGAGCCGGTGATGGAACGTGCACCGGAAGTCGCCGGCGGCATCTATTCGCCGGACTGCCAGACCGGCGACAGCCACAAGTTTTCCAACAACCTCGCCGAATGGTGCAGGACCCAAAAGGGCGCCACACTCTTCTACGACGCCCCGATCCGCCGGCTGATCGTCGAGGGCGACCGGGTGGTGCGGGTCCAGACCGACCGCGGCGAGGTGGCCGCCGATGCCTTCGTGCTGGCGGCCGGGTCGGAGAGCGCGCTCATCGCCGGCGAGATCGGGGTGCGGCTGCCGATCTACCCGGTCAAGGGCTTCTCGATCACCGCGCCGCTCACCCGACCCGAGGCCGGTCCGCACATGGGGCTGGTCGACGAGGATCTGCTGGTCGCCATGTCGCCCTTCGGCGGGCGGCTGCGCGCCGCCTCCTCGGCGGTCTTCGCCGGCTACGACTACGGCCACCGGCCGAAGGACTTCCGCTCGATCCACGCGATCACCGAAACCCTCTACGGCGATGCCGTCGACCAGTCCCGGATCGTCTACTGGACGGGTCTGCGCCCGATGACCCCGAGCTCGGTGCCGATCCTCGGTCCCTCGCGCTATGGCAACCTCTTCCTGAACGTCGGCCACGGCCATGTCGGCTGGTCCATGGCCTGCGGATCCGGTCGCTTCGTCGCCGACCAGATCGCCGGCCGTCAGCCCGAGATCGATACGGACGGTCTGCTGGCAGTCTGAACGGGCGGGCAAGCGGTGCGCTCCCCTGCCTCGACGGCGCGCCCGGGCCTGCCCCTCACTTTATCGAGATGCGGGTGGGGCCGCCGCCCGAGCCGGCGGGCTCGATGTCGTTGCGCACGGCGAAGGCGCTAAACCCCATGCTCCGCAGCCAGCGTTCCAGCCGGTCGAGGCTGGTCCATTCGCGCCTGAGACCCCGGGCGCTCTCGATCTGCGCCCATTGCCCGTCGACGAACAGATAGGCGGTCCAGGTGTTCGGGTTGCGCGAGGCATCCGCGAACCCGCCCGCCTCCACGTTCCGCTCGGTCCGGATGGCGACGGGAATGTCGTTGATCCGGTATTGCGCCCGGAGCTTCTCTATATCGCTCTGGCGGATCGTCGCCGTCGGTTGCAGATTGGTCATGGCGATGCCGCTTGACACGGGGGAGCCGGTGAAGCAACGTCAACACTATGATCCATAGTGTAGCGCGATGTCATCCCTCCCCGGATTGTTCGACCCAAGCAGGGTACATGGACTGCGAGAGATGACCAGCCTGTCCTTCCGTTTTCTCGATGAAGACGCGCCCGGTGCGGCGTGGCGGGAGATCGTCGGCCATGGCTGGCCCGGCTGGCGCGAATGGTTCACGGCCCGGAATGGCGAAGATGGTCCGAACGCAAGGGCCTGCCGCCGGGCGATCCGGCGGCACCTGCCCGGGTTCGAGCGACTGCTGGACGACCTCGTCGAGAAGGCCGGCGGCGACGAGCTGTTGGCGCGGTTCCTCACCTTCTGGACGCCGCCGCGCTACCTGGTGAACTGCACGCAACTCGCGCTGTCGGACGCGGAAGGGCCGCTGCTCATCCGTAACTACGACCTCGATCCCGGGCTGAACGAATCGACCATGTTCCGGTCCGGCTGGCTCGGCCGGCAGGTGGTCGGCATGGTCGAGGCGCTGGCGGGGCTGTCGGACGGGATGAACGCCCATGGACTTGCCGCCTCGCTGACCTTCGGCGGCCGGGTGGCGGGCGGGCGCGGGTTCGGCATCCCGCTGGTCATCCGCTACCTGCTGCAATTCTGCCGCGACACCCAGGACGCGCTGAGCGTGCTGCGCGATCTGCCCATCCACATGTCCTACAACGTCACCCTGATCGACCCCGGTGGCGAAGTCGCGACGGTGATGCTCTCGCCCGACCGCCCGCCGATCGTCAGTCGCCAGCCCTGGGCGACCAACCACCAGCTCGGGGTCGAGTGGCCGCACCACGGGCGCATGACGCGCACCCTCGAACGGGCGGAGACGCTGGATCACCTGCTCGCCCGCAAGGTTCCCCACGAGCATGAGCTGAAGAGGCTGTTCCTCACCGCACCGCTCTTCTCGCCCCGCTATTCGCGCGGCTTCGGCACCGTCTTCACGACGCTCTACCGCCCCGCCGACCGTCGCGTGGAGATCGGATGGAGCGACGGCACCTTCGTCGGCTGGGACCTCGTCGCCCCGCCGCCCGCCCCCGTCCATGTGACCTATTCCGCCAGCGGCTCCAGGGTTCGGGCGGCCGAACGGGCCGCGCCGGCGTCAGCGGGTCAGTCGGCATCCTGACATGCGCTTGGTCCGCGCGACGGCGCCGGGCTAGAGATAGGGCGGCGTGCAGGCCGAGATCACGGTGGCGGGCCGATCAGACAGGTTGCGGAACCGGTGCGGCACCGAGGAGGAGAAGAGATAGCTGTCGCCGGCCTTCAGGACCTTCGCCTGCGCGCCGACCGTCACCTCGATCTCGCCCGCGACGACGATGCCGCCCTCGGAGCCGAAATGTTCCAGCATGACATGGCCGGTGTCGGCGCCGGGGTCGTAGGTCTCGTGCAGGATCTGCAGGTTGTGGCGCTTCGCATCGCCGACCTGGCGGAGCGCCACCTTGCCGCCCGAGGGGCGCTTGTGGCTGAAGAGCAGCGAGGTCAGGTCCCGGGTTTCGGTGGGCGAAAAGAAGACCTGGTCCGAGGCGGGGCTGTCGGGCTCGAAGAACTCCGACATGCTGATTCCGAGGCCGCCCAATATCTTGCGCAGCGACGAGACCGAAGGGCTGCTCCGGTTGGTCTCGATCATCGAGATCAGGCCATGGGGCACCTGCGCGAGATCGGCGAGCCGCCGCTGCGAAAGCCCGACATGGCTGCGAAGGGCCCTGAGCCGCTCGCCCACGTCGAAATCCGGATCCGAAGCCAAATCTTCCATGGCGCCACGGTAGCAACGGCGGTTTGCCTGCACAATATTCAAAATCCCATTGCTCAAAATACTGGGCGCTGATACCTGCTGGGCGCATATCGAATCGGGAGGCCGAAATGTCACGTTCCGAGGATCTGGTTCGCCGCAAGGACCGGGCGGTCGCCCGGGGTGTCGCGACCCGCGCCGTCACCGTGAGCCGGGCGAGGAATGCCGAACTCTGGGACGAGGACGGACGCCGCTTCATCGACTTCGCGGCCGGGATCGCCGTCAACAACACCGGCCATCGGCATCCGAAGGTCATGGCCGCGGTGGCGAAACAGGCCGAGGCCTTCACCCATTCCTGCTTCCACGTCGCGCCCTACGAGGGCTACGTGCGGCTGGCCGAGCGCCTGAACGCCGCCACGCCCGGCGACTTCCCCAAGAAGACCATGCTGGCTACGACCGGCGCCGAGGCGGTGGAGAACGCCGTCAAGATGGCCCGCGCCTTCACCGGGAGGTCCGGGGTCATCGCCTTCTCCGGTGCCTTCCACGGGCGGACGCTGATGGGCATGGCCCTCTGCGGCAAGGTTGCGCCCTACAAGAAGGGATTCGGCGCCATGCCGCCGGAGATCCACCACGCGCCCTTCCCGCACGAGTTCCACGGCGTGACGAGCGAGGCCGCCTTGGAGGAATTGCGCCGCCTGCTGCGCAGTTCCATCGATCCCGACCGGGTCGCGGCGATGATCGTCGAGCCGGTGCAGGGCGAAGGCGGCTTTTATCCGGCGCCCGCCGCCTTCCTGCAGGAACTGCGCAGGATCGCGGACGAGCACGGCATGGTGCTGATCGCCGACGAGGTGCAGGCTGGGATCGGGCGGACGGGCAGGCTCTTCGCCTTCGAGCATGCCGGTGTCGCCGCCGATCTGGTCTGCATGGCCAAGGGTCTCGGCGGCGGCTTTCCGCTTTCCGCCGTTACCGGCCGCGCCGAGATCGTCGATGCGCCCGGCGTCGGCGGGCTCGGCGGGACCTATGCCGGCAACCCGATGTCCGTCGCGGCCGCCAACGCGGTGCTCGACGTGATCGCGGAAGAGGATCTCTGCGCCCGTGCGACCGGCATCGGCCGGACGATACGGGAGCGGCTGACCGCGCTGGCCGCGACACCGGAGGGATCGGGCATCGGCGAGGTTCGCGGCCAGGGGGCCATGGTGGCCTTCGAACTGGTGTCGGACCGGACGACGCGCACGCCCGACGCATCGCTCTGCAGCGCCATAGTGGCCGAGGCCGAGGCGCGCGGGCTGATCCTTCTGGCTTGCGGCGTCTACGGCAATGTCGTTCGCCTGCTGCCGCCGCTCACGATCGAAACCGAGGTGCTGGACGAGGGATTGGGCGTCATCGAGGCCGCCGTCGCCGCCGCCGCCCGGCAACTCCAAGCCGCCTGAGGAGGCACGGATGCCCAAGGATCTCGACCCCCGAAGCAGACCCGATCTCGGACCCTTCGCCTGGGACGATCCCCTGCGCCTGGAGGGGCAGCTCTCCGAAGACGAGCGCATGCTGCGCGACGCGGCCCGCGCCTATGCCGAGGACAAGCTGGCACCCCGCGTGCGCGGCGCCTTCCGCGACGAGGTCACCGAGCCGGAGATCTTCCGCGAGATGGGTGGCATGGGCCTTCTGGGCGTCACCATCCCGGAGGCCTACGGCGGGCTCGGCGGCAGCTATGTCGCCTATGGGCTGGTCGCCCGGGAGATCGAGCGCGTCGACAGCGGCTATCGCTCCATGATGAGCGTGCAGAGCTCGCTGGTGATGTATCCGATCTATGCCTATGGCAGCGAGGCACAGCGCGAGAAATATCTGCCCCGGCTCGCCAGCGGCGAGTGGATCGGCTGCTTCGGCCTGACGGAGGCGGATGCCGGCTCGGACCCCGGGAGCATGAAGACGCGGGCGGAGCGGATCGAAGGCGGCTACCGGCTGACCGGCTCGAAGATGTGGATCTCGAACGCGCCGATCGCCGATGTCTTCGTCGTCTGGGCGAAATCCGAGGCGCATGGCGGCAGGATCCGCGGCTTCGTCCTGGAAAGGGGCATGGAGGGCCTGTCGGCGCCGAAGATCGGCGGCAAGCTCTCGCTCCGGACCTCGATCACCGGCGAGATCGTCATGGACGGCGTCGAGGTGGGCGAGGAGGCGCTCCTGCCCGATGCGGAGGGGCTGAAGGGACCCTTCGGCTGCCTCAACCGGGCGCGCTACGGCATCAGCTGGGGCGTGATGGGCGCGGCGGAGGCCTGCTGGCACGCGGCCCGGAGCTACGGGCTCGACCGCAGGCAGTTCGGGCGACCGCTCGCGCAGACGCAGCTCTACCAGAAGAAGCTGACGGACATGCAGACCGAGATCGCGCTCGGCCTGCAGGCGTCCTTGCAGGTCGGGCGGCTGATGGATGCGGGCCGGGCGGCGCCGGAGATGATCAGCCTGGTGAAGCGCAACAATTGCGGCAAGGCCCTCGACGTGGCCCGCGCCGCGCGCGACATGCTCGGCGGCAACGGCATCTCCGAGGAATTTCCGGTCTTCCGGCACATGGTGAACCTGGAGTCGGTGAATACCTACGAGGGCACCCACGACATCCACGCGCTGATCCTCGGCCGGGCGCAGACCGGGCTGCAGGCGTTCTTCTGACAGGTCCCGTCGCGAGGCAATGCACCGGAAGCGAGCGCCGTGTTGCGCAGCGGCCGGGATCGGATAGCTTCGTGGGCAGCGAGCGCGGCGGTCGGGATGCTCCGCGCCGACGCGGTCGTGAAGGTCGGCGGCCACATGCCCTTCGCCTTCAACATGGCGAAGGCCGTGGCCTTCGACCCCGGGACGGAGAAACGGATCGGCCGAGCCGGCGGGCCGGAATGCGCCGGGCGGCCGGACAGCTGGGAGAGCTTCCATGCATCTCGAGGGATCCTGCCATTGCGGCGCGGTGCGCTTCAGCCTGGAGTCGCGCCATCCCGTGCCGTTCAACCTCTGCTACTGCTCGATCTGCCGCAAGACCGCCGGGGCGGGCGGCTATGCCATCAACATCGGCGGCGAGACTGACACGCTCGTGGTCGAAGGCGAGGAGAATATCCGCAGTTACAATGCCTTGCTGCACGACCCCGACACGGGCGCGGACTCCCGCAGCCTCGGAGAGCGCAAGTTCTGCGGCCTCTGCGGCTCGGCCCTCTGGGTCTGGGACCCGCGCTGGCCGGAGCTGGTGCACCCGCACGCCTCGGCCATCGACACCGAGCTGCCGGTGCCGCCCGAGCGCACGCATCTGATGCTCGGCAGCAGGGCGAACTGGGCGGAGCCCTGCCTCGGCCCGAAGGACAAGACCTTCGACGCCTATCCCAGCGAAAGCATTGCCGCCTGGCACGAGCGGCTGGGGATGGAGCGGTAGGCGGCAGGCGGTTCGAGTCGGGCCGACCGACCGCCGGTGCGATGCCTTCGACCGGGTTCCGATCCGGGGTTTCCGGGCGAATCGTCGGGGTTCGGCGAAGTCGGCGCAAAGCCCTGAAACGGCGACGTTTTCCGGGGCCGGAATCCGGCTGGAAAGCGGCTGGAAACAGGCTTGCCATTTTTTCGGGTTTCGGAAGGCGACTATTCTTCTGACAAAGCATGGTCTGATACCAGCGGCGCTTCCGTTTGACCGATCCTGAGGCTGACTCTCGGGACAGGGAAAAGGCCGCGCTCCGCGCGGCCCGCGCCGCATGTCCCCGGACCGGAGAGGCGAGGCGCCGGTGGCGCGTCGCCCGGTCCGGTCGCCCGGAGGCGCAAGCCGCAGGGCGAGGGCGGTGCAGCCTCACCTTCGGTCGAGGATCGGGACGGGTCGGCCCTGGACGGCGTGCGAAGCGCGCCGGCCCCCGGCAGGGCCGGCGCGGCCCGATCGCCACGGGTCGATCGGGCTGGGGACACCCGGGCCGCGGGATTAGGGTCGACCGCCAGGGCCGCTGGTATTGCAGGCTTGCCTTCTCAGTCAAATGGCCGCCTTGGAAAGCGCGGGGCGACGCTCAGGCGGATCCCTTGAACCGTCGGTCGCAGGTCTGCGGGCGGTCCGGCAGGGTGAGGCGCATCGGGTTCGCGGCGCGTTCGGCCACGACCCGGCCCCTGGAGACCACGAGCCGCCGGGTGGCGCGGAGGCGCAGCGCCTCGACGGGGTCGGAGGCCTCCAGCACCACGAGGCTCGCGAGCGCGCCCTGGCGCAACCCGTAGTCGGGCAGGCCGAGGATCGCGGCGTTGACTTCCGTCACCATGTCGAAGCAGGCGCGCATCTCGGCGGGGCTGGTCATCTGCGCCACGTGCAGGCCCATGTGGGCGACGTCGAGCATGTCGGCGGTGCCGAGCGAATACCAGGGGTCGAGCACGCAGTCCTGGCCCCAGCCGACGCGGATGCCGGCGGCGCGCATCTCGGGAACGCGGGTCAGGCCGCGGCGCTTGGGATAGCTGTCGTGGCGACCCTGGATGGTGATGTTGATGAGGGGATTGGGGATGGCAGCGACCCCGGCCTCGGCGATCAGCGGCAGGAGCTTCGAGACGTAGTAATTGTCCATGGAATGCATGGAGGTGAGGTGCGAGCCGGCGACGCGGCCCTGCAGGCCGAGGCGCCGGGTCTCGAAGGCGAGCTGTTCGATGTGGCGCGATTCGGGGTCGTCGGTCTCGTCGCAATGGAGATCGACCGGCAGGCCGCGTTGGGCGGCGATCTCGCAGAGCTCGGTCACGGAGGCGCGGCCCTCGGCCATGGTGCGCTCGAAATGCGGGATGCCGCCGACCACGTCGACGCCGAGATCGAGCGCGCGCAGCGTGTTCGCCCGCGCCGTGGGGTCGCGATAGAAGCCGTCCTGCGGGAAGGCCACGAGCTGGAGGTCCAGATAGGGCTTCACCCGCTCGCGCACCTCGATGAGCGCCCGCACCCCGAGCAGCCGGTCGTCGCAGGTGTCCACGTGGCTGCGGATCGCGAGCAGGCCCATGGAGACCGCCCAGTCGCAGTAGGCGAGCGCGCGCTCGACCACCGCGTCATGGGTCATCTCGGCCTTGAGCTCGCCCCAGAGCGCGATGCCTTCGAGCAGGGTGCCGGAGGCGTTGATGCGCGGGAGGCCGTAGGAGAGCGTGGCGTCCATGTGGAAATGCGGATCGACGAAGGGTGGCGCGACGAGGCAGCCGGCGAGGTCGATGCTGCGGCCGGCCTCGGCCTCGATGCGCGGGGCGATCCCGGCGATGCGGTCGCCCGCGATGGCGATGTCGGCGCGGCTGCCGTCGGGCAGGATGCCGCCGGTCAGGAGCAGGTCGAGGCTCATCGTTCCCCCTTGCGATAGGGCACCATCAGCGCCTTGGGATAGCTCGCGCGCCGGGAGACCGCCACCAGCGCGAGGATGGAGAGGACGTAAGGAAGCATCAGGAAGACCTGGTAGGGCACGGCGTCGCCCACCACGCCCTGGAGGCGGACCTGGTAGGCGTCGAAGGCGCCGAAGAGGATCGCGCCCAAGAGCGCCTTGCCCGGGCGCCAGGAGCCGAAGACCACCAGCGCGATGCAGACCCAGCCGCGGCCGTTGACCATCTCGAAGAAGAAGGAATTGAAGGCCGACATGGTGAGGAAGGCGCCGCCCACGGCCATCAGCGCCGAGCCGGCGGCCACCGCGCCCATGCGGATGGCGGTGACGCTGAGGCCCTGGGCCTCGAGCGCGTCGGGGTTCTCGCCGGCGGCGCGCAGCGCGAGGCCGAGCGGGGTGCGGTAGAGCAGCCAGGCCACCAGCGCCGCGGCGGCGAAGGCGAGATAGGTGAAGGGGGTCTGGGCGAAGAGCGCCGGGCCGACCAGCGGCATGTCGGCGAGCAGCGGGATTTCCAGCGGGCGGAAGGCCTCGATCTTGGGCGGCGAGGTCACCTCCGGCAGCGCGAGGCGGTAGGTGTAATAGGTGAGGCTGGTCGCGAGCAGGGTGATGCCGATGCCGGTGACATGCTGCGAGAGGCCGAGCGGCACGGTCAGCAGGCCGTGCAGCAGGCCGAAGGCGGCGCCGGTCAGCGCGGCGACGGCGACGCCGGTCCAGAGATCGCCGCCCGAATAGACGGTGAACCAGCCGGCGAAGGCGCCGGCGACCATGATGCCCTCGATGCCGAGGTTCAGCACGCCCGCGCGCTCGCAGATGAGCTCGCCGAGGGTGGCGAAGATCAGCGGCGAGGCGATGCGCACGGCGGCGACCCAGAAGCTGGCGGTGAAGAGGATCTCGAGCGCCGCGGCCATCAGCGCCACCTTATCCGGTAGCGGGTGAAGACGATGGCCGTGCCCATGGTCAGGAGCGCGGTCGCGGTCATCACCTCGGCGATGTAGGAGGGCACGCCCACCGCCCGGCTCATGGCGTCGGCGCCGACGAAGATGCCGGCGACGAAGATCGCGGAGGCCACCACCCCGAGCGGATGCAGGAGCGCCAGCATCGCCACCACGATGCCGGTGTAGCCGAAGCCCGGCGAGAGATCGAGCGTGAGGTTGCCCTTGAGCCCCGAGACCTCCGCGACGCCGCCGAGTGCCGCCAGCCCGCCGGAGATCAGCGCGGTCAGCGCCAGCACGCGGTTCACGGGGATGCCCGCGAAGCGCGCCGCGGCGGCATTGTGGCCGACCGCGCGCATCTCGTAGCCGAGCACGCTGCGCGCCAGCATCAGCCAGACGGCGAGCGCGGCGAGGATGGCGACCGCGAATCCCATGTGCAGCCGCTTGCCCTGCACCAGCCGCGGCCATTGCGCCTCGGCGACGACTCGTTGCGACTGCGGCCAGCCGAGGCCCATGGGGTCCTTCAGCGGGCCTTCGAGCAGCAGGGAGACGAAGAGCAGCACGATGAAGTTCAGGAGCAGCGTGGTCACCACCTCGTCCACCCCGAAGCGGGTCTTGAGGAGCGCCGGGCCGAGCAGGAGCAGCCCGCCCGCCAGCATCGCCGCGAGCGCGATCAGCGGGACCAGCGCCCAGGAGGGGGCCGCGACCGCCCCGGTGCCGAGCACCACCGTCACCACCGCGCCGATGTAGAGCTGCGCCTCGGCGCCGATGTTCCAGAGCTTGGCGCGGAAGGCGACCGTCACCGCGAGCCCGGTGAAGATCAGCGGCGTGGCGCGGGTGAGCGTCTCGAGCAGGGCGAACTGCGATCCCGCCGCGCCGAGGAAGACCAGCCGGAAGACGCCGAGCGGCGAGACGCCGGCCAGGAGCACCAGGAGCGCGGCGAAGGCGAAGGTCGCGGCGAAGGCGGCCACGGGGTAGAGGATGGTCTGCGCCGGCGAGGCGATGCGCGGCTCAAGGCGCATTTCGGGCCTCAGGCGGCATGGTCGAAGCCGAGCCCGGCCATGCGGGCCCCGATCTCGCGGATGCTCAGTTCGCCCCGGGCGCTGGGCGGCGACAGCCGTCCGCGGGAGATGACGTGGATGCGGTCGGAGAGCGCCATGATTTCGTCGAGGTCCTCGGAGATGAGCAGCACCGCCGCGCCCCGCGCCCGCGCCTCGAGCAGGCGGGCGTGCACATAGGCCACCGCGCCCACGTCGAGGCCGCGGGTCGGCTGGCTCGCGAGGATGATGCGCGGTTCGCCGTCGAGCGCGCGGCCGAGGATCAGCTTCTGCATGTTGCCGCCCGAGAGCAGCCGCGCCGGCGCCTCGGGGCCGGGGCACTTCACCTCGTAGTCGCGGATGACGCGCCGGGCGAAGTCGCGGGTGGCCGGGCGCTTCATCCAGCCGCGGCGGCTGAAGGCGGGGGCGCGATAGGCCTCCGCGACCAGGTTCTCGGTCACGCTCATGTCGCCGATCACGCCGACGCCGTGGCGGTCCTCGGGCACCCGCGCGATGCCGGCGGCGAGTGCGGCGCGCGGCGACCAGGCGCCGGCGGCGCGGCCTTCGATCGCGAGCGTGCCCGCCTGCGGCGCCAGCGTGCCGGAAAGCACCTCGGCGAGCGCTGCCTGGCCGTTGCCGGAGACCCCGGCGATGCCGGTGATCTCGCCGCCGCGCAGCGCGAGATCCACCGGGCCGAGCCCGCCGGCGGTGACGCCCTTCATCTCCACCAGCATCGGGCCGGGCTGCGCCGGGCCGATGTCGGGGCGCGGGATCTCGGCGCCGACCATGAGCTCGGCGAGCGCGTGGCGGTCGGTGTCGGCGGTGGCGCGCTCGCCCACCAGCCGGCCGGCGCGCAGCACCAGCACCCGGTCGCTGACCGCCATGACCTCGCCGAGCTTGTGGGAGATGAAGATGATCGCCAGCCCACGCGCGACCAGCCGCCGCAGGGTGGCGAAGAGCGCCTCCGATTCCTGCGGGGTCAGCACCGCCGTGGGCTCGTCGAGGATGAGCACCCGCGCCTCGCGGTAGAGCGCCTTGAGGATCTCGACGCGTTGGCGCTCGCCCACGGAGAGGTCGGCGATGCGGGCGGCGGGGTCGACCTCGAGGCCGAAATCGGCGCTCATCTCGCGGATCCGCGCGAGCGCGCGCCCCCGGTCGAGCCGCGGCGCCCAGAGCGGCTGGGTGCCGAGCGCGATGTTCTCCAAGACGCTCATGCTGTCGGCGAGGGTGAAATGCTGGTGCACCATGGCGAGCCCGGCAGCCAGCGCCGCCCGCGTGTCGCCGGGCGGCAGCGGACGGCCCTCGACCTCGACCCTCCCCGCATCGGCGAGGTAATGGCCGAAGAGGATGCTCATCAGCGTGGTCTTGCCGGCGCCGTTCTCGCCCAGGAGCGCCACCACCTCGCCGCGGCGCAGCTCGAAGGAGATCGCGTCATTGGCGGTCAGCGGCCCGAAGCGCTTGGTGACGCCTTCGAGCCGCAGGACGACCGGCGCCGCCTGCCCCATTCAGCTCGACGCGGGTTCGCTGTCGTCGATCTCCACGACGAGTTCGCCCGACATGATCTGCGCCTGGCGCTCGGCCACCACCTGCATCGCCGGCTCGGGCACCTTGCCCTCGAAGGTGCCGAGCGGCGCGAGCGAGCAGCCGCCGTTGATCATGAAGGAATAGACCCCGTAATCGGCGGCGGTGAAGCTGCCGTCCCGGACCGCGGCGATGGCGGCGTCGAGCGTCGGCTCGAAATGCCAGAGCGCCGAGGCGACGACGGTCTCGGGATAATCGGCCTGGGTGTCGATGACATTGCCGATCGCCAGCACGCCGCGCTCGGCGGCGGCATCGGAGACGCCGAAGCGCTCCGCGTACATCACGTCCGCGCCGTTGTCGATCATGGCGAAGGCGGTCTCCTTGGCCTTGGGCGGATCGAACCAGCTGCCGATGAAGGCGACCTGGAAGGCAACGTCGGTCTGGGATTCCTCAACCCCCCGCATGAAGGCATGCATAAGCCGGTTGACCTCGGGGATCGGGAAGCCGCCGACCATGCCGATGCGGCCCGAGCCGGTCATCGCCCCGGCGATGATGCCGCTGAGATAGGAGGCGTCCTGGATGTAGTTGTCGAAGACCGAGAAATTGGCCAGCGCCGGATCGGGCGGGAAGCTCGAGCCCATGAGATAGGCGGTATCGGGATAATCCGCCGCCACCTCGCGCGCGGCCTGCTCGACCCCGAAGACCTCGCCGATGACGAGGCCGTTGCCGGCCTCGGAATATTCCCGCATCACCCGGTCGTAGTCGGAATTCGAGACGTTCTCGGAGAAGACGTATTCGATGTCGCCGCGTTCGGCCGCGGCATTGGCGGCCATGTGGATGCGGCTGACCCATTGCTGTTCCACCGGGACGGTGTAGATCGCCGCCACCTTCAGCGGATCGGCGGCGCGCGCCCGCCGCGCGAGGAAGGATGCCGTCAGGACCGCGCCGCCGCCGGCAAGCACGCCGCGCCGCGACCAGGCATGGGATCTCGTCGTCATCGTCGGTTTCCCCTGTTGTTTCCCTGTTGTCGGAAGTGTCCGGAATCGTTGCATCGACCCGGGGCCCGGACAAGCGGAAATCGCCGGGCCGTCCCGATTTCGCCCCGGGCCGCCCGGGGCGGGGTCAGGCCGGGAGCGGCGCGATGGTGCAGTCGAGGTTGCGCAGCAGCCCGTCGCGGATGCCGTAGATCAGGCCGTGGATGCGCACCCTGGCGCCACCTTCCCAGGCCGCGCGCATGATCGGGGTCTCGGCGACGCGCGAGACGCCGTCGCGGACGTTGATCTCGCAGAGCCGGTCGAGCCGCGCCTCGGCGCTCGGCAGGGCGTCGAGCTCCGGCGCATGCTGCACCGACAGCCGGCGGATCGGTTCGATCCAGTGGTCGACCAGCCGGTGATGCGCGTTCTCGCAGCTCGCCCGCACCCCGCCGCAGCCGTAATGGCCGCAGACGATGATATCGCGCACCCCGAGCGCCTCCACGGCGAATTCCAGCGCCGAGAGCAGGTTGAGATCGGAGGAATGCACCACATTGGCGACGTTGCGATGCACGAAGACCTCGCCGGGATCGAGTCCGGCGACGACATTGGCCGGCACGCGGCTGTCCGAGCAGCCGATCCAGAAGAATTCCGGCGCCTGCTGCGCGGCGAGGCGCGGAAAGAGGCCTGGGTCGGTGCGGGCGATGCCCTCGGCCCAGGTGGCGTTGCGGCGGAGCAGGGCCTCGACCACGGGACATGTCCTCCTCTGCGCCCGCTCGGCGGGCCTCTGGCGGGAGCGCGGCGGATCGGTGCCGCGCCATCATCGTGATTCTCGCGCGTCGGCCGGCGGCGCGCAACGGGCAAGACGGGATCCGGGCCGAAGATACCCCGGCTGTTGCGCGGGGCCGGGGGTGGCGAGGGAGGGCCGCAGGATGGTCCGGTGTCAGGGGGATGGCAGTTGGAGTCCATTGTTCCCGATACGACCGTCCCGCCAACAGACGAGGGCAGCGCCCGACCCGGGCGGGAGCGAAGCGCCCGCGTCGTGCCGGAGGCACGCCTTCGGCGTGACGGGGCGGGGCGGGCGCTGCCCGGCGGTGGCCGCCGGGCGGGATGGCGGCGCTAGGCGCGCCCGGAACTCAGCCTGGCGGGGTCACGTTGCCAAATCCAATCCCGGCGTCCCGGCCAGTTGCGCCAAGGGATTTTTCTCCTATGTGAACAAACGGCCCTGTCGCCCGACACGGCAGAAGGGGCCTCGCGCCGGGGAGCGCAGATGTCCGACGACCGCCTGAAGACGATCCTCGACGACCGCGATTCGGGTGCGCCGATCAGCCGGATCGTGCGCGCGATGAGCGAATGGGGCGCGCTCTCGGGCGCCGAGATCGCCCGGCGCACCGGGCTTGCTCGGTCTACCGTTTCCGTGGCGCTGTCGAAGCTGCGCGATTCGGGCATCGTGGTGGAGCTGCCCGAGCAGGCGGAGGCGAGCAAGGGCGTCGGGCGCCCGGCGACGCCGCTGGTGCTCAACCCGGAGGCCGGCACCTGCGTGGGCGTGCACCTCGCCCTCGACGAGCTGCGCATCGCCGTGGCGGATGTCGCGCATTCCGTCATCGACGAACAAAGTGTTCCGCTCGGGCGCGACTACGCGCCCGAAGCCGCGGCCGAGGCGGCCCGATCGGCGATCGCGTCCGTCTATGCCGCCCATGGCCTCAGGCCCTCGGGCCTGCTCGGCGTGGGCGTCTCGGTCTCGGGGCCGCTGCGCCCGGACGGAAGGGTGATCCGCGCCTCGATCCTGCCGCGCTGGGCGGGCGTGAACCTGCGCGACGTCTTCGGCCCCGTGTTCGAGCGGCCGGTCTTCGCCGCGAACGAGAGCAATTGCGCGGCCATCGCCGAGATGACCTGGGGCGCGGCCGCGGGCGAGGACGATTTCGTGCTCTTCAAGATCGACGTGGGGCTCGGCGGCGCCCTCGTGCGCGGCGGCACGGTGCTGACCGGCATCGCCGGCGGCGCCGGCGAGTTCGGCCATGTCTCGATCGACCCGCAGGGGCCGCTCTGCCGCTGCGGCAATCGCGGCTGCCTCGAGCTCTATGCCGGCTTCGGCCGACCGCTCGACGAGCTCGCGCGCATCCATGGCCGGCCGCTCGGCATGGAGGACACGATCCTGCTCGCCGAGCAGGGCGATGCCGTGGCGCTCCGGCTCATCGAGGACACCGGCGAGATCGCCGGCCGCGGCCTCGCCATGATCGGCAATATCCTCAACCCGCCGCTGATCCTGGTCACCGGCCGCATGGCGGTCGCCGGCGACCTCCTGCTCGCGCCGCTGGTGCGGGCCTACGAGAAGCACATCCTCATCAAGTCGCACGACCTGCCGGCGAATCTGCGCACCCGCATCAAGTTGGGCCATTTCACCGCGAACGACGCCCTGCTCGGCGCCGTCGGCCTCGTCCTCAAGGGACAGGGCCGCCTCGGCTGAGCCCGCCCCGACTCACTGCACCGCTTCGATCTCGCTCGGTCGCCAGGACTTGTCGAAATACGACGCCAGCGGGCTGTAGAGCCGCAGGACCACGAAGTAGCCCTTCTCGGGATCGGTCTGGATCCAGTTGCCGCGGCCGACGCCGTCGGGCTGCTCGGGTGAGAACCAGACGGTGGTCCTGCCGTCTTCGGCCGCCTCGGCCGCCGGCGACGGGTAGCTCTGGCTGCCGGCACGCGGATACTTCTGCGGCGTGACCAGCATCGAGCGGGTCTGGTTGTCGTAGAGCGTGAACGACCAGAACGCCGCGGCCGGGATGTCCTTGGGCAGCGTCACGTTGTAGGTCTTCGCGCCGTCGAGCCAGTCGCCGTTCGCGTCCTTCGCCGTCTCCAGATACTGCGAGCCGACATGGGTCAGCCGCATCGCCATGGCCGGCGTGATCCCCGTCGCCATGTAGAAGAACGAGGTTCGGGCATCGTTCTTGCGATATCCGGTCGGCGGAAACGGCTTCGCCCCGTCGGCGGTGATCTCGGGGATCGGCGTCTCGAACAGGTAACCCCCGGTGAACAGCGGGATGTACCACTGCGAGTCCTCGTAGTAGTACCAGTCCTCGTCGCGCGGATCGAATCCCAGGGTCCGTCCTGTCGCGTTGGCGAGTGCCACCGCGTCGGTCAGGATCCCCTTCATCCGGTCATCCGGCGCGAAGTCCTGTCCCTTGATGATCCCGATTGCGGCGATGGGTCCCATCAGCTCGGGATCCAGCGTCGTCGCCGGCTCCGACTGCACGAGGCGGTTCAGCATATCGTAGTAGCTGTAGTCGTTGGGCGGGACGGTGTTCATCGCCAGCCCTGTTCCTTCGTGGAACACCGGCGTCTGCGGCGTCGCGTCCTGGGCGAGCTTGATGCCGCCCTCGAGAAACTCGGCGATCGACGTGCCGACGCCGCCCTCGACATAGGGGTAGATCTTCGTGGTCGACTTGATGGTTTCGACGGGCTCCGTGGGGTCATTGTCCTTCAGGAACGAGCGGCCGAGCATGATCACCCGGTTTGTCTTCGAGTGGCCGACATAGAAGCCATCCTCGGGCAGCGGCCCGTCATAGCCGGGTCCGACGAGCAGGTACTTGCCACCCTCGCCACGATCGGGGCCGGGCCGGCCGAAGTCGATGACCCAGCGGAACCACATGTCGTCGAAGGTGCCGAGCGCCTCGGGCGGCGTCTCGACCACCATCGGTCCGTCGGAAAGGTCGACGAAGCCGAGATAATAGACCGTATCGGCGTTGGCGGTCAGGAAGAGCGATGAGGAATCCATCAGCTCGGAGAAGAGCAGGAGCTCGTTGTCCTTGACCCCTGCGGCCTCGAAGCCCTCGAGGAGCGCCTGCATGCTGACGCCCTTGTAGGTGTCGGTGAAGGCGCGGAAGGCGTAGGTGAAGTCGAGGTGGTCGTAGACGGCCGTGGCGGTGTCGTCGCTCGGCGTGCCGTTCGGGAAGTCGAGCGTGCCGATCCGGGTCTCGACGCTCGCGGGCGTGGAGATCGATTGCAGGGCCTCCTCGGAAACCTGGGCGGAGGCGGTGCCGGAGAGCAGCAGCGCGAGCGCGGTTCCGCAGCAGAGGCGACGATCGAGCAGGGTCATGGGCATCCTTTCGGTCGGGCGACGAGAATTTTCGCCGGACGGGTCGTTCCCGCGCCCGGCCGGATGCCGGGTCGGTGCTCTGGGAGAGCCGTGTTCCTGCATAGGTCAAGGCCGGCCGGGCCGCCAGCCCGTTCTCGCGCCGGGCGCTCGCGGCCGGAACGCCCGGGTTTCCCGTTTCGCATCAATCGCCTGACCGCCCGTCAGTGATTGTCGCGCGGCAGCCCCTTCGTCTTGGCGATGCGCTGATAGGCCACCGCCGGTTCCAGCACCGCGCCGGTCTCGAGCTCGCCCACCAGCCCGCGCTGGATCTCCTGCCAGGGCGACTGGCTCTCGGGACAGGCATAGCCGCCCGCGGCCTCCAGCGCCGCCCGCCGGTCGGCGATCTCGGCCTCGTCCACCAGCATGTTCAGCGTGCCCGCGTTGAGGTCGAGCGCGATGCGGTCGCCGCTGCGCACCAGCGCCAGCGCCCCGCCCGAGGCCGCCTCGGGGCTGGCGTTCAGGATCGAGGGCGAGCCGGAGGTGCCCGACTGGCGCCCGTCGCCGACGCAGACGAGCGCGCTCACCCCCTGCTTGAGCAGGTAGTCCGGCGCGCGCATGTTCACCACCTCCGCCCCGCCGGGATAGCCCTTGGGCCCGACGCCGCGGATGAAGAGGATGGTGTTGGCGTCGATGGCGAGCGCAGGATCGTCGATCCTGGCGTGGTATTCCTCCGGCCCGTCGAAGACCACCGCCCGTCCCTCGAAGGCGCCGGGATGGTCGGGATGGCTCAGGTAGCGCTCGCGGAACTCGGGGCTGATCACGCTCATCTTCATCACCGCCGAGTTGAAGATGTTGCCTCTCAGCACCCGGAAGCCGGCGCGCTCCTTGAGCGGCCGGTCGAAGGGGCGGATCACGTTTTCGTCCGCGATCGGCACCCCGCGGTAGTTCTCGCCCACGGTCCTGCCGTTGGCGGTCATCGCCGTCTCGTCGATCAGGCCCTGGGCGATCAGCTGGCCGAAGACCGCCGGCACCCCGCCCGCGTGATAATAATCCTCGCCGAGATATTCGCCGGCGGGCTGCAGGTTTACCAGCAGCGGGATGTCCTCGCCATGGGTCTGCCAGTCCATCAGCGCGAGCTCGACCCCGAGATGGCGCGCGATCGCGGCGAGGTGGATCGGCGCGTTCGAGGAACCGCCGATCGCCGAATTGACCTTGATCGCGTTCAGAAAGGCCGCGCGGGTCATGATGTCCGACGGCTTGAGATCCTCCGCCACCATGCCGACGATGCGCCGCCCGGTGCGCCAGGCCATCTCCTGCCGGTCGCGGTAGGGCGCGGGGATCGCCGCGCCGCCGGGCAGCTGCATGCCCAGCGCCTCGGCGAGGCTGTTCATGGTCGTGGCCGTGCCCATGGTGTTGCAATAGCCGGTCGAGGGCGCCGAGGAGGCCACGAGGTCGAGGAAGCCGGCATAGTCGATCTCGCCGCGCGCCATCATCTCGCGGGCCTTCCAGACGATGGTGCCCGAGCCGGTGCGCTCGCCGCGGAACCAGCCGTTGAGCATCGGCCCGACCGAGAGCGCGATGGCCGGGAGATCGACCGTCGCCGCCGCCATCAGCAGCGCGGGCGTGGTCTTGTCGCAGCCGATGGTCAGCACCACCCCGTCGATGGGATAGCCGTAGAGCACCTCCACGCAGCTGAGATAGGTGAGGTTGCGGTCGAGCGCCGCCGTCGGCCGCTTGCCGGTCTCCTGGATCGGGTGGACCGGAAATTCCAGCGGGATGCCGCCGGCCTCGCGGATGCCGTCGCGCACCCGCCGGGCGAGCTCCACATGGTGGCGGTTGCAGGGCGAGAGATCCGAGCCGGTCTGGGCGATGCCGATGATCGGCTTGCCCGATTGCAGCTCCTCGCGGCTCAGGCCGAAGTTGAGGTAGCGCTCCAGATAGAGCGCCGTCATGTCGGGATTGTCGGGATTGTCGAACCAGGCGCGCGAGCGCAGCTTGGGCGCGGGGGTCTTGCTCATGGATTTCCTCCCTCGGTTGCCTCTATCTATGCGGCGCAAGTCCGGCCGCTGGCAACAGGGCGCCGGGCGCGCCGGTGCGGCCCGATCGGTGCGGGGTCGTCGCATCGACCCGAGATTCGGCCTCGGGCCGCAGCGGGGGCAGGCCGAAGGGCCGTCGGCGGCACATCCCTTCCGGCTGGATCCCGCGGGCAGCGCGGGCGCGATCCGCGGCGCCGCTGCGGGCCGTTCGGGCCACGGCGCGCGCTTGCGGTCGCGAGGCGGCCTTCCCGGGGGGGCGGCGTCAGTTCGACAGCGGCGCGCGGTAGAGGGGCAGGGCGTCGATGCGGGCGGTGATCTCGGCGAGGAGCGCGCGGTATTCCGGGCTGTCGACATCGCCGTAGCGCCGCGCGAATTCCGCCGCATTCATGCCCTCGGGCAGGCCGTCGAGATCGGGCAAGACGTCCGCCTCGCCGGTGATGCGGGCGAGCAGCGCCGGCCAGTCCGCGCGCGGCGTCTCGAGGAAGGCGCGGGCGAACCGCGCCCCGGCGAGGTCGGCGGCGAGATCGTCGAAGCTGAATCCGCTGCCGCCCGCATTGCTGTCCAGGAGCTCCTTGAGCTCGCCCATGCCCAGCGCCGCCTGCTCGGTGCTGGCCGCGTAGAGGCCGGCGGAGACCGCGAAATGCCGCCGCAGATCGACACGGCCGTCCAGCGTCGTGCCGTCGCAACGGTTGCCCTCGCCCAGCATATGCGGCCGCACCCCGACCCCGATCACCGGGCCGAAGCCGTCGTCGCCGCAATAGAGCGTGAAGGCGAAGATCGAGGCCTTGGCCTCGTCCGGCGGCGCGTGTTTCAGCGTCTCGTCAGCCTTGGCGATCACCTGGCGCAGATAGGGCAGCGCGGAGCCGGTCTCGGGCAGGTCGCCGTCCTCGCCCGCGCGATCGAACCACCAGAGGAAGTGATGCACCCGGCCGGTGTCGGTCGGCCCCGCCGCCGCGAGGCGGATGCGCTCGCGCAGGCGCTCGTAGAAGGTGAGCCGGGCGTCGCCCTCGAAGGCGAGGGCGACCGTGACCTGGCCGGGCGACAGGCGCAACGTCTCGATCCCGTCGAGCAGGTATGCCCCCAGGCCGGGTCCCAGGAAGCGGTCGAGGCCGAGACGCAGCGCGAGGATCCCCGCGGCGGGCGGCAGGGGCAGCCCGCCGAGGCGCAGCGAGGTGATGCGCAGGCCGTCTTCGGACGGGGCGAGCACCATGTGGAGACCGATTCCGAGGCCGCGGGGGAGCAGCGGGGCGCCGGCGGCGATGTCGAGCGCCAGCGCCTCTGCCCCGATGTCCGCGCTCGCCACCATGCCCGGCTGGAGGCGTTGCGCCGCGGCGAGTGCTGCGTCGAGCTCCGCGGCGGTGACGGTGATCTCCGCCGTGGCGGCATTGCTGGCCAGCAGGCCGCGCAGCCGCTCGGCGAGATCCCTGGTCAGGGCGGCGGCCCGCGCATCGGGCGGTCCCGCATCCGCGACCGGCGGCCGCGGCCCGAGGATCAGGGCGGCGAGCGCCAGCGGCACGAGCAGCAGCAGCGCCAGCCGCAGGCGGCTGCGGCGCCGGCGGCGCGGCGGTGTCGGCGCGGTATCGGTCGTAATGCTCATCTCACCCGCTGGCATGGCCCGATTCGATCCCCCGGACAAGGGGTTGCCGCCAGGGATCGCAGGGACTGGTTAAGGCCGCTCAGACCAGGACCGGCTCCGCGGTCTGGGCGCCGACGCCGAAGACGCGCTTGTAGCGCTCGATCTGGTCGGGCGGGCCCATGGCCTTGGCCGGGTTGTCCGAGAGCTTGACCGTCGGCCGGCCGTTGGCGCGGACCGCCTTGCACACCAGGCTGAAGGGCGCCAGCCCGTCGTCCGGCGCCAGGCCGCGGAAATCGTTGGTGAGCAGCGTGCCCCAGCCGAAGCCGAGCTTCACCCGGCCGTTGAACCGGGCATAGAGCGCCTCGATCTTCTCCACGTCCAGCCCGTCGGAGAAGATCACCAGCTTCTCGCGCGGATCCTGGCCGCGGCTCTGCCACCAGGCGATCGCGGTCTCGGCGCCTTCCTCGGGCCGCCCCGAATCGATGCGGATCCCGGTCCAGGAGGCCAGCCAGTCCGGCGCGCGTTCGAGGAACCCCCTGGTGCCGTAGGTGTCGGGCAGGATGATGCGCAGGTTGCCGTCGTAATCCTCGTGCCAGTTCTCGAGCACGCGGTAGGGCGCCTCGCGCAGGGCTTCGTCGTCCCCGGCCAGCGCCGCGGCGATCATCGGCAGCTCGTGGGCATTGGTGCCGATCGCCTCGATGTCGCGCCGGAGCGCGATGTGGCAATTGGACGAGCCGGTGAAGTTCGGCCCCAGCCCCTCGATCATCGCCTGCACGCACCAGTCCTGCCAAAGGAAGGAATGCCGCCGCCGGGTGCCGAAATCCGAGATGCGCAGGTCGGGCAGCTTGCGCAGCCGCTCGATCTTCTCCCAGACCCGGGTCATGGCGCGGGCATAGAGCACCTGCAGCTCGAACTTGCCCATGCCGCGCAGCACCGCCCGCCCGCGCAGCTCCATCAGCACCGCGAGCGCGGGAACCTCCCACATCATCACCTCGGCCCAGGAGCCGCGGAAATTCAGCTCGTACTGATCGCCGCGCCGCTCCAGCCGGTATTCCGGCATGCGGAACCGCTCGAGCCAGGCCATGAACTCCGGACCGAACATCGCGCGCTTGCCGTAGAAGGTATTGCCGCGCAGCCAGGTGCTCTCGCCCCGGCTCAGGCGCAGGTCGCGGATATGGTCGAGCTGCGCCCGCAGGTCGGCCTCGTCGATCAGCGCCGCCAGCGGCACCGAGGTGGAACGGTTGATCAGGCTGAATTCCACCTCCACGTCGGCGTGGCGCTGGAACACCGTCTGGCACATCAGGAGCTTGTAGAAGTCGGTGTCGAGCAGCCAGCGCACGATCGGGTCGATCCGCCAGGCGTGGTCGTAGACGCGTTTCGCGATGTCGGACATGGGCCTCAGACCACCAGATCGTCGGCCCGCGCGACGGCGACGCCGCATTCCTGCATCCGCCCGCGGGCGGCCTCGAGCGAGCCGTCGAGGTCGATCCCCCGGCAGGCATCCTCGAGCAGGGTCACCGAGAAGCCGAGCGCCGCGGCGTCGAGCGCGGAATAGGCCACGCAGAAATCCGTCGCGAGCCCGGCCAGCCAGACCGCGGTCACGCCGCGCTCGCGCAGATAGCCGGCGAGCCCGGTCGGGGTCACGTGGTCGTTCTCGAAGAAGGCCGAATAGCTGTCGATCTCCGGCCGGAAACCCTTGCGCAGGATCAGGTCGGCCGGGCCGGTCTCGAGCCCGGGATGGAACGCCGCGCCCTGCGAGCCCTGGACGCAATGCACCGGCCATAGCACCTGGTCTCCATAGGGCATGCGCATGACGGAGAAGGGCTCGGCTCCCGGATGGTTCGCCGCGAAGGAGAGATGCCCCTCCGGATGCCAGTCCTGGGTCAGCACCCGCACCGGAAAGCGGCCCAGGATGCGGTTGACCGGCGCCACGACCGCATCGCCGTCAGCGACGGCGAGCGCCCCGCCCGGGCAGAAATCCATCTGCACGTCGATCACGATCAGCGCGGAACCCGCATCGCCGGGGGACATCCGTCCACCTCCGTTCGACGCCGGGCTGCGCCCCCGGCGCGCCGAGAGTGACAGCGCGCCGGCCGAGATTCAATCGCCGATTCGGCCCCGGTCAGCTCTTGGCGTTCTCGAGCGCCCGGCTCGCGACCTCGCCGCTGAGCTTCACCATGCGGGTCGCCTCGGCGGAATACTGGTCCATCGCGGTCTTGATGAAGCGCTGCTGCACGTCATGCACGTCCTCGAGCGACCGGCAGCGCAGGAGCGCGGTCTGGGCGTCGATGTCGTGGCGGAGGCGCTCGGTGACGAAATCGGCGATCTGCTTCTGGGCCCGGGCGAAGCCCTCCATGACCGTCGATCCCGCGCGCTCGGCGCTCTGGATGCCGCGCTGCTGGGCGGCCGCGAGGTTGGCTGTCGCCGCCTCCGCCGCCCGGAGCCGTTCCTCGGCCTGCTCCTGGAACTTCGCGACGGCGGCCTCCGCGGCGCGGATCCGCTCGGCGGTGGCGTCGCTGACCGCCCGCGAGGCCTTCTCGGTGGCGGCCTCGGCCTGGGAGAGGGTCTCGTCGATATGCGCCTTGAGCTTGCCGGCGGCGGATTCGAGCCGCGCCTCGGCCGCCTTGATCTCGGCGGCGAGCCGCTCCGGCAGGCCCGCGCCCGCGGCCTCGGCCGCCTTGACATTGGTCAGGGCGGCGGCGGAGACGCGCTCGGCGTTGCGCCGCGTCTCGGCCTCGATCGCCTCGAACATGGACTTCAGCCGCGCCTGGATCTCCTCGGCCGCCTTCTCGGCCGCCTTGACGCCGGCGGTGACCTGCTCCGCGGCCAGCCTGGCGGCCTCCTGCGCGGCCTTCACGCTCTCGGCGATCTCGGCCTCGATCCGGGCCGCGGTCTCCGGTGCCGCGGTCTCGTCGGCGGCCGCCGGCTTCGCGGGGGCGGCGGGGCGGGCGGGGCGCGCCGGGGCGCGGCTGCGCGACCGGGGGGTGGCGGGCTTGTCGGACATGGGGGGCTCCTCGGGACGTCTGGATGATTCCCGCGCGGGGTATCCGGGCTTCCGCCCCGGTCGTCAACCCGTGCGCGGCCGATGCGGCGCGATTCGACGCCTTCCGGCTACGGGACCGGCGGCTTCGCGCTTCTCGCGAGCACGTCGCGGCCGATGTCGAGCAGCCGCGCCATCTCCGAGAAATACTGGTCGAAGGCATTGCGCATGAAATCCGCCTGGATTCCGCGCAGGTCGTCGAGGGTGCGGCAGGCCATCAGCGCCTTCTGCGTCTCGATGTCGCGGCGGATGCGCTCGGCGACGAAATCCGCGATCTCGCGCTGGCCCACGGTCAGGCCGTCGAGCAGCGCCTGCCCCGCGATATCCATCCGGTCGAGCGTCTCCTGCTGTTGCGCAGACAACCTGTCGATGATCCGGTCGCTGGAGCGCGCGCTCTTCGCGATCAGATCCGGATGTGGTGAATCGGAGGACATGAAGGGTCTCCTTTCGCAGTGCAGCTGGGAATGGGATCGGAAACGAAGATAGCCCCGATTCCGTTTCCTGGAAATGGCCTCTTGCGAATTTCGGGGACCGAATTCGCGGGCGCCGGTCACTTCTGCGCCGGCACCGCCTGCAGATAGGCCGCGATCGCGGCGCGCTCCCCGGGCTCGAGCATCGCCATGTTCTCCTGGACCGCGACCATGGCGCCGCCGACGGTGTCGAAATCCGGCGTGAATCCGGTCTCGAGGTAATATTCGATGTCGCCGGCCGACCACGCGCCGAGATCCCCGCCCGGGGTGATGTTCGGCACCCGTCCCTCGCCCTCCGCCGCCGGCGCCCCCGCGAGCCAGCGGGAGAAATCGGAGGCCCCGGCGAGGTTGCGCGGGGTATGGCATTCGCCGCAATGCCCCGGCCCCTCGACGAGATACTGCCCGCGCGCCACCGCCGGATCGGCGGCATCGAGCGTCACCGCCGGGGTGTCGGAGAGGAAGGCGAGCTTCCAGAGCCCGAGCCCGCGCCGGAGGTTGAAGGGAAAGCCCAGGTCATGGCCGGGCTGCCGGCCCTCGACCGCGGGCAGGGTGGCGAGAAAGGCCCTGAGATCGGCGATGTCCTGCGGCTCCATCCGGGCATAGGAGGCATAGGGGAAGGCCGGGTAGTAATGCCGGCCCTCCGGCGAGACGCCGCGCAGCATCGCATCGGCGAAATCACCGGCCGACCAGCCGCCGATCCCGTCCTCGGGATGGTTCGAGATGTTCGGGACGACGAAATCCCCGAAGGGCGTCGCGAGCACCAGCCCGCCGCCGAGCTTCAGGCGGTCCTCGCCCTTCGCCCCCTTGGCCGCATGGCAGGATTCGCAGCCCCCCGCCCAGAAGACGGCCTCGCCCCGTCCCGCATCGCCCTCGGGCCAGGCGGCGAGCACCTCCCGCGGCAGGCCGCGCGGCATGGTCGCCACCCAGAGGGCCGCGGCACCGGCGGCGGCGGCCGCTGCCAGGATCGCGAGCAGCCGGCGCATCGTCGCGCCGGATCAGTTCTCGAGGCGGTAGGATTCGTGACAGGTCTTGCAGCTGTCGAAGATCGGTCCCATCGCCGCCTTGAAGGCATCGGCATCGGCGGGGCCATCCTTGCCGGCGATCTCGCGGGCCTTGGCGGCGGCCTCCTGGAATTTCGCGAGCTCGGCCTCGAAGCCGGCCATGTCCTGCCAGATCTTCGGCGAGGCATTGCTGCGCGCGGCATCCTCGCTGCCTTCGGGGAAGTAATCGCCATAGGCGGCCGCGGTCGCGCTCACGGCATAGATCACCGCCTTGCCGACGACCGGGCTATAGGCGAGCTCGCCCTTCATCACCGCGCCCGCGACCCCGGCGGCGGTGCCGTTGTTGTCCATCAGCGCCTGACGGACCGCGATCGGATCCTCCGCGCCCAGGGCCGGAAGCGCCGCGACCGCGGCTGCCGCTATGGCAATGGCAAGGCTCTTCATCATCACTCTCCCTTCTGCTTCCGGCGATGATGACGCGCGCCGCCGCCGCGCCAAGCCGAAGCCGGAACAACTTTTCGCGAGCACCGCGCGGGCCTTCCGGCCGCCGTCATCCTAAACGGCCGTTATCCTAAACTGCGAGAGACTTTTCCCCCGGCCCCCGTGCCGGGATGGCGGAGCGTTAACGGAACCGAAGGGCTTGGCGCGCAGTCTGGCGCCGGGTGACGTGGGGACGATCGATGGGTGCAGAGCTTCTTGAGTTCGCGTTTCACGAGGACGCGGTGCTCGACACGTCCAGGATTCTGGTGTTGCGCCAGTCGCTGGGCGATCAGCGATGTCGCGAGGTGATCGAGGAGGTGGTCTATCACCTCACCGACCGGATGAACCTGCTTCAGGCGGCGCTGGAGCGGGGCGATCCCGCCGAGGCGCAGCTCCTGGCCTCGCGGCTCGCCAGCCTCAGCGAGCAGGTGGGGCTGCCGGATTTCGCCCGCATCTCGCGCGACCTCTGCCAGTGCCTCGACATGGACGACCGGGTGGCGACCGCCGCGGTCGCGGCGCGGCTGGTCCGGCTGAGCGAGGATTCGCTCTTCTCGGTGATGCTCTACGCCGATCAATCGGCCTTGTAGCCGACCCTGCCGCCTCGCTAGTCTCGGGCCCCGATCCCGCGCGAGGCCCGCCATGCCGCTCGTCCCTTCGTCGGATGCCCCGACGATCCCGCTCCGCCTGCTCGAGCCCGAAGGCCTGCCGCGATGGCTGGAGGGGCAGGAACCGCATGTCGCCGCCTGGGTCGCCGCCATGGGCTTCGAGGCCGGCCTCGGCGAGGTGCTTGCGCTCCCCGGTCCCGACGGGAGCCTCGCGGGGGCGCTCCTCGGCTGGGGCACGGCGGGCAAGCGCGCCCGCGACCGCTTCCACCTCGCCGCCGGCGCGGCGCATCTGCCGGCCGGCCGCTATGCGCTCGATGCCGCGGGGCTGGAGATCGACGCCGGGCTCGAGGCCCTGGGCTGGCTGCTCGGCGAATACCGCTTCACCCGCTACCGCGCCGCGCAGGCGAGCCGGATCCGCGAGCTCGTCTGCCCGGAGGGCGTCGATGCCGCGCGGGTGCAGCGTGCCGCCGAGGCCGCGGCGCTCGCCCAGGACCTGATCAACACGCCGGCCCGCGACCTCGGTCCCGAGGCGCTGGAGGCCGCCTTCGCCGATCTCGGCCGGGCGCATGGCGCCGAGGTCCGGGTGGTGCGCGGTATGGCGGCGCTGCGGGAGGGGGGCTTTCCGCTGATCGCCGCGGTCGGGGCCGCCGCCGCCGAGGCCCCGCGCCTGCTCGACATGGTCTGGGGCCGCGAGGGCGCCCCCCGCGTCACGCTGGTCGGCAAGGGCGTCTGCTTCGACACCGGCGGGCTCAACATCAAGCCCGGGGCTTCCATGGGGCTGATGAAGAAGGACATGGGCGGCGCGGCCACGGTGCTCGGGCTCGCGCAGATGATCATGGCGGCGGGGCTCGACCTGCGGCTGCGCGTGCTGGTGCCGGCGGTGGAGAATTCGATCTCCGGCCCGGCGATGCGGCCGGGCGACATCCTGAGAAGCCGCAAGGGCGTGAGCGTCGAGGTCAACAACACCGATGCCGAGGGCCGGCTGGTGCTGGCCGATGCGCTGGCGCTCGCCGACGAGGAGGCGCCGGGGCTGATCGTGAGCCTCGCGACCCTGACCGGGGCCGCGCGGGTGGCGATGGGGCCGGACGTGCCGCCCTTCTTCACTGACGACGAGGCGCTGGCCGCCGACCTCGCCGCCGCCGCGGTCCGCGTCGCCGATCCGCTCTGGCGCCTGCCGTTCTGGGCGCCCTACGAGGGGCTGATCGAGCCCGGCATCGCCGATCTCGACAATGCGCCCTCGGGCGGCATGGCCGGCGCGATCACGGCGGGGCTCTTCCTGCGCCGCTTCGTGGAGCGCGCCGGCAGCTATCTCCACGCCGACATCTACGGCTGGACGCCGCAGGCGAAGCCCGCCCGGCCCAAGGGCGCAGCCTTCCAGGCGGCGCGGGCGATCTTCGAGATTCTGGAGACGCGCGCGTGAACGACCCGTACCGTTTCCCCGGCCGCCTTGTGCCGGCGCGGCCGGATCTCGCGGCGCGGCATCTCGAAGGCCGCGTCCGGGCCGAGCGCTACGCCGAGGGCCAAGCGCGGCAGGTGGTCGCGGCGGTGCTCGACCTGACGCTCGCGCCCGAGCCCGGCGCCTCGCTCGGCACGCAGCTGCTGCACGGCGAGCCCTTCACCCTCTACGAAACGCGTCCCGACGGCCTGGCCTGGGGCCAGTCGGGCATCGACGGCTATGTCGGCTACGTCGCCGCCGCGGGGCTCGGCCCGGCGGAGCCGGCGGGGCAGCGCGTCACCGCGCTCTGGAGCCATGTCTATTCCCGGCCCGCGGTCCGGGCGCGGGTGACCGCCGAGCTGCCGCTCGGCGCCGAGATCCGGGTCGCCGCCACCGAAGACGGCTTCGCCCGGCTCGCGGGGGGCGGCTTCGTGCCGCTCCAGCATCTCGCCCCGATCCCGGGCGATGTGGTCGACCACGCGGCGCGGTTTGTCGGGGTGCCCTATCTCTGGGGCGGGCGCAGCGCCCGCGGCCTCGACTGCTCGGCGCTGGTCCAGCTCGCCTGCATGGCCGCGGGCCTCGCCGCACCCCGCGACACCGACATGCAGGCGGAATGGCTCGGCGAGGCGCTGCCGGCGGAGGTCCCGCTGCGCCGCGGCGACCTGGTGTTCTGGGACGGGCATGTGGGGATCATGCGCGATGCCGGGACGCTGATCCACGCCAACGGCCATCACATGGCCGTCGCGACCGAGCCCTTCCTGCCCGCGACGGCCCGGATCGAGGCCGCGGGCGGCGGCCCGGTCACGATGCGGCGGCGGCTGCCGGCGCCGGCCGGCCGCTGACACGCACCCGGATCGTTGCTTCGGACCGGTGCCCGTCTACCGTGGCGCCGTCGCCTTCTCTTCGCGGGTTTGGCAAGGACAAATCCGCGCGCGCCTGCCTGCCCCCGGCGGGCGCGACAGGCGCGCCCGCCCACTCAGGCGCGCGCGGATTACCAACCGGCGGTGAAACCCGACCCCCCTCGACCTCCGCGCTCGCGCGCTGCGGCCGACGAACCGGCGCGAGGCGGTGCCTCGCTGGCGCCGGTTCGCGCTGGCCGCAGGCCGGTCCATTCGACCCGAGTTCGTTTGACACGGGCGCCGGCCGAACCCTTCGGGAAGAAGGAGCGCTTCAGCCCTTCTTCAGCACCCGCCGCCCGAGCAGCTCGGCGATCTGCACCGCGTTGAGCGCGGCCCCCTTGCGCAGGTTGTCGGAAACCACCCAGAGGAGCAGGCCGTTGTCGATGGTCGGGTCCTGGCGGATGCGGCTGACATAGGTCGCATATTCGCCGACGCAGTCGATCGGGGTGATGTAGCCGCCCGGCTCGCGCTTGTCGACGACCAGCACGCCCGGCGCCTCGCGCAGGATCTCGCGCGCCTCCTCCTCGTCGAGGAAATCCTCGAACTCGATGCTGACGGCTTCGGAATGGCCGACGAAGACCGGGACGCGCACGCAGGTCGCCACGACCTTGATCCCAGGATCGACGATCTTCTTGGTCTCGGCGACCATCTTCCACTCCTCGCGGGTGAAGCCGTCCTCCATGAAGCTGTCGATATGCGGGATGACGTTGAAGGCGATCTGCTTGGGATAGACCTTCGGCTCGACCTCCTGGCCGGGCACGTAGATGCCCTTGGTCTGGTTCCAGAGCTCGTCCATAGCCTCCTTG
Organism: uncultured Paracoccaceae bacterium; assembly: GCA_937872465.1. GTDB lineage: Bacteria > Pseudomonadota > Alphaproteobacteria > Rhodobacterales > Rhodobacteraceae > Amaricoccus. The sequence goes on from CALMSR010000069.1 coordinate 94,044, forward strand.
CCGGTGCCCGAGACCGACTGATAGGTGGAAACGACGACCCGCTTGATCCGCGCCCGGTCGTGCAGCGGCTTCAGCGCCACCACCATCTGCGCGGTGGAGCAGTTCGGATTGGCGATGATGTGCTTCCTGGCATAGCCCTCGACCGCGTCGGGGTTCACCTCCGGCACGATCAGCGGCACCTCCGGGTCGTAGCGGTAGAGCGAGGAATTGTCGATCACCACGCAGCCGGCCTTCGCGGCGACGGGCGCGTATTTCTTCGTCGCATCCGAGCCGATGGCGAAGAAGGCGATGTCCCAGCCGGCGAAGTCGAAGCCCTCGAGATCCAGGGTCCGGAGCGTCTTCTCCCCGAAGGAGCATTCGCTCCCGAGCGACTTCCGCGAGGCCAGCGCCACGATCTCGTCGACGGGAAATTCCCGCTCGGCGAGGATGTTCAGCATTTCCCGGCCCACGTTCCCCGTGGCGCCGACGACCGCGACGCGATAGCCCATGGCTCTTCTCCAGATTGGCCGGGGCCGTTTGCCGCGTTTCGCGGCGAATGTAAACCGGCGCCCCGCCCGGAGATTCCGTTTCCGCGCGACCGGGCCGGGGCGTAGGATGGAGGCTTCCGGGCGAGGCGTTCGACATGACCATGTACCACGCGGAGAACCGCGCCCTGCAGGACGCCTTCGGCTCGCGCGCCCTCGCCGACCGGCTGGAATCGCGGCTGCGCCGCGCGGCCTTCACCGAGGAGGATGCCGCCTTCGTCGCCTCCCTGCGCTTCTTCTTCCTCGCGACCGCGAGCGCCGAGGGGCGGCCGGACTGCTCGTTCAAGGGCGGCGATCCCGGCTTCGTGCGCGTGCTCGCGCCCGACCTGCTGGTCTTCCCCGACTACGACGGCAACGGCATGTTCAAGAGCCTCGGCAATATCCGCGCCAATCCGCATGTCGGGCTCTTGTTCATCGCCATGGAGGAGCGGCCCAAGCGGCTGCGCGTGAACGGCCGGGCCGAGGTCGCGCTCGACGACCCGCTCCTGCCGCGCATCGAGGGGGCGCAGGCGCTGGTGCGGGTCACGCCGCTCGACATCTTCCCCAATTGCCCGCGCAACATCCCGCGCCTGCAGATGGTCGAGGACTCGCCCTATGTGCCGCGCTGCGGCCTCGACCGCGTGGAGCCGGCCTGGAAGGATTACGAGATCTTCGCCGATGTCGTGCCGCCGCGGCGCGCCTGACCGCGCCGCCACCCGGCCCCGGCGCCGGCCCTAGAGATCCTTCACGAGCCGCAGCGCGTCGTAGATCGCGGCATGGGTGTTGCGCGCCGCCACCGCGTCGCCGATGCGGAAGAGCTGGAACCGGCCTTCGGGATTGCGCAAGACCGCCTGCGGCCGGCCCGCCACCAGCGCCTCGTAATCCACCTCGCCGCGGTTCGACGAGGCCTCCTTGAGTTCGAAATAGACATCGTCGAGCGGCCGCGTGCCGTGGTTCACCACCACCTGGTCGACCCGCCGCTCGCGCGTCACGCCGCCGTAGTCGCTGCCGATGATGGCGAGGAGCTCGTTGCCGTCGCGCCGCACGGCCTCGAGGCGCCAGGTGACGGTGAAGGTGACGTCGCGCTTCTGGAGCTCGCGCATCGAGGGCGTCAGCGACATCGCCATCACCTCCGGCGCGAAGCTGCGGTCGCGGGTCATGATCTCGACCCGCGCGCCGGTTGCCGCGATCTTCTCCGCCGCCTGCAGCGCCGCATAATCGCCGGCATCGTCGTAGATCAGCACGTTCGAGCCCGGCTGCGCATCGCCCGAGAGGATGTCCCAGGCGGAGACGACGAGCCCGTCGCCCTCGGCCAGCACCTCGGTATGCGGCAGCCCGCCGGTGGCGACGATCACCACTTCCGGGTCGGCGGCCAGCACCGCCTCGCCATCGGCGAAGCTGTTGAAGCGGAAGGCGACGCCCAGCCGCTCGCATTCGGCGAAGCGCCATTGCACGACCTGGATCATCTCCTGGCGCCGGGGCGTCCGGGCCGTCAGCCGGATCTGACCGCCCGGATCCTTCGCCGCCTCGTGCACGGTCACCGCATGCCCGCGCAGCGCCGCGACCCGCGCCGCCTCGAGCCCCGCGGGACCGGCGCCGACCACCACCACCCGCCGCGCCGCCGCGGCCTTGGGCACCGCATGGGGCATGGTCAGTTCGCGGCCCGTCGCCGGGTTGTGGAGGCAGAAGGCCGCGCCGCCCTGATAGATGCGGTCGAGACAATAATTCGCGCCCACGCAGGGCCGGATCCGGTCCTCCTCGCCGGCCAGGATCTTCGCCACGATATGCGGGTCGGCCATATGCGCGCGGGTCATGCCGACCATGTCGAGCTTGCCCGAGGCGATGGCATGGCGCGCGGTGGCGACGTCCTGGATCTTGGCGGCGTGGAAGGTGGGGAAATCCGTCGCCGCCCGGATCTCGCCGGCGAAGTCGAGATGCGGCGCGCTGCGCATCCCCTGCACCGGGATCACGTCGGTCAGCCCGGCGTCGGTGTCGATATGGCCCCGCACCACGTTCAGGAAATCGACCAGGCCGCTGGCCTTGAGGCGGCGCGAGATCTCGAGCCCGTCCGCCTTCGTCAGCCCGCCGGGCAGGCCCTCGTCGCCGGAATAGCGGATGCCGACGATGAACTCGGGCCCGACCCGGTCGCGGATCGCCTGCAGCGTCTCGAAGGTGAAGCGCAGCCGGTCGTCGAGGCTGCCGCCCCAAGGAGCGTCGAGGTGGTTGGTCAGCGGCGACCAGAACTGGTCCATCAGATGGCCGTAGGCCTCGAGCTCGATGCCGTCGAGGCCGGCCGCCTTCATGCGCTCGGCCGCATCGGCGTAATTCCCGATGATCCGGGCGATGTCCCAGTCCTCGGCCTTCTTGGGAAACGCCCGATGCGCCGGCTCGCGCGCATGGCCGGCGGAGACGACGGGCAGCCAGTCGGCCTTGTCCCAGCGGGTGCGGCGGCCGAGATGGGTGAGCTGGATCATCACCGCGCAGCCGTGCCCGTGGCATTCGTCGGCGAGCTCCCGCAGCCAGCCGACGACCTCGTCCTTCCAGGCGAGGATGTTGTTGAAGACCGGCGGGCTGTCGCGCGCCACCGAGGCCGAGCCCGCGGTCATCGTCAGGGCGAGACCCGCCCGCGCGCGCTCGACGTGATAGGCCCGGTAGCGCGCCTTCGGCATGCCGTCCTCGGGATAGGCCGGCTCGTGGCTGGTGACCATCAGCCGGTTGCGGAGCGTCAGATGCTTCAGCTGGTAGGGCTGCAGGAGGGGATCGTCGTGCATGGCCGTCTCCCTGTGGCGCGCCGCCGCCTTGCCAGAAATGTACACTAATGTCAACTTATCGTTCATCTGTGACTATTTCCCTTGTGATCCACTCGCCCCGCGGCTAGGCTGGCCCCATGGATGCGCCGGCGCAGACCGAGGAGAAGACCACCGGCTGGCGCGGGTCGCGCGAGCTCTGGCTCGACGCCGCCTGCGACGCGCTCCTCGAAGGCGGCGTCGATGCGGTCAAGATCCGGCCCCTCGCCGCCCGGCTCGCTTTGTCGCGCACCAGCTTCTACTGGTTCTTCCGGGACCGCACCGAGCTCCTCGACGCCCTGCTCGAACGCTGGGAGGCACGCAATACCGCGAGCCTCGTCGCCGGCTGCGATGCCTATGCCGAGACCCTGACCGAGGCGGTGCTGAACCTGATCGCCGTCTTCCTCGACGAGGCGGATTTCGCGCCGCAGCTCGATTTCGCGGTCCGCGGCTGGGCGCATCAATCCGAGGCGGTGACCGCGCGCGTGAACGCCGCCGACGACCGCCGCCTCGCGGCGATCCGCGCGATGTTCGCGCGCTTCGGCCTGCCGCCCGACGAGGCCGACGTGCGCGCCCGCACCGTCTATCTGGTGCAGATCGGCTATATCGCCATGCAGGTCCGCGAAACCCTGGCGACCCGCATGGGCCGCATCCCCGCCTATGTGAAGACCTTCGCCGGCCAGGCGCCCGCCGACCGCGAACTGGCGCGGTTCTACGCCCGCTTCGGATACCGGCCCGGGCCCTGAGCCGGCATTCGGCAGAATCAATTGGTAGGGCGCCGCGAACCGGCAATAGCGAGGCATTGCCTCGCGCCGGTTCGTCGGCCGGAGCGCGCGAGCGCGAAGGCCGAAGGGGGTTGGATTTCAAAGGCGGTGGGCAATCCGCGCGCGCCTGTCTGGGCGGGCGCGCTTGTCGCGCCTGCCGGGGGCAGGCAGGCGCGCGCGGATTTGTCACCTGCCAAATCCGCGAAGAGAAATCGGTGCCGCCACGGGCAAAAGCCACCAGTCCGAAGCGATCATCCGGCGACAGTATCAGGCGAAATCAGCGGCCCTGGCACCGGCCCATTCTCAGGCCGGCCAGTCGTCCGGGCCGGCGCCGCGGAAATGCTCGGCGAGGAAATCCACGAAGGCGCGCAGCTTCGGCTGGGGGAACGGGCCCTGCGGATAGAGCGCATGGATGCCGAGCAGGATCGGCTCGCGGTCGGGGAGCACCTCGACCAGCCGGCCCGAGCGCAGCGCGTCGCCGAGGATGAAGGACGGCAGCATCACCACGCCGATGCCGGCCTCGGCGACCTTCCGCAGCGATTCGCCGTTGTTGGCGGTGAACCGGCCGCCGACCCGGATCTGGCGCTCCGCGCCGCCGCGCCCGCGCAACCGCCAGAAATTGCCCGTCGAGAGATTCGAATAATGCAGGAGACAGTGGTCGTTGAGATCGTCGATGCTCTGCGGCACCCCCCGCTCCGCGAGATAGGCCGGGGAGGCGGCCAGCAGAAGCCGCGTCTCGGCCAGCTTGCGCGCCTTCAGCGTGCTGTCCTCCAGCACGCCGATGCGGATCGCCAGGTCGAAGCCCTCGGCGAGCAGCTCCACGAAACGGTCGTCGAGCACCATGTTGACCTCGACCTGCGGATAGGCCTCGAGGAACCGCGCCACCGCGCGCGAGACCTGGCCGATGCCGAAGCTGACCGGCACCGAGATGCGCAGCGACCCCTTGGGCGTGGCCTGCATGGCCGTCACCATGCTGTCGGCCTCCGCGGCATCCTCCAGCACCGCCCGCGCCCGGTCGTAATAGGCGAGCCCGAGCTCGGTGGGGCTGACCCGCCGGGTGGTGCGCGTGAGCAGCCGCACGGCGAGCCGCTTCTCCAGCGCCGAGACATGCTTCGAGACTGCGGATTTCGACAGGCCCATCTGTCGCGCGGCCTCGGTGAAGCCGCCGTGATCGACGACGCGCACGAAGGCTTCCATTTCGGTGAGGCGATCCATCGGCTGCCTTCAGTGTTTCCCGGAGCGAAACACTAGGGCCGGAGGCGCCGGGGTGTCAAAAGGATCAGCGGCCGCCGCCGCAGGATTGTAGCTGCAATTCGTATCGTGTTGCCCAGGCCTCCACGTCGCGCGCGACCGCCGGCAGCCAGGCCTTCCCGCGATAGCTGCCCCGGGCGAAACCGGCCTTGCCCTCGTGATAGGCGAGATACTGGTTGTAGGCGTCGGTGGTGGCGACCCCGTTCACGCGGGAATTGCCGCTCATGTACCAGCCGATGAAATCCGAGGCATCCGCGAAATCCGTGCGGTCGGCGCGCCTCCGGCCGGTGGCCTTGACATAGCCGTCCCAGGTGCCGTCGATCGCCTGGGCGTAGCCCAGCGCCGAGGAGCGCTGCACCGTGCGCCGGAAGGGCCAGCTGCCCACGGTCTTGGTCGGACGGGCGTCGTGCTGGAAGCTCGATTCCCGGGCGATGGTGGCGAGCTGCACCGAGACCGGCACGCCGTATTTGGCCTGGGTGCGCTCCATCGCCTTGAACCAATGCGGCCGTTCGCTGCGCATGCGGCAGGCGTCGACGGTCGTGCTCGGTGGCTTCTCACCGCCCGAACAGGCGGCGATGGATGCCAGAAGCCCCAGAAGGGCCAGGCTCCGGAACCGGAAGAAACCTGCCATCGTTCTCAACTGCTCGCGTGTCTTGCCGCACGTCGTGAGCGCAGAATGCCAGATTGTTCTCCGGATGCAAGGAAAAGCTCAGACGAAAAAGGCTAAAAGGCCCGGGATCGCCACCACCGAGAGCAGCGTGGAGACGACGACGAGCCCCGCCACCTCGTCGGGACGGGCCTTGTATTTGGTCGCCAGCATGTAGGAGGTCACCGCGACCGGGGTCGCGACCTGGAGCACCAGCACCCCGAAGGCGGGCGCCGGCAGGGCGAAGAGGAGGCCCACCGCCACCGGCACGGCGATGCAGATCGCGAGCTTGGCGAGGCAGAGCCAGAGCGCGCGCCCGAGCGAGCGCGGCTGCAGCCGCGAGATCGCCACGCCCAGCGTGATCAGCATCAGCGGGATCGCCATCTGCCCGACGAGGTCGAGCGTCGCCGCGGTCCAGGCCGGCACCGTCCAGCCCATGGCGAGAAACAGGCTCCCGAGCAGCGTGCCCCAGACCAGCGGCTCGCGGATCGCGTTCAGGGGCGAGCCGCCGCCGGCGACCACCCAGACCCCGAAGGTGAAGGAGAGGATCGCCATGACCGCGAAGATCACCACCGCGAAGTCGAAGCCCTGCTGCCCGAAGGCGAAGAGCGCGATCGGCAGCCCGATGTTGCCGGTATTGCCGAAGCTGAGCGGCGCCCAGAAGGTCGCCAGGTCCATCCCGGCGATCCGGAGCAGCGCCCAGGCGATCGCGCCCACCCCCACATAGGCCGCCAGCGTCGCCAGCACCGTGTCGCGCAGCACCGAAGGGTCCACGTCCGAGCGGATCAGCGCCATGAAGATCAGGCAGGGGATGGAGAGCGTCATCGACAGCCGGGTGACGAATTCCACGTCGTAGTTCCAGCCGATCCGCACCCAGCCGTAGCCGACGGCGGCCAGCAGGAATACCGGCGAGACGATCTGGAGGACCTGGAGCAGAAGTGCCATCGCGGCTCCCGGGACCGGCGCCCGTGCCGGCCGCCACCGCGGCGTCTCTTCCGTGATGTGGACAGGATGTCAACCGCGCTATAGAATGGGCATCGGAATACATCGTGCAGGCTGCGACCATGCTGACGGCTTCAGCAAAATTCACGCTCGGCGAGGTGGTGCGGCATCGCATCCACCCGTTCCGTGGCGTCGTCTTCGACGTCGACCCCACCTTCAACAATACCGAGGAATGGTGGGAATCGATCCCGGCGGAGAGCCGGCCGCGCAAGGACCAGCCCTTCTACCACCTGCTCGCCGAGAACGAGACCTCCTATTACGTGGCCTATGTCTCCGAGCAGAACCTGGTAAAGGACGAATCCGGCGAGCCGGTCGACCATCCGGAGGTCTCCGCCATGTTCGGCAGGCTGCTCGACGGCGGCCGCTACGACATGGACGGCGGGCTGCACTGAGCCCGCCGGGTCCGGCCTACCAGCCGGAGAAGCGCGGCCATTCCGACAATTGGCCATCCGTGCCGATCACGTGATAGCGGTCGTATTGCGCCGCCGTCGCGCAGGCGTGGTTGGGCAGGATGCGCAGCCGGGTGCCGATCGGCAGATCCGGCGCCGCGGCGCCGCTGCCGGGGCGCGGCGCGATGATGCCGTGCTCCTGGTTGGCGGCGATGACGATCAGGTCGTCCAGCGGCGCGCCGTCGAGGCCGCAGACCACGCCGTAGCCCTGGTCGACCGCCTGGTTCGCGGTGCCGCGGTCGCGCGACATCGCCATCCAGCCCGCATCGGTGATGGTCCAGCCCTTGACCGGCTGGTGGCCGATCACCGTCGTCAGCACCGACAGCGCGATGTCGCCCAGGCCGCAGACCCCCACCCCCGCCTGGAAGAGGTCGAAGAAGACGCTCACCCCGGCGCGGAACTCGGTCAGCCCCTCGAGGCCGCCGCCGCCGAAGAAGGTCGGCGTCGAGCCCACGCTCACCACCGGGCAGGCATGGCCGGCCTCGCGCAGGATCCGCGCGGCATCCACCACCGCCCGGCGCTCCTGCTCGGCAGCGGCCTTCAGCTCCGCCGGCCCGCGCGCGCCGTAGCTCTCGCCGCCATGGGTCAGCACCCCGCGCAGCATGGCGCCGCCCTGCAGCGCCCCGGCGATCGCCAGCAGGAGCGCCGCATCCCCCGGCGCCACGCCCGAGCGGTGCCCGTCGCAATCGATCTCGACCAGGACCGGAATCGGGTCGGCCGGATCGCCCGCCGCCGCGATCGCCTCGGCCTGCGCCACGCTGTCGGCCAGCACCGCGAGATCGACCCCGCGCCGCCGCAGCGCCAGCACCCGCGGCAGCTTGTCCGGCGCGATGCCGACCCCGTAGGTGATGTCGCGCACGCCTGCATCCGCGAATTCCTCGGCCTCGCGCAGGGTGGAGACCATCGCCGGCCCCTCCGGCGAGGTCATCTGCCGGCGGGCCACCTCGGGCGATTTCGCGGTCTTCAGATGCGCGCGATAGGCGACGCCGCTTCCGGCCACCCGCGCATGCAGCCGCGCGATATTGGCCGCCATCCGCGCCTCGTCGAGCAGCAGGCAGGGCGTTTGCAGGTCATGCAGCGTCTGAACCATCCGAATCCTCTTGCGTGGAAAGATATCGGGGACTTGTGGCGCACCGCCCCGGGGCGCCCCGATGCCGCCCCCCATGCGCGCCGCCCGCCTCGCCCCCTTTGCCCGAGCGGAGCTCCTTTCTAGCCTCTTCGCTCCATTAGGCAATTGCGGATCGCGGTGCTTGCCAAATCCGGGCCCCGCAGCCATGCTGATGCCATGACGCACAGCGCCGAGATCGCGCCCTTTCCCGGCCTTCCCGAGCGGGTCAGCTTTCATCGGGCGGAACTCTCGGTGATCCTCGGGCTCTACGGGCGCATGGTGGCGGCCGGGCACTGGCGCGACTACGGCATCTCCATGCTCCGCGACGCGGCGGTCTTCGCGGTGTTCCGGCATACGGCCGAGCATCCGATCTACCGCATCGAGAAACGCCCCCGCCTGGTCGGCCGGCAGGGCCAATACGCGGTCATCGCCATGGACGGCCGGATCCTCAAGCGCGGCGCCGATCTCGGCACCGTCCTGCGCGTGCTCGAGAAGAAGCTCATCCGCGCGGTCTGAACCGGCATCCGCGCCGCAAGGCCGCTGCTTCCGCCCGCCCTTTGGGCTATACTGGCCCGCTCGCGGCAGGAGGGGCCAGCCATGTTCGTTGCGACGATCTCCGAGGCGGAGGCCGATGGCCGGATCGCCGAAATCTACGCCGCCGAACGGGCGCAGCGCGGTTATGTGATGTCCGGCACGCAGGTCTGGACCGCGCGGCCCGACATGCTGCCGGCCTGGGAGGATTTCTTCATGCATCTGCGCGCCGGCACCTCGCTCTCCGACCGGGAGTGGATTCTCATAGGGCTGCTCGCCTCGTTGCGCGTGCCGACGAGCTATTGCGCCGCGGAATACGGGCGCCGCGCGATCGACGTGCTCGGCTCGCGGGAGGCGGTGGCGGCCTTCGTGCGCGACTTTCGCCGCTGCGGCCTCCCGGACCGCGAGGTCGCGATGCTGGATTATGCCGAGAAGGTCGCGACGCGGGCCTGGGCGGCAAGGCAGGAAGACATCGACGGGCTGCGGCGCCACGGCTTTTCCGATGTCCAGATCGCCGACATCGCCCTCGCCGCCGCGGTCCGGGGCTTCATGTCGCGCGTGAACGACGCTCTGGGCGCGGGGCCCGAGGCGGCGATCCTCGACGCGGATCCCGATTTCCGCGCGCTGCTCGCGGTCGGACGACCGGTCCCAGTCCCGGAGGCCTCGGCCGGCTGACGGCATTTCCCGCGGAACCCTCCGGAAAGCACGGGCAGGGCCAGTACGCGGTGGTCGGCATGGACGGCCGCAGCCTCAAGCGCGGCCAAGGCTTGCGCTCCGTGCTCCGGATGCCGGAGCCGAAGCTGATCCGGGCGATCAGGGTCGGGGATGGCTAGACGCCAAGGTAGCGCTGCACCGTGGCGCCGACCTCCTCGACGATGCGCTCGGCCGGCAAGGCCACGAGCGGCGGCAGCTTCAGCACGTAGCGCCCGAGCGCGAGGCCGAGGAGCTGGCTCGCCACCAGACCGGCCCGCTCGGCGGCGTCCGGGGCGCCCGATGCCCGCGCCAGCGCCGGCAGGACCTGGCCGGCGAAGACCTCCTGAAGCTTCTCCGCCGCCAGTGGGTTCGAGGCGGCCGAGCGGAGCAGGATCGTCATGCCACCGTTCGAGCCGGGGCCCTCCCAGACGTCGAGGAAGTGCCGCACCAGCGCCGGGCCGAGGCGGGCGCGGTCCATGTCCGACAGGTCGGGGAGCCGCAGGTCGAAGTCCGCGGCCCGGGCGAAGAGGCCGTCCTTGCTGCCGAAATAGCGGATCACCAGCGCGGGATCGACCTCGGCGCGCGCAGCCACGTCGCGCACCGTGGCACGTTCGTAGCCCTCGGCGGCAAAGAGGTCCCGCGCCGCCCGCAGGATCGAGGCGCGGGTCCGTTGGGATTTGCTCAGTCGCGGCGATGCATCGGTCATGGGGCGCATGATTTCAACAACCGTTGACAAACGCAAGGGCTGCGCGTAGAAAGTCAACAGGTGTTGAAAAATGGGGAATCACATGCTGCCGAACCGTACCGAAGTCCTGATCGTCGGCGCCGGGCCCACCGGGCTGGCGCTTGCCGTCTCCCTTCGCCAGGCCGGCGTCGACCACCTGCTGATCGATCGCCTGCCACAGGGGCAGAACACCTCGCGCGCCGCGGTCATCCACGCCCACACGCTGGAAACGCTGGAGCCGCTCGGCGTCACCGAGGCGCTGATCGCGCGGGGTCTGAAGCTCCGCCGCTTCGCGATCCGCGACCGCGACCATGCCCGATTGCAGCTCCGCTTCGACAATCTGCCATCGTCTTACCCGTACATCCTCATGCTGCCGCAGGACGAGACCGAGCGGGTGCTCGGCGCCCGCCTTGCGGCGCTCGGCGGCGAAGTCCACCGTGGCGTGACCGCGACGGCGGCGACGCAGGGACCTGCAGGCGCAAGGGTGACCGTGGCCTCCGCAGAGGGCGAGCAGGAGATCGAGGCCCGCTACGTGGTCGCGGGGGACGGGATGCGCAGCCTCGTGCGGGAGGCCGCCGGCATCGGCTTCGACGGCGAGCCGCACGAAGGGTCGTTCGTGCTGGCGGACGTGCGGATGCGCTGGGCGCTCGGCCGCGACGAGGTGTCGCTCTTCTTCTCGCCCGGCGGCATGGTCGTGGTCGCGCCGCTGCCGAACGGCAGCTTCCGGGTCGTCGCCGCGATGGAGGACGCCCCGGAGCTGCCAGGGCCTGCGGACATCCAGGCGCTGGTCGATGCGCGCGGCCCGACGGCGGGCGAGAACCGGGTGGAAGAGGTCCTGTGGAGCTCGCGGTTCCGGCTGCACCACCGCATCGCCCGCAGCTACCGTGCGGGACGGTTCCTCTTGATGGGCGACGCCGCGCATGTGCACAGCCCGGCGGGCGGGCAGGGCATGAACACCGGCATCGTCGATGCCGTGGTGCTCGGTCGCATGCTCGCCGAGGTCGTCACGGGCAACCGTCCCGATGCCTGGCTCGATCGCTACGGCGAGCTGCGCCGGCCCGCCGCGGCGGAGGTCATCGCCCTTGCTTCCCGGCTGACGGCGATGGCCACAACCCGCGGTGCCGCCCGCCAGACCCTCCGCAACGCCATGCTGTCCCTCGTGGGCGCCCTGCCGCCGGCCAGGCATCGGGTCGAGATGAGCCTGTCCGGTCTCGCACGCCGGGACGCCACGCGGCTGGCGGCCTGACCCCCGTGCCGAAAAGGAAAAGGCCCTGCCGGCAGGACCGGCAGGGCCTCGATCGTTCCCGGCGCCGCGCCGGCCGAGGTTACTCGGCCGTGAGCAGCGGCGGCTTCTTGGCGGTGATGCGCGGGGTGCCGAGCGGCTCGATCCGCAGGTCGAGCGCGCCGTCGCGCACCAGCACATGCACCACCCCACCCTTGGCCAGCTTGCCGAAGAGCAGCTCCTCGGCCAGCGGCTTCTTGATGTTCTCCTGGATCACCCGGCCCAAGGGACGCGCGCCCATCTTGTCGTCGTAGCCCTTGTCGGCCAGCCATTCGGCGGCCTCCGGCGAGAGCTCGATCTGGACGTTGCGGTCCATCAGCTGCGCCTCGAGCTGGAGGACGAACTTCTCGACCACCTGCAGGATGACCGCCTTCGGCAGCGCCGAGAAGCTGATGATCGCATCGAGGCGGTTGCGGAACTCCGGCGTGAACATCCGCTCGACGGCCGCCGAATCCTCGCCCTCCCGGCGGTCGCGCCCGAAGCCGAGCGCCTCCCTCGCCTGCTCGGCGGCGCCCGCGTTCGAGGTCATGATCAGCACCACGTTGCGGAAATCCACCGTCCGTCCGTTGTGGTCGGTCAGCTTGCCGTGGTCCATGACCTGCAGCAGGATGTTGTAGACGTCCGGATGCGCCTTCTCCATCTCGTCGAGCAAGAGCACGCAATGCGGGTGCTGGTCGACGCCGTCGGTCAGGAGGCCCCCCTGGTCGAAGCCGACATAGCCCGGCGGCGCGCCGATCAGGCGGCTGACGGTGTGCTTCTCCATGTATTCCGACATGTCGAAGCGCAAGAGCTCCACCCCGAGCATGGAGGCGAGCTGTTTGGCGACCTCGGTCTTGCCGACGCCGGTGGGGCCGGTGAAGAGATAATTGCCGATCGGCTTCTCCGGCTCGCGCAGCCCGGCGCGGCTGAGCTTGATCGCGCTCGCCAGCGCCTCGATCGCCTTGTCCTGGCCGAAGACCACGCGCTTGAGCGACTTGTCGAGATCCTTGAGCACCTCGGCATCGTCCTTGGAGACGTTCTTCGGCGGGATGCGCGCGATCTTGGCGACCACCGCCTCGATCTCCCTGGCGGTGATGGTCTTGCGCCGCTTGCTCTCGGGCAAGAGGTGCTGCGCCGCACCGGCCTCGTCGATCACGTCGATCGCCTTGTCGGGCAGCTTGCGGTCGTGGATGTAGCGCGCGCTGAGATCCACCGCCGACCTGATCGCGTCCTGGGTGTAGCGCACGTCGTGATGCACCTCGAAATAGGGCTTCAGCCCCTTGAGGATCTTGAAGGCGTCCTCGATCGTCGGCTCGTTGACGTCGATCTTCTGGAAGCGCCGCGCCAGCGCCCGGTCCTTCTCGAAATGCTGGCGGTATTCCTTGTAGGTGGTCGACCCCATGCAGCGCAGGGTGCCCGACTGCAACGCCGGCTTCAGCAGGTTCGAGGCGTCCATCGCGCCGCCGCTGGTCGCGCCCGCACCGATCACGGTATGGATCTCGTCGATGAAGAGGATGGCGTTCGGATGCGCCTCCAGCTCCTTCATCACCGCCTTCAGCCGCTCCTCGAAATCGCCGCGGTAGCGGGTGCCGGCGAGCAGCGCGCCCATGTCGAGCGCGAAGATCGTGGTCTCGGCCAGGATCTCGGGCGTGTCGCCGTCGTTGATCTTCTTGGCCAGGCCCTCGGCGATGGCGGTCTTGCCGACGCCGGGATCGCCCACCAGCAGCGGGTTGTTCTTGCGCCGGCGGCACAGCACCTGCACGCAGCGCTCCACCTCCAGATCGCGCCCGATCAGCGGATCCACGTCGCCGCGCCGCGCCTTCTCGTTGAGATCGACGCAATATTTCTGCAGGGCCGTCTCCTCGGCCTCCTTGCCGCTCGGCCCCTGCGCCTTCGGCTCCTTGGCCTGATCCGCGCCCTTGGGCGAGGTCGGCTCGCCATAGGACGGATCCTTGGCGACGCCGTGGCTGATGTAGTTCACCGCGTCGTAGCGGGTCATGTCCTGTTCCTGCAGGAAATAGGCGGCATGGCTCTCGCGTTCCGCGAAGATCGCCACCAGCACGTTGGCGCCGGTCACCTCCGAGCGCCCCGAGCTCTGGACATGGATCGCCGCGCGCTGGATCACCCGCTGGAAGCCGGTGGTCGGCGCGGCCTCCGAGCCTTCGATGTCGGAGATCAGCGCGTCGAGCTCCTCGTCGAGGAAGGCGACGATGGTCTTGCGCAGCTTGTCGAGATCGACCCCGCAGGCCTTCATCACCCGGGCGGCGTCCGGCTCGTCGAGGAGCGCCAGAAGAAGATGCTCGAGGGTCGCGAGTTCATGCTTGCGTTCGTTGGCGTGTCCGAGCGCGTTGTGAATTGCGGCTTCGAGGGTACTCGAAAAAGAGGGCATTCTCCGCATCCTTCCGGTCAAGAGCCGCCGGCTTGGGGGCCAGCGCAAGCAAGGTCATGCGATCTTGCCCGTTACCCGTTAAACTTCGGTGTTATCCCGAGCGCTTCAAGGGTGATTATGAGCCGGGCCGCCCGGGAGCGCAAAAACTTTCGGTGAAAAGGCTGAATTTCCCGGCCGGTGATCGGACTAGCGGAACGCGTCCTTGCGCCGGCGGATCTCGGCGAAGACCGCGGCATCCGGCGCCCCCCCGAGCCCCATGCGCGCCTTCATCCCCGGATCCCGCGCCCGCAGGAAGGGGTTCGTGGCGATCTCCAGGTCGAGCCGCGCCGGCACCGTCGCCTCGCCGCGCGCGCGCAAGCCGGCGATCTCCTCGGCGCGCGCAAGCAGCGCCGGGTTCTCGCCGTCCACCGAGAGCGCGAAGCGCAGGTTGCTCTCGGCGTATTCATGGCCCGAATAGACCAGCGTCTCCGGCGGCAGCGCCGCCAGCGTCTCGAGGCTCCGCCACATCTGCTCGGCGGTCCCCTCGAAGAGCCGCCCGCAGCCCATGACCATCAGGCTGTCGGCCGAGAAGAGCGCCTGCGATGCGGGAAAATGATAGGCGACATGCCCGATCGTATGGCCCGGAACCTCGACGACCGTGCCAAGGCTCTCGCCCAGCGCCACGCGGTCGCCGTCGGCCACCGCCTTGTCGAGCGCCGGAAGCCGCGCGCGATCCGCCGCCGCCCCGACGACCGCGGCGCCGAACTCGCCCCGCAGCGCATCGACCCCGGCGATATGGTCGTCATGGTGGTGGGTGATCAGGATGAGATAGAGCCCCCAGCCCCGGCGCGCGAGCTCCATCCGGATCGGCTCGGCCTCCGGCGCATCCACCAGCCCGACCCGCCCGGTCGCCCCATCACGGAGCAGATAGGCGTAATTGTCCGACCGGCAGGGAATGGTGACAATCTCGAGCGGCATGGCGATCCCCTCGGCAGCGATTGGCTTGGCGACAGTCTGTCGGATCCGGTAGGGTCGCGCAATGCATCTCGATGTCGTGGATCTGCGCGCATTCTACTACCGCACGCCGCTCGGGCGCTCCGCCCAGCGCGCGCTGCAGGAGAGCCTGCGCGCTCTCTGGCCCGACACGCATGGCATGGCGGTGGCGGGCTTCGGCTTCGCCGCGCCGCTGCTGCGCCCCTTTCTCGGCGAGGCCGGGCGCGTGCTGGCGCTGATGCCGGGGCAGCAGGGCGTCATGCCCTGGCCGCCGGGCGCGGGCGCGGCGAATGTCTCGGTCCTCGTCGAGGAGACGCTCTGGCCGCTCTCCTCCAGCAGCGTCGACCGGCTGATCGTCGCCCATGGGCTCGAGACCTGCGAGCGGCCCGACGCGCTCTTGAGCGAGATCTGGCGCGTGCTGGTCCCTTCGGGGCGCGTCGTCTTCATCGTTCCCAACCGCTCCGGGCTCTGGGCGCGGCGCGACGCCACGCCCTTCGGCTTCGGCCGCCCCTACAGCTTCGGCCAGCTCGAAGGCCTGCTGCGCAAGCACCGCTTCCTGCCCGAGCGGCAGGCGGCCGCGCTCTATTCGCCGCCGTCGCACCGGAAGTTCTGGCTGAAGTCGTCGCATCTCATGGAGCGGCTCGGCCGCCGGTTCGAGCCGCGCATCATCGCCGGGGCGCTGGTGGTGGAGGCATCGAAGCAGGTCTACGCCCGGCCCGGCCCGCCCGGGGCGCGGGTCGTCGTCCCCGGCCCGCTCGACGTGCTCGAGGGCCTGGCCGGGCCGAGGCCCGAGCCGGCCGCCGGCGGCAACCGGCGGATTCGGCATCCCGCGGCGGCCCTCCGCGTATTGCCACACCGTAAACGCTCTGCTATCAGCGAGCGGATTTCGCCGGGGGGCGGCGCCACACTGGCATAAGTCTCCGTTATGTCGGACTTCTCGGTCCGGATTCGACATCATCGGAAGGGTTCCCGTGTCCAGTTCCGCTTCGTTGACCTCTGGGGTGGCCGGGCGCTACGCGACCGCGCTCTTCGAAATCGCCAAGCATGACAAGGCGCTGGGCCAGGTCGAGACGGATATCGCCGCGCTCGAGGCCGCGCTCGCCGAGAGCGCCGACCTGCGCGAACTGCTCGCCTCGCCGATCCACACCCGCGACGAGCAGGGCCGCGCGATCGCGGCGATCGCCGCGAAGATGGGGCTGGGCAAGACCGTCACGAACACGCTCGGGCTGATGGCCCAGAACCGCCGGCTCTTCGTCGTCCCCGCCCTCCTGTCGCAGGTCAAGGCGCTGATCGCCGCGGACCGGGGCGAGGTGACGGCGGAGGTGATCTCCGCCAAGCCGCTGACCAAGGCCCAGACCGAATCCCTCGCCGGGACGCTCAAGGCGAGCGTGGGCAAGGACGTGGCGCTCGAGGTGACCGTGGACGAAGACCTGATCGGCGGGCTCGTGGTAAAGGTGGGGTCGCGGATGATCGACACCTCCATTCGCTCGAAGCTCGCCAAACTCCAGAATGCCATGAAAGAGGTCGGATAATGTCGATCCAAGCCGCTGAAATCTCTGCGATACTCAAGGACCAGATCAAGAACTTCGGCCAGGAGGCCGAGGTATCCGAGGTGGGCCGCGTCCTCTCCGTCGGCGACGGAATCGCCCGGGTCTTCGGGCTCGACAACGTCCAGGCCGGCGAGATGGTCGAGTTTCCCGGCGGCATCCGCGGCATGACGCTGAACCTCGAGACCGACAATGTCGGCGTGGTGATCTTCGGCTCCGACCGCGACATCGGCGAAGGCGACGTGGTCAAGCGCACCCGCTCCATCGTGGACGTGCCCGTGGGCAAGGGGCTGCTCGGCCGCGTGGTCGACGCGCTCGGCAACCCGATCGACGGCAAGGGCGCCATCGAGGCCACCGAGCGCCGCGTGGCCGACGTCAAGGCGCCCGGCATCATTCCCCGCCGCTCGGTGCACGAGCCCATGGCCACGGGGCTGAAGGCGATCGACGCGCTGATTCCCATCGGCCGCGGCCAGCGCGAGCTGATCATCGGCGACCGCCAGACCGGCAAGACCGCGGTGGCGCTCGACGCCATCCTAAACCAGAAGGTCTACAACGACGCCGCCGGCGACGATGAATCGAAGAAGCTCTACTGCGTCTATGTCGCGGTCGGCCAGAAGCGCTCCACCGTCGCCCAGCTCTACAAGAAGCTCGAGGAAACCGGCGCGATCGAATACACCACCATCGTCGCCGCCACCGCCTCCGAGCCGGCGCCGATGCAGTATCTCGCGCCCTATGCCGCCTGCGCCATGGCGGAATACTTCCGCGACAACGGCATGCATGCGCTGATCATCTACGACGACCTCTCCAAGCAGGCCGTCGCCTATCGCCAGATGTCGCTCTTGCTGCGCCGCCCGCCCGGCCGCGAGGCCTATCCCGGCGACGTCTTCTACCTGCATTCGCGGCTGCTCGAACGCGCCGCCAAGCTCAACGACGAGCATGGATCGGGCTCGCTCACCGCGCTCCCCGTGATCGAGACCCAGGCCGGCGACGTCTCGGCCTATATCCCGACCAACGTGATCTCGATCACCGACGGCCAGATCTTCCTCGAGAGCGAGCTCTTCTACCAGGGCATCCGCCCGGCGGTGAACGTCGGCCTCTCGGTCTCCCGCGTGGGCTCCTCGGCCCAGACCAAGGCGATGAAGTCGGTAGCGGGCTCGATCAAGCTCGAGCTCGCCCAGTACCGCGAGATGGCCGCCTTCGCCCAGTTCGGCTCCGACCTCGACGCGGCGACCCAGCGCCTCCTGAACCGCGGCGCCCGCCTCACCGAGCTCCTGAAGCAGCCGCAGTATTCGCCGCTGACCAATGCCGAGCAGGTGGTGGTGATCTACGCCGGCACCCACGGCTATCTCGACAGGATCCCGGTGAGCGACGTGGGCCGCTACGAGCGCGGGCTCCTGGCGCATCTGCGCAATTCCGAAGGGGCGCTGCTCGGCCGGATCCGCGACGAGGACCAGAAGATCGCCGGCGACATCGAGGCCAGGATCAGCAGCGTGCTGGACAGCTTCACCAAGACCTTCGCCTGATCCGAGACTAGACAGGGAGCCGGCCGATGCCGAGCCTCAAGGACCTCAAGATCCGGATCGCGAGCGTCAAGTCGACGCGCAAGATCACCAAGGCGATGCAGATGGTCGCGGCCGCCAAGCTGCGCCGCGCCCAGGAAGCGGCCGAAAGCGCGCGGCCCTATGCCGAGCGCATGGACGCGGTGCTGGGCAATCTCGCCGCCGGCGTCGCCGAAAGCGCCAATGCGCCCCGGCTGCTCGCGGGCACCGGCAAGTCCGAGACGCATCTGCTGGTCGTCGCCACCGCCGAGCGCGGCCTCTGCGGCGGCTTCAACTCCACGATCGTGCGGCTCGCCCGCAACCGGGTCGCGCGGCTCCAGGCCGAGGGCAAGACGGTCAGGATCCTCACCATCGGCAAGAAGGGCCGCGAGCAGCTGCGCCGCGACCTCAGCGCGCTCCTGGTCGGCCATGTGGATCTCTCCGACGTCAAGAAGCTCGGCTATGCGGACGCGGCCAGGATCGCCCATGACATCCTGAACCGCTTCAACGCCGGCGAGTTCGACGTCGCCACGATCTATTTCAACCGCTTCCAGTCGGTGATCAGCCAGGTGCCGACCGAGCGCCAGCTGATCCCGGCGGTCTTCGAGGCACGCGAGGGCGGTGCCTCGTCGCAATACGAATACGAACCCGACGAGGAGGCGATCCTCGCCGACCTGCTGCCGCGCGGCGTGGCGACGCAGATCTTCACCGCGCTTCTGGAGAACGGCGCCTCGGAACAGGGCGCGCGCATGAGTGCGATGGACAATGCCACGCGCAATGCCGGCGAGATGATCGACAAGCTGACGATCGTCTACAACCGCTCGCGCCAGCAGGCGATCACCAGCGAGCTCATTGAGATCATTTCGGGCGCCGAGGCGCTCTAGGGACGGAGAACAACATGGCTGAACCAGCAGTCGGCAAGATCACCCAGGTCATCGGCGCCGTCGTCGACGTGCAGTTCGGGGACCATCTGCCCGAGATCCTCAACGCGCTCGAGACCGACAACAACGGCAAGCGGCTCGTGCTCGAGGTCGCGCAGCACCTGGGCGAATCCACCGTGCGCACCATCGCGATGGATTCGACCGAGGGCCTCGTGCGCGGCGCGAAGGTCACCGACACCGGCAAGGCGATCCAGGTCCCGGTCGGCGACGGCACCCTGGGGCGCATCCTCAACGTCATCGGCGAACCGGTCGACGAGAAGGGCCCCGTCGAGGCGACCGAATACCGCCCGATCCATGCGCCCGCGCCCGATTTCGCCGCCCAGTCGACCGAATCCGAGGTGCTCGTCACCGGCATCAAGGTCATCGACCTGCTCGCGCCCTACGCCAAGGGCGGCAAGATCGGCCTCTTCGGCGGCGCCGGCGTCGGCAAGACGGTGCTGATCCAGGAGCTGATCAACAACATCGCCAAGGTGCATTCCGGCTTCTCGGTCTTCGCCGGCGTCGGCGAGCGCACCCGCGAGGGCAACGACCTCTACCACGAATTCATCGAATCCGGCGTCATCGACATCGAGGATCTTACCAAGTCCAAGGTGGCGCTGGTCTTCGGCCAGATGAACGAGCCGCCGGGGGCGCGTGCCCGCGTCGCGCTCTCCGGCCTGACGCTCGCCGAGCAGTTCCGCGACCAGTCGGGGACGGACGTGCTCTTCTTCGTGGACAACATCTTCCGCTTCACCCAGGCCGGCTCCGAGGTCTCGGCGCTGCTCGGCCGCATCCCCTCGGCGGTGGGCTACCAGCCGACGCTCGCCACTGACATGGGCGCGCTGCAGGAGCGCATCACCTCGACGCGCAACGGCTCGATCACCTCCGTCCAGGCGATCTACGTGCCCGCCGACGACCTGACCGACCCGGCGCCGGCGACCTCCTTCGCCCACCTCGACGCGACGACGGTGCTCAGCCGCGCCATCTCCGAGCTCGGCATCTACCCGGCGGTGGACCCGCTCGATTCGACCTCGCGCCTGCTCGACCCGATGGTGATCGGCGAGGAGCATTACCAGGTCGCCCGCGACGTGCAGGGCATCCTGCAGCGCTACAAGAGCCTGCAGGACATCATCGCCATCCTCGGCATGGACGAGCTTTCCGAGGACGACAAGCTCACCGTTGCCCGCGCCCGCAAGATCCAGCGCTTCCTCAGCCAGCCCTTCGACGTGGCCGCGGTCTTCACCGGCTCGCCGGGCGTGCAGGTGCCGCTCGAGGTCACCATCGACAGCTTCAAGCGCGTGGTCGAGGGCGAGTTCGACCACCTGCCGGAGGCCGCCTTCTACATGGTCGGCGGCATCGAGGAGGTGGTCCGCAAGGCCGAGAAAATGGCCGCCGAGGCGGCCTGAGCGGGGCAGGGCAATGGCCGACACGCTGCAGTTCGATCTGGTCAGCCCCGAGCGCAAGCTCGCCTCGCTGGCCGCCACCCAGGTGCAGATCCCCGGCATGGGCGGGGATCTGACCGCCATGCCGAACCACGCGCCCTTCCTGACCACCCTGCGGCCGGGCGTCGTGCGCGTGACCGCCGGCAGCGAGACCGCCGAATTCGTGGTGACGGGCGGCTTCGCCGAGGTCTCGCCCACGGCAGCCACCGTGCTCGCCGAGCGGGCGGTGCCCCGCGGCGAATTCGCCGCCGACATGGCGGCCGACCTTCTGGCGGAAGCCGAACGCCACCTCGCCGAGGCGCCGGAGGAGATGCGCATGTCCGCCGGCCAGCGCCTGCGCGACGTGCTCGCGCTGAAGTCCCAGCTCTCGCTCTAGCGCCACGGCGGGGATGGCATCCCGCCGCTCCCTGCTCGCCGGCGGCGCAGCCGTCCTCGCCGCCGGCGCCGCCCTGGGAGCCTTGCGCTGGCGCCAGGGCGCGTCAGCCTATGAGAGCGCCATCGCCGCGTCCCGGGCCGCCCTCCCGGCCGAGCCCGGCCTTGCCGATCTCGTGCGCTACGCCACCCTCGCCGCCAACGGCCACAACACCCAGCCCTGGCGCTTCTCGGCCACCGGGTCCGACATCGCCGTGACCCCCGACTTCGGCCGGCGCACCCCGGTGGTCGATCCCGACGACCACCACCTCTTCGCCAGCCTCGGCTGCGCCGCCGAGAACCTCTCGCTCGCCGCCCGCGCCGCCGGCCGGGCCGGCACGCCCGCGATCGGCGCCGAGGGCATCGAGATCGACCTTGCGCCCGCCGCCCCCGCGGCCGGACCGCTCTTCGCGGCGATCCCGCATCGCCAGAGCACCCGCGCCGACTACGACGGCTCCACGATCGAGCCCGCGCTCGTCGACCGCCTGATCGCCGCCGCGGCCGGGCACGGCACCGAGGCGATCTTCATCTCCGACCCCGCCGGGCGCGACGCCATTCTCGATCTGGTCATCGCCGGCAACACGGCGCAGCTCGCCGATCCCGCCTTCGTGCGCGAGCTCAAGGACTGGATCCGCTTCAGCCCCGCCGAGGCCGCCCGCCGCGGCGACGGCCTCTTCGCCGCCGCCTCCGGGAACCCGGCGCTGCCCGACTGGGCCGGCCGGCTGGTCATCGACCGCGTGCTGACGGCCGAGGCCGAGAACGCACGCTACGTGCGCCAGATCCGCTCCTCCTCCGGGCTCGTCGTTCTCGTCGGCCCCTCCGACGACCCGCCCGGCTGGATGCGCGCCGGGCTCGCCTGCCAGCGTCTCTCGCTTCTCGCCACCGCCGAGGGCCTGAAGCTCGCCTTCGTCAACCAGGCGGTGGAGGACATCCCCTCCCGCGCCGAATTGCGAAGCCTGCTCGGCCTCGGCGAAAGAAGGCCCAACCTCGTCCTGCGCATCGGCCGCGCCGCGCCGCTCCCCTTCTCGCCGCGCCGCCCGGTCGAGGCCGTCCTCGCATAGCCCCTGTTCCGGATGCAGCTCCTCGCCGGCGGGCCGGGACGATCCCGATCGGGTTTCGCGATCGGGGGCCAGTCCCTCCGGCAGCAGGACGAGGGCAGCTCACGGCCCCTCCGGCGCCTTTCGTCCCAGCAGCGCCCGCGCCGCCTTCCAGGCCGGCGCGACGATCCGACCGACGATCGGGATCGTCGCCGCCCCGATCACCACGCCGACGACCGCCGAGCCGAGCGCACCGGTCAGCCAGGCCGCGGCGCCGGGCATGACCGGCGCCGCATGGCCCACCGCTTCCGCCAGATCGTGCAGCGCATGGGCGATGCCGGCCAGGCCGAAGGTCTCCAGCCCGTGCACGACGATGCCGCCGCCGACCCAGAGCATCGCCGCGGTGCCGATGGTGGCCAGCACCTTGAGGAACCCGGGCATGAAGCGCACGAGGCCGCGGCCGAAGCCCCGGACCAGCCGCCCCGCCGGCCCCGACCAGTCCTTCGCCGCCAGCGCCACGCCGAAATCGTCGGCCTTCACGATCAGCGCCACTGCGCCATAGACGCCGAAGGTGATGAAGATACCCACCGAGGCGAGCACGATCGCCTGCGTCGCGAATCCCGCATCGGGCACGCTCGCCAGCGCGATCGCCATGATCTCCGCCGAGAGGATGAAGTCGGTCTTGATCGCCCCGGAGACCTTGGCGTCCTCGAGCGCCCTGGCATCGACCGCCGCCCGGCCGATCTCGGCCTCGTGCTCGTGCGCCGCATGGGGAAAGATCGCCTCCATGAGCTTCTCCGCGCCCTCGTAGCAGAGAAAGAGCCCGCCCAGCGTCAGGAGCGGCGTGATCGCCCAGGGCGCGAAGAGCCCGAGCGCCAGCGCCGCCGGCAGCAGGAACACCAGTTTGTTGCGCAGCGACCCCCGGGCGATGCGCGCGACGATCGGGATCTCGCGCTCCGCGGCGAAGCCGACCACATAGCGCGGCGTCACCGCGGCATCGTCGATCACCACCCCCGCCGACTTGGTTCCCGCCTTGATCGCCTGCCCGGCCACATCGTCGAGCGAGGCCGCCGCGACCTTGGCGATTGCCGCCACGTCGTCGAGGAGCGCGATCAGCCCGGTGCTCATTTCCGAAAGCCCCGCCCGGCCATCGCCGTGTCCCTCTCCGCTGCGCTCCAGAGGCTAGCACCGCCGCCGATGCCACCGCAAACGCTCATGTGACCCTGCGCTGGATGCGCATCGCGTGCGCTGCCCCTCAAAGCCGCGCGATGCCGGCCGACGCCTCGGCCGGCAGCGCCTCCAGCATCTCCGCCACGGTCCTGCCCAGCACCGGATGCCGCCAGCGCGGCGCGATGTCTGCCAGGGGCGTCAGCACGAAGGCCCGCTCCTGCATCCGCGGATGCGGCAGGATCAGCCGCTCCGGCGCGGCCATGTCGCCGGCCCGGTCGCCCAGCGCCATCCATGCGCGCATCGTCTCCGCATCGGGCAGGACCCTGTCTCCGAAGGCCAGCAGGTCGAGGTCGCAGACCCGCGCCCCCCACCGCAGGCCCCGGGAACGGCCCAGCGCCTTCTCGACCGCGAGCAGGTCCGCCAGCACCGCCTCCGGCGCGGAGGGCCCCGCGAGCATGGCCGCGCCATTGACGAATTCCGGCCCGGACCCCGGCGGATAGGCCGGCGTGCGATACCAGGGGGATCGTGCCAGAACCGCGATCCCCCGCGCCGCGAGCGCCGCGAGCGCCGCCTCGAGCGTGGCGCGCGGCGGCCCGGCCGCGGAGGGCAGATTGGCGCCGAGCGCGATCAGGATCATGCCATAGCCCCGCCCATGCGAAGGAAAACCAGCGATTCGACTTTCGCTGCCCGAGACGGGCGCATATACGAACGCATATATGGCATCCCGGCAGGGAAACAGAGCCTGCCGATCGTTTCAACGCCTTGGCACACGAAGGAGGATTCTGGGGCATGTTCTATCGTGATGAGCGGCTCGCTCTGTTCATCGATGGCGCCAATCTGTACGCGGCCGCCAGGGCCCTGGGTTTCGACATCGACTACAAGCTGCTGCGCACCGAATTCATGCGCCGCGGCAAGCTCTTGCGCGCCTTCTACTACACCGCGCTGCTCGAGACCGACGAATATTCGCCGATCCGCCCGCTGGTCGACTGGCTGAACTACAACGGCTTCGCCATGGTGACGAAGCCCGCCAAGGAATTCACCGATTCCACCGGCCGGCGCAAGATCAAGGGCAACATGGACATCGAGCTGGCGGTCAACGCCATGGAGATCGCGCCGCATGTCGATCACATCGTGCTCTTCTCGGGCGACGGCGATTTCCGGCCGCTGGTGGAATCGCTCCAGCGCCAGGGCGTGCGGGTCTCGGTCGTCTCGACCATCCGCACCTCGCCGCCGATGATCGCCGACGAATTGCGCCGCCAGTCGGACAATTTCATCGAGCTCGACGAATTGCGCGAAGTGATCGGCCGGCCGCCGCGGGGCGAAGCCGCCGCCGCCGCGCAGGCCGCGGCCGACGAGGACCAATGACGCCGGCGGAACCGCCGCGCGATTGCACGCTCTGTCCCCGGCTCGCCGAATACCGGCGCGAGAACGCCGCCGCGCATCCCGAATGGTTCAACGGCGCCGTGCCTTCCTTCGGCGACCCCGCAGCGCGCCTGCTGGTGCTCGGCCTCGCGCCCGGCGTGAAGGGGGCCAACCGGACGGGGCGCCCCTTCACCGGCGATTATGCCGGCGACCTGCTCTATGCGACGCTGAAGGCCTTCGGCTTCGCCAGCGGCAGCTACGGCGCCGATCCCGGCGACGGGCTGGCGCTCCGCGACTGCATGGTGACGAATGCGGTGCGCTGCGTGCCGCCGCAGAACCGGCCGCTGCCGGCCGAGACCGCCACCTGCCGGCGCTTCCTCGCGGCGCGGCTCGCAGGCCTCCCGCACCTCTGCGCGGTGCTCTGCCTCGGGCGGATCGCCCATGAGACGCTGCTGCGCGCGCTGGGAGAACGGCTCGCCGCGCATCCCTTCGCCCATGGGGCGCGGCACGACATCGGCGCTCTGGCGATCTTCGACAGCTACCATTGCTCGCGCTACAACACCAATACCGGGCGGCTGACGGCCGCGATGTTCGAAGCCGTCTTCGCCGATCTGCGCCGCCACCTCGACGCGCGCGAGGCCGTCAGCCGCGCATCGGCCTGAGCGCCGCGGCCCAGCGCGCCAGCGCATCGAGCATCGGCTGCACCGATTCCACATGCGACGGCTCCGGCAGGAAGGCGCCGTCCTGGACATGCTTCCGGATCCACTGGATCGAGACGCCCTTGGCGATGGGCATCACGTTCAGGTTGGTGAGGATGACCTTCGTCGCCTCCACCCCGCGCAGGCCGCCCGACAGCCCGCCGTAGCTGACGAAGGCCGCGGGCTTGAACCCCCACTCGTGATAGACGTAGTCGAGCGCATTGATCAGCGCCGGTGTCGGCCCGTGGTTGTATTCCGGCACCACGAAGACGAAGGCATCCGCCGCGGCGACGCTGGCGCTCCAGCGCCGCGTGTGCTCATGCGCATACTCGCGCCGCACCGGCGGAACCGGCTCGTCGTAGAGCGGCAGCCCGACTTCGGCGAGGTCGACGAGCTTCGCCTCGAAGGCCGGATGCGCCTGCGCCAGCGGCAGGAACCACCTGGCGACATGGATCCCGACCCTGCCGGGCCGGGTGCTGGCGGCGATGACGTGAAGCTCCAGGGGCATGGGGCAGGCGTTCCTCCGGATGGTCCGCCACCGGATCTAGCCCGGCCGGCGATCACCGGCAATCGCCGGACGACCGAAGCCACCGCCCCCCGCCGGTGATTTCCCCCGCTTCCCGTGCTAGCGTCCCGGGGTTGCCCGCCACCGGAGCCGCCATGCCCGCCGACCCCGAGGAAAAGGCCAAGCGCACCGAGGCCCAGATCGAGCGGATCAACCAGGTCTCCGCCATGGCCCGGACCTCCTGGATCGCGCTTCTCGGCTACCTCGCCTTCGTCGGCGTGACCCTGCTCGGCGTCGAGGACGCCGATTTCTTCGTCCCCTCCCGCCAGACCCAGCTGCCGCTGGTCGACGTCTCCATCCCCACCGCCAGCTTCTTCCTCTTCGCCCCCATCCTCGCCACCGCGCTCTATGTCTACCTTCACATCATCCTCCTGAAGCTCTGGGACGCCATCGCCGACCTTACCGAGCCGACGACCGCCGACGGACAGCCCGTCGGCGACGCCCTCGTCCCCTGGCTGGTCAACGACTGGGCGCTGTCGGTCCGCGGCGGCCCCTTCCTCCCCGCCCGCCCCCTGCGCGGCTTGGGCAATCTCGCGAGCTTCCTCCTCGTCTGGGCCGCCACCCCGCTGGCCCTCTACTTCTTCTGGTTGTGGTCGATGCCGGCCCACCGCCCGTTCCTCACGCTCTTCCTCGCCGCCTGCTTCCTGATCGCGCTCGCCGCCGGCATAACCGGCTGGCAAACCGCCCACGCCTGGCTCTCCGGCAACCGGCCTCCGCCTTCCGAGCACCCCCCGCTCTGGACCGCACTCCGCGAGCTGCTGCGACGGCGGCACCCCGCTCGCGTCCGTATTCTCGCGGCCGCGCTCCGCGACTCCCTCCGCCGCCACGCCGGCCTCTGGGCGCTCGGCCTCCTCCTCGCCTATGTCAGCCTCGTCCGCACCGCCTGGCCCACCGCCGACCAACCCCCGCTGGCGCGCGCCAACGTCAGCAACGTCGAGCTGGTCGACCTGCCCGCCGGCTGGCGCGACTGGGAGACCGCCCGCACCGCCTTCCGCGAGACCTGGTGCAAGCGCGAGGGTCTGGACATGGCGGTCTGCGGCCAGCCGCGTGGTCCGGGAGCCGACCCGCTCCCGCGGCAAGCCGCCCACGACCGCCGCGAATGGTGCCTCGTGCACGAGATCGCCGCCTGCGACCGGATCTTCGCCGACCTCGACACCGACTTCGCTGAAGACTGGCGCACCGAACGCGCCAGCGCCATCGCCGACCTCCCGCAGCTCGACCTGCGCGGCCGGGACCTGCGTAATATCGTTGGGGAAAATGTCACCCTGGTCGGTGCAAGGCTCGCCGGGGCGCGGCTGGAGGGGGCATACCTCAGCGGGGCGCGGCTGGAGGGGGCGAACCTCTGGCAGGCGCGGCTGGAGGGGGCGAACCTCTTCGGGGCGCGGCTGGAGGGGGCGGACCTCAGCGGGGCGCGGCTGGAGGGGGCATACCTCAGCGGGGCGCGGCTGGAGGGGGCGAACCTCTGACAGGCGCGGCTGGAGGGGGCGGACCTCTGGCAGGCGCGGCTGGAGGGGGCGAACCTCTGGCAGGCGCGGCTGGAGGG
>CALMSR010000070.1 GCA_937872465.1 uncultured Paracoccaceae bacterium
CGGCGCATAGGCATCGCGCGGCGGCCGGGAGCGGAGGTAGCCCACGGTGAAGTCGATAGTCTGGGGCAGCGGCGGGATTTGCCCCGCCTCGATCGCCGCGGCCGGCGGGCCGCCGCCCTCCATGCGCTCCCAGACCAGCGCCCAGGCGAGTTCCATGATCGCCGTGATCTCGAGGAAGGCGCCGATCGCGCCCCCGTGCAGCGCCGGCAGCATGGGATTGCCGATCAGCTTCTCGTCATAGGGCAGCTGTGCGGTCAGCTCGTCGCCGCGGCGGTCGAAGACGACGCCCAGATGCCGGATATAGGGCACCGCCTCGACCATGCGCGCCAGCGCCGCGTCGCGGCGCTGCTTGACCACCTGCACCGGCTCGGGCCGCGGCCGCGCCATCACGCCCGCCCCGTCTCGACGGTGAAGGCGCCACTGGCGGCGGCCACCGGCTCCTCGAGCGATTCCGTGTAGGCGACGGCCCGCACGAAGGCGACCGTGCGGGTGATGCGATAGCATTCCGCCCGGGCGACGAGCCGCTTTCCCGGCGTCGCCGCCCGCATGTAGTCGATGCGCAGGTCGATCGTCGCCGTGCTCGCGGGCGCGGAGGGATGCGCCATCACGCTCGCGCCGCCGCAGGTGTCGAGCAGGGCGGTGACCACGCCGCCGTGCAGCACGCCGGTCTCGGGATCGCCGACGAAGCGCGGATCGTAGTCGAGCGCCATCTCCGCCCAGCCCTCGCCGATGCCGACGATCTCCATCCCGAGGTCGCGCGAATGCGGCAGCGCCCGGACGAACTGCCCGGCGATGCGGGTCTTCTCGATGTCGGCGGCGGAGGGTTCCATGGGCTCCTCGATCGGACCGGCGGATTTGCTCACATTGCCGGAGCAGTTTCAAACGGAAACCGCCGGGCCGCGCGGGGAGGAACGGGTATGCGGCGGGCGCCGCCTTTTCGCCTTGAACCGCGCCGGCCTTCTGCGCATCCTCCCCCTCGGGCCGGAACCCGCGGAGAGCCCAGTTGCGCGATAATCCCATTACGACTATCGATGCGGACCGCCCTTCCGGCGCCGGCAGGCCCGCGCCACATCTCGACACTGCACAGACAGGGGATCCGGCATGTCCGCCTACGACCCGCCGCTTCGCGACCTCGAATTCATCCTCCACGACATGCTCGCCGTACAGGAGAGTCCGGTCCCCGGCTTCGCGGATCTCGACCGCGACTTCACCGCCGCCATCCTCGGCGAGGCCGGCCGCATCGCCCGCGACGTGCTCGCGCCGCTCGCCGCGACCGGCGACCGCGAGGGCTGCCGGCTGGAGAACGGCGTGGTGCGCACCCCCGAGGGCTTCAAGGCGGCCTACGACCTGATCGCCTCGGGAGGCTGGATCGGCCTCGACCTCGATCCCGACTACGGCGGCCAGGGCATGCCGCATGTGCTCAACACCGCCATCGGCGAGATGCATGCCGGTGCGAACATGGCGCTCAACATGTACTGGGGCCTGAGCCACGGCGCCTATAACGCCATCCACGCCCATGGCTCCGACGAGCAGAAGCGGACCTACCTGCCGAAGCTGGTCGCGGGGACATGGAGCGGGACCATGAACCTCACCGAGCCGCATTGCGGCACCGATCTCGGCCTGCTGCGAACCCGCGCCGAGCCCCGGGACGATGGCAGCTACGCGGTGACGGGACAAAAGATCTTCATCTCCGCCGGCGAGCACGACCTGAGCGAGAACATCATCCATCTCGTGCTGGCCAGGATCCCCGGCGGACCTTCGGGCGTCAAGGGAATCTCGCTCTTCATCGTGCCGAAATTCCTCGTGAAACCCGACGGCGGCTTGGGCGAGCGCAACGCGCTCTCCTGCGGCAAGCTCGAGGAGAAGATGGGCATTCACGGCAATGCCACCTGCGTGATGAACTACGACGGCGCCACGGGATTTCTCGTCGGCGCGGCCCATGACGGCCTGCGCGCCATGTTCACCATGATGAACGAGGCGCGCCTCTCGGTCGGCGTGCAGGGCCTCGCCCAGGCCGCCGCCGCCTACCAGGCCGCCGCCGCCTACGCCCGCGAGCGGCTCCAGGGCCGCGCCGTCACCGGCCCGGCCAACCCCGAGGGCCCGGCCGATCCGCTGATCGTGCATCCCGACATCCGCCGGGCGCTGATGGACCAGCGCGCCTTCGTCGAGGGCGGCCGCGCCTTCATCCTCTGGGCCGCGAGCCTGATCGACGCCTCCGCCCGCTGCGGCGACGCGGATGCCGAGGGGCTGGTGTCGCTGCTCACCCCGGTCATCAAGGGCTTCCTCACCGACCAGGGCTTCGCCAGCGCGGTCCAGGCGCAGCAGGTCTTCGGCGGCCACGGCTATACCGAGGACTGGCCCATGAGCCGCTTCGCGCGCGACGCGCGCATCACCATGATCTACGAGGGTGCGAACGGCATCCAGGCGCTCGACCTCGTCGGCCGCAAGCTCGCCCAGGACGGCGGCAGGCACGCCATGGCCTTCTTCGCGCTGGTGAAGGATTTCATCAAGGCCAACGAATCTGACGCGACCCTGAAGGCCGACTTCCTCGACCCGCTGAAGGCGGCGTCCAAGGACCTGCAGGCGGCGGCGACCTTCTTCGTCGAGACCGGCATGAAGAACCCCGACGCGGCGCTCGCCGGCTCCACCGACTTCCTGCATCTCTTCGGCCATGTCTGCCTGGGGCTGATGTGGGCGCGCATGGCCCGGGCGGCGCTCGCCGGCGACGAGGATTTCCACCGCGCCAAGCTCGCCACCGGGCGCTACTACATGATCCGCCTCCTGCCCGCGACCGCGCTCCACCTCGCGCGCATCCGCTCGGGCGCCGAGCCGGTGATGGCGCTTCCCTCCGAGGCGTTCTAAGCTCCGCCGCGGGAGGGAGGGCACATGACCGCAAGGCTCCACTGCTTCGGCGAGAGCGGCAATTGCTACAAGGCCGCGCTCACCCTGGAGCTCGCCGGCTACCCCTGGGAGCCGGTCTGGCTCGATTTCTTCCACGGCGGCGCCCGCAGGCCGGAGTTCCTCGCCCTCAACGAGATGGGCGAGGCCCCGGTCTTCGTCGAGGACGGAACCGTGCTCACCCAGTCCTGCGTCATCCAGCTCCATGTGGCCGAGAGCACCGGAAGCTTCCTGCCCCCGCCCGAGCTGCGCCCCGATATGCTGCGCTGGATGTTCTGGGACGGCCAGAAGGGCTCCGGCCAGCAGGGCGCCCTGCGCTTCCTGATGAACTTCCTCCCCGCCGACCGGCGCCTCCCCGCGGCCGAGACCTGGCTCGCCAACCGGGTCGGGGCGGCGCTCGGCACGCTCGAGCGCCACCTCGCCGGTCGGGAGTGGATGGTGGGCGAGGCCCCGAGCCTTGCCGACCTCGCCTGCTGCGGCTATCTCTTCTACCCCGAGCCCTTCGGCTTCGACCGCAAGGCGCTGCCGGCGATCGACGCCTGGCTCGACCGCATCGCCGCCCTGCCGGGCTGGAAGCCCCCCTACGCGCTGATGCCCGGAAACCCCGCCGACCGCGCCTGACGGAGACATCGGATGACCGACGCCTATATCTTCGACGCGATCCGCACCCCGCGCGGCAAGGGCCGCCCCGACGGCGCCCTGCACGAGGTCACCGCGCTGCGGCTCTCCGCACTCACCCTCGACACGCTCCAGGCGCGCAACGGCCTGCCGGAGAACGCCGTCGAGGACGTAATCTGGGGCAATGCCACCCAGGTCGGCGAGCAGGGCGGCTGCCTCGCCCGCTCCGCCGTGCTCGCCTCCGGCATCGGCGAGCGCGTGCCCGGCCTCTCCATCAACCGCTTCTGCGCCTCGGGCCTCGAGGCGGTGAACCTCGCCGCCAACCAGGTCCGCGCCGGCGCCGGGGCGGGCTATGTCGCCGGCGGCGTCGAGATGATGAGCCGCGTGCCCATGGGCTCGGACGGCGCCGCGATCGCCGTCGATCCCTCGCTCGCCTTCCGGACCTATTTCGTGCCCCAGGGCATCTCGGCCGACATCATCGCCACCGAATACGGCTTCTCCCGCGACGATTGCGACGCCTTCGCCGTTGAGAGCCAGCGCCGGGCGGCGCAGGCCTGGGCCGAGGGCCGCTTCGCCCGCTCCATCGTCCCCGTCCGCGACCGGAACGGCCTGGCGATCCTGGAGACCGACGAGCACATGCGCCCCGGCACCGACATGCAATCGCTCGGCGCGCTCAAGCCCGCCTTCAAGGATCTGGGCGAGACCATGCCTGGCTTCGACGCTGTGGCGATCCTGAAATACCCGCATCTGGAGCGCATCGCCCATGTTCACCACGCCGGCAATTCCTCCGGCATCGTCGACGGCGCCGCGGCGCTCCTGATCGGCTCGAAGGATTTCGGCGCCGCCCATGGCCTCACCCCCCGCGCCCGCATCCGCGCCACTGCCAAGATCGGCACCGATCCCACGATCATGCTCACCGGCCCGGTCCCGGTCACCGAAAAGATCCTCGCCGCGGCCGGCATGGAAATCGGCGACATCGACCTCTTCGAGGTCAACGAGGCCTTCTCCGCCGTGGTGCTGCGCTTCCTGCAGGCCTTCGACGCCGACCCCGCCCGCCTCAACGTCAACGGCGGCGCCATCGCCATGGGCCACCCGCTCGGCGCCACCGGCGCGATGATCCTCGGCACCGCCCTCGACGAGCTGGAGCGCTCGGGCCAGGGCACGGCGCTCGCCACGCTCTGCGTCGCCTCCGGCATGGGGGCCGCCACCATCATCGAGCGCGTCTGATGGAGCGCGCCGCCGCCCTCCCCCGCCGCCGGGCGTCAAGAACGGACCCGGGGCTTCATACGGCCTTGAAACCTGGAGAGCAGTCGTTTCGCGCCAACAGGCGCGAAACCGGCAAACAATGCTCGCGCGCATTGCGCGCACCGAATGGCCGCAACGGCGGCCCCCGACGGGGAGGCCCGCGCTGATGCCGAAGATCGCCCGCCCGCCCTTCGCCCGCCGCCACGTGATCCATCCTTTCACCGGCGAGGATCTCGGCGAGTACAGCAACGCCAACCTCGGCGACGCCGCCGGGCTGACGCAGTTCGGCGCGCATCTGGAGATCCTGCATCCCGGCGGCAAGACCTCCATGCGCCACTGGCACGAGACCGAGGACGAATTCGTCTACGTGATCGAGGGCAGTCTTACCCTGGTCGAGGACATCGGCGAGACCCCACTCGCGGCCGGCGATGCCGCCGCCTGGGCCGCCGGCGCGGAGAACGCGCATCGCCTGGAGAATCGCGGCACCGCGGACGCCACCTATCTGGTCGTCGGCACGCGCAGGGCGCAGGATCGCATCCACTATCCCGAGCACGACCTGATCGTGACCCATGACGGCCCGCGCCGGATCTACGCCCGGACCGACGGCACGATCCTCAAGGAGACCTGAGATGCGCCAATCCCGCGGCCCGGCCGCCGCAACCGCGAGCGCGTGATGCCCAAGATCGACATGGACGCGGTCCCGCTCCGAACCGGCTCGATCTACCCCGAGCCCTATGCCGCGCAGATGGCGGGGCGCTCCTCGCTGCGCCTCGGCGACGCCGGCGGGCTGACGCAGTTCGGCGCCAATCTGGTGATCCTGGCACCCGGCGCGCGCTCCTCGCTGCGGCACTGGCACCGGCACGAGGACGAATTCGTCATGGTCACCGAAGGCGAGCTGATCCTGGTCCAGGACGAGGGCGAAACGCTCATGCGCCCCGGCGACTGCGCCGCCTTTCCCGCGGGCGATCCGAACGGGCACCAGTTCCTGAACCGGACCGATCGGGAGGCGCGCTTCCTCGTCGTCGGAACCCGCGCGCCGCGCGAGGTGGCGACCTATTCCGACGTCGATCTCGTGGTCGAGGTCGAGGCCGGCAAGGCACGCTTCACCTATCGCGACGGCACGCCCTTCGCGGGGCCGCGCTGATGCCCCGGATCGACATCGCCACGGCCCCAGTGACCCGCGGATCCGACTACCCCGCGCCGCTCGCCCGCGACTTCGCCGACCGCTGCCGGCTCCGCCTCGGCGATGCCGCCGGGCTCACCCAGTTCGGTGTCAACCTGACGACGCTGCCGCCGGGCGCGATCTCCTCGCTGCGCCACTGGCACGAGGTCGAGGAGGAGATGGTGCTCGTGCTCGCGGGCCGTCTGACCCTGATCGAGGACCGCGGCGAGGCGGAGCTCGGGCCGGGCGAATCCGCCGGCTTCCCCGCCGCCAGCGGCGAGGGCCATCACTTCCTGAACCGCGGGCCCGCCCCGGCGGTCTATCTCGAGATCGGCACCCGCACCGCGGCCGACCGCTGCCACTACAGCGACGTGGACCTGATCGCCATCGACGACGAGCACGGCACCCGCTACACCCGCCGCGATGGCGACCCCTATGAATAATAACGCAAAATCAGCGACTTGCACAGCGTCCCACTGCGGGACGCCCGCCGGGCCGGCCCGGCCGGCAGATCGAGGAGTCCCGGGATGACGATCTTTTCTTCTGAGACCGACGCCGACGGCATCGCCACCATCACCTGGGACCTGCCCGACCGCTCGATGAACGTGCTGACCGAAGAGGGCATCGCCGAGCTCGAGGCCGCCTTCGACGCCGCCCTCGCCGATCCCGCCGTCCGGGGCATCGTGCTCACCTCCGGCAAGGCCGATTTCGCCGGCGGCATGGATCTGGGCCTGCTCGCGACGATGAAGACCCGCGCCGGCGACGACCCCGCACGCGGCCTCTTCGAGGGCACGATGGCGATGCACCGGCTCCTGCGCCGGATCGAGCGCGCCGGCATGGACCCCAAGACCCACAAGGGCGGCAGGCCGGTCGCCTGGGCCTCCCCCGGCATCTCGGCGGGCATCGGCACCGAGATCGGCCTCGCCTGCCACCGCCGCTTTCTCGCCGACGATCCCCGGGCCCGCGTCGGCCTGCCCGAGATCCTCGTCGGCCTCTTTCCCGGCGCCGGCGGCACCACCCGGCTCACCCGCATGGTCGGCGTCATGGCCGCCGCCCCGATCCTGCTCGAAGGCAGGATGCTCGACGCCCGGGCCGCCAAATCCGCCGGGCTGATCGACGAGGTCGTGCCCGCCCGCGACCTGATCCAGAACGCCAAGGACTGGGTGCTCGCCGCGCAAGCCCCCGACCTCGTCAAGCCCTGGGACGCCAAGGGCTACAGAATGCCCGGCGGCGCACCCTACCACCCCGCCGGCTTCATGACCTTCGTTGGCGCCTCCGCCATGGTCCACGGACGCACGCAAGGCGTCTATCCCGCCGCCCGGGCGATGCTCAGCGCCATCTACGAGGGCGCGCTGGTGCCCTTCGACACGGCGCTGACGATCGAGGCGCGCTGGTTTACGAGCGTGCTGATGAATCCCTCCTCCGAGGCGATGATCCGCTCGCTCTTCCTCAACAAGCAGGCGCTGGAGAAGGGCGCCCTGCGCCCGGCCGCACCCGACCAGAAGGTCGCCAAGCTCGGGGTGATCGGCGCCGGCATGATGGGCGCGGGCATCGCCCATGTCGCGGCCCTGGCCGGGATCGAGGTGGTGCTGGTCGACCGCGACCAGGAGGCCGCCGACCGCGGCCGCGCCCATGCCGAGGGCCTGCTCGACGAGGCGGTGAAGCGCAAGAAGACCACGCCCGAGCAGCGCGAGGCGGTGCTGGCCCGCATCACCGCCACCCCGGACTACGCGGCACTCGCCGGCTGCGACCTCGCCATCGAGGCGGTCTTCGAGGATCCGGCCGTCAAGGCCGAGGCGACCGCCCGCGCTGAGGCGCACCTGCCCGAGGACGCGATCTTCGCCACCAATACCTCGACCCTGCCGATCGGCGAGCTCGCCCGCGCGAGCCGCGATCCGGCGAATTTCATCGGCATCCATTTCTTCTCGCCGGTGCACAAGATGGCGCTGGTCGAGATCATCCGCGGGAACGGGACCGGCGACCGCGCCGTGGCCAAGGCGCTCGATTTCGTGCGCCAGATCCGCAAGACCCCGATCGTGGTCAACGACGCCCGCTTCTTCTACGCCAACCGCTGCATCATCCCCTACATCAACGAAGGCGTGCGCATGCTGGCCGAGGGCGTCGAGCCGGCGCTGATCGAGAACGCCGCGCGCCAGCTCGGCTTCCCGCTCGGCCCGCTCCAGCTCGTCGACGAGACCTCGATCGACCTCGGCGTGAAGATCGCGAAGGCGACCCGGGCCGCCATGGGCGACGCCTATCCCGAGAGCCCCGCCGACGGCGTGCTCTTCAAGCTCGCCGAGCTCGGCCGTCTGGGACGCAAGGCCGGGGCCGGCTTCTACGCCTATGACGAGAAGGGCAAGCGCGAGGGGCTCTGGTCCGCGCTGCGCGACCTCTGGCCGCCGCGCGCCGACCAGCCCGCCCTTGCGGAGGTCCAGCACCGCCTCGCGATGATCCAGACGCTCGAAGCGGTGCGCGCGCTCGTGCAGGGCGTGCTCACCGACATCCGCGAGGGCGACGTCGGCGCCATCCTCGGCTGGGGCTTCATGCCCTGGTCGGGCGGGCCGTTCTCCTGGCTCGACTTGCTCGGCGCCGCCCGGGCGGTGGAGATCTGCGACGGGCTCGCCGCGGGCCAGGGCTCGCGCTTCGAGCCGCCGGCGCTCCTGCGCGAGATGGCCGCGAGCGGCGAGACCTTCTACGGCCGCTTCCGGCCCGCCGAAGCCGCCTGAGCGCGCGCCCCGCCGTCAACTTTCACCCCGCCCCGGCGCCCGTCCCCAAAGATGACGCCGCCTTCTCCCGCGGATTTGGCGCGAGGCGGTGCCTCGCCTTTGCCGGTTCGGAATATCCTCGGGCCGATCGATTCGGCAGAATGTCGTATGACGCCGCGCGGGGCGCGGCCTCTTCCATCTTCCGACACTCGTTCCTTTTGCAACAGCGCCGCTCAGGCGGAAGGGCCGTCGCTCTCAGAGCCGCGCGGCACTGGTGCCCGGCGCCGCCGAAAGCGCGATCATGAGGCCCGACCCGACGATCAGCGCGATGCCGAGATAGCCGAGCGCATCCAGCGTCTCGCCCCAGATCGCCCAGGCCCAGAAGCTCGCCGTGGCCAGGAAGAAATACTCGAAGACCGTCAGGTAGCTGGTCTCCCCCGACTGGTAGCCCCAGGCGATGCATCCCACCGCGAGCAGCGACCCCACCGCCTGAAGGACGATTACGAGCAGCGCCGGTCCCGAAAGCGGCCCCCAGGGCCGCACCAGGAAATCCGCCGCGCTCGGCGCGCCCTCGGCGGCGGGCAGCCCCGCGACGGCGAGGCTGCCCACGACGCCCGCAAGCCCGAGGATGAGGAAGAAGGAGAGCAGGAGTGCTGCCACCGGCTCCTCGGCGCACCATTCCCGGGTCAGCAGGTTCGACAGCCCGTAGAGGGCCCCCGCCGCCACCGGCACGAAGGTCGCGAGGTCGAGGCTCGCCGGATCGGGCCGCAGCATCACCAGGATGCCGAGGAAGCCGATCCCCGCCGCGGCCAGCCGACGCGGCCCGATCCGATGGCCGAAGAAGACCGCCGCGAAAAGCAGCACGAAGATCGGCGCGGTGAAGAGCCCCGCCGCCACCTGCGCGATCGGCATGAAGGCGAGCGCCCCGAAATAGATCAGCATCGAGGCCGCCTGAACCCCGCCGCGCACCGCCACCGCCTTCCAGCGCCGCGGCCAGAGCCGCATGCCGAGGAGCAGGGCCGCCACGACCATCAGCGGCACCGCCAGGGCGCTGCGCAACGCATGGAACTGCCAGAGCCCGCTCTCCGCGGCGATGACGCGCACGAAATTGTCGGTGAACCCCAGGAGCACCATGCCGAAGAGGATCGAGGCCGCGCCGCGCGCGGTCGGAGTGGAGAGAATCCGGGGGAGCGGTCGCGCCATGCCGCGACAGAAGCGCGCCGCGGCTCGACTGTCCAGAGCGGCGGCGCGCGCCGGCATGACAATCGCCGGCGCCGGCTTTAGAGCAGGACCACAACCTGCCAGATCCGGAGGCCCCGTGCCGCTGCCCAGGACCGCGCTCGACCGATACCTCCGCCTCGAGGCGACCGGATTCTGGCGCGAGGCGCCGGGCGCGCAGCCCCGCGAGGTCATCGTCTCCTTCGGCCGCACCACGCTGCTGCTCAGCGATCTCGAGGAACGCCCGCTCGCCCATTGGGCGCTCGCCGGGACCCAGGCGATCGGCTCGCGGGACGGCGCCACGATCTTCGCCACCGGGCCGGAGACCGGCGAGACGCTGGCGATCCGCGACCGCGACATGATCGAGGCCATCGCGGCGGTCTCCCGCGCCGCCGAGCGCGCCCGGCCGCGCGCGGCACCGCCCCGGCCGCGTCCGGTGCTCGGGCCGCTGCTTGCCCTCGCCGCGCTGGTCATGCTCGTCCTCTACGGGCCCGGGCTGATCCGCGACCAGGCCCGGCGCATGGTCCCGCCGGAACTGGCCGAAGAGATCGGCGAGCACATGCTGATCGGCCTGATGGAGCAGGGCGGCGAGCTCTGCGCCGCGCCGGAGGGCCATCGCGCCCTCGGCCGGATCGCCGAGCGCCTCGCCCCGGCGCCCGGGCCGCGCATCGCCGTGCTCGATCTCGGCGACGCGCCCGCGGCCGCGCTGCCGGGCGATCTCCTGCTGATCGGCCGCGGAACCATCGCCGAGGCTCCCTCGCCCGAGGTGATCGCCGGCTGGATCGCGCTCGCCGCGGGCCGGGCGCCGCTCGACACGCTGATGCGGCGCGCCGGGCTCTTCGGCGATCTCGCCTTCGTGGTGACCGGCCGCCTCGGCGAGGCCGCCCTCGGCCGGGCCGCCGCGGAAGCGCTCCGCCCGCCGGCGCCGGAGGAGGTCGCCGCGGCGATGCGGCGGCTCCAGGACGCCGGCATCGACCCGCTGCCCTTCGGCGTCGCGGCGGGCGGGATCGACTCCGCCGCCGTCCCGCCCCCCGGCGCCGGAGCAGAGCCCTTGCTCGATGCCGGGGGCTGGGCCGCGGTGAAAGGCATCTGCGGATGATCGTCCGACGCCCGGGCCAGCTATCCCTCCACGACGCGGCCCGCCTCCAGCCGGAGGCGCCGGTCCATCTGAGCGGCGAGCTCCAGGTTATGCGTGGCGATCAGCGCCGCGAGCCCGGTCTCGCGCACCAGCGCCATCAGCATCGCGAAGACCGAAGCCGAGGTCTCCGGGTCGAGATTGCCCGTCGGCTCGTCGGCGAGCAGCAGCCGCGGCCGGTTGGCGAGCGCGCGCGCCAGGGCGACCCGCTGCTGCTCGCCGCCCGAGAGCTCCGCCGGCCGGTGGCCGAGCCGCGCGCCGAGCCCGACCGCCTCGAGCAACGCGCTCCCGCGCGCCTCCGCCTCAGCGCGCCCCCGCCCCGCCGCGCGCTGCGGCAGGGCGACGTTCTCGAGCGCGGTGAATTCCGGCAGCAGGTGGTGGAACTGATAGACGAAGCCGATGGTGTCGCGCCGCGCCCGCGTGCGCGCCCGCTCGTCCCGGCCCGCGACCGCCATGCCGGCGATGCGCACCTCGCCCGCGCTCGGCGCTTCGAGCAGACCGGCGATATGCAAAAGCGTCGACTTGCCCGCCCCCGAGGGCGCGACCAGCGCCGCCACCTCGCCCGCGGCCAGGGTCAGCGAGGCGCCCGCCAGCACCTCGACCGCCGCGGGGGCGCCGGCATTATAGACCTTGACCACGCCCTCGAGCCCCAGCGCCTCACTCATGGCGCAGGGCCTCGACCGGATCGAGCCGGGCGGCGCTCCGCGCCGGCCAGATGGTGATGAGGAAGGAGAGCCCCAGCGCCATGCCCGCCACCGCCGCCACGTCGCCGGGCCGGAGCCGCGCCGGGATCTCGGTGAGATAGCGGATCTCGGGATTCCACACCGAACCGCCGGAGATCCATTCCACCACCGCCTGGATGTCCTTGATGTAGAAGGCGAAGAGACAGCCGAGGATCACCCCGGCCACCGTGCCCGCCACCCCGATCAGCGCGCCGCAGAGAAAGAAGATGCGCATGATTGCGCCTTCGGTCAGCCCCATGGTGCGCAGGATGCCGATGTCCCGGCCCTTGTTCTTCACCAGCATCACCAGCCCGGAGATGATGTTGAGCGCGGCGATCAGCACCACCAGGCTGAGGATGATGAACATCACCCGCCGCTCCACGTCGAGGGCGGACAGAAAGGCGCCCGAGGCGTCGCGCCAGGTCCAGACCAGCCCGCGCGGCCCCGCCGCCGCACCCAGTGCGGGCGCGAGCTCGTCGGCGCGCGAGGGCTCGGCCAGCATCACCTCGATTTCGTCCGCCGCGCCCTCGCGGTTGAAGAAGGCCTGCGCCTCGGCGAAGGGCAGATAGGCGCGGGTATTGTCGATGTCGAAGCGTCCGACCCCGAAGACATAGACCACCTCGTAGTCGTTGATCCTCGGCTGGGTGCCGAAGGGCGTGTCCATGCCCTCGGGCGAGACCAGCGTGACCACCTCGCCCACCCCGACCCCGAGCGAGCGCGCCACGCCCGAGCCGATGGCGATGCCCTCGCCGAGCCGGCCGAGATCGCCCGCGGCGGTCTCGGGCTCGGCGATCAGCGGCACCGCGCGCAGATCCTCCAGCCGCGAGCCCAGCACCTCGACGCCGGTCGAGCGTCCCCGCGCCGAGGCCAGCACCTGGCCGCGGATCAGCGGCGCCGCCCGCGTCCCCCCCGGCACCGCCCCGAGCCGCGCCGCGAGGTCGTCGTAATCCCCGATCAGCCGGCTCGGCGCGCCGAATTCATCCGCCTCGGTGGAATAGTAGATCGTGACATGGGCATTGGCGCCGAGGATGCGCGCGGTGAATTCCTCGCGGAAGCCGATCATCACCGCCTGCACGACGATCAGCGTCGCCACCCCCAGCGTCACCCCCAGGAGCGCGTACCAGGCGATCACCGAGATCCCGCCGTCGCGCCGCCGGGCCCGCAGATAGCGCCAGGCGATCGCCCATTCGAAGGCGGCGAAGGCTCGGGGATCTGCGACCGGATCGCTCAAGGCAGTCTCCGTTCCGGATCGGGCGGCGGCGCCGTTCAATGCCCGCGGTAGATCTCGGTGCAGCGCGCCACGGCCTCGGCGGGCGACATCTCCTCGGTCTCGCCGCTCCGCCGCGCGGTGAGCTCGACCTTGCCCGCCGCGAGCCCCCGCGGCCCGACGGTGATGCGCCAGGGCAGGCCGATCAGGTCCATGGTCGCGAATTTCGCCCCCGCCCGCTCGTCGCGATCGTCATAGAGCGGATCGAGTCCCGCCGCGCGCAGCTCGCCGTAGAGCGCCGCGCAGGCCGCGTCCGTCGCGCCGTCGCCCTGGCGCAGGTTCACCAGCCCGACCCGGAACGGCGCCACGCCCTCGGGCCAGACGATGCCGCGATCGTCGTGGCTCGCCTCGATGATCGCGCCCACGAGGCGCGAGACGCCGATGCCGTGCGAGCCCATGTGCACCGGCACCCGCTCGCCCTCCTCGGTCGAGACCAGCGCCTTCAGCGGTTCGGAATACTTGGTGCCGAAATAGAAGATCTGGCCCACCTCGATGCCCCGCCCCTCCACGCGCCGCGCCTCGGGCAGCGCCGCGAAGAGCGCGGGGTCGTGGGTCTCGTCGGTGCGCGCATAGGGCGTGGTCCAGTCGGTGCAGATCGCCGCCACCGCCGCGCGGTCGCCATAGTCGATCGCGCGCTCCCCGAGCGTGAGGTCGGTCACCGCCCGGTCGTAATAGACCCCGCTCTCGCCGGTGGGGGCCAGCACGAGGAACTCGTGGGTATTGTCGCCGCCGATCGGCCCGGAATCCGCGCGCATCGGGATCGCCTTCAGCCCCATGCGCTCATAGGTGCGGATATAGCTGACCATGTGGCGGTTGTAGGCGTGCAGCGCGTCGTCCTTGGTCAGGTCGAAATTGTAGCCGTCCTTCATCAGGAACTCGCGCCCGCGCATCACCCCGAAGCGCGGCCGGATCTCGTCGCGGAACTTCCACTGGATGTGATAGAGCGTCAGCGGCAGCTCCTTGTAGCTCGCCACGCCGGTCCGGAAGATCTCGGTGATCAGCTCCTCGTTGGTCGGCCCGTAGAGCAGCTCGCGGTCGTGCCGGTCGCGGAGGCGCAGCATCTCCTCGCCGTAATCGTCGTAGCGCCCGCTCTCGCGCCAGAGATCGGCCGACTGGATCGTCGGCATCAGCATCGGGATATGGCCCGCGCGCTGCTGCTCCTCGTGCACGATGGTCTCGATGCGCCGCAGCACCCTGTAGCCCAGCGGCAGCCAGGAATAGATGCCCGCGCTCGCCTGCCGGATCATGCCGGCCCTGAGCATCAGCCGGTGGCTGGCGATCTGCGCCTCGGCCGGCGTCTCCTTCAGCACGGGCAGGAAATACTGGGTCAGTCGCATCGGCGGCGGGACTCCCGGGCAGGCCTTGGGTCGCGCCGATGTAGGCGAAGCCGCAGGGGCGCGCAATCCCGCATCCCCGCCCCGTCCGGCAGCCCGAGCCATGCGCTCGGCACAGATTTGCATTGCATCGGTTGCATGAAGCTGATTATATTCGCCAGCCGAACGATGGGCGTCTTCCACGGCGTGTCGCGGCCCTCAACGAGGTCGCGACCCTTTGCTGTGTGAACCGGATGACCCGTTGGCGCTGGCCCAAGTCGGGGGGGAAGAATGGGGCGGCCTGCTGTCTGCAGGCCGCTTTCTTCATTTCCGGGCGGCTCCCGCAGCATGGCCCCCGCCGCGCCTCCGGCAGGTGCGATCCCGTCCCTTCCAGGACGTCCAACCAACGGCCCCTCCTACCGACCGATACTGCAGCCCGAGGCCAATGTTCGGAACAGAGAAAAGGCCGCGCCCCGCGCGGCCCGCACCGCATGTCCCCGGACCGAAAAGGCGAGGCGCCGGTGGCGCCTTGCCCGGTCCGGTCGCCCGGAGGCGCAAGCCGCAGGGCGAGGGGGGTGCAGCGTCACCTTCGGTCGAGGATCGGGACGGGTCGGCCCTGGACGGCGTGCGAAGCGCGCCGGCCCCCGGCAGGGCCGGCGCGGCCCGATCGCCACGGGTCGATCGGGCTGGAACACCCCGGCCGCGGGAGGAATAGGAGTCGGCGGCGAGGGTCGCGGGTACGATCCCGTCCCCGCGCGCTCGGCCCGCCCGATCGTGCCGGCGGCCGAATCCCCGAGAGGCCGCCGCCTCCCCTCGCGGATCCGGCAAGTGACACATCCGCCCGCACAGGAGCGCCGACGGCGCGGAGCGAATCCGTTAACTCTTTTTCCCATATAAAACAACGCGTTGAAATGCGTCCCCATGGGGACGCCCTATTCGGCGCAGATCATCACGCCCGTGGCGTCGAGGCGCGATGCCAGGGACTGGAGCCGCCGCTCGACGACCTCCCCGGCGAATTCCCGCGCCGGGCCGCACAGGGTCAGGGTCAGCCTGCCGTCGCCGGGCTCGAGCCTGGCATGCTCCAGCACCCCGGTCGCGGATCCCGAGAGCATCGCCCCGAGCCGCATCGCCCGGCCGAGGATCACGGCCTCCGCGGCGCGCGGCTCCGGCAGGATCCCCCGGAAGAGCGTCGCCGTCGCATCCGGGGCGGTGGCCTTGTAGCGGTTCAGAAGCGCCAGCCCTAGGAAAACCCGGTCGGGATGGTCGATGCCGCCCACATTGCCGCGGGTCACGGAATCGAAGCAGAGCTCCGCCCGGTAGTCCGGATGCGCCCGCCAGTTCGCGTCGTGCAGCAGGCAGGCGGCATGAACCAGCCGCAGCTCCGCCGCGCTCCGCCCGGCATAGAGCGGCCCCAGCCAGTCGAAGAGCGTCTCGCCGAATCCCGGCATGCGGGAAGCGGCCGCCTCCATGTGCCGGCAGGCCTCGATCAGCGGATCGAGCCTGCGCACCGCCTCGGGCATCTGCCGGTAGAGCAGGCCCTCGCGCAGCCCATAGGCGGAAACCGCGATCCGCCCGGGCTCGATCCGCGCGATCAGCTCCTCGAGCGCCAGCGTCGCCAGCGGCACCAGCGAGAGCCGCGCCATCGAGGTCCCGGTCAGGGCGGAGAGCTCGGCCGGCTCGCGGGCGCGGATCCAGGCGAGGGTCTCGAGCAGCTGCGCGGCCGGTGGCTCGTAGCCATGCAGCACCTTCAGCGGATAGCCCCGGCGCTCCATGTCGAGCCGCGCGATCGCCCGCCAGGAGCCGCCCACGAGAAAGAGCCGCCGGGGCTCGCCCGCCACCGCCCGCCGCAGGGCCTTGACCTGCTTGCGCACGAAGCGGGCGCGTTTCTCCCCGTCGGCGATCTCGGCGAGCTTCAGCGGCCCCAGCGGCGCGGTGGCGCGGTCATGGACCTGGCCGCCCGAGACATGGGCGAGCTCCATCGAGGAGCCGCCCATGTCGCAGACCAGACCCTCGGCCGCCGGCCATCCCAGGAGCACGCCCTTCGCGGAGAGCTGCGCCTCCTCGCTGCCGCTGGCCACATGCAGCTGCAACCCGGTCTCGCGCTCGACCTGCGCGCAGAAATCCGGCCCGTCCCGCGCCTCGCGCACCGCCGCCGTCGCCACGGCGATCATGCCCGAGAGCTGCATGCGCCCGGCCAGCGCGGCATAGCGGTGCAGCGCGGCCAGCGCGCAGCGCCAGCCCTTGGGGCTCAGCCGCCCGGTGCTGCCCAGGCCGGCCCCGAGCCCGCAGAGCACCTTCTCGTTGTAGAAATAGGCCGGGC
Source organism: uncultured Paracoccaceae bacterium (assembly GCA_937872465.1). Classification (GTDB taxonomy): domain Bacteria; phylum Pseudomonadota; class Alphaproteobacteria; order Rhodobacterales; family Rhodobacteraceae; genus Amaricoccus. The sequence goes on from CALMSR010000070.1 coordinate 16,604, forward strand.
TGCGGGCCATGCCGTCGAAGACCACCAGCCGCACCGAGTTCGACCCGACGTCGATCACCCCGATCCGGCGCAGGCGGGCCTTGCCGGTCTCCGCCGCGACCGACCCGCTCCCCCCGGCTTGCGCGTGCGTCCCTGTCCGCATGGCTCTCCCCGCAGGTTCCGCCGCGCCAGCCTTCGCAGCCCCCGGTTGCCGCGTCAATCGTGGGCGTTGACCAGCGGCGCCACGTCCTGCGCCCCCGCCCGCCCGCGTCCCGAGAGCGAGGGATTCTGCATGAAGAACCTGTGGCAGTTGAAGAGCGCCGCCCCCGGCACGGCCTCGTGGCGCTCGAACCGCCCGTCCGGCTGGGCGACCCAGCTCTGGGCCTGGTCATGCATGTTGGCCGCCATGATCTGGTCCATGATCTGGGCATGCACCGTGGGGTTGGTGATCTCCACGAGGCTCTCGATGCGGCGGTTGAGGTTGCGCTCCATCCAGTCGGCCGAGGAGATATAGACCCGCGCCTCGGTCGAGGGCAGGCCGTAGCCGTTGCCGAAGGCCACGATCCGGCTGTGCTCGAGGAACCGCCCGATGATCGACTTGACGCGGATGTTGTCGGAGAGGCCGGCCACGCCGGGCCTGAGCGAGCAGATGCCGCGCACGACCATGTCGATCTTCACCCCGGCCCGGCTCGCCCCGTAGAGCGCGTCGATCACCTCCGGCTCGGTGATCGAATTGACCTTCACCCAGACCTGCGCCGGCCGCCCGGCCTTCGCATGGGCGATCTCGGCCTCCAGGCCCTCGAGGATGCGCGGCTTGATCATATGCGGGGAGATCGCGACCTTCTCCAGGCTCTCCGGCTTGATGTAGCCGGTGACGTAGTTGAAGACCTGGCCCACGTCGCGGCCCATCACCCGGTCGCAGGTGAAGAGCGAGAGGTCGGTGTAGATCCCCGCCGTACCCGGATGGTAGTTGCCGGTGCCGAGATGGCTGTAGGTCACCAGCTCGCCCCCCTCGCGCCGCACCACCAGGCTCAGCTTGGCATGGGTCTTCCAGTCGATGAAGCCGTAGACCACCTGCGCGCCCGCGCGCTCCAGCTGGCGGGACTGGCGGATGTTGGCGGCCTCGTCGAAGCGCGCCTTGATCTCCACCAGCGCCGTCACCGACTTGCCGTCCTCCGCCGCCTCGCAGAGCGCCGCGACGATCGGGCTGTCGCGGCTGGTGCGATAGAGGGTCTGCTTGATCGCCACCACGTCCGGGTCGCGCGCCGCCTGCTGCACGAAGCGCACCACCACGTCGAAGGTCTCGTAGGGATGGTGCAGCAGCATGTCCTTCTGGCGGATCGCGGCGAAGATGTCGCCCTCGAAATCCTGCACACGCTCGGGAACGCGCGGCGTGAACGGCTGCCAGAGCAGGTCCGGGCGGTCGATCCGGCAGAGCTCCGAGAGCGCGGCGATGCCGATGATGCCGGGGATCTCCACCACCTCGTGCTGCTCGACGCCGAGCGCCTCCACGATCGTCTCGCGCAGATCCGGCGGCGCGTCGGCGGTCATCTTCAGCCGCATCACCTCGCCGCGGCGGCGGCGCTTGAGCGCGGTCTCGAACTCGCGCACCAGATCCTCGGCCTCTTCCTCGACCTCCAGGTCGCTGTCGCGCAGGATGCGGAAGGCGCAGAGCCCCAGCATGGAATAGCCGGGAAAGAGCCGCGTCACGAAGACCTCCAGGAGCCCCTCGAGCGGCAGGAGCCGGATCTGCCCCTTCGAGCCGCCCGGCAGCGTCACGAAGCGCTGCACCTGGGCCGGCACCGGCAGCAGCGCCTCGAGCACCTCCCCGTCGGTCTCGCGCCTGAGCTTCAGCCCCATGGCGAAGCCGCCCGAGGCGATGAAGGGGAAGGGATGCGCCGGGTCGACCGCCAGCGGCGTCAGGATCGGAAAGACCTGCTCGAAGAAGAACGGCTCGAGCAGCCTGCGGTCCGCGGCGCGCAGCTCCGAGGGGCCGAGCACCTCGATGCCCTCGGCCTTCATCAGCCCGCGCAATTCCTTCCAGGCCTCCTGCTGCCGGGCCATCAGCGCCCGCGCATCGGCCTCGATGCGGCGCAGCTGCTCCGGAGGTGCGAGGCCGTCGGAGCTGGCGCTCATCACCCCGGCACGCACCATGCCGCGCAGTCCGGCGACGCGGACGGTGTAGAACTCGTCGAGATTGGCGCCGGAGATCGCGAGAAAGCGCAGCCGTTCGAGCAGCGGAACCGCCGGGTTCTCGGCCTCCGCCATCACCCGCCAATTGAAGGCGAGCCAGCTGAGCTCGCGGTTGATGAAGCGGTTCGGCCCGTCGATCTCGACTTCGGGCATCGCGCGCCCAGGACCGGCCTGGGAATTCAGGAAGTCCGCGTTGACCCGCGGCGTCGTCATCGTGTCGGGCATCGCACCGCCTCCCGCCGGCTCGCCGTGTCGCGCATCCATGTCGTGTCGATTGCCGGTTGTTTCTAGGCCAGAACGGGCGCCGCCGGAAGCTCAGTCTGCGTCCCGGGACAGCACCTCCGCCGCCAGCCGGAGGGTGATCGCGCGCTTACGCGCGAGGCCCGCCCGGTCCAGCGCCGCGACCGCCGCCTCGGCGGCGGCGAAGGAACGCTCGATCCGCCCGAGCAGGAAGCCGATCAGATCCGGCCCCACCGCGATCTGCCGATCGGCGAAGAGCTTGACCAGGAGTGCGGAGAGCAGCGCGTCGTCGGGGGAGTCGAGCCGGGCCACGCCGGCGGTGCGCAGCCGGCTCGCGAGATCGGGCAGCGCCACCGGCCAGAGCGCCGGCGCGCTGCGCCCGGTCAGCATCAGGCTTCCCGAGAGCGCGAGGCGGTTGCAGAGGTGAAAGAGCGCCTCCTCCGCCACCCGCCGCGCCGCCCCCGGCAACGCCTCCAGCCGGTCGGCGTCCTCCACCGCCAGCGCGGCCTCCGCGGCGACCGCCGCCGGATCGACCGCCCCCAGATCCGCGGCCGCGAGAACCCGCGCCCCCGACCGGGCCGCCCAGACATGCGCCAGATGCGTCTTGCCGGCGCCGGCCGGTCCCACCACGGCGAGCCGCCGCGCCGGCCAGTCCGGCCAGGCATCGACCTGCGCCAGCGCCAGAGCATTGGCCGGCGACACGAAGAAATCCGCCCGGCGGAGCGCCGGTCGCGCGGGCAGATCCAGCACCAGCTGCCCGCTCCCCGCCATGCTCAACCCACCCCGGGCGGCCGCCTGCCGGTATAGAGCGGGCTCTCGAGATAGCGGCCGACCGCGAAGCGCCCGAGCACGCCCAGCGAGGCGGCCACCGGCACCGCCACCAGCATGCCGGCGAAGCCGAAGAGCCTGCCGAAGACCGCCAGCGCGAGGATCAGCAGCACCGGATGCAACCCCACCGACTTGCCGACCAGCTTGGGCGTCAGCACGTTGCCCTCGACGAACTGGCCGAAGGCGAAGATGCCCGCGGTGACGAAGATCCAGAGCGGCTGCTCCCAGAAGCTGAAGATCGCGATCGCCATGGAGAGCACCCCGCCCACCAGCGCCCCCACATAGGGGATGAAGGCCAGCAGCCCCGCCAGCATGCCCACGAGGAAGCCGAAGGGCAGGCCGATCAGGGTCAGCGCCACGGCGTAGAAGGTGCCCTGGATCAGGCAGACCGACAGCTGGCCGCGCACGAAGCCCGCCAGCGTCCGGTCGATGTCGCGCATGATGGCGCGGATGGTCGGCGCGTGCTCGCGCGGCAGCCAGCCGTCCAGCGTGGCCAGCATCCGGTCCCAGTCGAGCAGCAGATAGAAGGCGACCACCGGCGCAACCACCATGATCAGGACGAAATCGACCACCGCCATCGAGGAGGCCAGCACCGAATTGATCACCCCCGGCCCGATCTCCTTGAAATGCTCCTGCAGCGTGGTCAGCCCCCGGCGCAGCAGCGCCTCCTGGTCGTCGCTGCTGGGGAAGCGCCGGGCCAGCATCTCCTGCATCCAGGCGATCCACTCGGGCACCGCGGCGGCCAGCTGCTGGCCCTGATCGATCAGCGCCGGCACGACGAGCCCCATGGTCAGCACGAAGCCGAGCACCACCAGCAGCGCGATGATCGCCGTCGCCGCCACCCGGCCGAGGCCGAGCCGCTCCAGCCGGTCCGCCAGCGGGTCGAGCAGATAGGCGATGGCCGCGCCCAGCATGAAGGGGGCCAGCGTAGAGCCCAGCGCCCAGAGCGTCAGCGCGAGCAGGAGGAAGCCGATCCCCCAGAACATCACCTGCTTTCGCGCCGAGACGGCCATCCATCTCTCCGTTGACCCCGCGCGCCGAGACCTGCCCCAGCCGCGCGCCGCACGCAAGCCCGCCCGATTCGGCCTCAGACGAATTGTTCGCGGATCAGCCGCTCCTCCAGCCCGTGACCCGGATCGAAGAGCAGTCGGTGAGCGATCGCCGGCTCGCTCGTGACGACGATATGGATCACGTCGCGCACCTCCGCGCTGTCGGCGGCCGCCGCGACCGGGCGCTTCTCCGGTTCGCGCACCTCGAAGGTGACATGCGCCTCCTTGGGCAGGAGCGCCCCGCGCCAGCGCCGCGGCCGGAAGGCCGACATCGGCGTCAGCGCCAGCACCTCCGCGCCGATCGGCAGGATCGGGCCATGGGCGGAATAATTGTAGGCGGTCGAGCCCGCCGGCGTCGCCAGCAGCACGCCGTCGGCGACGAGCTCGGCCATGCGCTCGCGCCCGTCCACGAGGATGCGCAGCTTCGCCGCCTGCGGCCCGGCGCGGAGCAGCGAGATCTCGTTGATCGCCAGCGCCTCGACGATCGCGCCGTTCGCCCGGGTCGCACGCATCCGCAGCGGGTTGATCACCGCCGCCTCGGCCGCGCCCAGCCGCTCCACCAGCCCCTCCTCGGCATATTCGTTCATCAGGAAGCCGACGGTGCCGCGGTTCATGCCGTAGACCGGAAGCCCGTTCTTGTCGGTGCCGTGCAGCGTCTGGAGCATCAGGCCGTCCCCCCCCAGCGCCACGATTACCTCCGCCTCGCCGAGCGGGGACTGGCCGTGGCGCAGGATCAGCCGCGCCATCGCCTCCTCGGCGAGCGCAACCGGGCTCGCCACGAAATGGATCTTCTCCAGGCCCACGTCCCGATCCCGTCCCGATCCCGCGCCGCTGCGGCTCGCCCGCCAGTCTCGCGCGCGTCCCGCACGAACTCAAGCCCGGCGGGCAGGATCGATGCGCGAGGTGTCGCTTTCCGGGCTTCCGCGCCTGCGCCATTCGCGCTATCAGGCGGCGCAGCGACGGCCCCGAGCAGAGGATCTCCGCACCGTGAACGACACCCGCCCCGAGCCCGGCTTCTTCTCCGAGGATCTCGCCTCCCGCGACCCGGAGCTCCAGGCCGCCATCACCGGCGAACTGACGCGCCAGCGCGACGAGATCGAGCTGATCGCCTCGGAGAACATCGTCAGCCGCGCCGTGCTCGAGGCCCAGGGCTCGGTGATGACCAACAAGTATGCCGAAGGCTATCCCGGCCGGCGCTACTACGGCGGCTGCCAGTTCGCCGACGTGGCCGAGAACCTCGCGATCGAGCGGGTCTGCCGCCTCTTCGGCACCGCCTTCGCCAATGTCCAGCCGCATTCCGGCAGCCAGGCCAACCAGGCGGTGTTCATGGCGCTGATGGCGCCCGGCGACACCTTCCTCGCCATGGATCTCTCCGCCGGCGGCCATCTGACCCACGGGGCGAGGCCGAATGTCTCTGGCAAGTGGTTCAACGCGGTTCACTACGGCGTGCGCCGCCAGGACCAGGCCATCGACTACGACCAGGTCGCCGAACTGGCCGAGCGCCACCGCCCGAAGCTGATCATCGCCGGCGGCTCGGCGATCCCGCGCCGGATCGACTTCGCCCGTTTCCGCGCGATCGCCGACAGCGTGGGCGCCTGGCTCCAGGTCGACATGGCCCATATCGCCGGGCTCGTCGCCGGCGGCCAGCATCCGAGCCCCTTTCCCCACGCCCATGTCGCCACCTCGACGACCCACAAGACCCTGCGCGGCCCGCGCGGCGGGCTGATCCTGACCGACGACGCCGAACTGGCGAAGAAGTTCAACTCGGCGATCTTCCCCGGCCTCCAGGGCGGCCCGCTGATGCATGTCCTCGCCGCCAAGGCGGTGGCCTTCGGCGAGGCGCTGCGCCCCGATTTCGCCGAATACCAGGCCCGCGTGATCGCCAATGCCGCGACGCTGGCCGAGACGCTGCTCAGGGGCGGCCTCGACATCGTCACCGGCGGAACCGACACGCATCTGATGCTGGTCGATCTGCGCCCCAAGCGCGTGACCGGCGCCGAGACCGAGAAGGCGCTCGGTCGCGCCCACATCACCTGCAACAAGAACGGCATCCCCTTCGACCCGGAGAAGCCGACGGTCACCTCCGGCATCCGCCTCGGCACGCCGGCGGGAACCACCCGTGGCTTCGGCACCGTCGAGTTCCGCGAGATCGGCGAGCTGATCGTGGAGGTCATCGACGGCCTCGCCGCCCAGGGCCCCGAGGGCAATGCGGCGACCGAAGCCGCCGTCAAGGCCCGCGCCATGGCGCTCTGCCGCCGCTTCCCGGTCTACCCCGGCCTCTGAGCGAGGGCCCCCGAGGCTTTCATTCAGGCAGAAACCCTATCGGGCAGAACGGGGCCCCGTGCCAACAGGCATGGGGGAACACCGCGACCCGGCCAAAGGGCCGGTCCGCTTCGCGGCGCTTGCGCCGCGCGGCAATTCGCGCGAGGCATGGGTGCTGCCCGCGGCGCGACGGGCCGCCCGAGGGAGCATCGCCATGACCCATCCCGCCCTGCAACCGGAGGCCACCGCCGTCGTCACCGGCGGCGCGGCGGGAATCGGACTGGCCGCCGCATTGCGCTTCGCCGAGGCCGGGCTCAACGTGGTGATCGCCGATCTCGGGCCCGAACGGCTGGCGGCGGCGGCCGACCGCATCGTCGCGGCCTCGCCCCGCGGCGACGAGGCGGTGATGGCGGTGGAGGCGAGCGTCGCGCGCGCCGAGGATCTCGACCGGCTCGAGACGGCCGTCGCCGATCGCTTCGGCGGCACCGACGTGCTGATGAACAACGCCGGCATCCAGCCCGGCAGCGCGATCTTCGGCCCGGTGGAGAACTGGGAGCGGGTCTTCGCCGTGAACCTCTGGGGCGTGATCCACGGCAGCCGCGCCTTCCTGCCCGGCATGATCGCCCGCGGCCGGCCCGGCCTCGTGATCAACACCGGCTCGAAACAGGGCATCACCACGCCCCCGGGCGATCCCGCCTACAACGTCGCCAAGGCCGCGGTGAAGGCCTATACCGAGGCGCTGGCCCACGAGCTGCGCAACATGCCCGGCTGCGCGGTCACCGCGCATCTCCTGATCCCGGGCTTCGTCTTCACCGAGCTCACCCGCGGCGACCGCGACGAGAAGCCCGCCGGCGCCTGGACCCCCGAAGAGACCGTCGATTTCATGCTGGCGCGCCTCGATGCGGGGGATTTCTACATCCTCTGCCCCGACAACGACGTGCCGCGCAGCCTCGACGAGAAGCGCATCGCCTGGGCCGCCGGCGACATCATCGAGAACCGCCCGGCGCTTTCGCGCTGGCACCCCGACTGGGCGGAGGCCTTCGCCGCCTTTCTCGCGAAGCCCTGAGCGCCGGTCGCAGGCGCCGGGGCCCGGTTCCGGGTGGACCGGCCGCCCGATTCCCCTGATGATTGCCGGCAAAAGGGGAGGACGGCACATGACCAAGGAGACCATCGGATTCGTCGGCGCGGGGCTCATGGGCCACGGCATCGCCGCAAACATCCTGAAGGGCGGCTACGACCTCGCCGTCATCGCCCATCGCAGCCGCGCCCAGATCGAGGATCTGCTCGGCCGCGGCGCCGTCGAGGCGGGGGACCTCGCCGAGCTCGGCACGCGCGCCAGCATGGTCTTTCTCTGCCTGCCGGGCTCGCCGCAGGTCGAGGCCACGGTCGAGGGGCTGCTCGGCGGGCTGAAGGCGGGCGCGGTGGTCGTGGATTGCTCCACCGCGGACCCGGTCTCGACCCAGGCGCTCGCGGCGCGGCTGGCGGCACGCGGCATCGCCATGGCCGACGCGCCGCTCGGCGGCACGCCGGTCCAGGCCGAGGCCGGCGAGCTCTCGGCGATGGTCGGGGCCGACGCGGCGACCTTCGCGCGCATCCGCCCCGTGGTCGAGACCTGGGCGGCGACCATCCGGCATGTCGGCGGCCCGGGAGACGGGCACCGCATGAAGCTGCTCAACAACTTCCTCTCGCTCGGCTATGCCGCGATCTATGCCGAGGCGCTCGCGCTCGGCGCCAAGGTCGGCCTCGACCCCAGGCGCTTCGACAGCGTCATCCGCGGCAGCCGCATGGATTGCGGCTTCTACCGGACCTTCATGGGCTACATCGTCGAGGGCAACCGCGAGGCGCATAAGTTCACGCTCAGCAACGCGCTGAAGGACCTGAAATACCTCGAGAGCATGGCCAATGCCGCCGGGGTCGCGAACCCGCTCGGCAATGCCGCCAAGAACAGCTTCGCCATGGCCCATGCGACCGGCGGCGACGGGCCGGAGGATTACGTGCCGCATCTGGTCAGCTTCGTCGGCCGGCAGAACGGCATTCCGCTCGAGCCCTGAGCCGCCGCTTCAGCCGAAGCGGTTGGCGCCCTCGCTGCCCTTCTGGACGTAGAACCACAGCAGCACCAGCAGCCCGATCACCGGCACGAGGCCGAGGAGCACCCACCAGCCGGTACGATCGGTGTCGTGCAGCCGCCGCACCGTTACCGCGAGGTTGGGCAGAAGGATCGCGAGACCCAGCAGCCCCGAGATCGGCCGGACGCTCTCCCCCTCGGGAGCGCCGAAGAGCAGCCCGTCGAGAAGCCCCGCGACCAGCACGGCGATGAGCACCGCCAGCGTCCACCACCAGAATTCCGAGCGCGGCGCTCGCCCCGAGAAGGTGACGTAGTTCGAGAGCACGTTGCGCACGGCCTCTTGGAACGTCATGACGCGGCACTCCCTTTTCCCGCCGGGGCGGCGCGAGTCTCTCCGCCCGGGCGGATCGCGTCAAGTCGGGCGCGCCTGCGATTTCACGCGGCGTTCCGGCGGCATTCGCGCCGCTTTCACGGCCGGATGACGCGGCCCGGCTAGGTCTTGCGTCATGCGGAGGCCCCCGATGGCCCCGCACGAGGTGCCGAAGCGGACCGAACGCGCGGCGCCCCTGAATTCCGTGCCTCGAATGCTTGCCGGCCCAAGGGCCGATCCTCAACCCGCATCGAGAGATGCCGACGAAGAAGGAAGTCGAAATGAAACGCAGTGCTTTCGCAACCTCGCTCGCCGCCGCCTTCCTGCTGGGCCTCGCCCCCTCGATCGCGCCGGCGCAGTCGCAGCTCGCCACCGGCGCCGGCCTCACCGCCGCCGAGGCGGGCGGCATGAGCCTCACCGAGATCTACGTCGCCAAGATCAACCGCGAATCCGGGCGCGACCAGCAGCAGGGCGTCTTTCACCGAGCCGACCCGGTCGTGGTGGACCCCGACCAGCACGCCCAGCTCATCCGCGCCGCAGGCCTGACCGGCGCAGAGGCCGCGGGCCTGAGCCTCGCCGAGATCGCGGCGATCAAGACCAGCCGCAACGCCCCGCGCGACGAGCGCGTGGTGGTGATGATCGGCCGGTCGCTGCCGGCGACCGACACCGCCGCCTACAGCCAGCTCGTCGCCGCATCGGGCCTGACCCCGGTCGAGGCGAGCGGGCTCACGCTGAACGACCTCTACGTGATGAAGATCGACCGCGAGAGCCGCCGGGACGACCGCCAGTCCTTCGACTGACGGCGATGCCGCTGCCGGGCAGTGCAAGCCGTGGCCCCTCCGGGGGCCACGGCCGCGTTCAGCGCTTGTCGAAGCGCAGCTTCACATAGGCCCCCGGGGCGGGTTCGATCACCCCGAGCTTCGCCCCGGGCTCGCGCGCCTTGATGCGCCGGCCCGAGCGTTTCGCCAACCAGGCGTCCCAGTCGGGCCACCAGCTCCCCGCCGTCTCCTCGGCACCGGCGAGCCAGTCCTCCAGCGTCGGCAGCGTCAGGTCGGGATTCGTCCAGAACTGGTACTTGCCCAGCGCCGGCGGGTTCACCACCCCGGCGATATGCCCCGAGCCCGCGAGAATGAAGCGCACGTCGGCCTTGGTCATCGCCCGCGCCCCGCGATAGACCGAATGCGCCGGCGCGATGTGATCCTCCCTGGTCGCCACGTGATAGACCGGCAGGGCGATGTCGCCGAGGCTGACGGGCTCTCCGCGCACCTCGAACTTCCCCTTTATCAGGGCGTTCTGGACGTAGAACTGGTCGAGATAGCGCTTGTGCACCTTCGCCGGCATCGCCGTCGAATCCGCGTTCCAGTAGAGCAGGTCGAAGGGGAACGGATCCTTGCCCAACATGTAGTTGTTGACCATGTAGCCCCAGATCAGGTCGTTGGCGCGCAGCATGTTGAAGGCATCGGCCATCTTGCTGGCGGGCATGTAGCCCTGATCCATCTCCTCCTCGACGACCCCGAGGATCTGCTCGTCGATCATCACCTGCAATTCGCCGGCATCCTCGAAATCGAGCTGCCCGGTGAAGAAGGTCGCCGAGGCGATGCGCTTCTCCTTGTGCCGGCCCATCCAGGCGAGCATGCTCCCCGACAGCGTGCCGCCGATGCAGTAGGAGACGAGATGCAGGCTCTTCTGGCCGGTCTCCTCGAGCACCTTGTCGATGGCCGCCGAGGCGCCTTCGAACATGTAGCTCTCCCAGGTCTCGTCGGCATTGCGCTCGTCGGGATTGACCCAGGAGATCATGAAGACGGTATGGCCCTGCTCGACCAGCCATTTGACCATGCTCTTCCTCGGGTTGAGATCGAGCACGTAGTACTTGTTGATCCAGGGCGGCACGAAGAGCACCGGCTTGGAATAGACCGTCTCGGTCTGCGGCGCATACTGGATCAGCTGGCAGATGCGGTTCTGCCAGATCACCGCGCCGGGGCTGACCGCCATGTTGCGCCCGACCTCGAAGGCGTCCATGTCGGTCTGGCGGATCAGGAGCTTGCCCTTGCCGCGTTCGAGATCGGCGAGCATCATCTTGAGCCCGCGCACCAGGTTGTCGCCCTTCTCGGCGGCGGTGGCCTCCAGCACTTCCGGGTTCAGCGCGAAGAAATTCGCCGGGTTCATCGCCTCGACGAACTGCCTTGTGTAGAAGGCCGCCTTCCTGCGGTCCTTGGGATCCATGTCGCCCACCGAGGCCACGGTGTCCTGGATCCAGCCCGAGGTGAGCAGGTAGGATTGCTTGAGATAGTCGAAGAGCGCGTTCTCCGACCATTCGCGATGCGCGAAGCGCTTGTCGGCCGGCCTCATATGCGGAAGGTTGGGCGCCGGCGTGTCCTTCGCCCCCATCCATTTCAGCATCGAGGCCTGCCAGAGCGCGGTCTGCTGCGCCCAGAACTCCAGCGTCTTGTCCGCGAGCTCCTTGGGATTGTCGAGCATGGTGCGATAGAGCTCGGTGAAGGCCGGCCAGGTATGCATCGGATCGGCGTGCTTGGGCGGCCCGTCCTCGAGCTGCGCGGCGAGGAAGCGCTGCCAGATCTGCGACGAGATGTCGACGACCTCGGCCATGTTGTGGGCCATGTGCTGGCCCTGCTCGGCCAGGCTCTTCTCTTCGCTCGTGATGTCGTCGTTCAATGTTCCCTCCCCAGGGATGGCCCGAATGCACAAGTCTATCGCCGGCCATTGCCGCGCGCCACCGGTTAATCCCGGGCGGCGGGCGCGGGACCCGCCGCCGTCCGGCCCGTTCCATCCGGCGGGGCGCGCCACGGCGGCCATGTCGCCGGCATCGACCGCCCCCGACGCGGCCCGGTCGCTTGCCGCCGAAACCCCGACCGGCTAGCAAGGGCGGGCCGCGCGCGTCGCGGCGCAGGCCCGACCCCGAGGAACCGCATGCCGTCCAGGCCGCTCCGCCCGGTCCTTGCCGCCGTCCTGGCGCTCGCCGCCGGCGCGGGCGGCTGCGCGCCGCCCGAGGCGGCTTACACCCCCTCCGAGGCCGTGCGCGGCGCCCCGCCGCCGGAGCTCCTGCCCAATGCCCGCTTCGGCGCGGCCTTCGAGAGCGGCGGCGGCGCGGCGGAAGATCTCGAAGCCGGCGCCGAGGACCTCGCGGAGCGCGCCGCCGCGCTCCAGGCCCGTGCCGAAGCGCTTTCCGCGCCGGTGATCGACCCCGACGAACGCGCGCGCCTCGAATCCGCCGCCGCGGCGGAGCCCGGCCGATGACGCCCGGATTCGTGCGGACCGCCATCGTGCTCGGCCTGCTCGGAGCGGTCGGCCCCTTCGCCATCGACATGTACCTGCCGGCCATGCCGACCATCGCCGCCGATCTCGGCGCCAGCATCGGCGCGACCCAGATGACGCTGATGGTCTATTTCGTCGCCTTCGGGGTCTGCCAGCTCGTCTACGGCCCGGTCTCGGACATGGTGGGGCGGCGCGGACCGCTCTTTTTCGGACTGACGCTCTTCGTGCTCGCCTCGGCGGGCTGCGTGCTCGCGCCCTCCATCGGCGCCCTGATCTTCTTTCGCGCGATCCAGGGCATCGGCGGCTCGGCGGTCATGGTCATCCCCCGCGCCATCATCCGCGACCGCTACCGGGGCATCGAAGCGACCCGGATGATGGCGCTGGTGATGCTCGTCATCAGCATCGGTCCGATGCTCGCCCCCCTGCTCGGCAGCGGGCTGATCCTGCTCTGGGGCTGGCGCGCGGTCTTCGTGGCGATCGGCGCGACGGCCGTGGTCGCGCTGGTCCTGGTCTGGAAGGTCCTGCCCGAGACCCACCCACCCGAGCGCCGCAGGGTCGTGAGCCTCGCGGACATGGCCCGGGGCTTCCGCACCCTGCTCACCGACCCGACCTTCCTCGGCCTGACCGCCATCGGCGGGCTCGGCATGGCGAGCTTCTTCTCCTTTCTCTCCAGCTCCTCCTTCCTCTACATCGACCATTTCGGCCTCAGCCCCACCGGCTTCAGCCTCGCCTTCTCCTTCAACGCCATCGGCTTCTTCACCGCCTCGCAATTCGCCGCCCGGCTCGGGGCGATCCACGGCATCCCGGCGGTGATCCGCGCCGCCGTCGCGGGCTATGCCGGCTTTGCGCTCGTCCATGTCGCCATCGTGCTCGCCGGCGTCGACAGCCTGCCGGTGCTCATGGCGATGCTGTTTCTCACCTTCGCCAATCTCGGCCTCGTCATCCCCACGGCGATGATCCTCGCGCTCGAGGAGCACGGGCCCATCGCCGGCATCGCCTCCGCGCTCGGCGGCACGCTCCAGATGGTGCTCGGCGCGGTGATGATCGCCCTGACCAGCGCGGTCTTCGACGGCACCGCGCTGCCGATGGTGCTGATCATCGCCGGCTGCGCCGGCACCGCCTTCCTGCTCTCCCGCCGGACCCTGCCCGCGGCAAGGGCCTGAGCGCCGCGATCGGCGACCGCCCGCCGGATCGGTGCCGCGAGACTGGACAGGCGGCCGCGGGACCGCTACCTGCCATGCAGGCGCATGGCGCCGCGGGGCCGGGAACGAGTAATCGGGACGATGGTGTTCTTAGTCGCATGCCTGGCGGTGGCCGCCTTCCTGCTCGGCTTTCACCTCGCCGGCGTCCTTCCCGCGGCGAGCCGCGCGATCGCCACGGCGCGCGGCGCCACCGGCGCCATGCGCGACCCGGCGCTCGACGACCTCGCCCGGGAGAAGGCCGCCCAGAAGGCCGGGCTCTCCCTGCTCGCGAGCTTCGCCTCGATCGCGCTCCGCAGCGCCGCCGCCCTTGCCGCCTCCTTCGTGCCGATCCTGCTCGCCGATGCGCTCGGCCTCGTCGATGCGCAGGCGACCACCGATTTCCTGCTGCGCTGGGACGTGATCCTCGGCGCCTCGGCGGTGATGATCGCCGCATGGCTGCTGGTGCGCCGGCGATGAGCGGCGCGGAGGATTATTCCCGCCTCGACCGGCTGGTGCACCGGCTCGCCTTCGCGCGCCCCTCGGTCCAGCTCGCCGCCGCGGACATTGAGGACGGCATGTTCGCCCGCGACATCGCCGGCGTCGCCCTCGACCGCCCGATCTTCGTGACCTCGCTGCCGCGCGCCGGCACCACGGTGCTGCTGACCGCGCTCGCGAAATCCCCGAATCTCGCCGCCCATACCTACCGCGACATGCCCTTCGTGATGGCGCCGCTGCTCTGGTCGCGGCTGAGCGGATCGTTCCGCAAATCCGCCGCCCTGCGCGAGCGCGCCCATGGCGACGGGATGCACATCGGCTACGACAGCCCGGAGGCCTTCGAGGAGGTGGTCTGGAAGACCTTCTGGCCCGGCCACTACCGGGACGACGGCATCGCGCTCTGGCAGGCGAGCGACCGCAACGTCGAGGGCGAGGCCTTCCTCGCGCGGCACATGCGAAAGATCGTCGCGCTCCGCTGCGGCGAGAATGCGGCGCAGGGCCGCTACATCTCCAAGAACAACGCCAATATCGCGCGCCTGCCGCTGATCGCGCGCGTCTTCCCCGACGCGCGCATCGTCGTGCCGGTCCGCGCGCCCTTGGAACACGCCGCCTCGCTCCTGCGCCAGCATCTCAACTTCCTCGACCAGCACGGTCGCGAGCCCTTCGTGCGGCGCTACATGGCCGACATCGGGCATCTCGAATTCGGCGCGCTGCACCGGCCGATCGCCTTTCCCGGCTTCGCCGAACGGGCAGGAGGGCTCGACCCGCGCGGCATCGACTACTGGCTCGCCTATTGGATCGCCGCCTTCAACCATGTCGCGGCGGCAGACCCGGGCATCACCCTCGTCTCGCACGAGGCGCTCGCCGGCTCCGGGGCTAGGGGCGTGACGCGGCTCTGTGCGGCAATCGGCGTCGAGCCGGGCCCCGAACTGCCCGCCATGGCCGCAGCCTTCCGCGAGACGGCGCCGCGCGCAGGCGACCACGGCGCCGATCCGACGCTCGCCGCCGAGGCCGAGGCGCTGCACGCCAGGCTGGTCGCTGCCTCGCTGATGGTTAACCAGACTTGAGCTCCGGCCTTGCGCCGGAGCGCCCTATGCAACGCTATGCCCTCCGCACGTCCCAAGGCGGGCGGAATCAAGGAACCGGGACTGAGGAGGATTGAATGGCGGGCCGCGCATCCTTCGCGCTTTTCCTCGCCTCGCTCGTCGCGATCGGCATGCTCTGGGGCATCGTCGCGGCGAAGCGGGGGTATTTTCCCTATCCGCAGCTGCGCGCCGCCATCGACCAGGTCTCCGCGCTGGAGGAAGAGGCGTTCGAGCGCCACGAGACGATCGCCCTTCCCGATGCGCCGGACTATGCCATCGGCCCCGACGCGCCGCCGGTCGCCGATGGCCTGATCTTCGCCGTCGGCATGGACGACGAACTCGTCAATTTCGCCCGGGTCATCGACCGCGACGGCAAGGTGATCCACGAATGGCGGCCCGACTGGTTCGAGATCTGGCCGGACGACGGCTACCTGCCCGACAATCGCAAGCCGCAATCGCCTCCCGGCGTGCTGGTGCATGGCGCGGCACTCGCGCCCGACGGCGACCTGGTCGTCAATTTCGAGCATCTGAGCACCGTGCGCCTAGACCCCTGCGGCCGCGTCCGCTGGAAGCTGCCGAACTTCGCGCATCATTCCGTCGCACTGACCGAGGACGGCGACGTCTGGGTTGCGGCCGAGCGGGAGGTCGCCGGGGCGCCCGGCGTCACCGAGGAGACCTATCCGGGGATCCGGGACCTCACGATCCAGAAGATCTCGCCCGAGGGCGAAATCCGGTTCGAGGCATCCCTCGTGGACATTCTCGAGCAGAACGACCTGCTCGGCCTCCTGCATATGTCCGCCACCGAGAACCGCACGACGCCGGTCTCCGGCGACATCCTGCATGTCAACGATGTGGAGGAATTCCCGGCCTCGATGCCGGCGGGCTTCTTCCGTCCCGGCGACATTCTGGTGTCCCTGCGCAACATCAACACGATCCTGGTGATCGATCCTTCGGATCTCTCGGTGAAATTCGCGTCCATCGGCCAAGTCCTGCGCCAGCATGACGCCGATTTCGTCTCCGGCAACCGGATCACGGTCTTCGACAACCGCAATACCGACGGCAGCGTGCTCGTCGAAGGGCAGCACCGCAGCCGCATGCTCGAGATCGAGGCGCCGAGCGGCACGGTGCACGAGATCCTGCCCGAGAGCCCGGATTATTTCACCAATATCATGGGCAAGCAGCAACGGCTTCCGAACGGCAACACGATCGTCACCGTGAGCTGGCAGGGGCAGGCGCTCGAGCTCGGCCCCGACGGCCGGCTCGCCTGGCAGCTGACCAATTCCGTCAGCGACGGGATGCGCGGGGTCCTGACCGAGGTCGATCTCCTGCCGCCGGAGATGGACGCGGCCTTCTTCGAGCGGCTCGCCGCCGCCTGCCCGGCCGTCGGCGGCTGACCGCCCAGGGAATCGCATCTGCCTCCCTCCGCCCGAACTCCGGGCGGGCACGGTACAGGCGCTGCCCTCATTTTGCTGCGGGACAGTCGAAGAAGAAGGCATGACCGCCAGATGCGACAGCCCTGGCTGACCCTCGGACGGGGGGTTTCCTTGCCGCGCGCGCTCCGTTAAGGTTACCGCCGTTCCGGCATTGCCGGTTCGGGGTATGGTGGGGATTTGTCATGCGATCGATTACTACGTGCGCCGCCGCGCTCGGACTGCTCGCCTTTCTGGTGCCGATGCCGGCGGCGGCCTATATCGGGCCGGGCGCCGGGCTGAGCGCCATCGGCTCGCTGGTTGCGCTGATCGGCGCCTTCTTCCTTCTGCTGGCCGGCTTCGTCTGGTATCCGGTCAAGCGCCTCATGCGTGGCCGCAGCGGCGCTGCGGGCGAATCCGCCCATTCCGCCAAGAAATAGCCGCGCGGCCCGGCCGGGTCGCTTGAAGCTCCCGGACCGGCCCGCCGCCCGGAATCGCGTGCATGGCCGGTGCATGGATTGTGCATGCGCCACCCTCGCCGGCCTCGGCTACAGCCCTCGCCTTCCACGCCACCGGCAGCGTCGAAGCCGCTCACTGCCACTTCGCCGTCAACGCCGCCCACTTCCTGTCGCTTACCTACCCCGTGCCCCGAGCCCCTGGTCCGCGATCAGACGGTTGGCATTCTTCGCAGCCCGCCGCCACCTCTGATTGAACAATCGACCTCGCAACCGGCGACGACCGCAGCTACCCTTGAACTCCATTCGAGGGGACATGCCGTGGCCGTATCGATCAAGGAACCCGCCAACAAACGCGACTGGGACAAGTTTGTCGAAGGCATGGGCTTCGCCTTCTTCGCCGCGCTGAAGAGGGACATCCCCGGAACCTACAAGGCCACCAAGGCGGCGCTCACCGCCTCCAACCCCAACCCGTCGCCGGCGGAGCGCGCCGGGGTCTGGCTCCGCGCCTCCCTGGTCCGGGCGCTCTCCGACCTCCTCGACACCAACGGGATCACGTCGCCGCTGGACAGCGAGGAAAAAGCTTCAGCCGCCAGGGACTTCCTCGCCGAGGCCCTCGCCCTCGACGGCTACGAGACCCTCGACGCCGACATTCTGACCAACCCGTCCATGGCGCCGTTCCTGCAGCCGGTCATCGCGAAGGTGCCCGCCTTCGTCCACAGGGTCGCCCCGGAACGGCATCTGACCGATGCAGAGATCACGGCCCGCTTCCGCAGCGTCCTGCGCGCCGCCGCCCGGCAGGTCTACGTCGGCGATGTCGACTTCTACAGCGACCTGAAGAACGCCATCGAGGGCCTCGGCGGAGACGGTGACCGGGACAACGGCTGGGCCCGCCACGCGGTCTGGATCCGGAGCCTCTACCACAGCCAGCCGATCTTCTCGCCCGACAGCAGCGAGGAAATCCCGCTCGCCGCCGCCTACCATCGCCTGCGCTGCTACTGGCACGAGACGCTCCTGCCGGACGACCCGACCGATCGCCGACACGCGGAGCTCGAGGAGAAGCCGGAGCGCATCGCCCATGTCGCCGACCTGCACCAAAGCCTGCACCACTGGCTGAACGGCACGCCCCGTCGCGACACCATCCGCGTCGTCGCCGGCGGCCCCGGCAGCGGCAAATCCTCCTTTTCCCGCGCCTTCGCCTCAGAGGTTGTCAACGCCGCCGCGCACCGGGTGATCTACATCCAGCTCCAGCACATGACCCTCGGCGACGACCTGCACGAGAGGATCGGCGAGCACCTGCGGCGGCGCTACAAGGCGCTCGACCCGAAAGGCACCGAGGGTTTCGCGGAGAATCCGCTCGACTGGATGTCCCACGACGACACCCCGCTCCTCCTCGTGTTCGACGGGCTCGACGAATTGAGCCACGAGGACGATAAGGCGCGCGACCTCGCCCGCAGGTTCATCGCCTCGGTCAGCAAGCTGCTGAACACACTCAACACCGTATGCTCCGACGCCCGCGCCCTCATTCTCGGCCGCTCGGTCGCCTGTGCGGAGGCCCTGAAGGAAATCAAACTGGACGCGCGATGCCTCGTGCATGTCGCTCCCTTGATTCCAATCTCCGACGAAATCCTCTCCCACCCCAAGGAGACGGTGGACCCCTCGCATATCGCCCAGAACGACGAACGCGAGGCATTCTGGCGGCGGGCGGCACTGGCCCGCGACCGGTACGCCCCGATCGATTCGGTGCCGGAGGCCGTCACGGCCGAACCTCTGAACGAGCTCAATGCCGAGCCTTTGCTCCTGCATCTCCTGATCGTCTCCGGCTACACCGGCGACAAGTGGCAGGAGGCGGCGGACAACCGGAACCGGGTCTACCAGGCCATCTTCGGCAAGATCTACGAGCGGGATCAGAACAAGGAGAATCCACCCGACCTGAACATGGGCGACTTCTTCACCCTGGTCGAATGTCTCGGCCTCGCCGCGTGGCGTGGCAACGGACGCACCGGCTCGACCGAAGAATTCGTGGCGCTGCGCAAGCTTCACAGCACCAAGAAACAGCGCGACAAGTTCGACTCCCTGCCAACGGCAGAACTCGCCAGCGTCGCGGTTCAGTTCTACACCCGGCCTGACATCGAAGGAAAAGGCTTCGAGTTCATTCACAAGAGCTTCGGCGAATACCTCGCCGCGCGTGGTCTGCTCGCTGCCGGCCGCCGTTGCGCCCGCCTCATGACTGAGGGCGAAGAGCCCCGCACCGGCGAGGACATCGCGCTGCTCTGGGCGCAGCTCATAGACCGCGCCGATCTGACCGAGGAGATCCTGCGCTTCCTCGTCGACGAGGCCCGCCTCCTGACGTCCGGGCAGGCAGCCGAGGCGCTGCCGCCCCTGACCGAGGTCTTCGGCTTCACCCAGAAGCACGGAATGCCCGTCCAGAAGTTTGCGCCCGACGCGACGTTCCGCGATCTGGAAACCATGCAGCGTTGCGCCGAGTCGGCCCTGCTCTCGGTTCTTGACGCTCTGATCCGCAAAATTCGAAGCGCTGCCGCGACCGAGGATGCTCCTGCCCGGACGCATGTCGGCGCCCGATGGGGTCAGGGTCTGCGGGCGTTCCATTTCATGAATCGACTCCTGGCAACGTCCGGCCACCCGGTTCGCCAAATGCTCGGCTGCCTGGACCTGAGCTGGGCTAACCTGAGCGGGGCGGACCTGAGTTGGGCGAACCTGAGCGGGGCGGACCTGAGCTGGGCGATCCTGAGCGGGGCGGACCTGAGCTGGGCTAACCTGAGCGGGGCGGACCTGAGCGGGGCGCACCTGAGCGGGGCGCACCTGGGCGGGGCGAAGCTGGTGGGAGCGGACCTGTTCCTTGCGCAACTGAGCCGGGCGGACCTTAGCGCGGCGCAGCTGAGCGAGGCGCACCTGGGCGGGGCGGACATG
This sequence comes from uncultured Paracoccaceae bacterium, assembly GCA_937872465.1. GTDB lineage: Bacteria > Pseudomonadota > Alphaproteobacteria > Rhodobacterales > Rhodobacteraceae > Amaricoccus. Next base: position 36,419 of record CALMSR010000070.1, read on the forward strand.
AGCGGGGCGGACCTGAGCGACACGGACCTGAGCGACTGGATATGCGCGGGAGCTTCGCTCAGGTCCGCAACTCTTCAAGACAGCTCTGGCCTATCTCCCGCGTCCGTCAAATCAGCTTTTGGTGTCCGAGACGGGATCGGTCGCACGATCCTGCCCGACGGCATGGAGCCGCCGGAGCACTGGCACGTCGCCGCCGATGCCACCAAGGACTCCGAGGATGAGCTTCGGAGCTATCAGGCCGCCTACTATGCCTGGCGCGCGAAGCGCTCCGGCGGCGCCTGACGCCAATTCCCGACGAAATCGCTTGGCATATGCGTTGTGCATGGGTTGTGCATGCCTTGTGCATGCGCCCGATCGCCCCTGTCGCTCGCCCCGCCGCGGCGCTATAACGGCGCCGCCTCTGCCACCGGTCGCCGCGAGCCATGTCCGAAGAATTCTACCGCATCAAGCGCCTGCCCCCTTACGTCTTCGCCGAGGTGAACCGGCTCAAGGCGAAATACCGGGCGGAAGGCATGGACATCATCGACTTCGGGATGGGCAATCCCGACATGTCGACACCGAGCCATATCGTTGAAAAGCTTGTGGAAACCGTCCGCAAGCCCCGCACCCACCGCTATTCCGCCTCCAAGGGCATCCCGGGTCTGCGCCGCGCCCAGGCCGGCTATTATGCCCGGCGCTTCGGGGTGACGCTCGACCCCGAGACCGAGGTCATCGCCACTCTTGGCTCCAAGGAGGGTCTCGCGAACCTCGCCATGGCGATCACCGCACCGGGCGACGTGATGCTGGTGCCGAACCCCTCCTATCCGATCCATCCCTACGGCTTCATGATCGCCGGCGGCACTTTGCGCCACGTCCCGGCGCTCCACGACGGAAAGTTCAATCCTGCCGAATACCTGCGGGCCCTCGATCGCGCGGTCATCCATTCGGTGCCCAAGCCCGTGGCGCTGGTCGTCTCCTTTCCCTCGAACCCGACCGCGCAGATCTGCGATCTCGATTTCTACCGCGATCTCATCGCCTTCGCGAAGAAACATCACCTCTGGGTGCTCTCCGATCTCGCCTATGCCGAGATCTATTTCGACGGCAATCCGCCGCCCTCCATCCTGCAGGTCGAGGGCGCCCGCGACGTGGCCGTGGAGTTCACCTCGCTCTCCAAGACCTATGCCATGCCGGGCTGGCGCATGGGATTCGCCGTCGGAAACCTGAGGCTTATCGAGGCGCTGACCCGCATCAAATCCTATCTCGACTACGGCGCCTTCACCCCCGTCCAGGTCGCCGCCGCCGCGGCGCTCAACGGACCGGACGATTGCATCGCCGAGATCCGCGGCATCTACAGATCCCGCCGCGACGTGCTCGTCGACGCCATGGGCCGCGCCGGCTGGAGCATCCCCTCCCCGCCCGCGACCATGTTCGCCTGGGCGCCGGTTCCCGAGCCGTTCCAGTCGATTGGCTCGATGGGCTATTCCAAGATCCTCTTGCGCGAGGCCGAGGTCGCCGTCGCCCCCGGCATCGGCTTCGGCGAATACGGCGAGGGCTACGTCCGCCTCGGCCTCGTCGAGAACGAGCACCGCATCCGACAGGCCGCCCGCGGCGTGAAGCGCGTGATGGCCAATGCCGAGGCGCTTCTCGCCAAGTACCACGCCGAGGAAGCCGCCGCCTGAACCCCCGGGTCTCGCCCACTTGCCGATTGCGGACCGCGGGAGCCTCGCCTAGGAGGTAGCGCCGTTCCGCCCAAGCCCGGAGACCAGAATGCCCGATCCGCTCCGCATCGCCATCGCCGGGCTCGGCACCGTCGGCGCCGGCGTCGTCCGGATGCTCGCCACGAACGGGCCGCTGATCGCGGCACGGGCCGGGCGCAGGCTGGAGATCGCGGCGATCTCCGCGCGCTCCCGGAGTCGCGACCGCGGCGTCGACATCTCGCCGTATGCCTGGGAGGACGATCCCGTGGCCCTCGCCCGCCGCCAGGACGTCGATCTGGTGGTGGAGGTCATGGGCGGCGAGAACGGCCCGGCCAAGGCCACCGTCCAGGCTGCGCTCGCCGGCGGCAAGCATGTGGTGACGGCCAACAAGGCGCTGCTCGCCCGCCACGGCCAGATGCTGGCCGAAGAGGCCGAGGCCGCGGGCGTGGCCCTGCGCTTCGAGGCTGCGGTGGCCGGCGGCATTCCGGTGGTCAAGGCGCTGACCGAGGGCCTCGCCGGCAATGCGATCACCCGGGTGATGGGGGTGCTCAACGGCACCTGCAACTACATCCTGACCCGGATGGAGGCGACCGACTCGCCCTTCTCAGAGGTGCTGGCCGATGCTCAGCGCCTCGGCTACGCCGAAGCCGACCCGAGCTTCGACGTCGGCGGCGCCGATGCCGCCCAGAAGCTCGCCCTGCTCGCCGCGGCCGCCTTCGGGAGCCGCGTGGATTTCGACGGCATCGTGCTCGAAGGCATCGAGCGCATGAGCCTCGCCGACATCGAGCATGCCGCCGACATGGGCTACCGCATCAAGCTGCTCGGGGTCGCGCGGCAGCTGCCGTCGGGCATCGAGGCCCGGATGCAACCCTGCCTCGTGCCCACCACCTCGACCATCGGCCAGCTCGAGGGGGTGAGCAACATGGTGGTCCTCGAAGGCGATTTCTCCGGCCAGATCGTGATGAGCGGTCCCGGCGCCGGCGCCGGCCCGACCGCCTCGGCGATCCTCGGCGACGTGATCGACGTGGCCCGCGGCCTCGTCATGCCGGTCTTCGGGCGCCCGGCGGCGGAGCTCGCCGCGCCGCGCCGCGCCAGTGACGAGAACGAAGCCGCCTACTACCTGCGCTTCCTGCTCGCGGACGCGCCCGGAACGCTTGCGGGGGTCGCCGCGGCCCTGGGCCGCAGCGGCATCTCGATCAACCGCATGCGCCAGGTCGAGCATGCCGGCGCCGAGGCCCCGGTGCTCATCGTGACCCATCGCACCGGGCGCCCCGCGCTCGACGGCGCGCTGGCCGAGATCGCCGCGCTCGACGTCTGCCGCGCGGAGCCGGTGGCGATCCGCATCGAGGATGTCTGAGCACCCGCCCGGCGGCATCCATGTGCGGGCCTCCGGGCCCGACGACCTCGCCGCCATCCAGGCGATCTATGCGAAGCATGTGCTGACCGGGCTCGGCTCCTTCGAGGAGGCGCCCCCGGACGCCGCCGAAATGGCCCGCCGCCGCGCGGCGGTGATCGGCCTCGGGCTGCCCTGGCTGGTCGCGGAGCGGAACGGCAGATTGCTCGGCTATTGCTACGCCCATCCCTATCACACCCGCTCGGCCTATCGCTTCACGCTCGAGGACGCGATCTACATCGACCCCGAGGCGCGGCGCGGCGGCGTCGGCCGCGCGCTGCTCGGATCCCTGCTCGATGAGACCGCGCGCCTCGGCTACCGGCACATGATCGCCGTCATCGGCGACAGCGGCAACGCGGGCTCGATCGCGCTGCACGCGCGCGCCGGCTTCCGCATGGTCGGCACCCTCGAGGCCGTCGGCTTCAAGTTCGGGCGCTGGGTCGATGTCGTCCTGATGCAGCGCGACCTCGGCCCGCAGGCCAGTGCGGAAGCATGAGCGAGACCGCGGGGACGACGGTCGTCAGGATCGGCGCCACCGGGATCGGCAGGAAGACGCACCCGACCGGATGAAGGCGGCGCTCGCGGGAATGCCCTCCCGGGCGCGCCCTCGCGGATGCCGCCCAGGGCCGGCGCCGCAAGTTCGGGCTCACAACGGCTCCACCATCCTCCTTGCCCCGCCCGCCGACGTTCGCCTAGATACGGGGGCGCACGCGCCCCGCATACGCCCGAAATCCGCAGAGAGGCCGACCCGATGTCCGACGCCCAGATCTTCGCCGACCGCATGCTGTCCCTCGGCCTTGCGCGAGTCTCCGAACAGGCGGCCATCGCCGCGGCCAAGCTGATCGGCTGCGGCGACGAGAAATCCGCCGACCAGGCCGCGGTGGACGCCATGCGCCGGCAGCTGAACCTGCTCGACATCCAGGGCGTCGTGGTGATCGGCGAGGGCGAGCGCGACGAGGCGCCGATGCTCTACATCGGCGAGGAGGTCGGCTCCGGCAACGGACCCGCCGTCGACATCGCCCTCGACCCGCTCGAAGGCACGACGCTCACCGCCAAGGACATGCCCAACGCGCTGGCGGTCATCGCCATGGGGCCGCGCGGTTCGATGCTGCACGCCCCCGACGTCTACATGGACAAGCTCGCCATCGGCCCGGGCTATCCGACGGATCTGCTCTCGCTCGACATGAGCCCGACCGAACGCATCGAGACCCTCGCCGAGGCCAAGGGCTCGCGGCCCGAAGGCGTCATGGTCTGCGTCCTGGAGCGCCCGCGCCACCAGGATCTGATCGCCGAGATCCGCGCCACCGGGGCGCGCATCCGGCTGATCACCGACGGCGACGTCGCCGGCGTCATCCACTGCGCCGAGGCTGCCAAGACCGGCATCGACATGTACATGGGCTCGGGCGGCGCCCCGGAGGGCGTGCTCGCCGCCGCCGCGCTGAAATGCATGGGCGGCCAGATGTGGGGGCGGCTGATCTTCCGCAACGACGACGAGCGCGCCCGCGCCCGCAAGGCCGGCATCGAGGATCAAGACCGCATCTACAGGCGCGACGACATGGTGACCCGGGACGTCATCTTCGCCGCCACCGGCGTCACCGACGGCTCGATCGTCAAGGGCGCGCGGCGCGACGGCGACTGGCTCGAGACCGAGACGATCCTGATGCGCTCGAAATCCGGCTCGGTCCGCCGGCTGCTCTACCGCCAGCACAACCAGTAGCCGGCGATGCCGCGCGTCCGGCCCCGGAGCGAGAAGATCGCGATCGGCTTCATGATCGTCTGGCTCGTCTTCTGGTGCGCCGGCATCCTGATCGTTGTCTTCGGGCTCGGCGGGGCCGTGGCCAGCGGGGAACCGCTGGCCGTGCTGATGATGGCCGTCTGGCTCGCGGCGGCCGGCTTCGGCCTCTGGTCCGGCGGCCGCAAGCTCAGGCAATTGCTCATGCTGGGCGATGCCCCGCCGCGCGGAGCGGGCCGCCACGAATGGACCGGCGACATCACCGACCCGCCCGCGCGCTGAAGGCTCACGATCAAGACCGCAGACCCTTGTCGGTTCGGCGCCGCGGGACCTACTTCCTCCCGACGCACCAGGAATTTCCGATCTGGCGCGCGAGGGCGGATCGCGGCATCAGGAGCGCATGGATTCGCCGGCCGCCTTTCTCGACGTGACCCGCTCCTACGGCGAGCGCCGCTGGACCGGCCCGGCCCCTGAGACCGAACGGCTCGGCGCCGCCATCGCCCAGGCCACCGGACAGCCCGAGATCGTCGGCCGCGTTCTCGCCCGCCTCGGCGTGGCGCCCGGCGAGGCCGCGGGCTTTCTCGCGCCCTCGCTGCGCGAGCTGATGCCCGACCCCTCGCGGCTGCGCGACATGGACCGCGCCGCGGAGCGTTTCCTCGCCGCGGTGCGGCGGGAGGAGCGCATCGCGATCTTCGCCGATTACGACGTGGACGGCGGCGCGAGCGCGGCGCTTCTCCTGACCTGGCTGCGATCGCTCGGCCGGACCGCCACGCTCTACGTCCCCGACCGCATCGAGGAGGGCTATGGCCCGAACGTGCCGGCCATGCGCAGCCTCGGGGCCTGCCACGACCTGATCGTCTGCGTCGATTGCGGGACGCTCAGCCACGAACCCATCGCCGCCGCAGGCTGCGACGTGATCGTGCTCGACCACCATCTCGGCGGCGAGACGCTGCCGCCGGCGCGCGCGGTGGTCAATCCCAACCGACAGGACGAGGACGGCGTGCTCGGCCATCTCTGTGCCGCGGGCGTGACCTTCCTCTTTCTCGTCGCGGTGAACCGGCTGATGCGGCGCGAGGGCGGCGAGGGTCCCGACCTGCTCGGCCTGCTCGATCTCGTGGCGCTCGCCACCGTTGCCGATGTCGCGCCGCTCCTCGGGCTCAACCGCGCCTTCGTCCGCCAGGGCCTCACGGTGATGCGGGCGCGCGGCCGTCCCGGCATCGCGGCGCTCGCCGCGGCGGCGGGCATGACCGGCGCGCCGGATGCCTTCGCGCTCGGCTTCCTGCTCGGGCCGCGCATCAATGCCGGCGGGCGGATCGGCGCGGCCGATCTCGGCGCGCGGCTGCTCGCGACCGAAGACCCGCACGAGGCCGCGGCGCTCGCCCAGAAGCTCGACCGGCTGAACGCCGAGCGGCGCGAGATCGAGGCCGGCGTGCTCGCGGCGGCCGAGGCCCAGGCGGCGGCGCGCGGCGGCGCGTCGCTGGTCTGGGCGGCGGGCGAGGGCTGGCATCCCGGCGTGGTCGGCATCGTCGCGGCCCGGCTCAAGGAGAAATTCTCCCGGCCGGCGGTGGTGATCGGCTTCGACGGCGCCGAGGGCAAGGGCTCGGGCCGGTCGGTCGCCGGGGTCGATCTCGGCGCCGCCGTCGCCAGGCTGGCGCGGGAGGGGCTGATCGCGCGCGGCGGAGGGCACCGCATGGCGGCGGGCCTCGGCCTGGCGCGGGAAAGCCTCGAGCCGGCCATGGCGCGGCTCGCCGAGCTGCTCGCCGCCGCCGGCGCCGATGCGTCCACAAGCGCCAGCCTCGCCCTCGACGGCGTGATCGGACCGGGCGGCGCGACGGTCGAGCTCGCCGAGCGCATCGCCGCCGCCGGCCCCTTCGGCGCCGGTGCACCGGCCCCGCGCCTCGCCATGGCGCGCAGCCGGATCGTCCGGACCCGACGCGTCGGCGAGACCCATCTCGCGCTGACCCTCGCCGACGAGGCCGGCGCCCGGGCCGAGGCCATCGCCTTCCGCGCCTTCGCGGGCGAGCTCGGCCCGCGCCTCCTGGCACGGCGCGATGCGCCGGTCCATGTGGCGGGGCGGCTGGAGCGGGACGAATGGGCCGGGCGCCTGCGCGCGAAACTGCATGTGGAGGATGCCGCGGACGCGTCCTGAACCGGCGATATTGCGGCTTGATCCGCCGGGAACGCGACGATACATAGCGCCGCGATGCACCCTTCGTCTATCGGTTAGGACGTCAGATTTTCAATCTGAAAAGACGGGTTCGACTCCCGTAGGGTGTACCACGGTTCCGTGCTAGGGTGCGGGTCCGGCAAGGCCATGGCTCCTTCGTCTATCGGTTAGGACGCCAGATTCTCAATCTGGAAAGACGGGTTCGACTCCCGTAGGAGCTGCCAAGGCCGGGAACCGGCCTCGCCTTGCCGGAAGCGGGGCGCGCCCGGCCTGCCGACGGGCAGCCGCCCGCAATGCGACGATCGCGGAAGTGGTCCCAAGGCGCATCCCTGCGCCCCGACGGAACCGGTGTCGCAACGGCGCCACTGCCGCCGGAAACGCGCGGCCGCCCGCATTCGCCCCTGTTCCGGAGAGCTGCGAGATGCTAGAATTCGGGGCAGGAAAAAGAGTTAACGTGCTTGTACTTGTCCGGCGGTCCTGTCAGATGTCCCAGCCTCGTCACCCCGTCCCCCACCCGGCCCTTCGGCCATGCCCCGGCGCCGCCCGGAGAGGTCGCGATGCGCGACCTTGAACTGCCCTCTGCCGGCACGGAGCCGGATGCCTGTCCCGGCGGCCCGATCGGGGTCTTCGACAGCGGGCTCGGCGGCCTGACGGTGCTCGAGGCCTTCCGCCGCCGGCTGCCCGACCAGGATTTCATCTATTTCGGCGACAACGCCCATGCCCCCTACGGCGTGAAATCCCCGGGCGAGGTCTACAGGCTCACCGTCGCCGGCGTGCAGCGGCTCTTCGACGAGGGATGCCGCCTGGTGATCCTCGCCTGCAATACCGCCTCGGCCGTGGCGCTGCACGATCTTCAGGTCGACTGGCTCGACGCGGCGCAGCACCGCGTGCTCGGCGTCTTCGTCCCGATCATCGAGCATCTCACCCGGCGCGACTGGGGCGACAATTCCGTCCCGACCCATACCGGCCTGCACGATGTCGCGCTCTTCGCGACGCCGGCGACGGTGATCTCGGGGGCCTTCCCGCGCGAGCTGCGCTTCCGCGCCCGCGACGTCACCGTGGTGCCGCAGGCCTGCGCCGGCCTCGTCGAGGCGATCGAGGCCGGCGACATGGAAGCCGCCGCGGGCCTCGTCGAATCGCATGTGGCCCAGCTGCTCGCACGCCTGCCCCGGCCGCAATCGGCGGTGCTCGGCTGCACCCATTACCCGCTGGTCGAAGGCCATTTCCGCGCGGCCCTGCCGCCGGAGACCACGCTGGTCTCGCAGCCGGCGCTGACGGCCGCCAGCCTCGCCGACTATCTCGACCGCCATCGCCGCTTCCGCGGCGGCAGCGGGCGGGTGCGCTACCTCACCTCCGGCGATCCCGGGGCGATCGGCGAGCGCGCCGAGATCTTCACCGGCCATCCCCTGCCCTTCCACGGCATCTGACGGCGCGCAGGCCCCGGGCCGGAACGCGACCCCCGGCCGATTGATCCCGCCGGGGCTTTCGCCTAAACCTGCGCCCGACCGGGATGGGAGGGCCGGGAGATGCAGCAGGTCTTCGACATCGCCATCCTCGGCGCCAGCGGCTACACGGGCGCGGAACTCGTCCGCCTGATCGCGACGCATCCCTTCCTGCGCATCGCCGCGCTCTCGGCCGACCGCAAGGCGGGCATGAGCATGGGCGAGGTCTTCCCGCATCTGCGCCACCTCGACCTGCCGCCGCTCCAGCCGATCGGGGCGGTGGATTTCGCCGCCATCGACCTCGTCTTCTGCGCCCTGCCCCATGCCACGAGCCAGGAGGTGATCGCGGGCCTGCCGCGGAGCCTCAGGATCGTCGACCTCTCCGCCGATTTCCGGCTGCGCGACCCGGAGGTCTACGCCCGCTGGTACGGCCACGAGCACCGGGCGCTCGACCTGCAGGCCGAGGCGGTCTACGGCCTGACCGAGTTCTACCGCGACGAGATCCGCTCGGCGCGGCTCGTGGCCGGCACCGGCTGCAACGCGGCGACCGGCATCTACGGCATCCTGCCGCTGCTCAGCGCCGGCGTGATCGACCCCGACGAGATCATCATCGACCTCGCCACCGGCGTCTCCGGCGCGGGACGCGGGGCCAAGGAGGGCATGCTGCATTCGGAGGTCTCCGAAGGCTACCATGCCTACAACGTCGCCAAGCACCGCCATCTCGCGGAATTCGACCAGGAGTTCAGCCGCGCCGCCGGCCGCCCCGTCGCGGTGACCTTCACACCGCATCTCCTGCCGCAGAACCGCGGCATCCTCGCCACGATCTACCTCCGCGGCGAGGCCGAAGCGATCCACGCCGCGCTGGCCTCGGCCTACGAGGCCGAGCCCTTCGTCGTGGTCCTCCCGCTCGGCGAGGCGCCGGCGACCCGGCACGTGCGCGGCTCGAACTTCGTGCATCTCGGCGTGATCGCCGACCGCCGGCCCGGCCGCGCCATGGTCTTCTCGACCCTCGACAATCTCGCCAAGGGCTCCTCGGGCCAGGCCCTGCAGAACGCCAACCTCATGCTCGGCCTGCCGGAGACGGCGGGACTGATGGCCGCGCCGCTCTTCCCGTGACGGGTCCAGGACGCCTCTTCGGGATCCTCTGGACCGCCTTCGACGGGTTCAACCGCAACGACGGCTCGCCCATGGCCGGCTACATCGCCTTCTCCGGGCTCTTGTCGCTGTTTCCCTTCCTGATCTTCTGCGCCACGCTGACCGGCATCCTGCTCGGCCCGGACGAATCCGACCGCATCATCGACGCCCTCTTCGAGATCGCCCCGCAGCACGTCGCCCTGACGCTGGAGCCGGTCGTGAGCGAAGTGCTCAACAAGCAGAGCGGCGAGGTGCTCACCCTCTCGGCGCTCTTCGCGATCTGGGTCGCCTCGAACGCGGTCGAGGCCTTCCGCCTCGCCTTCGACCGCGCCTATGCGGTGGACGACCCGCGCAACTTCTTCCAGAACCGGGCGCTCGCGATCTCGCTGGTGTTCCTCGGCGCCATGGTGGCGGTCCTGCTCGGCGTCTCGATCATCTTCAGCCCGATCCTCCTGCATCTGCTGCGCAGCGTCGCGCTGGTGCCGATCCCGCCCGCGGCTGGATACATCACCTACGGCTTCGGCATCGTGGTCTTCCTGAGCTTCATCCTGGTGATGCACCGCACCCTGCCGGGGCGCAGCATGCGCGGCACGCATCTCTGGCCCGGCGCGCTGACGACCACCGTTCTCTGGGTGATCCTGGCCAGCGGCTTCACCATCTACCTCAGCTTCACGCCCACCTATACCGTGACCTACGGCACGCTGGCCGGGGTGATCATCACGCTGATGTTCTTCTATCTCACCGGGGCGACGATTATATACGGCGCGGAAGTCAATGCGGCGCTCGATCGGACGGTGCGGGAGGAGAACGCCCGCATCCTCGCCCGGTCGGAGATGGGGGCGACATGGCGATGGGATTGAAGAAGCGGCGGCGCATCCGGCTGATCGCCGCGGGGGCGGTCCTGCTCGTCGCCGCCACCGCGCTCATGGGCTACGGGCTGCGCGACGGCATCGAATTCTTCCGCAGCCCCAGCCAGATGACGGAACATCCCCCCCGCGAGGGCGAGCGCTTCCGCCTCGGCGGCCTCGTCGAGGAGGGCAGCGTGCTGCGCGGGGCCGGTGAGGAGATCAGCTTCACCGTCACCGACGGCGGCGCCAGCCAGCCGGTGGTCTATTCCGGCATCCTGCCCGACCTCTTCCGCGAGGGTCAGGGGGTGATCGCCACCGGGCGCATGGAGAACGGAACCTTCGTGGCCACCGAGGTCCTCGCCCGCCACGACGAGAGCTACATGCCCAAGGAGGTCGCCGAGGCGCTCAAGGAACAGGGCGTGTTCCGCTACGGCGGCGGCGTCGACCCGGAGCCGGGCAGCTAGCGCGCCGGGTGGCGCCGTCCTTCGCGCCGCCCCGCCGGTCAATCAAATTTTAGCGCAATTGTGCCAGTCTCCGCCGGTCTTCACCAGATCGATAGGAGTTGGCGGACATGCACTCGGTTGAGAGCATCGCGGCGGATATCGTGCGCCGCGAAGGGGGATTCGTGAACGACCCCGACGATCCGGGCGGCGCGACCAAGCACGGCGTGACCATCCATACCATGCGCCGGCTGGGCATGGATCTGAACGGCGACGGCATCGTCGATACCGTGGACGTGCGCGGCCTGACGCCGGACAAGGCCGCGGAGATCTACGTGCGCCACTATTTCCGTGAGCCGAGGATCGACCTGCTGCCGGCGCCGCTGCACGCCAGCGTCTTCGACATGCAGGTGAACGCCGGCAACAACGCGATCCGCATCCTGCAGCGCCTGCTCGCGGCCTTCGGCATCGCGGTCAAGGACGACGGCGCCATCGGCCCGCTCACCGCGCGCGCCGCGGCCCGGGCCATGGATCTCGCACCGGATCACCTTGTGGACGCCTACGGCATCGCCCGGCGCAACTACTATTACCGCATCGGCGACCTGCGCCCGGCGAGCCGGAAATACGCGCGCCGCCGGGACGGCGGCAAGGGCGGCTGGATCATCCGCGCCGAGGAATTCGTCGCGGAACGCTTCCGCTTCACCAGAGCCGAGCACGACGCGAGGGTGGCATCATGGGGCTGATGGGACAGATCTTCGGCATGGGCAGCGCCGCGAAACAGATCGGCGAGGCGGTCGGCGGCGTCGCCGAGGTCTTCGTGGGCAATCGCGCCGAGCGCGACGCCGCCGCCGCGGCGCAGATCGCCGGCGCCGTCAGCCAGTTCGAGGGCGAGTTCGCTTCGGCCGGCGCGCTCTGGTTCGACCGCTTCGTCAACGGGCTGAACCGCCTGCCGCGGCCGATGCTGGCGCTCGGCACGCTCGGCCTCTTCGCCTATGCCATGGCCGAGCCGGCCGGATTCTCCACGCGCATGCAGGGCCTCGGCCTGGTGCCCGAGCCGCTCTGGTGGCTCCTGGGCGCGATCGTCTCCTTCTATTTCGGGGCGCGGGAGCTGCACCACCAGCGCACGCGGACCGCCGTCACCCTGGCGCGGGCCGCCACCGCCGCGGTCAGGTCCGCGGAGCCTGCCCCGGCCGCGACCGCCCTCGCCATGCCGCTGCTGGCGCCGGAGACGAAACCCGCGGTCTCGGAAGCACGCGCGGAGGATCCGGATTTCAACGCCGCCGTCGAGGAATGGCGCCGCCTCCAAGCCTGAACCCGACCCCGCGCGGGAAAGGGGCCGGCGGCGATGGCCGCCGGCATTAGGGCCTTGGCAATCCCGAGGCGCTAGAAGCGGTTCCGATTCCCGGTTCGGAGCCGAAGGGCGGAGCGTGACACGAGATTCCATCTCGCTCGACAGGCCCGACGCGGGACCGCGGCTCGCGCTGGCCTGCATGGTCTAGCCCTGACCGCGCTGCTCTGCGCCCGGCAGGACTTCGCGGTGCTCGGGCACCCGCCGTATCGCATTTCTATGTCCTGCCGCCGATGACGATCGCCGGCCTTAGCGCCGCGGCGGTGCTCGCCCGCCCGGCGGCGCCGTTCGGCTATTTCCGCGATCTCCTGCAGCGGCGCTGCCTCGGCGTCGCGGTGATCTCGTGGGGCGCGGGCCGGCTTGCACACCGCTGAGATCGCGGCCCACCGCTTCAGAACCCCGACCCGAACCGCGGCATCGCGCGCCGGATCACCAGCGCCACCACGATCAGGCCACCGATCACCAATAGCCCGCTTTCGCCGCCGACATATTCCACCGCCAGCGCGGAGCGCGCCTGCGAGAGCTTGCCGGTCATGTCCCAGGCGGTATTGGTCGCGGCATGGGCGAGAGCGACCGGCCAGACGCTCCCCGTCCAGAGCCGCAGGAAGCCGTAGAACACCCCCGCGAGCGTCAAGGTGAGCAGGAACATCGGCACGACGAGCCGCGCGTCGCCGCCGGGATGGTAGAAATCCGTCGCGAGCATCAGCGGCAGATGCCAGACCCCGTGCAGGAAGCCGACCAGCAGCATCGCCGGAAGGACGCGGAATCCGCCCATCCTGGGCAGCATGTAACCCCGCCAGCCCACCTCCTCGGCCAGCGAGAAGAGCGTCTGCGCCGCGAGGCCGGTCGCCACCTTGAGCAGCACAAGGCCGAATGACGCCCTGGCGACCGGGATCGCCACGGCCGTCAGACCCGCGAGCGCCATCACGCCGAGACCGACGCCGAAGATCAGCGCGGGCACGGCGATCGCGACCGGCCAGGCCCGGAGCCCGGCGCGACCGAGGCCGAGCCCGGCCAGCGCGGCGCGGAAGCCGCCCTCCGGCGCGAGGAAGCCGAGCATGATCGCCACCGCGAGCGCCGGCGTGAACATGGTCAGGAGCGGGGTGGCAGCGCCGGTCACCGGCGCCGAGAGCGCGACCGCCACGGCGAGCCCCAGGGCGATCCCGTAGAAGGCGAAGGCACGGCCCGCGCCACCCGCGATCCGAGGCATGAGCTTCGTCCGACCCTGTCGCATCCGGCCGCTCCCCGCCGCGCCGTTCCGCGAATGCTCCCGCGCGCCGCCGATGCCATTCTTGTGAACGCGCCCGGGCCGCGAAGCAAGCCCGCCGGCGACCGGACCCGTTTGCACGGGCGCCGCTTTCGTCCCATAGTCCCGAGGGCGAAACGGAGGGCGCGATGATCGTCGAACTGGGGCATTTCGCCCTCATCCTGGCCCTGCTCGTGGCGGCTCTGCAGGCGGTCGTGCCCATGGTCGGGGCGGCGCGCGGCTGGGCCGACTGGATGCGCGTCGCGGTCCCGGCGGCGGGCGTGCAATTCGCCCTGACGCTCGCGGCCTTCCTCGCGCTCATGCATGCCTTCGTGGTCTCCGACTTCTCGGTGCGGCTGGTCGCGGAGAATTCCCATTCGCTGAAGCCGACGATCTACAAGGTCGCCGGGACCTGGGGCAACCACGAGGGCTCGATGCTGCTCTGGGTGCTGATCCTGACGCTCTTCGGCGCCATGGTCGCCGTCTGGGGCGGCAACCTCCCGCCCGGCCTGCGCGCCCGGGTGCTCGCGGTCCAGGCCACCATCGCGGCGGCCTTCCTCGGCTTCATCCTGCTCACCTCCAACCCCTTCGCGCGGCTCGCCGACCCGCCCCTCGACGGCAACGACCTCAACCCGCTGCTGCAGGACCCCGGCCTCGCCTTCCACCCGCCCTTCCTCTATCTCGGCTACGTCGGGCTCTCCATGGCCTATTCCTTCGCCATCGCCGCGCTGATCGAAGGCCGGGTCGATGCCGCCTGGGCGCGCTGGGTCCGGCCCTGGACGCTGCTCGCCTGGATGTTCCTGACCATCGGCATCGCGATGGGCTCGTTCTGGGCCTACTACGAGCTCGGCTGGGGCGGCTGGTGGTTCTGGGACCCGGTGGAGAACGTGAGCTTCATGCCCTGGCTGCTCTCGACCGCGCTCCTGCATTCGGCGATCGTGGTGGAGAAACGCGACGCGCTGAAGTCCTGGACGATCCTGCTCGCCATCCTCGCCTTCTCCTTCTCGCTCATCGGCGCCTTCGTGGTGCGCTCGGGCGTCATCACCTCGGTCCATGCCTTCGCCAGCGACCCCGAGCGCGGCGTGTTCCTGCTGATGATCCTCGGGGCCTTCATCGGCGGGTCGCTCACGCTCTACGCCTGGCGCGCGCCGGTGCTGCGCTCGGGCGCGGTCTTCTCGGTGGTGAGCCGCGAGAGCGGGCTCGTGGTCAACAACCTGCTGCTCGTTGTGGCCACGCTCGTCGTCTTCTTCGGCACCATCTGGCCGCTGCTCGCGGAAATGTTCGCCGGCCGCAAGGTCTCGGTCGGCCCGCCCTTCTTCGACCTCGCCTTCACGCCCTTCATGGTGACGCTGGCGGTGATCCTGCCGCCCTTCTCGATCCTGCCCTGGAAGCGCGGCAGCCTCGCGCGCGCCATGGCGCCGCTCTGGGGGGTGCTCGCGCTCTCGGTGGCGCTCGGGGCGCTGGCATGGTCGCTGCAGACCGGAGGGGCGATGCTCGCGCCGATCGGCATCACACTGGCCGCCTGGTTGGTACTCGGCGCCTTCGCCGACATCGCCTCGCGCATCCGCCTCGCCCGCGCCGCACCCTCCGAGAGCCTGCGCCGGGCGCTGAACCTGCCACGGGCGGATTGGGGCAAGGCCATCGCCCATGCCGGGCTCGGCGTCTCGATCTTCGGCATCGCCTGCATCACCGCCTGGGCGAGCGAGGACATCCGCGCCATGAAGCCCGGCGACAGCTTCCCCGTCGCCGGCTACGTCCTGCGGCTCGACGGCGTGGAGCACAGCGCGGGCGCGAATTATTCCGCCGATACCGCGACCATCGCCATCCTGTGCGACGGCGCGGAGATCGGCACACTCCACCCCGAAAAGCGCTTCTACCCGGTCCAGCGCATGCCGACCACCGAGGCCGCCATCGACCGCGGCCTGACCCGCGACCTCTATGTCGCGCTCGGCGACCCGCAGGAGGACGGCGGCTGGGCGGTGCGGACCTATGTCAAGCCCTTCGCCAACTGGATCTGGATCGGCGCGCTGATCATGGCCGCCGGCGGCGCCACCAGCCTGACCGACCGGCGCTACCGCGTCGGCGCCCCGGCCCGGCGCGCCCCGCGCGCCGCCGCCGCGACCCCGGCGGAATAGCGCCATGCCCGGCGCCCGAGCCCTCGCCCTCGCGCTCGCCCTGAGCCTCGCGCCGCTGGCGGCCCCGGCGGTGCAGCCCGACGAGATCCTCGCCGACCCCGCGCTCGAGGCCCGCGCCCGCGCGATCACCGCCGAGCTGCGCTGCGTGGTCTGCCAGGCCGAATCGATCGACGATTCCAACGCCGAGATCGCCCGCGACCTGCGCCTCCTCGTGCGCGAACGCCTCACAGAAGGCGACAGCGACGCCGAGGTGCTCGCCTATGTCACCGACCGCTACGGCGAATTCGTGCTCTTCCGGCCGCCCTTCACCTGGCGCAACGCCGCACTCTGGCTCTCCGGCCCGCTCTTCCTCCTGCTCGGCGCCGGCCTCGCCTTCGCCTATGTCCGGCGCCGCGCGACCGCCCCCGCGCCGCCGCGCCCGCCGCTCACCCCGGAGGAACGCGCCCGGATCGAGGCGCTGACGAGCGAGTGACGCGGCGGGTTTCCCGGGCGCCCGCCCGCAGCTAGTGTCGCGCTGACCTCTGTCGCGGAGCCGCCGATGCAATACGAGACGATCCTGCATTCCCTCGACGCCGGCGTCGTGACCATCGCGCTCAACCGGCCCGAGGTGATGAACGGGCTCAACGCGCAGATGCGGCTCGAGATCACCCATGCCTTCACCCATGCGCCCGCGGCGGCGCGGGTGATCGTGCTGACCGGCGAGGGCCGCGCCTTCTGCTCCGGCCAGGATCTCGGCGACCGCACCACCGCGCTCGACCGCGACATCGAGCGCACGCTCCGCGAGGAATACGAGCCGATGCTGCGCGCGGTCTACGAATGCCCGCTCCCGACCATCGCCGCGGTCAACGGCGCGGCGGCCGGCGCCGGCGCCAGCCTCGCGCTCTCCGCGGACGTGGTGATCGCGGCGCAATCGGCGGTCTTCGTCCAGGCCTTCGCCCGCATCGGCCTCATCCCCGACGCCGGGGGAACCTACTGGCTGCCGCGCCAGGTGGGCTTCGCCAAGGCGATGGGGGCGGCTCTCTTCGCCGAGCGCATCACCGCCGCCCAGGCCGACGCCTGGGGCATGATCTGGGAAGCGGTGCCCGACGACACCTTCGCCGCCACCGTTCAGTCGCGCGCTGCCCAGCTCGCCCGCGGGCCGAGCGTGAGCTACCGGCTCATCAAGGAGGCGCTCCGCGCGAGCTTCGGCAATTCGCTCGCCGAACAGCTCGACCTCGAAGCCCGGCTCCAGGGCGAGGCCAGCCGGACCCGCGACTTCCAGGAGGGCGTGATGGCCTTCCTCGAGAAGCGCCCCGCCCGCTACGAGGGCCGATGACGACCGCGCTCGCCAGCCGGAGCCTCGCCGACCGCGTCGCCCGCGCGCCGCGGCCGCACGATCCCGCCCAGGTGCCGCCGGTCGCGGCGCGCTTCGCCGACCTGCCCGCCCCGGTCCGGGCGCTCCTGACCGGCACCGCGGGCTGCTCGCCCTATCTCGCCGGGCTGATGGAGCGCGAGGCGGAGTGGCTGCGCGAAGCCCTCGCCGCCCCGCCCGCGGCGAGCCTCGCGGCCATCCTCGAGGAGGCCGGCGGCGAGGATCTCGCCGCGCTCCCGGCGCGCCTGCGCATCGCCAAGCGGCGCGCGGCGCTGCTCGTGGCGCTGGCCGATCTCGGCGGCGTCTGGGACCTCGACGACGTCACCGGCGCGCTCACCCGCCTCGCCGACCGGGCGGTCCAGGCGGGCTTGCGCGCGCTGGTCGCCGCCGAGATCGCCCGCGGCAAGCTGCCCGGCGTCACCGGGGCGGACATCCCCGATGCCGCCGGCATGTTCGTGCTCGCCATGGGCAAGATGGGCGCCGGCGAGCTGAACTATTCCTCCGACATCGACCTGATCGTGCTCTTCGACGAATCCCGCCACGATCCCGACGATTACGCCGAGCTGCGCCGCGGCTTCATCCGCGTCACCCAGCGCCTGGTGAAGCTGCTCTCCGAGGTCACCGCCGAGGGCTATGTCTTCCGCACCGACCTGCGCCTGCGCCCCGACCCTTCGGTCACCCCGGTCTGCATCGCCACCGAACCGGCCGAGCGCTACTACGAGAGCCTCGGCCGGACCTGGGAGCGCGCCGCCTATATCAAGGCGCGCCCCTGCGCCGGCGCGATCCCCGCCGGCGAGGCCTTCCTCGACCGCCTCCGGCCCTTCGTCTGGCGCCGCCACCTCGACTACGCCGCGATCCAGGACGCCCATGACATGCGGCTGCGGATCCGCAGCCACAAGGGCCTCGCCGGCCCGCTCGCCATCCCCGGCCACGATCTGAAGCTCGGCAAGGGCGGCATCCGCGAGATCGAGTTCTTCACCCAGACCCGGCAGCTCATCACCGGCGGCCGCGACCCCGGCCTGCGCCAGCGCCAGACCCTCCCCGCCCTGGCGGCACTCGCCGGCAGGGGCTGGGTCGACGACCGCACCGCCGGCGATCTGGCGGCCGATTACATCGCCCACCGCACGCTCGAGCACCGCCTGCAGATGCTCGACGACGCCCAGACCCACCGGATGCCCGCCGACGCGGAGGGCATGGCGCGGCTCGCCGATTTCTGCGACACCGACCCCGACCGCCTGGGCGCGGAGCTGCGCGACCGGCTGGAACGGGTCCATGCCCTGACCGAGCCATTCTTCCAGCAGGAGGAGGACCGCGGCGCGCCGGTGCCCGAGATCGGCGCGATCTTCGCCGATCCCGAGCGGGCCGAGGCGATGATGCGCGACTGGCGGCGCCTGCCCGCCTTCCGCAGCGAGCGGGCGCGCACCATCTTCCGCCGCCTCCAGCCCGAGCTCCTGCGCCGCATGGCCCGCGCCGTCGATGCCGACGGCGCGCTGCAATCGCTCGGCACCTTCCTTTCCGGCCTGCCCGCCGGGGTGCAGATCTTCTCGCTGCTCGACGCCAATCCGCAGCTGCTCGACCTCCTGGTGGACATCTGCGCCACCACGCCCGAGCTCGCGCGCCATCTCGGCCACAACGCCGGCGTCTTCGACGCGGTCATCAGCTCCGACTTCTTCGGCCCGCTGCGCGGCACCGAGGTGCTGCGCGCCGAGCTCACCGGCCTGCTCGACGGCGCGCCCGACTACCAGGCCGCGCTCGACCTCGCCCGCATCTGGACCAAGGAGCGGCATTTCCGCATCGGCGTGCACCTGCTGCGCGGCATCGCCGATGCCGACGAATCGGCGGTGGCCTATTCCGCCGTCGCCGATGCCGTGCTCCAGGCGATCCTGCCCCGCGTCGTCGAGGATTTCGCCGGCCGCCACGGCCCGCCGCCCGGTGCCGGCGCGGCGGTGGTCGCGCTCGGCAAGCTCGGCAGCCGCGAGATGACCGCCTCCTCGGATCTCGACCTGATCGTCATCTACGACGCCGAGGGCGCCGAGAGCTCCACCGGCCGGCGCCCGCTCGCCGTCACCGCCTATTACGCCCGGCTCACCCAGGCGCTGATCGCTGCGCTCAGCGCGCCGATGCCCGAGGGCGTGCTCTACAAGGTCGACATGCGCCTGCGCCCCTCCGGCCGCCAGGGCCCGGTCGCCACCTCGCTGGCCGGCTTCCGGCGCTATCAGGCCGAGGAGGCCTGGACCTGGGAGCATCTCGCCCTAACCCGCGCCCGGGTGGTCGCCGGGCCCGAGCCGCTCGCCGGGCGGGTTTCGGCGGCGATCGCAGCGGTAATCGAGGCGCCGCATGACGCGCAGAAGGTCCTCGCCGACGCCCGCGACATGCGCCGGCGCCTCGCCGAGGCGCGCGAGGCCGCGGCCGCCGATCCCTGGGAGACCAAGCTCGGCCCCGGCCGGATGATGGACATCGAGTTGCTCGCCCAGGCCGGCGCCCTGGTCCACAACCTCTCCGGCCTGCGCCGTCCGGGCCGCATGCTGGATCGGCTGACGAAGCTCGGCTGGCTCGACGCGGACGCCGGCGCGCGCCTCGCCGCGGCCCTGGCCCGGCTCGCGGCGCTGCAGCAGGTCGGAAGGCTCGCCAGCGACCATACCATCGATCCCGCCGAGGGCGGCGAGGGGCTGGTGCGCCTCGTGCTCGCCACCGCCGGGGCGGAGGATCTCGGCTGCCTCCGCGCGAGCCTCGCCGCGGAGGCCGCCGCCGCCGCCGCGATCATCGAGGCCCGGCTCGCCGGCCCATGACCCTGCCCATCGTCTACCACCCCGACTATGTCGCGCCGCTGCGCCCGCGCCATCCCTTCCCGATGTCGAAATACGGCTACCTGCGCCGCACCCTGATCGCGCGCGGGCTCCTGCCCGCCACCGGCGGTTACCTCGCCCCGGGCCCGCTCCCGCCCGGCCTCGCCGCCGCGGTGCATGCCCCCGACTATGTCGAGCGCGTGGCGACCTGCCGGCTTTCGCCCGAGGAGCAGCGCCGCATCGGCCTGCCCGGCACCCCGGCCGTCGCGCGCCGCGCCTTCCTCTCCGCCGCCGGAACCCTGCTCGCCGGCCGCCTCGCCCTCGAGCACGGGCTCGCGCTCAACATGGCCGGCGGCTCGCATCACGCCGGCCCCGCGGGCGGCGCGGGCTATTGCGTCTTCAACGACGTGGCCATCGCCGCCCGGGCGCTCATCGACGAGCGCCGGGTGTCGCGCGTGCTCGTCGTCGATTGCGACGTGCACCAGGGCGACGGCACCGCGCGCATCTTCGAGGGCCGGCCGGAGGTGCTCACCCTCTCGCTGCATGCCGCGCGCAACTACCCCGCGCGCAAGGCCCGCTCCTCGCTCGACCTCGCCCTGCCCGACCGCCTCGGCGACGCGGCCTATCTCGAGATGCTCGATCACGCGCTGCGCCGGATCTCGGGCTTCCGTCCCGGCCTCGTCTTCTACAATGCCGGCGTCGATCCCCATGCCGAGGACAGCCTCGGCCGGCTCGCGCTGAGCTTCGAGGGGCTGCGCGCCCGCGACGCCCGCGTCATCGGCTGGGCGCAGGCCCGCGGCCTGCCGCTGGCGGCGGTGCTCGGCGGCGGCTACGATACCGACCCGGAGCGGCTCGCGCACCGACACGCCCTTCTCTTCGAGGAGGCGGCCCGCGCCGCGGCGGCGGCTTGACGGCTCCCGCGCCGCCACCTAGGCAGGATCGGCGGGCGGGGAAGCGGAGCGATGTCGGAGAAGAGCCTATCCATCGGCGGGCGGGCGCGGCCCGGGCCGGAGACCGAGCCAGGGAAAGCGGCCGATGCCCGCGGATGACCTCGCCATCGACCCCAGGGGCCTGATCCGCGAGGCCTACCGGATGGATATCGGCGCGCCGGACTGCCGCACGATCTTCTTCGACTGGGCGCTCGGCCGGCCCGACGGCTCCGGCCGCGAGGAGATCGCCGCCCTGCTCGCCCATTACGGCCCGGCCCATCCCGACCATCCCATGACCGCCGTGCTGCGCGAGGGCCTCGAACCGGCCGCCGCCGCCCCCCGCCGCCGCGGCGGCTGGCGCTCGAAACGCGAGCGCTGACGACCGCCGGGGACGATCGCGCGCCGCCGGCCCGGCCGGGCGATGCAGCCGCTGCAGGCGGGCACCAACGGCCCTCGCCAAGGATTCCCGTGGCGTCCACGGCCGGGTGTGCCGAGCCCGATCGACCCGTGGCGATCGGGCCGCGCGGTGCGCGGCCTTCTCCCGAAGCCCCGGCTCGGAGACCGTATCGCCCGGCCGAAAGGGCCCCGGCATCACGTGGGAAAGCGCCTCCGCGTCCGGTTCGCGAAGGCCACCAGCGAGAGCATCACCGGCACCTCGACCAGCACGCCGACCACGGTCGCCAGCGCCGCGCCCGAGTTGAGCCCGAAGAGGCTGATCGCCACCGCCACCGCCAGCTCGAAGAAGTTCGAGGTGCCGATCAGCGCGCAGGGCGCCGCGACCGCGAAGGGCAGGCGCCAGGCCAGCGCGGCGGCATAGGTCAGCGCGAAGATGCCGTAGGACTGGAGCAGGAGCGGCACCGCGATCATCGCGATGACGAGCGGCTGGCGGAAGATGACCTGCCCCTGGAAGCCGAAGAGCAGGACCACGGTCGCCAGCAGCCCGATCATCGAGAGCGGCTTCACCCGCTCGGTGAAGGCAGCGACCGCCGCCGCGCTCCCCAGCGCCCGCCGCGTCGCCATGCCCGCGGCCAGCGGGATCACGATATAGAGCGCGACCGATAGGATCAGCGTCTCCCAGGGCACGGCGATGTCGGTCACCCCCAGGAGCAGCGCGACGATGGGGGCGAAGGCGAAGACCATGATCACGTCGTTCACCGAGACCTGCACCAGCGTATAGGCGGGATCGCCGCGGGTGAGCTGCGACCAGACGAAGACCATGGCGGTGCAGGGCGCCGCCCCGAGCAGGATCAGCCCGGCGATATATTGCTGCGCCTCGGCCGGCGCGATCCAGGCCGCGAAGACATGCTCGAAGAAGAGCACCGCGAGTGCGGCCATGGTGAAGGGCTTCACCAGCCAGTTCACCACGAGCGTCAGGACCAGCCCCTTCGGCCGGTCGCCGATATGGGCGAGGCTGGCGAAATCCACCGCCACCATCATCGGATAGACCATCGCCCAGATCAGCACCGCCACCACCAGGTTGACCGAGGCGAGCTCCAGCCCGGCCAGCAGGCCGAAGGCGCCGGGGGCGAGATTGCCCAAGGCCAGCCCGGCGCCGATCGCCAGCGCGACCCAGAGCGAGAGCAGGCGCTCGAAACCGCCGATGCCGGCGCCCGCCGCCACCGCCTGCGTCACGGCAGCAGATCCGCCACCGCCTGCGAGGGGCGGCAGAGCTTCACGCCCCTCGGCGAGACCACGATCGGGCGGTTGATCAGGATCGGATGCGCCATCATCGCGTCGATCAGCGCGGCATCGGTCAGGGCGGGATCGTCGAGGCCGAGCTCCGCGAAGGGCGTGCCCTGCCGGCGCAGCAGATCGCGCACCGGGATCCCCATGGCGGCGATCAGCGCCTCGAGCTCCGCCCGGCTCGGCGGCGTCTCGAGATATTTCACCACCCGCGGCTCGATGCCCGCCTCGCGGATCGCCGCGAGCACGTTGCGCGAGGTGCCGCAGGCGGGGTTGTGATAGATCACGAATTCCCCGGCCCCGCTCATGCCCGGACCCCGCGCCGGGGCAGGCCGCAATCCGCGCCCGCGCAGCAATTCTCGCTCAGATAGGCCATCAGATCCCCCATCCTGGTGAAATCGGCCGCATGGATCAGCATGCGCCCCTCCCGGCGGCAGGTCACGATCCCGGCCTGCCGCAGATGGCCGAGATGGAAGGAGAGCGTCGCCGCCGCCAGCCCCAGCTCGCCCGCGATGCGCCCGACCGCCAGCCCCTCCGGCCCGGCCGCCACCAGGAGCCGGAAGACGTCGAGCCGGGTCTCCTGCGCGAGGGCCGAAAGCGCGGCGAGGGCGTCGGTCTTTTCCATGCTTCCAGAATGATCGAAACCAACCCCCGGCGCAAGCCGAAGGCCATCCCTCTTTTCAATCCGCCGCCGCTGGCATAGATCGCCCCCATGGACCCGATCCACATCATCGGCGGCGGCCTCGCGGGATCGGAAGCGGCCTGGCAGGCGGCCGAGGCGGGCGTGCCCGTGGTGCTGCACGAGATGCGGCCCGAAACCGCCACCTTCGCCCATCGCACCGACGGGCTGGCCGAGCTCGTCTGCTCCAATTCCTTCCGCTCCGACGACGACGAGCAGAACGCCGTGGGGCTCCTGCACTGGGAGATGCGCGCGGCTGGCGGGCTCGTCATCGCCGCGGCGGACGCCCATGCCCTGCCGGCGGGCGGCGCGCTCGCCGTCGACCGCGAGCCCTTCAGCCGCACGATCACCGACCGCCTCGCGGCGCATCCGCTTGTCACCATCGACCGCGGCGAGATCGCCGGGCTCCCACCGAGCCACTGGTCGAGCGTCATCGTCGCCACCGGCCCGCTCACCAGCCCCGCCCTCGCCGAAGCGATCCGCGCCCTCACCGACGAAAGCGCGCTCGCCTTCTTCGACGCCATCGCCCCCATCGTGCATTTCGAGAGCATCGACCTGGGCCAAGCCTGGTTCCAGTCGCGCTACGACAAGGGCGAGACCGAGGCCGACCGCAAAGCCTATCTCAACTGCCCGATGGACCGCGAGAAGTACGAGGCCTTCGTCGACGCGCTGCTGGCCGCCGAGAAGACCGAGTTCAAGGATTGGGAACGCGACACGCCCTATTTCGAGGGCTGCCTGCCGATCGAGGTCATGGCCGCACGCGGCCGCGAGACCCTGCGCTTCGGCCCGCTCAAGCCCGTGGGCCTGACCAACCCGCATGCGCCCGAGACCAAGCCCCATGCCGTGGTCCAGCTCCGCCGCGACAACGCGCTCGGCACGCTCTTCAACATCGTCGGCTTCCAGACCAAGATGAAATACGGCGCGCAGACGGAAGTCTTCCGCATGATCCCGGGGCTGGAAAACGCCGCCTTCGCCCGGCTCGGCGGCATCCACCGCAACACCTTCCTCAATTCCCCGCGCCTGCTCGACGGGGCGATGCGGCTCAAGGCCGACCCCCGCCTGCGCTTCGCCGGCCAGATCACCGGCGTGGAAGGCTATGTCGAGAGCGCCGCCATGGGCCTGCTCGCCGGCCGCATGGCCGCCGCCGAACGCCTCGGCCGCCCCCTCGCGCCACCGCCGCCGACCACCGCCATCGGCGCGCTCGTCACCCACATCACCGGCGGCGCCGATGCCAAGACCTTCCAGCCCATGAACGTCAACTTCGGCCTCTTCCCGCCGCTGGAGGAGGCCCGCGGCGGCCGCCGCGGCCGGCGCGAGCGCTACAAGGGCTACACCGACCGCGCCAAGACAGATTTCGCGGCGTGGGTTGAGCCGGCGCTGGCAATAGTTTGAAGTTGTGGGGAGATCTGTCGCGTGGCGCTCAGTGGCTCAGGCGCCCAACGCTTCAGTGGCGCACCAGAATCAAGAATCTGCAGTAATGTTGAGGACGGCTTCCCCTCCACGACATGGCATTTCGACAATCTTTTCGTGCAAATCTCAAGTTTCAGGCCGCTATTTCCAAGTCACGCCCAATCCGTTCCACTGCGGCATCTTCGTCTCCGCGAAATATTGGCATAGAAAGTGATCGATTCTGCGCGCGTTGAAACTTTTTTTTGCTCAGCGTTCGCATTTCAGAGTCTTCAATTAGCGCAATTATCCGCAGGTCGTCTCGCTTTAGTCGATTGGATTCCATTTGGAGAAGCAGAGCTTCACTTAGTTTTTCATTCGAGTTTACAAAATACAATGCGCCAGATTTTGCTGAATCATGGTTTGGTCTGATTATTAGATCCGCCGGAAATTCAGACAGAGTTCGATCAAACGATTCATTTTCAGAGAATTTCGCTACGTGACCATACCTCTGTTGAAGTGCAGCCGTTGCATCCTCTCGAAATGTCGACCTAACAACTTCGCGCGTTAGTAATTCTAGATCTCGGACTCGAATAAGAGCAGACAGGAAACTGGTCAAACGAAGCCCAAGCTTCGATTCCGCAAAGCTCTCAGTACGAATTTCGTAGGTGTCATGGTCCCAAGACGCTCCACCCTGTTGTAGGATGGCTTCTAGTAGTTGCGCACGATTCCCTTGGTCGATTGGGATCCCGGACCCAATAAGCCGCGCAAGGTATTCTCCATCATCTTCGATGCGGAAGCCGTCACCACTATCGACAACATAAAAACCGATCGGATCACCGGATCGGTCAGAAAATAGTGTGCTGACCGCAAAGCCACTAGCGACGGGGTTGACAACGATCGACGAACAAAACGTCTTACATAGGTTGTTTCGTAGAGACTCTGCGTCGATCATAGCAGGCCGCCTCTCTTTTCTTGAATACGAAAGAACCTTTTTGCGGCCTCCCAGAAGCCGTTCTCCGTCCAGGCGTTCTTTCTCCGATGGAAGGATCCGCTACCGGCTTCTGGGATCCTGACGAGATCATCTAACCCTCGCGGACCCATTTCGATGCCGCCCCGCTCACAATGAGCGTGCGCATGCAAGCCGGGATGGCTTCCATGGTGTTCGAAGCGTCCTACTACTGACGCTCCTTCATCGAGAATCCTGATCAAAAAGGCTTGCCAGTTGTCGCGCGGAGGATTGATCTTTGCGAGGAGAACATATTCATCTTCCGTGCTTGCGGCTCGTGCAGATCGCCACCTCCAACCTGCCCGGATAGGCGTTGTCTTTGGGAAAATTGGGGCAAAGCGCGGCTGAAGATCGGTTGTGAGCCAGCCTGTGTCGGACTGGAGTTCCTTCGCCGACGCGGTGAGCTTCCGAACACGCATACTCTATATCACCCCTTTCTTGCCATCAATGGCATACTTGATACGCTCGTGGAAGAAGGGTGCGGAGACGGCCGACGGCGTCGCCTCGACGTCGGAGCGTGGCGCAGTCGACTTCCATTCCCCCTCATTCCGTCCGCTTCGGCGCCGCCTTGCCCCAGATCTCCTCGCCGTGGCGGTTGCGGTCGCCCCGGCTCAGCACCTCCTTCGAGATCAGCGCCAGCATGTAGGTCCTGAGCACCCCGTTGATCCGGCCGTGGTAGCCGGCGCCGAGGCCCTTGAACCAGCGCGCCACGTCCTCGTCGAGCGCCACCGTCACCTTCTTCCTGCGCGGCCGCACCGGGGCGGTGGTCTCGAGCCTCCCCCAGTCGTCGGGGATCAGCGCGTGGCGCAGCTTCATGTCGCGCCAGTCCTGCGACTGCTTCTCGAGCTCGATCATCATCTCCACATGGGCCCGCTCCTGGGCGATCGTGCGCATCCGGATTTCCACCGCCTGCGTCTCCTGTGCTGTCTCGGGAAAGCCGCCATCCTGCCCGAGAACCGTTAACATGCCGCTGAGAATGGCAAGCCGGTTTCCAGCCCGGTTCCAGCCGGCTTCCAGCCGCCGCAAGCCCTTGATACCGAAGCCGGAACCCGCCCCGCTTGCGATGACCCCCCGGCCGCCCTATCTGACGCGGATGAACTACCTCCTCGCCCTCTTCCTGCCGCCGCTCGCGATCCTGATCGCCGGCCGGCCGATCGTCGCGATCGTCACCTTCCTGATCTGGATCCCGGCGATCGTCTTCTCCGGCGGACTCACCCATCCGATGTTCATCCTGCTCGCCTGGATCCTGATCCACGAATCGGGCGAGGCGCGGCGGGCGCGGATCGGGCGCGGCCGCGCCGACGGCTGACCGCGACATCTTGCCCGGCCACGTCACACGCTTCGCACCGTCGCCGACCGGGCGGCTGCATCTCGGCCATGCCTTCTCGGCGCTAACCGCCTGGAATATCGCCGAAAACTCCGGCGGCAAGTTCGAGCTGCGCATCGAGGACATCGACACCGGCCGCTCGCGGCCCGAGTTCGAGGCGGCGATCCTCGAGGATCTGGCCTGGCTCGGATTGCGCTGGCCGAAGCCGCTCTGGCGCCAATCCGCGCGGCTGCCGGCCTATGCGACGGCGCTCGAGCGGCTGAAGGTGACCGGGCTCGTCTATCCCTGCACCTGCAGCCGGCGCGACATCACCGCCGCGCTCTCGGCGCCCCAGGAGGGGGCGGCGGATTTCGACGGCCCGGTCTATCCCGGCACCTGCCGCGGCCGCCGCGACGCGCCGCCCGGCGCCGCCTGGCGCCTCGACCTCGCCGCCGCCATCGCCCGCCTCGGCGGCCCCCAGGCCCTCGCCCAGCTCGTCATGCGCGAGACCGGCCCCGTCGCCCCCGGCGTGCACGCGCTCGACGCCGAGGCGCTGATCGCCGAGGTCGGCGACGTGGTGCTGGCGAGGAAGGACATCGGCACCTCCTATCATCTGGCGGTGGTGGTCGACGATGCGGCCCAGGGCATCAGCCATGTGGTGCGCGGGGCGGATCTGATGGTGGCGACGCCGCTGCACCGGCTGCTGCAGGCGCTTTTCGGCTATCCGGTGCCGGTCTGGCACCACCACAGGCTGATCCGCGACGAGAGTGGCCGGCGGCTCGCCAAGCGCGATCAGGCGCGCGCGCTGGCCACGCTGAGGGAGGAAGGTGCAACTCCGGCAGACATCCGGGCGATGCTGGGTCTGCGGACGGCCGCGGTTCGTGCGTGATCCTTTGCCGAGGCGGTCATTCCAGGGGTTCCGACAGGATCGCCTCCGCGCCGTCGCGCAGGCCGGTGTAGAAGCAGCTGCGCCGGTTGGTATGGCAGGCGGGGCCCGTCTGGTCGACGATCAGGAGCAGGCAGTCCCGGTCGCAGTCGATGCGCAGCTCCACGAGCTTCTGGACATGGCCCGAGGTCGCGCCCTTGCGCCAGAACTCGCCGCGCGAGCGGGACCAGTAGGTGACGCTTCCGCTGGCCAGCGTCTCGGCGAGGCTCTCGGCGTTCATCCAGGCCAGCATCAGCACGGTCCCGTCGCGGTCCTGGGCGATGGCCGGGATCAGCCCGCGCTCGTCGAAGGCGAGGCTCGCGATGTCGAAGCCCTGCATGTCACGCCTCCCTTTCCGACCGCTGCGATTCGGCCTATCTATGGGGGGTTGCGGGCGGATGCAAAGGGATCGGGGATGAGCGGCGACACGGATCTTATCAAGCTCTATTCGCAGCGCGTCCTGGCGCTCGCGGCCGACATGCCTCATGCGGAGCGGCTCGCCGCGCCGCAGGTGACGGCGCGCAAGCGCTCGCCGCTCTGCGGGTCGACCGTGACCGTGGATCTCGACCTGCAAGACGGTCGCATCGTGGCCTTCGGGCAGGACGTGAAGGCCTGCGCGCTCGGCCAGGCCTCGGCGGCGGTGCTGGGCCGGCAGGTGATCGGCCTCAGCCGGAGCGAGGTGGCCCGCGCGCGCGATCAGCTCTATGCCATGCTCAAGTCCGGCGGGCCGGTGCCCGAGCCGCCCTTCGAGGATCTCGAAGTCCTGCTGCCGGCGCGGGACTACAAGAACCGCCACGCCTCGATCCTGCTCGCCTTCGATGCGACGCTCGCGGCCTGCGACGAGGCTTTGGCCGCGGCCTGAAGCTGCCGGGCCCGCGGGCAGGGACTGCGAGACCGCGTTCGTCCGCCGGGGCCTATCCCAGCAGGGCCAGCCATTCCTCTTCCGTGAGGATGGCGATGCCGAGCGCGCGCGCGGCCTTCTCCTTGGAGCCGGCGCCGGGGCCGGCGACGACGTAGTCGGTGCGGGCGGAGACCGAGCCCGCGACCTTGGCGCCGAGGGCCTCGGCGCGGGCCTTGGCCTCGGCGCGGGTCATCCGTTCCAGGGTGCCGGTGAAGACGACCGTCTTGCCCGCGACGGCGGAGCCAGAGGCGGCGGGGGCCTCGACGTCCTCGATCTCGAGTTCCGCGACCAGCCGGTCGAGGGCGGCGCGGTTGGCCGGCTCGTGGAAGAAATCGACGAGGCTGGCGGCCATGACGGGGCCGACCCCGTCGATGGCGTTGAGCTCCTCCCATTCCGGGCCTTCGTGGGCGCGGGCGGCCTCCATCGCCGCCGCGAATCGCGACCAGGATTCGTAGGTGCGGGCGATCAGCCGCGCCGCGCTCTCGCCGACATGGCGGATGCCGAGGCCGAAGATCAGCCGGTCGAGCGGGATGCGGCGGCGCTCGGCGATGGCGCGGAAGAGGTTGCGGCTGGATTTCTCGCCCCATCCCTCGCGGCTGCGCAGTGCCTCGCCGTGGCGGGCCTCCAGCGCGAAGATATCGGCGGGCTCGCGGATCCAGCCCTCGTTGAAGAAGGCCTCCACCTGCTTCGCACCGAGGCCCTCGATGTCGAAGGCCCCGCGGGAGACGAAATGGCGGAGTTTCTCCACCGCCTGGGCCGGGCAGATCAGGTTGCCGGTGCAGCGGTGCACCGCCTCGCCCTCCTCGCGGATGACGTCGGAGCCGCAGACCGGGCAGGTCGTCGGAAAGACGTATGGAACGGCATCGGCCGGGCGGCGGCCGAGGTCGACGTCCTCGATCTTGGGGATGACGTCGCCGGCGCGGTAGATCGTCACCCAGTCCCCGACACGGATGTCGCGGCCCTCGCGGATCGGGTTGCCGCGCGAATCGCGCCCGGCGATGTAGTCGGCGTTGTGCAGGGTGGCGTTGGAGACGACGACGCCGCCGACGGTCACCGGGACGAGGCGGGCGACGGGGGCCAGCGCACCGGTGCGTCCCACCTGGATCTCGATCGCCTCGATCTCCGTGGTGGCGCGTTCGGCGGAGAACTTGTGGGCTACGGCCCAGCGCGGGGTGGTGGAGCGAAAGCCGAGCCGGGCCTGCAGGTCGAGCCGGTCGACCTTGTAGACCACGCCGTCGATGTCGTAGCCGAGGCTGGCGCGCATGGATTCGATGGCGCGGTAGCGGGCGATGAGCGCATCGGTGGTCTCGCAGACCGCCATGAGGGGATTGGTGGCGAAACCGAGCGCGCCGAGGCGCGCGATGGCGCCCGACTGGGTTCCGGCGAGGGGTTCGCTCACCTCGCCCCAGGCATAGGCGAAGAAATGCAGCGGGCGGGCGGCAGTGACGGCGGGGTCGAGCTGGCGCAGCGATCCGGCGGCGGCGTTGCGCGGGTTGGCGAAGGTCTTGCCGCCCGCCGCGGCCTGGCGTGCGTTGAGGGCGGCGAAATCGGCGTGGGTCATGTAGACCTCGCCCCGCACCTCCAGCAGGTCGGGCGCATCCGAGAGCGCCTGCGGGATCTCGCCGATGGTGCGGGCATTGGCGGTGACGTTCTCGCCGGTCTCGCCGTCGCCGCGGGTCGCGGCCACCACGAGCCGGCCCGCCTCGTAGCGCAGGCTGAGCGAGAGGCCGTCGATCTTCGGCTCGGCGGTGAAGGCGAGCGGATCCTCGGGGGCGAGGTTCAGGAAGCGGCGCACCCGCTCGGCGAAATCGACGATCTCCGACTCGGCGAAGGCATTGTCGAGGCTGAGCATCGGCCGGGCGTGGCGGACCTTGGCGAAACCCTCCGAAGGCGCGGCTCCGACCCGGCCGGAGGGGCTGTCGGGGCGCCGGAGCTCGGGGAAGCGGGCCTCGATTGCCGCGTTGCGGCGCTTGAGCGCATCGTATTCGGCATCGGTGATCACCGGGGCGTCGGCCTGGTGATAGGCGAGGTCGGCGTCGGCGATCGCGCGCGCGAGTTCCGCCAGTTCCTGTTCTGCCGCCTCCGCGGTCAGCTCTTCGACGGCCGGGCGTGTGGACACGACGGGGCACCTCCCGCCGCATCCGATAGCCGGGGACCGCCGCTTCGTCCAGCGGGCGCGGTCATGGCCGGGTGTTGTGGCGTGGTCTCGGGCCGGGCGAACTCCCGGCCGGCGCTCAAAAAAGAAGCGCAGCCGGTGAGGAGGAGGAACCGGCCGCGCCGCTGGAGATGGGTCTACTCGATACGCAACAGGTGCCGACGGGGGTTTCGCCTCAGGCCCCGACAGCCAGTTTGCGCTTCGCTTCGGCGCTTGCAGGATCGCGGAGAACGTAGCCGCGGCCCCATACTGTCTCGATGTAGTTCTCGCCCCCGGTGGCCTCGGACAGCTTCTTGCGCAACTTACAAATGAACACGTCGATGATCTTCAACTCGGGCTCGTCCATGCCGCCGTAGAGGTGGTTGAGGAACATCTCCTTGGTCAGGGTCGTGCCCTTGCGCAGGCTGAGAAGTTCCAGCATCTGGTATTCCTTGCCGGTAAGATGCACCGGCGTGCCGTCGACCTCGACGGTCTTCGCGTCGAGGTTGACGCTGAATTTCCCGGTCGAGATCACCGATTGGGCGTGGCCCTTGGAGCGGCGCACGATGGCGTGGATGCGCGCGATCAGCTCCTGGCGGTGGAACGGCTTGGTCATGTAGTCGTCGGCGCCGAAGCCGAAGCCCTTGAGCTTGTTCTCGGTGTCGTCGGCCCCGGAGAGGATCAGGATCGGCGTCTCGACCTTGGCGAGGCGGAGCTGGCGCAGGACGTCATGGCCGTTCATGTCGGGCAGGTTCAGGTCGAGCAGGATCAGGTCGTAGTCGTAGAGCTTGGCGAGGTCGATTCCCTCTTCGCCCAGATCCGTCGCGTAGACGTTCAGGTTGGCGTTCTGGAGCATCATCTCGATGCTCTTGGAAGTTGTGGGATCGTCCTCGACCAGCAGGATACGCATGGGCTGCTCTCCGTCCTATCAACCGGCTCTCGCCTGCACCGAGCCAATTAACCGCGGATTGGTTAACGACTGATTACGATAGGCCCACCGTACCAGCTCGCCTTAAAGTTGTCTATACTTTTGTATCGCCGTGACGCGCAAAGCCGCGGCGCCATGCCGGCGGACGGCGCTGCGCCAGAGGTCGAGTTCCTCGTCGGAGAGGCGATACATCTCGCAGGCTTCCTTCGATTCGATCAGCCCGTGATCGACGGCGGCCACCACCGTCGCCTTCCGGCGTGCAACCCAGCGCTGCGTGTTGGCGGGCGGAAGATCCGATCGCGTCAACTTGCTGCCGTCAGGCAATACGACGTAAACAGGACCTTTCTCGCGGCGAATATACATGTTCAGTTCCCTAACTCGCTACTGACCCATGCGAATACTTAGTGAACACGTCTTAAGTGCCGGTGAACCAAGCTCTTGAGCTTGCAGAGGATTTTACTATATTGCCCGAAAATTCACTTGGGACCGAGGTCATGATTCTGCTGCCATCCTCGACGGGGCTCAACAGCCTCGGCCTGCCGCGTCCGCCGGCCGAGACCCGCGTGCTGGTGGCCATGTCCGGCGGTGTCGACAGCTCGGTCGTGGCGGCCATGCTCGCGGACGAGGGCTACGGCGTGGTGGGCATCACCCTGCAGCTCTACGACCACGGGGCGGCACTGGCGAAGAAGGGCGCCTGCTGCGCGGGGCGCGACATCCACGACGCCAGGCGCGTGGCAGAGGCCATGGGGTTTCCGCATTACGTTCTCGACTACGAGAACCGGTTCCGCGAGAGCGTCATCGACGAATTCGCCGATGCCTATCTGGCGGGCGCGACGCCGGTGCCCTGCATCCGCTGCAACGAGCGGGTGAAGTTTCGGGACCTGCTGGAGACCGCCCGGGATCTCGGGGCGGATTGCATGGCGACCGGGCATTACATCCGGCGCATGGAGGGCGCGCGCGGCCCCGAGCTGCACCGGGCGGCCGATCCGGCGCGCGACCAGAGCTATTTTCTGTTCTCCACCACGCGCGACCAGCTCGAGTATCTGCGCTTTCCGCTCGGCGCACTCGCCTCGAAGGCCGAGACCCGGGCGCTGGCGGCGCGCTACGGCCTGGCCGTGGCCGACAAGCCCGACAGCCAGGACATCTGCTTCGTGCCGAACGGCTCCTATGCCGCGGTGATCGAGAAGCTGCGCCCCGGCGCCGCGGAGCCCGGCGAGATCGTGCATCTCGACGGGCGGGTGCTCGGGCGGCACGACGGCGTGATCCGCTACACGGTCGGACAGCGGCGGGGCCTCGGGATCGGCGGCGGCGAGCCGCTCTTCGTGGTGCGGCTCGATGCCGATGCGCGGCGGGTGATCGTCGGCCCGCGGGAGGCGCTGGCGAGCCGGCGGGTGGCGGTCGCGGAAATCAACTGGCTCGGCGACGGCGGGTTCGAGGACGCGCCCGCGGGCGGCTGGGAGGTCGCGGTGAAGGTGCGCTCGACCCGGCCGCCGGTGCCCGCAAGGCTGCATGCGCGCGGGCCGGGACGGGCCGAGGTCGAGCTTCTCGCCCCGGAGGAAGGCGTTGCGCCGGGCCAGGCCTGCGTCTTCTATGCGCCGGAGGGAAGCCGGGTTCTCGGCGGCGGCTGGATCGTCCCTGTGCGCTGAGTGTGGGAGGCGCCGCGGGCGATGGCATCCACCGACGCGTCGGCCTATTCTGCGCCCGGCATCGATCATCAGGGGGGCACCAGCATGACCAGGACGCAATCGACGGTTGATCCGGAGGGACTGCGCGAGTTTTCGGTGGTCTTCACCGACCGCTCGCTCAACCACATGTCCCGGAAGTTCCAGGACGTGATGCGGGACATTTCGGAGATGCTCTGCGACGTCTATGGGGCGGAGGCGGCGGTGGTCGTGCCCGGCGGCGGCTCCTATGCGATGGAGGCGGTCGCCCGGCAGTTCGCGACCGGCGCGCGGGTGCTGGTGATCCGCAACGGCTGGTTCTCCTATCGCTGGACGCAGATCTTCGAGACCGGGAGCATTCCCACCTCCGAAACCGTGCTCAAGGCCCGCCGCACCGAGGATTCCCACGAGGCGCCCTTCGCGCCGGCCCCGATCGCGGAGGTGGTGGCGGCGATCCGCTCGGAGAAGCCGGACGTGGTCTTCGCCGCCCATGTGGAGACGGCCTCCGGCATCATGCTGCCTGACGACTATGTTCGCGCCGTGGCCGATGCCGTGCACGAGGCGGGCGGGATCTTCGTGCTCGACTGCATCGCCTCGGGGGCGATCTGGGTGGACATGGCGGCGCTGGACGTCGACGTGCTGATCAGTGCCCCGCAGAAGGGCTGGAGTTCGTCGCCCTCGGGCGGGCTGGTGATGCTGCGGTCGCGGGGGCTCGCGCGGCTGGCCGAGACCAAGAGCACCAGCTTCGTCTGCGACCTGCGCAAGTGGCACGACATCATGTGCGCCTATCTGGGGGGCGGGCACGCCTATCACGCGACCATGCCGACCGATGCGCTGACGGTGTTCCGCGACCGGATGGCCGAGACGAAGGCCTTCGGTTTCGACGCGGCCCGCGCGGCGCAGGAGGCTATGGGCGCGAAGGTGCGGGCGATGCTGGCGGAGCGGGGCGTGAACAGCGTGGCAGCGCCGGGCTTCGAGGCGCCGAGCGTGGTGGTGAGCTATACCGACGATCCGGACATCCAGAACGGTGCGCGCTTCGCGGCGCAGGGCATGCAGATCGCCGCGGGCGTGCCGCTGCAATGCGACGAGCCGGAGGATTACCGGACCTTCCGCCTCGGGCTTTTCGGCCTCGACAAGCTGCGCGACGTGGACGGCACCGTGGCCGATCTGGGCCGGACGCTCGACGTGGTGCTCCGGCGCGGATGGAACGCCGGTGCGCAGGCCGCGGAAGGCGGGCGGGCGTGAGCCTCGAGGCGATCCTCGGCCGCATCGACGCGGACCAGGGCGCGGCGCTGGAGCGGCTCTTCGCGCTCCTGCGCATCCCGAGCGTCTCGACGGATCCCGCTTATGCGGCCGATTGCCGGTCGGCGGCCGACTGGCTGGTGCGGGATCTGGCGTCCATGGGGTTCGACGCCGCGCGGCGGGACACGCAAGGCCATCCGATGGTGGTGGCCCATGGCGGCGCGGGTGCGCGGCATTTCCTCTTCTACGGCCATTACGACGTGCAGCCGGCCGATCCGCTGGCGCTCTGGACGAGCCCGCCCTTCGAGCCGGTGCTGCGCGACACGCCCCGCGGCGAGGTCATCTCGGCGCGGGGTGCGGACGACGACAAGGGCCAGCTGATGACCTTCCTCGAGGCGCTGCGCGCCTGGAAGGCGGTGACGGGGCGGTTGCCCTGCCGGCTGACGGTGCTCCTGGAGGGCGAGGAGGAAAGCGGCTCGCCCTCGCTGGTGCCCTTCCTGAAGGCGCATGCCGAGGAATTGCGCGCGGAGCTGGCGCTGGTCTGCGACACCGGCATGTGGGATGCGGAGACCCCGGCGATCACCACCATGCTGCGCGGCATGGCCGGCGTCGAGATCACGGTGCAGGGCGCGGACCGCGACCTGCATTCCGGCCAGTACGGCGGGCCCGCGATCAACCCGATTCGGGTGCTCGCGCGGATCCTCGCGGGGCTGCACGACGATGCGGGCCGGGTCACGTTGCCGGGGTTCTACGAGGGCGTGCAAGACCTGCCGGCGGAGCTCGCCGCGCAATGGGAGGGCCTGGGTTTCGACGCAGGCGCCTTCCTCGGCGCGGTGGGGCTGAGCGTGCCGGCGGGGGAGGCCGGCTACAGCGCGCTGGTTCAGAAATGGGCGCGGCCGACCTGCGAGATCAACGGCTTCTGGG
Source organism: uncultured Paracoccaceae bacterium (assembly GCA_937872465.1). GTDB lineage: Bacteria > Pseudomonadota > Alphaproteobacteria > Rhodobacterales > Rhodobacteraceae > Amaricoccus. Next base: position 71,824 of record CALMSR010000070.1, read on the forward strand.
GTGGCTATACCGGCGAGGGCTTCAAGACGGTGCTGCCGGCCGAGGCCCATGCCAAGCTGACCTTCCGGCTGGTGGGCGACCAGGACCCCGGGCGGATCATGGCGAGCCTCGAGGCGCATGTGCGCGCGGGCCTGCCGCCCGATTGCAGGGTGCGGTTCCGCCACAAGACGCCGTCGAGGGCGACGGTGCTGCCCTCGGGGTCGGAGGATTTCGCCCGCGCCCGCGCAGCCCTTTCGGGCGAATGGCCGAAGCCCGCGGTCTTCGTCGGCTCGGGCGGCTCGATCCCGGTGGTGGGGCATTTCCAGCGCATCCTCGGCATGGACGCGCTGATGATCGGCTTCGGCCAGGCCGATGACGCGATCCATTCGCCGAACGAGAAATACGATCTCGCGAGTTTCCGGAAGGGCGCGCGAAGCTGGGCGCGGGTGCTGGCCGCGCTCACGGGAAGCTGAGGGACCGGGGAAGGGGAGCGGCGCATGAGCTTGGAGGGAAAGACCGCGATCGTGACGGGTGGCGGGCGCGACACCGGGCCCGGCTGAGTGCGCCGCCGCGCGGCGGCGGGCGCGCGGGCTGAGGGATTCCTGCCCGCGCACCAGCTCGAACGGCATCCGAGTGAATAGATCGGTGGGGACACCCCGCCCCGGCGACAGCGAGGCACCGCCTCGCGCCGGTTCGTCGGGCGGTAGACGGGCGCGCGCGACTTCGTCTCCCGCCAGTTCCGAGAAGGGAAAGGCGCCGCCACGGGGACGGTCGCCGGTCCGAAGCGATCACTCGGTGATCGTATCCGATGGCAGCGGACGGCGCCTTCCGATCACCACCGGGCCAGTTCCGGCCGCCGCGACTGCGTGGCCGGCCCTCGGGCGGGCTATGAGCCCTGGTCGCCGGCTTCCTCGTCGGTCGCCTCGGCGATCTGGGCGACGGAGACGACGCGCTCGCCCGCGGCGGTGTTGAAGACCCGCACCCCGCCGGCGCCGCGCGAGCGGAAGGAGATGCCGGCGACGGGGCAGCGGATCGACTGGCCGGCATCGGTGGCGAGCATGATCTGGTCGTCGGGCTCGACCGGAAAGAGCGCCACGAGCGCGCCGCCGCGCAGGCCCTTGTCCATGGCCATCACCCCCTGGCCGCCGCGGCCGCGCAGCGGATAGTCGTGGCTCGAAGAGAGCTTGCCCGCGCCGTTCTCGGTGATGGTGAGCAGGAGATCCTCGGCCTCGGACATCTCGACATAGCGCTCCTGGCCGAGGCTGATGCTCTCGACCTCGGCCTCCTCCTCCGCAGCCTCGTCGGCGGCCTCGTCCTCCAGGGCGCCCGCCACCGCGCGGCGCATCTTGAGATAGGCGGCCCGTTCCGCCGGCGAGGCCTCGAAATGCCGGATGATCGCCATCGAGACGACCTCGTCGCCCGCGGCGAGGCGAATGCCGCGCACGCCGGTGGAATCGCGGCCCTTGAAGATGCGCACGTCAGGCACGGCGAAGCGGATCGCCTTGCCCGCCCGCGTGGTCAGCATGACGTCGTCCTCCTCCGAGCAGATCCGCGCATTGATCAGCCGCGTGTTCTCGGGGAGCTTCATCGCGATCTTGCCGTTGGATTTCACGTAGGTGAAATCGTCGAGCGCGTTGCGCCGCACGTCGCCCTGCGAGGTCGCGAACATGATCTGCAGGCTCGCCCATTCCTCCTCGGCCACGTCCACCGGCATGATCGCCGCGATCGAGGTGCCCGGAGCGATCGGCAGGATGTTCACGATCGCCTTGCCGCGCGCGTTGCGCCCGCCGAGCGGCAGCCGCCAGGTCTTGAGCTTGTAGACCATGCCGTCGGTGGTGAAGAACAGGAGCTGCGTGTGGGTATTGGCGACGAAGAGCGTGGTGACGAAATCCTCGTCCTTGGTCGCCATGCCCTGCGTGCCCTTGCCGCCGCGGCGCTGCGCGCGGTACTCGGTCAGCTGGGTGCGCTTGATGTAGCCGCCCTGCGTCACGGTGACGACCATGTCCTCGCGCTCGATGAGGTCCTCGTCGTCGAGATCGGCGTCCCATTCGACGATCTCCGAGCGGCGCGGCACGGCGAAGAGCTCGCGCACCTCGCGCAGCTCGTCGGCGATGATCGCGACGATCCGCGCGCGCGAGCGCAGGATGTCGAGATAATCGGTGATCCTGCCGGCGAGCTCGGCCAACTCGTCGGTCACCTCCTGCACCCCGAGCGCCGTCAGGCGCTGCAGCCGCAACTCGAGGATGGCGCGGGCCTGGGTCTCGGAGAGCAAATAGGTGCCATCCTCGCGGACCCGGTGCGAGGGATCGTCGATCAGCGAGATATAGGGCGCGATCTCCTCGGCAGGCCAGGCCCGCGTCATCAGCCGCTCGCGCGCCTCCGCCGGATCGGCCGAGGCGCGGATGGTCGCGACCACCTCGTCGACGTTCGAGACCGCCACGGCGAGGCCGCAGAGGATATGCGCCCGCTCCCGCGCCTTGCGCAGCTCGAAGGCGGTGCGCCGCGCCACCACCTCCTCGCGGAAGGCGATGAAGGTGCTGAGAAAGCCGCGCAGGTCGAGCTGTTCGGGGCGGCCGCCGTTCAGCGCCAGCATGTTGCAGCCGAAGGAGGTCTGCATCGGCGTGAAGCGGAAGAGCTGGTTCAGCACCACGTCCGGCGTCGCGTCGCGGCGGAGCTCGATGACCACGCGCACGCCGAAGCGGTCGCTCTCGTCCTGGACATGGGCGATGCCCTCGATCCTCTTGTCGCGGGCGAGCTCGGCGATGCGCTCGATCATCGTCGCCTTGTTGACCTGATAGGGGATCTCGCTGACCACGATCGCGAGCCGCCCGCCGCGCGCCTCCTCGATCCGGGTGCGGGCCCGGATGATCACCGAGCCGCGGCCCTCGTGATAGGCCTTGCGCGCGCCGGAGCGCCCGAGGATCAGCCCGCCGGTGGGGAAATCCGGTGCGGGCACGAAATCCATCAGGTCGGCCACGGTCAGGTCGGGGTTCTCGAGCAGCGCCAGCGTCGCGTCGATCACCTCGCCGAGGTTGTGCGGCGGGATGTTCGTCGCCATGCCGACGGCGATGCCCCCTGCCCCGTTCACCAGCATGTTCGGGAAGCGCGCCGGCAGGACGGTGGGCTCGAGATCCTTGCCGTCGTAGTTCGGCTGGAAGTCGACGGTTTCCTTGTCGATGTCGGCGAGCAGGTAGCTCGCGGCCTTGGCCATCCGCACCTCGGTGTAGCGGAAGGCCGCCGGCTTGTCGCCGTCCATCGAGCCGAAATTGCCCTGGCCGTCGAGCAGCGGCAACGACATGGAGAAGTCCTGCGCCATGCGCACCAGCGCGTCGTAGATCGCCGCGTCGCCATGGGGGTGGTACTTGCCCATGGTGTCGGCGACCGGGCGCGAGGACTTGCGATAGGGCTTGTCGTGGGTATTGCCGACCTCGTGCATGGCATAGAGGATGCGCCGATGCACCGGCTTGAGCCCGTCGCGCAGGTCCGGGATCGCGCGGGAGACGATCACGCTCATCGCATAATCGAGATAGGAGGTCTTCATCTCCGTCTCGATGGCGATCGCCGGACCGGGGCGCGGGGGCTCGCCGGTTCCGTCGTCGTCGGGAAGTGAATCGTTCAAGTTCTGGCCCTATGTGCCGCCAATCCGGTCACTATCCCGTATAGAGGCTGGCACCGGTGACTGCAATCGGCGCGGGCGTTTCGCGGGGGGCGGGCGCGTCTGGAGATCGTTCTTTCTTGCTCCGACCGCCCCGCTACAGAGGAGGGCAGCGCCCGGCCCGGCGGGTGCGGAGCGCCCGCGTCGTGCCGGAGGCACGCCTTCGGCGTGACGGGGCGGGGCGGGCGCTGCCCGGCGGTGCCCGCCG
>CALMSR010000071.1 GCA_937872465.1 uncultured Paracoccaceae bacterium
TCCGACCCTAAGGCCGAAGCCGCACGCAGAATAGACAAGCGCCCGCCCCGCCCCGCCACGCCAAAGGCGTGCATCCTGCACGGCGCGGGCGCTTCGCACCCGCCGGGCCGGGCGCTGCCCTCGTCTTGTAGCGGGACGGTCGAGGAAGGAACACTTCGCGCCAGATGCGATCGCTCTGGCGCCGCCCGCCGCCTTGACCCGTGCGCGGGGAGGCGCATGATCGAGATCAAGGCGCGCGGCGATCGGGCGGGCATGTCTGGGGCGGGGCGCGGCCGTCAGGGAAGGGCAAGGACCATGTACCGGAGCATTCTCGTGCCGATCGACCCCGCCCATGGCGAGGTCGGGGAGCGTATCATCAGGGTGGCGAAGCTGCTCGCCGGCGGAACCGGCCGGATCACCATCCTGACCGTGCTCGAGCCGGTCCCGAGCTATGTGGCGGCCTATATTCCTGACGGCATGCTGGAGGCGAACCGCGAGGCCGCCGCCGACCGTCTCCGTGCCATGGCCGAGCGCGCGGGGCTGGAGGAGGCGACGCTGGAGCTGCGCGACGGCGCGGCGAGCGCGGTCATCCTCGAAGAGGCCGAGCGGCTCGGCGCCGATGCGATCGTGCTCGGCTCGCACCGGCCGAGCTTCGGCGATTATCTGATCGGCTCCACCGCCGCGCGGGTGGTGCGCCACGCGCAATGCACGGTGGTGGTCGAGCGGAGCACGGGCGCCGACGACGCTAGCGCCTGAGCGCGGCCAGCGCCTCCAGAAGGCCGCGGGTGGAGCCGTCCTTGGCGGTGGCCCGGCCCTTGCCCTCGACCAGCGGCAGCAGGGCGGTGGCGAGCTCCTTGCCGAGCTCCACGCCCCATTGGTCGAAGCTGTTGATGCCCCAGATCGTGCCCTCGACGAAGACCCGGTGCTCGTAGAGCGCGATGATGCGCCCCAGCGTCGCGGGATCGAGCCGGTCGTAGATCAGCGTCGTCGAGGGCCGGTTGCCGGGAAAGACCTTGTGCGGGGCGAGCGCGGGATCGGAGACCGCCGCCGCGGCCGCGGCGAGGTCGCGCCCCAGCATCAGCGCCTCGGATTGCGCGAGGCAATTGGCCAGCAGGAGCTGGTGCTGGTGGCGCAGCTCCGGCTCGTGGCCATTCGCCGCCACCAGGAATTCGCAGGGCACCACGTCGGTGCCCTGGTGGATCAGCTGGTAGAAGGCGTGCTGGCCGTTGGTGCCCGGCTCGCCCCAGACCACCGGCCCGGTGGCGCGGGCGACGGGCGTACCGTCTCGGGTCACGCGCTTGCCGTTCGATTCCATGTCGAGCTGCTGGAGATAGGCCGGCAGCCGCCCGAGCCGCTGGTCGTAGGGCAGGATCGCCCGGGTCGGATAGCCCATCACGTCCCGGTGCCAGATGCCGACGAGGCCGAGCAGCACCGGCATGTTCGCCGGCAGCGGCGCTTCGGCGAAATGCCGGTCCATGGCATGGGCGCCGGCGAGGAACTCGCCGAATCGCTCCGGGCCGATCGCGATCATCAGGGGCAGGCCGACCGCGCCCCAGACCGAATAGCGCCCCCCGACCCAGTCCCAGAAGCCGAAGACGCGGGCGGGGTCGATGCCGAAGGCCGCGGTCTTGTCGAGCGCCGTGGAGACGGCGGCGAAATGCCCGTCCGCCCCGTCGCCGAGCGTGGCGCGCAGCCAGTCGCGGGCGGTGCCGGCATTGGTCATGGTCTCGATGGTGGTGAAGGTCTTGGAGGCGACGATCACCAGCGTGCGACTGGCGTCGAGCCGGCCGAGCGTGTCGTGGATATGGGCGCCGTCGACATTGGAGACGTAATGCAGCCGCGGCCCGTCGTGGTAGGGCGCGAGCGCCAGCGTCGCCATCGCCGGGCCGAGATCCGAGCCGCCGATGCCGATGTTCACCACATCGGTGAAGCGCCCGCCGTCGGCGGCGGTGATCGCGCCCTCGCGCAGGCCGGTGGCGAAGGCGCCCATGCGGTCCAGCACGTCCCGGACCTCGGGCATCACGTCGCGACTGTCGACGAGGACGGGTTTGTCGGAGCGGTTGCGCAGCGCGGTATGGAGGACGGCGCGGCCTTCGGTGGCGTTGATCGGCTCGCCGCCGAGCATGGCGTCGCGCCTTCCGGGCACGCCGCTGGCCTCGGCGAGCTGGATCAGGAGGGTGAGCGCATGGGCGTCGATGCCGGTCTTGGAGAAATCGAGCAGCATGTCGCCGAGGCCGACCGAGAATTCGCGGAACCGGTCGGGATTGTGGTCGAAGAGCGTCAGGATGCGCCGGTCGCGCGCCGCCGCCCCCGCGGCATCGAGAGCATTCCAGATCTCCTGCGGCATCATCTCACCTGTTCAGCTGGCTGGCGGTGCGCGCGAGCGCCTCGATCTCGTCCCATCGTCCCGCCCGGGCCAGCTTCGGGTCGGCCACCCAGGATCCGCCGACGCAGAGCACGTTGGGGAGCGCGAGATAGGCCGGCGCATTGGCCAGCGAGACGCCGCCCGTGGGGCAGAAGGCCATCTGCGGCAGCGGGCCGGCGAAGGACTTGAGCGCCGGCGCGCCGCCATTGGCCTCGGCGGGGAAGAACTTGGCAACGTCGTAGCCGCGTTCGAGCAGGCCCATGGCCTCGCCGACCGTGGCGATGCCGCCCAGAAGCGGCAGGTCCTCCGCTTCGCAGGCCGCCAACAGCCGGTCGGTCACGCCGGGGGAGACGCCGAAGCGCGCGCCCGCGGCCCTGGCCTCGGCCACCTGCTCGGGGGTCAGGAGCGTGCCGGCGCCGACGATGCCGCCCGGCACCGTCGCCATGCGGTGGATCACCTCGAGCGCGGCCGGGGTGCGCAGGGTGACCTCGAGCACCGGCAGGCCGCCGGCGACCAGGGCCTCGGCGAGCGGCACCGCATGCTCGACGTCCTCGACCACCAGGACCGGGATCACCGGCGCGCGGCCGCAGAGCTCGCGGGCGTAGGCGGAAGCGTCCTTGGGGGTCATTGCACGGTCTCCGGGATGAGGCTCGAGGCGCCGGCCTCGGCGGCGCCGACGACGCGGCGGAAATTCGTGAAGAGCTCGCGCCCGGTCCCGGCCTCGTTGGCCGCGAGGTCGGGGCGCACCAGCGGGCGGTCGAGCGCGCCGGGGCTGAGCACGTCGAGGGTTCCGGCGACGGCGTCGACGCGCAGGATGTCGCCGTCGGCGATCCGCGCCAGCGGGCCGCCGTCGAGCGCCTCGGGCGAGACGTGGATCGCCGAGGGCACCTTGCCCGAGGCCCCCGACATGCGCCCGTCGGTGACGAGCGCCACCTTGAGCCCGCGGTCCTGGAGCACCGCGAGCACCGGCGTGAGGCTGTGAAGCTCCGGCATGCCGTTGGCCTTGGGGCCCTGGAAGCGCACGACGACGACGGTGTCGGCCTCGAATTCGCCGGCGCGGAAGGCCGCCTTGACCTCCTCCTGGTCGTGGAAGACCCGCGCCGGCGCCTCGATCACCTGGCGCTCGGGGGCGACGGCGGAGACCTTCATCACCCCGGTGCCGAGATTGCCCGAGAGCCGGCGCGTGCCGCCGGTGGGCTGGAAGGCGGCGCGGGCCGGGCGGAGGATCTTGTCGTTGAGCGTCTCGCGCGCGCCCTCCTCCCAGGCGAGCGCGCCGTCGATCACCTTGGGCTCGCGGGTGTAGCGCGCGAGGCCCGGGCCGGCGATGGTGCGGGTGTCGTCGTGCAGGAGGCCGGCCTCGAGCAATTCGCCGATCATGTAGCCCAGGCCACCTGCGGCGTGGAAATGGTTCACGTCGGCGAGGCCGTTGGGATAGACCCGCGCCATCAGCGGCGTCACGTCCGAGATCTCGGCGAAATCCTCCCAGTCGAGCACCACCCCCGCCGCGCGGGCCATGGCGACCAGGTGGATGAGCAGGTTGGTCGAGCCCCCGGTCGCGTTCAGCCCGACGATGCCGTTGACGAAGGCGCGTTCGTCGAGCACCTCGGCCACGGGGGTGTAGTCGTTGCCGAGCGCCGAGATCGCCAGCGCCCGCTTGGCGCCCTCCACCGTCAGGGCGTCGCGGAGCGGCGTGCCGGGATTGACGAAGCTCGCGCCGGGCAGGTGCAGCCCCATGAATTCCATCAGCATCTGGTTGGTATTGGCGGTGCCGTAGAAGGTGCAGGTGCCCGGCCCGTGGTAGGAGGCCATTTCGGCGGCCATCAGCGCCTCGCGGCCGACCTCGCCGGCGGCGAATTGCTGGCGCACCTTGGCCTTCTGGTCGTTGGGGATGCCCGAAGGCATCGGCCCGGCCGGCAGGAAGACCGCCGGCAGGTGGCCGAAGCTCGCCGCGGCGATCACGAGGCCGGGCACGATCTTGTCGCAGACCCCGAGATAGACCGTGGAATCGAAGACGTCGTGGCTGAGCGCGACGCCGGCGGCCAGCGCGATCACGTCGCGGGAGAAGAGGCTGAGCTCCATGCCGGGCTGGCCCTGGGTGACGCCGTCGCACATCGCCGGCACGCCGCCGGCGACCTGCGCGGTGCCGCCGACCGCGCGGGCCGCGGCGCGGATGAGGGCGGGATAGGTCTCGAAGGGCTGATGCGCCGAGAGCATGTCGTTATAGGCGGTGATGATCCCCAGATTGCCGGCGGTGGCGCCGGCCAGCGCCGCCTTGTCGCCCTCGGGCATCGCCGCATAGGCATGCGCCTGGTTGCCGCAGGAGAGATGCGCGCGCTTCGGCCCGGCATCCCGCGCGCGGGCGCAGCGGTCGAGATAGGCGGTGCGCAACGGCGCGGAGCGCGCGACGATGCGGTCGGTCACGCTGGCGACGGTGGCGTTCAGGGTCATGGCGGCCTCCGCAATTCGTTCAGTCGGCGTAATGCACGGTGACGGGACAGGGCGCGGAGAGCACCGCGCGGATCGGCGCCGCCTCGACCGGGCCGTCGGCGAGCGCCTCCTCGAGGGCGGCGCGCTTGTCGGCGCCGGTGATCAGGACATGGATGACCGAGGCCGCGCGCAGGACGCGCGCGCTCAGGGTCAGCCGCGGCTCCGGCGCGCCGGGCGGATGCACCTCCACCAGCTCCGGCGCGTCGTCGGCGAGGGCCGCGGCCAGTTCCGGAGCGCCGGGAAAGAGCGAGGCGGTATGCATGTCCGCCCCCATGCCGAGCACCAGCACGTCGATCGGCAGCACCCTCGCCACCCGCTCGCAGGTGGCCCGCAGCACCGACTCGAGCCGCGAGCCGGTGGGGTGATAATGCACCAGGGTCGCATCCGCGGCGGCGTTGCGCAGCAGGGTCTCGCGGATGAGCCGCGCGTTCGACCGCGCGCTCAGCTCGGGCACCATGCGCTCGTCGGTGGGCAGGACATCGACGTCGGACCAGGCGAGCTCGGCCTCGGAGAGCGCCGCGAGGAAGGGACCGGGGGTGGTGCCGCCGGGCACCGCCAGGGTCGCCCGGTGCTTGGTGGCATGCGCCGCGCGCAATTGATCCGCGACCAGTTCCGCGAGCCCGCGCATCAGCGTGTCGCGGTCGGGATAATCCTGGCGCGCGACGTCGGTCATGCCACGATCTCGCGCCAGAGATGGCCGTCGGCGCTGGTCAGCTTGTAGGCCTCGATCGGCCCGGCGCCGCCGCTGTCATAGGCGAGCGGCCGCGATCCGCTCTCCTTCCAGAGCTGGATGATCGGATCGGTCCAGGCCCAGGCGGCCTCGACCTCGTCCCCGCGCATGAACAGCGTCTGGTCGCCGCGGATCACGTCCATGATCAGCCGCTCGTAGGCCTCCGGCATGGCCCCCTCCTCGCCGAGCGCGTCGGCGAAGGTCATGTCGAGCGGGACCTCGACGAGCCGCATGCCGCCGGGGCCGGGCTCCTTGATGGTCACCCGCATGGTGATGCCCTCGTCGGGCTGGAGGCGGATGATCAGCGCATTGCCCTTCTGCGCCTCGACCTGGGGGAAGATCGTATGCGGCGGGTGCTTGAAGGTCACCACGATCTCGGAGAGGCGCGCGGCGAGCTTCTTGCCGGTGCGCAGATAGAAGGGCGTCCCCGCCCAGCGCCAGTTCGAGACATGGGCCCGGATCGCCACGAAGCTCTCGGTGCGGCTCGCGGGATTGCCGACATGGTCGAGATAGCTGCCATCCTTGCCGTTGGCGCGGTACTGGCCGCGCACGGTGTCCGAGATCATCAGCGGGTCGAGCGCCCGGATCACCTTGAGCTTCTCGTCGCGCACCGCATCGGGGTCGAACTTGGCCGGGGGCTCCATCGCGGTCAGGCAGAGGAGCTGCATGATGTGGTTCTGCACCATGTCGCGCATGGCGCCCGAGCCGTCGTAATAGGCGCCGCGACCGGCGACGCCGACGGTCTCCGCGACGGTGATCTGCACATGCTCGACGTAGCGCGAGTTCCAGAGCGGCTCGAAGAGCGCATTGGCGAATCGGATCGCCATCAGGTTCTGGACCGTTTCCTTGCCCAGGTAGTGGTCGATCCGGTAGATCTGGTGCTCGCTGAAATGCCGCGACAATTGCGCGTTGAGCGCCCGCGCCGAGGCCAGATCCTGGCCGAGCGGCTTCTCGACCACGATGCGGCTCGAGGGCGTGGTGATCCCGGCCTCGGTCAGCCGCCCGGCGATCGTGGCGAAGAGCGACGGGGCGACCGAGAGGTAGAAGGCGCGGATGTGGTCGGGCTTCTCGTCGAGCTTGCGGGCCAGCTGCGCCCAGCCGCCCTCGCCCGCGGCGTCGATGGTGACGTAGTCGAGCGTCGCGAGGAACGCCTCGACCCGCTCCTTGCTCAGGTCGCCGGGTTCGACGAATTCCTCCAGCGCCCCCTGGACCGACTTGCGGAATTCGGCGCGGCCCATCTTCGAGCGGGCGGCGCCGATGATGCGCGCGCCCTCGGGCATCTGATGCACCGACAGCCGGCGGTAGAGGCTTGGCAGGATCTTGCGGTGGGCGAGATCGCCGGTGGCCCCGAAGATCACGAGGTCGAAAGGCTGGACGGGAATGACCGTGGAGACCATCGAATATTCCTCAGTCGGAGAGTTCTGCCGCGCGGGGCAGGTCGGCGCCGCGGCGCGAACAGGTGAGCGCCGAGGCACGGGCGGCATAGGACAAGATCGCTTCGAGTTCCACCCGGTCGAGGGCGGCGATGGCGGCTTTCGGGCCGTCGGGGCCGCGCAGCAGCCGCGCGAGCAGGGCCGCCTGGAAGGTGTCCCCGGCGCCGACGGTATCGATGACTTCGACCTTGGGCGGGGCGGCGGAGCCGTGCAGCCCGCTCGCGGTCCAGGCATGGGCCGGCGCATCGCCGTCGGTGACGACGACGAGCTGGACGCCGCGGCCGAGCAGATCGGCGGCGAAGGCCTCCGTGCCGAGGCCGGGCCGGATCAGCCCGAGATCCTCGGCGCTGATCTTGACCAGATCCGTATGCGGCAGCAGGCCGTCGAGCCGCGCGCGCCAGACCTCCATGTCCGGCTCGACCGTAGGCCGGATATTGGGGTCGACCGAGACGAAGCGGCCCTCGCGCCCCGCGGCGAGCCCCGCGAGCGTGTCGGCGACCGGGGCGACGGCGATCGAATAGGAGCCGAAATGCAGGCCGGTGACCTCCGGCGCCAGCGGCGGCAGGTCGGCCGCGGTCAGGCCGGTATCGGCCGAGCCGGTGTCGTAGAACTGATAGGCGGGCACGCCCGCGGTATCGAGGCCGACGAGGCTGATCGTGGTGGGCCGGTCGGTGGCGACGGAATAGCGCGTCGCCACGCCTTCGTCCTCGAGGACCCGGCGCAGCCGCTGGCCGAGCAGGTCGCGCGAGAGCCCGGTCAGCAGGCCGGATCGCTGGCCGAGGCGCGCGAGCCCGATCGCCACGTTGAAGGGCGAGCCGCCCGCCCGGGCGGCGTAGCGCGCCGATGCGGGCCCCTCCTCGGTCTCGAGGAAGAAGTCGAACAACGCTTCGCCGCAGACCAGAAACATTCCCCGCCCCCCGCTTTGCGACACCCGCCCCAATTAATCACGACGGATGATTTATCCGATCTGCGCCGCCGCCGCAAGGCGAAAGGCCGAAGCCTCACCGATGGAGATAGGACCGGCCCGCCTCGTCGAAGAGATGCAGCTTGTCCGGGGTGGCCGCGAGGCGCACCTTCTCGCCGCGCCGGAAGCGGTGGATGCCGGGCAGCTTGGCGATGATCGGATCCTCGCCCTCCTGCGGGGCGAAATAGAGCAGCGTGGTCTCGCCCAGCGCCTCGACCATCGAGACCTCGCCCTCGTAGAGCGCCTCCTCCGCCTCGGTCGGCACGAGATCCTCGGAGCGCACCCCGACGCGCACCGCCGCGCCCTGGTCGCCAGCCTGGCTCGGCACCTCGATGCGCGTGTGGCCGCCACCCTCGACCTCGACCCCGGTGATCGCCCCCGTCTCCACCACCCGCGCCTTGAAGATGTTCATCGAGGGCGAGCCGATGAAGCGTGCCACGAAGACGTTCGCCGGGCGCTCGTAGAGGTCGAGCGGCGAGCCCACCTGCTCGATGTTGCCGCCGTTCAGCACGACGATCCGGGTGGCGAGCGTCATGGCCTCGACCTGGTCGTGGGTGACGTAGATCATCGTCGAGGAGGCCATGCGCTCCTTGAGCTGGGCGATCTCGATGCGGGTCGCCACGCGCAGCGCCGCGTCGAGGTTGGAGAGCGGCTCGTCGAAGAGGAAGACCTTGGGGTCGCGCACGATGGCGCGGCCGATGGCGACGCGCTGGCGCTGGCCGCCGGAGAGCGCCTTGGGCAGGCGGTCGAGATAGGGGGTGAGCTGGAGCATGCGCGCGGCATTCTCCACCGATTTCTCGATCTCGTCCTTGGGCCGCTTGGCGATCTTCATGCCGAAGGACATGTTGTCGCGCACGGTCATGTGCGGATAGAGCGCGTAGGACTGAAAGACCATGGCGATGCCGCGCTGGGCGGGGGGCACGTCGTTCATCTTCTCGCCGTCGATCTCGAGCACGCCGCCGGTGATGCGCTCGAGCCCGGCGATCATGCGCAGGAGCGTCGACTTGCCGCAGCCCGAGGGGCCGACGAAGACGATCAGCTCCCCGGTCTCGATATGGAGGTTGATGTCGCGCAGCACATCGACCGGCCCGTAGGACTTGCTGACGTCGGTGAGGAGCAACTCGGCCATCGGCGGCCTTCCTTTCTTCTTATCGCTTGCGACTGGCGAAGAGGGCGTGATGGGCCGGGAGCGTCGCGGAGCCCTGGCGGATCTCGCCCTCGAACCCGCTTCCCTCGATCGGGTCCCAGCTGCCTTCGGGCAGCGTCACCGACGCCGCCTCCGGCGCGAGGTTGAAGGCGCAGAAGACGTCGCCCTCCGGATGGTCCCGGATCCAGGCGACCATGGTGTCGGAATGGTCGTGCAGGGTGAGGCCGCCCTTGACCAACGCCGGCTGGGTCTTCCGCCAGGCGAGCATGTGCCGGTAGAAGTTCAGCAGCGAGGTCGCGTCGGCGTTCTGGGCATCGACGCAGAGCGGCAACTGGTCGAAGGCGACCGGCAGCCAGGGCTTGGCCTCGGAAAACCCGGCATGGGCGCTGTCGTTGGACCAGACCATCGGCGTGCGGCAGCCGTCGCGCCCGCGGAACTTCGGCCAGAAGCGCACGCCGTAGGGGTCCTGGAGATCCTCGTAGGGAACATAGGCCTCGCGGAGCCCCAGCTCCTCGCCCTGGTATAGGCAGAGCGAGCCGCGCAGGCCGACGAGGACGGCCAGATAGAGGCGCATCTGCGCGTCGTCGAGGTTCCAGCGCGAGGCGTGGCGTTCCACGTCGTGGTTGGAATAGGCCCAGCAGGCCCAGCCGTCGGACGCCACACGCAGGAACTCCTTCACGATGGCCGCGATGCGGGTTCCGGTCGGGAGCTGCGGCGACAGGAAATCGAAGGCGTAGCACATGTGCATCTTGTCGCCGCCGGAGGTGTATTCGCCCATGATCTCCATGCCGCGCTGGGCGTCGCCCACCTCGCCGACCGCCGCGATGGCGGGATATTCGTCCATCAGCGCGCGCATCCGCCGCAGGAACTCGAGATTCTCCGGCTGGCTCTTGGAATAGAGATGGTCCTGCCAGTTGTAGGGATTGACCTCCGGCGCGGTGGAATAGTCGCGCCGCTCGGGCGGGAGCGCGGGATTGTCGCGCAGCTGCTTGTCGCAGAAATAGAAGTTGATCGTGTCGAAGCGGAACCCGTCCACGTGGCGGTCGAGCCAGAAGCGCGCGACGTCGAGCAGCGCGTCCTGCACCTCGGGGTTGTGGAAGTTCAGATCGGGCTGGCTCGGCAGGAAGTTGTGCAGATAGTACTGCATGCGCTCGCCGTCCCATTCCCAGGCCCGGCCGCCGAAGATCGCCAGCCAGTTGTTGGGATGGGTGCCGTCGGGCTTGGGATCCGCCCAGACGTACCAGTCGGCCTTGGGGTTGTCGCGGTTCGACCGGCTCTCCTGGAACCAGCGGTGCTGGTCCGAGGTATGGCTGAGCACCAGGTCGATCATCACCCGGAGGCCGAGCTCGTGCGCCCGCGTCACCAGCGCGTCGAAGTCGCCGAGGGTGCCGAACATCGGGTCGACGTCGCGGTATTCCGAGACGTCGTAGCCGAAATCTGCCATGGGCGAGCGGAAGAAGGGCGAGATCCAGATCGCGTCCACGCCGAGGCTCGCCACATGGGGCAGGCGCCCGATGATCCCGGCGAGATCGCCGATCCCGTCGTTGTTGGTGTCCTGGAAGGAGCGCGGATAGATCTGGTAGATCACCGCGCCGCGCCACCAGTCGCGGTCGGGCGGGAGCGGCCGGTCGTCGTGAACGCTGAGCTGGAGGCTGACCATCGCCTGGGCCTTCCTACTTGACCGATCCGGCCAGCAGGCCGCGCACGAGATAGCGCTGCATGGCGAAGAAGACGACCAGCGGCACCGCGATCGACACGAAGGCCGAGGCGGCGAGGATCTCCCATTGCCCGCCGCGCGAGCCGAGGAGGTTCACGAGGCGCGCGGTCAGCACCAGCGTCTGGTCGTCGGTCCCGAGGAAGACCAGCGCCACGAGCAGGTCGTTCCAGGTCCAGAGGAACTGGAAGATCGCGAAGGAGGCGAGCGCCGGGAAGCTGAGCGGCAGGACGATCTTGAGGAAGATCTGGAAATCGGTGGCGCCGTCGACCTTGGCATTCTCGATGATGTCCTTGGGCAGGCCGACCATGTAGTTGCGCAAGAGATAGATCGCGAGCGGCAGCCCGAAGCCGGTATGCGCCAGCCAGACCCCGAGATAGCCCTTGCCGATGCCGACGTCGTTGTGCAGCTGCAGGACCGGGATCAGCGCCAGCTGCAGCGGCACCACCAGGAGGCCGACCACCGCGGCGATGAGCAGCGCGCGGCCGGGAAATTCCATCCAGGCGAGCGCATAGGCCGCAAAGGCCGCGATCAGGATCGGGATGATCGTCGCGGGGATCGCCACGGTCAGGGTGTTGATGAAGGATTGCCCCACCCCGGCGGCGGCCGTCGAGCTGAAGAGCACGTTGCGGTAATTGTCGAGCGTGAAGTCGGGCGGCGTCGAGGCGGTGGTGAAGATGCGCGGCAGGCGCGCGCCCTCGAAGCTCTCCGGGCCGGAGAGCGTGAAGTCGCCGTTCTCCGAGACCGTCAGGGTCTGCCCGTCGCCCATGTCGACGCTCTGGCCGGGCTCGTGGGCCTCGGGCTCGCGCGAGCTCGTGCCCCAGGCCGTCACGGTCGTGCTGGCGCCGTCGAAGAGGCTGCCCTCGATCACGAAGCTTCCGCCCTGCTCGGTCTCATCGCCGCTCACGCGGATCGGCGGGACCTGGCGCTCCTGGGTGGAGAGCGCCGACCACCAGCCGCTCGAGGCGATCTGGTCGGCCGAGCGGAAGGACGACACCAGAAGGCCCACGGTGGGGAAGAGCCAAAGCGCCACCAGAAGCGCGACCGACAGATGCACCGCCCATGTCAGGCCGGATTTCTTGCCGACGATGCTCGCCATTGGCCGCCCCCCTCAGCGCATTTCCTTGCGCGCATTGTGCACGTTCCAGATCAGAATCGGCAGCACCAGCAGCATGATGACCATCGCGCTGGCGGAGCCGACACCCCAGTCGAAGGAACGGAACAGCTTGTCATACATGTAATTGGCCAGAACTTGGGTGTTCCACTGGCCGTTGGTCATGGCGAGCACGATGTCGAAGACCTTGAGCACCACGAGCGTGATCGTGGTCCAGACCACGACGATCGTGCCCATGATCTGCGGCACCTTGATCTTGAAGAAGATCTGGAAGGGATTGGCGCCGTCGAGCACCGCCGCCTCGATGGTCTCCTCGGGGATGCCGCGCAGCGCCGCCGAGAGGATCACCATGGCGAAGCCGGTCTGGATCCAGACGAGCACGATCATCAGGAGGAAGTTGTTCCAGGGGATCAGCGTGAGCCAGGTCTGCGGCTCGCCCCCGAACCAGACCCAGAGCGCGTTCAGGACGCCGATCTGGTCCTGACCGGCGGGGCGCGTGTCGTAGATCAGCTTCCAGATCACCGAGGCGCCGACGAAGGAGATCGCCATGGGCATGAAGATCATCGACTTGGCGATGCTGCCCCAGGCGATGCGGTCGGTGAGCTGGGCGGCGAGCAGCCCGAAGGCGGTCGAGAGGCCCGGCACCACCAGGAGCCAGAGGAAGTTGTTGCGCAGCGCCTCCCAGAACTTCGGCTCGGCGAGCATCTGCGAATAATTGGCGCCGCCGACGAAGGCGCCGCCCGCGTCGCGGTCGGTGACCGAAAGCCAGAGCGTCGCGACCACCGGATAGGCGAGATAGATGCTGAGCGCGAAGATCGCCGGAAAGAGGAACAGCCAGGGCCGGACCAGGTTCGCGCGGTTGATGTTCCGCCCCGCGTTCGGCCCGCGCGGCGGGAAGATCACCTTGTCGAGGACCTGGTTGGAGAAGAAGAAATACGCGATGCAGCCGCCCACGCCGAGGACGATCGTCAGGACACCTTGCACAGCCGGATTCATCGGATCCCCCCGAACCGAATTTCCGGAGGAAGCCCGGGCTTCGCGGGCTTCCCCCCGTCAGCGCGTCGCTATTTCAAGGCGTCCCAGCTGTTCTGGATCTGGGTCGCGACGTCCATCGCCGGCTTGCCGCCCGCATAATCCACCATGCCGGTCCAGAAGGTTCCGGCGCCGACGCCCGCCGGCATCAGGTCGGAACCGTCGAAGCGGAAGGTCGTGGCATCGAGCAGGATGCCGCCCATCTTCTGCAGGGTCGGGTCGCCGTAGAGTTCGGCATTGGCACCCTTGTAGGGCGTCAGGAACCCGGTCTGCGCCATCCAGAGCTCATGGGCGATCGGCGTCTGGAGGAATTCGATGAAGGCGCGGGCCGCGGGGCTGTCCTTGGTGATGAAGGCCAGCGTACCGGCGCCGAGCACCGGGTTGCCGAGGTCCTTCTCGGCATAGGACGGGAAGTAGAAGAAATCCGCGTCCACGCCCAGCTCCACGCCCTCGGGGAAGAACGAGGGGATGAAGGACGCCTGGCGATGCATGTAGCATTGCGGCGGCGAGGAGAAGAGGCCCTTGGGGCTGTCGCGGAAGTCGGTCGATGCCACCGCCCCGGCACCGCCGGCGACCCAGGCGTCGTTCCGGGCGAATTCGCCGAATTCGTCGATCGCCGCCGCGACGCGCTCGTCGTTGAACGGGATCTCGTTGGTCGTCCACTGGTCGTAGACCTCCGCCGGCTGGGTGCGCAGCATCATGTCCTCGACCCAGTCGGTGGCCGGCCAGCCCGTCGCGCCGCCCGAGGCGAGGCCGATGCACCAGGGCGTGCCGCCGTCGTCGACGATCTGCTGCGAGAGCGCCTTGAGTTCCTCCATCGAGGTCGGGATCTCGTAGCCGGCGTCGTCGAAATTGTCCGGCACGTACCAGACGAGCGACTTCACGTCGATCTTGTAGGGGAAGGCATAGAGGCGGTCGGTCCCGTCCGGGCCGGTGTAGGTCCCGAGCTTCACCCAGCTGCTGCCGGCGGCGTAGTTCTCCTCCAGCCAGTCGGCGGTTTCCTCGCCGAGCGGCTCGACGAAGCCCTTCGAGACCAGGTTCTGGATCAGGCCGGGCTGCGGCAGGATCGCGATGTCGGGCGGGCTGCCGGCTTCCGTGTCGATGACGATCTGCTGCTCGTAGCCCTCGGAGGAGGAATAGTTCACCGTCGCGCCGGTCGCCGCGGCGAAATAGGCCCAGATGCTCTCGGCCAGCGCCTGGTCGTCGCCGCGCCAGGGCCCGAAGACGTTCAGCGTCTGGCCCGAGAGGTCGTGCGCCCCGGCGAAGGCGTCGAAGCTGGCCCAGTTGAAGTCCCCTTCGTTCGGCGGGAACTTGAGATCCTGCGCGGCCGCGGCGCCGGCGAGCAGCGCAAGACCGGCGGTGCCGCCGATGAGCGAAACTCTCATGAAATACCCTCCCAGTTGCGCGGCCTGCGCCGCGGCGTCTTCAAGCGGCAGGGTCGGATTCGCCCGGACCTCAAAGCGCTTTGAATACAGCGACCATGCGCGCCATGCGCCAAGCTGTCAAGCCTGCCGCGCGAATTCCGGAGCAAAGTCCATTGTCACCCGGGTCGGGACGCGGCTATGCTCAAACCGCTTTGAAGGCCGCGGCGACATGAACCTCAAGGAGCTTTCGAAACTTCTGAACCTCTCGGCCACGACCGTGAGCCGCGCGCTCAATGGCTATCCGGAGGTGAATGCCGCGACGCGGGCGCGGGTCGTGGAGGCGGCGCGGCGCTACGGCTATGCCCCGAATCAGGTCGCCAAGCGCCTCGCGACGGGGCGGGCGCTGAGCATCGGCCATGTCGTGCCGCTCTCCGGCCACCAGATGATCAACCCCTTCTTCTCGGAATTCATCGCCGGCGCCGGCGAGGCTTACTCCGCCGGCGGCTACGACATGCTCGTCTCGATCGTTCCCGAAGCGGAGGAGGCCGAGGCCTATGGCGCCATGGCCCGGCACCAGAAGGTCGACGGGGTGATCGTGCATGGCCCGAAGCTGCTCGATCCGCGCATCGACCTGCTGCACGAGCTCGGCATGCCCTTCATCGTCCATGGCCGGGATTCGCGGCCCGAGCGGGATTATTGCTGGATCGACATGAACAACCGCCGCGCCTTCCTGCGGGCGACCGAGTTCCTGCTCGACCTCGGGCACCGCCGGATCGCGCTGCTCAACGGGCCCGAGACGATGCAATTCGCCCACCGCCGCCGGCGCGGCTACGAGGATGCGCTCGCCGCGCGGGGGCTCGCGCCCGATCCCGCGCTGATGCGCGGCGCCGACATGACGGAATCCTACGGCCACGGCGAGGCGCTGCGGATGATGGAGGGGCAAGATCCGCCGACAGCCTTCCTGACCGCTTCGATCCTGGTCGCCTTCGGCGCGCTCCGGGCGGTCCGCGAGCTTGCCCTCGAGCCCGGCCGCGACGTCTCGATCGTGACCCATGACGACGACCTGTCGTTCCTGAAGAACAGCGGCGCCGT
Organism: uncultured Paracoccaceae bacterium; assembly: GCA_937872465.1. GTDB lineage: Bacteria > Pseudomonadota > Alphaproteobacteria > Rhodobacterales > Rhodobacteraceae > Amaricoccus. Next base: position 15,422 of record CALMSR010000071.1, read on the forward strand.
CCCGCTCTTCACCGCCACCCGGTCGTCGATCCGCGCCGCGGGACGGCGGGCGGCGGAGATGCTGATCGACCACATCGAGAACCCCCGGGCCGAACCCAGCCGCGAACTCTGGGAGGCCGACCTGACCCTGGGCCGCTCCACCGGCCCCCCGCAGCACGAGGCCCGCCATGGCTGATCCTGCCGCCTTCGCCTTCGCCCGCAGCGACTTCCCCGAGGGCTTCGTCTTCGGCGCGGCCACCGCCGCCTATCAGATCGAGGGCTCGCGCTTCGGCGGCGCCGGCCCCTGCCACTGGGACAGCTTCGCCGCGACCCCCGGCAACGTGGTGCGGGCTGAGGACGGGGCCACGGCCTGCGATCATTACCACCGCTGGGAGGCCGACCTCGACCTGATGCGCGACGCCGGGCTCGACGCCTACCGCTTCTCCATGTCCTGGGCGCGGGTGATGCCGGAGGGGCGCGGCGCGGTAAACCGGGAGGGCCTGGATTTCTACGACCGGCTGGTGGACGGGATGCTGGCCCGCGGCCTGCAGCCCTGGGCGACGCTCTATCACTGGGAGCTGCCCTCGGCGCTGTCGGACCTGGGCGGCTGGCGCAACCGCGACATCGCCGGGTGGTTCGCCGATTACGTGACTCTGGTCATGCGCCGGGTCGGCGACCGGATCCATGCCGCCGCCCCGGTCAACGAGCCCTGGTGCGTCGCCTGGCTCGGCCATTTCCTCGGCCTCCATGCGCCGGGCCTCCGCGACATCCGCGCCGCGGCGCGGGCGATGCACCATGTCCTGCTGGCGCATGGCACGGCGATCCAGGCGATGCGGGCGCTGGGCCATGGCAATCTCGGCACGGTGCTCAACTTCGAATATGCCGCGCCCGTCGACGACAGCGCGGCGGCGCGGCAGGCGGCGCGGCTCTACGACGCCATCTACAACCGCTGGTTCGCCGGCGGGATCTTCGCGCAATCCTATCCGGAAGCGGCGCTGGCGGGGCTCGAGCCGCATATGCCGGCGAACTGGCGGGACGATTTCGCCACCATCGGCGAGAAGCTCGACTGGGTGGGGATCAACTACTACACCCGCAAGCTGATCGCGGCCGATCCCGCGAGCCCCTGGCCGCGGCTGCACGAGGTGCCGGGCCCGCTGCCCAAGACCGACATGGGCTGGGAGATCTATCCCGACGGGCTCTATCACTTCCTGACCTGGCTGTCCCGCGTCGCCGCGCCGCGCCTGCCGATCTACGTCACCGAGAACGGCCTGGCGGCGGCGACCCCGCGGGAGGATGTCGAGCGCATCGCCTTCCTCGACGCGCATGTCGCGGCGGCGCGGCGGGCGATGGCGCAGGGCGTGGACCTGCGGGGCTATTTCGTCTGGTCGCTGCTCGACAATTACGAATGGGCGGCGGGCTACGAGAAGCGCTTCGGGCTGGTGCATGTGGATTTCGACACGCTCGAGAGGCGGCCGAAGGCGAGCTACCATGCCCTCCGGGCGGCCCTGGCCGGGTGAGGAGCGGGCCGCCGATCCCGGCGCGCCGCGGGGTGTCCCCATGGGGACAGAATGTAAGCTACTGTAATACAAGGATTAAAGTGTTAACGCTGTTGGATCGCCGCCCAGCCGGTCCCTTGATCGGGCTGACACCGCGGGGCATAGGGTTTGCCGGTGCAGCGCGCGTGCCCGGAGCGGCCGAGGGCCCGTGCGGTCTCTCGGGCGGCGCAGCGGAGGGGGTGGCGATGATCTGGCGCTTGCCGAGGCTATCGCTTCTGGAGCGCATTCCTTCTTCTTCGACCGCCCCGCCACGAATGAGGGCAGCGCCCGGCCCGGCGGGTGCGAAGCGCCCGCCTGGGGGCGGGGCGGGCGCTGCCCGGCGGTGCCCGCCGGGCGGGATGGTAGGGCTGGGTGCGCGCGGAGTTCGGGCGGACGGAATCGTGTTGCCGGATGCAATCCCCCTGCGGCACGCCGCGGGGGCGGGAGGCGCCGGCATGGGCGCGTTTCGGGACCGGGGCGGGGCGATCTGTCGGGAGGGCGCGCGATGATGCCGGCGGGCGAAAGGCGGCTTCTGACCGGGCTCTTCGAGGCGGCGGTGCGGGCCGCCGATCCCGAGGCCGCCCTGGCGGCGAACCTGCCTGAGCGGCCGAAGGGGCGCACCGTGGTCGTGGGCGCCGGCAAGGGTGCCGCGCAGCTGGCCCGGGCCTTCGAGCGGCTCTGGGACGGGCCGCTCGAAGGCGTCGTGGTGACGCGCTACGGCTATGGCGCGCCCTGCGAGCGCATCCGGGTGCTCGAGGCGGCGCATCCGGTGCCCGATGCGGCCGGGCTCGCGGCAAGTGTGGCGCTGCTCGGCGCGGTCTCGGGGCTCGGGCCGGAGGATCTGGTGGTCGCGCTGGTCTGCGGTGGCGGCTCGGCGCTCTTGCCGGCGCCGCCGGAGGGGCTCGACCTGGCGGACGAGGCCGCGCTGAACGCGGCGCTGCTCGCCTCCGGTGCGCCGATCTCGGCGATGAACGCGATCCGCAAGCATGTCTCGCGCATCAAGGGCGGGCGGCTCGCGGCGGCGGCGGCGCCGGCGCGCGTGGTCAGCCTCGTGGTCTCGGACGTGCCCGGCGACGATCCCGCGCAGGTCGCCTCGGGGCCGACGGTGCCCGATTCGGTGTCGCGGGCCGATGCGCTGGCGGCGATGCGGGCCTGGAACATCGCCCTGCCCGAGCGGGTGCGGGCGCATCTCGACCGGCCCGAGGCGGCGGCCCCCGATCCGCGCGACGCGGTCTACGCGCGGAACTCGGTGCGGGTGATCGCCTCGGCCGCGCGCTCGCTCGAGGCGGCGGCGGCGAAGGCCGCCGAGGCGGGACTCCCCGCGGCGATCCTCTCGGACGCGATGGAGGGCGAGGCGCGCGAGGTCGGCCGGGTGCAGGCCGCGATCGCGCGCGAGGTGGCGCTGCGCGACCGGCCCTTCGCGCGGCCGGTGGTGCTGCTCTCGGGCGGCGAGACGACGGTCACGCTGAAGGGAGGCGGCAAGGGCGGGCGCAACAGCGAGTTCCTGCTCGCCTTCGCGCTCGGCATCGCGGGCCTCGACGGGATCGCGGCGCTGGCGGCCGATACCGACGGCATCGACGGCTCGGAAAGCAATGCCGGCGCCTTCGCCGACGGCGGGAGCGTCGCGCGGCTGCGCGCGGCGGGGCGGGATCCGGCGGCGCTCCTCGGCGACAACGACGCCTGGACGGCTTTCGATGCGTTGGGCGATCTCTTCGCGCCGGGGCCGACGGGCACCAATGTCAACGATTTCCGCGCCATCCTGTTGCGCTGACGGAGACGGGCCGGCGCGGCCCGATCGCCGCGGGTCGATCGGGCTGGGGACACCCGGTTCGTGCGGGAAGGCAACGGGCTGGGAGGGCAGCGGGTGCCGGCGGAGGCGCGCCCGCCGGCATCACATGCCCCGCGGCAGGTAGCGCAGCGCCAGCAGGCCGATCGCCGTCATCAGCGCGGCGAGGCCGGCGAAGGCGGCGGCGAAGCCGCCGATCATGAAGAGGAAGAAATAGGCGACCTGGGGCAGGAGCTCGGAGGCGTCGAGATAGGTGCGGTAGACCGTCGACATCTCCGCCCGCTCGCGCGCCCGCACCGCGCGCAGGAAGGGCACCGGGCCGAGGCCGTCGAGCATGGCCACGAAGAAGGCGGCCGCCACCAGCACGATCCCGGCCGGCGCCGGCGCGGCGCGGGTCAGCAGTGCCGCGAGCAGCACCAGCGCCGCCGCCACCAGCAGCGCCCCGCCGATCACCCGGCGCAGCGAGAACCGCGCCGCCCAGGACCGGGTGAAGAGGTTGTTGAGCAGCATCAGGTTGCCGCCGGCCACCACCATGGCGCCGGCCGTCGCGCTGCGCCCGCCTTCGACCATCAGGATCGGCGCATAGACGAAGAAGGTGGTCCAGAAGGCCGAGCGCGCGAAGGCGATCGACCAGGCGAGGCGCAGCCGCGGCTGGGCGGCGAAGCGGCGGATGGCGCGCAAGGGGCTCCGGCCGGGCGCGGCGGCACCGCCCGCGGCGCGGATCGGGCCGCCCTCGGCCAGCCTGCGATACCAGAAGAGCGCGGCGAGCAGGAGCGCGCCGGCGATGCAGACGAGGCAGGGCGCCCAGAGCCCGCGCGCCTGCATCAGCCAGACCCCGATCAGCGGCATCGCCGTCCAGGCCAGCGTCGAGACCGCGAAGCGCAGCGTCTCCGACCGCGCGAGGTCGCGCTTGCCGATATTGTCCATGATGTAGAGGTTGAGCGTGACGTTGATCACCGCCGCCCCGAGCGTGCGCGCGAGCAGCGCCAGCGCCAGCGAGGGCGGCGTCTCGAGCCAGGTCAGCGCCCCGCAGAGGGCGAGCAGCGCGCAGCCGAGCGAATAGGTCCATTTCCGGCTGATGCGCCGGACCAGGAGCGGGATCGCGAAGCTGAGGCAGAGGGCGGCGAGCGACACGGCGGTATAGACGAGGCTCACGGCCTCCTTGGTCTCGTAGAGCGCATAGGCGGTGAGCGGCAGCACCGTCGCCATCGCCGCGCGGGAGAGCGATTCGACGAAATAGAGCACGCTGAAGGTCCGGGCGCCGGGCCGCGCCGCGAGCGCGATGGGATGTCGGACGTGAAAGGCCATTTCGGGGGCGGCGGGCTGCGGTCGGCCCGGTGTCGCATCGGCGCGCGGCCGGCGCTCGCCCGGGAGCGACGCCTGATCGCGAGAGGCGGACGAACGTCAGCCCGGCCCCGGATACCAGCAGCGCCGCATCACCCGATGGGCGTAGATCGTGTCGGTGACGAAGCCTTGCTCCGGCCGCCAGGAGGCCACGAGTTCCGGCGTCACCCCGCCGACCGGGCAATCCGGGCCTTCGGCGTCGCGCGAGACGAAGAGCACCGCGCCCGGCCCCGGCGGCAGGGCATGGGCGAGGGCGTAATGATGCGGCGGGAAGCCCGCCACCGGGGCGGCATGGATCGCGAGGCGCGAGTCGCGCAGGGTGTAGAAGAAATCCGCAAGCAGCGTCCGGCTGTCGCTGACCAGGGTGTCGAGCCCCTCGGCCTCGGCGATGGCGGCGGCCCGGCGGCTGACCGCGCCCTGGCCGACGTAGCGGGCGAGCATCAGGTTGCCGCCCGGCGCGTGCCAGCGCGCGGCCTGGGTCGCCGCGATGGGCAGGGCGAGGCTCGCCGCGAGATTGACCGCGAAGGAGAGCGCGAGCAGCCGCCGCCGCGGCGCGAGCACCGCGACCCCGAGCAGCACCGCGCCGAGATGGCCCGCCGCCGCCCAGTTCGCATTGGCGCCCGAGCGCAGGGCCTGGATCGAGACCAGCGCGAAGACCGGCAGCGACATGGCGGCGAGGAACCGGCCCGGCGGGATCGCGCGCAGCCGGCCGAGGCCGCCGAGATAGGCGGCGAAGAGCACCGGGCCGGCCACGGCGAACTGCCCGCCCCAGAAGGCGAGCAGCGCGCCGGGCCGCAGCCCGGCGTCGCGCCAGTCGGTATTGTCGGCGGTGTGCTGCAGCGTCGCGAAATCGTGGCTCGCGTTCCAGGCGAGGTTCGGCGCGACGATCGCCAGCGCCAGCGCCGCCGCGAGGCCCGCGTCGCGCCAGGCGATGCGCCGCTCCGGCAGCAGCGCCGCCGCCAGCGCCGCACAGAGCGGGAAATAGACCATGGCGTATTTGGCGAGCAGCCCGACCCCGATCGCGGCCCCCAGCGCCAGCGCCCAGGCGACCGAGCGCCGCTCGCCCAGCGCGACGAAGGCGAGCAGCGCCAGGGCGAAGCAGAAGAGCATGGGCGTGTCGGTGGAGACGAGCAGGCTGCCGACCGCCACCGCCGGCAGGGTCGCGAAACCCGCGCCGGCCAGCCCGCCGATCCGCCCGCCGAAGAGCCGCCGCCCGGCGAGCGCCAGCAGCACGGCGGTGCCGGCATGGATCAGCGGCAGTGGCAGGCGGATCCAGAAGCGGTCGTTCGAGCCGATCTCGGTGGCGGCGCGCAGGATCCAGCCGATCAGCGGCGGCTTGGAATAATAGCCCCAGGCGAGCTCCTGCCCCCAGAACCAATATTGCGCCTCGTCGACGAAGAGGTCGGTGGCATCGAAGGGCAGGAGCGCCACGCGCCAGAGCGTGACCGCGGCGATGGCGGCGAGGCCGAGCCGGAAGCCGCGCGCCTCAGAGGGCGCGCTTCTCGGCATGGATCAGCCAGAGGTTGCGCGAATAGATGACGAGCCCGGTCGCCTGCCCGAGGATGAAGACCGGATCGCGGCGGTAGATCGCATAGGTGAGCAGGATCGCGCCGCCGGCGAGCGAGAAATACCAGAAGGCCACCGGCATCACCGACCGGCGGGCCCGTTCCGAGGAGATCCACTGGATCAGGAAGCGCATCGAGAACATCAGCTGCCCGGCGAGGCCGACGACCACCCACCAGAACTCGCCCCAATGGTCGACGCGGAAGAACTCGAAGAGCGTTTCCAAGTCAGGCCCCCGTCAGTTCGGTGCCGCGGGCCTTCTTGCGCCGACGGATCAGCCAGCTCACGCCGACCAGGTCGTAGGCGCCCACCACCGCGCGGCTGAGATTGGCATAGTTCGACTTGCCGGCATGGCGCTCGGCATGGGCGACGTCCTGATGCAGCGTGCGCCAGCCGTCGCGCGCCACCAGCGCCGGCAGGTAGCGGTGCATGTGGTCGAAATAGGGCAGCGCCAGGAAGACGTCGCGCCGGATCAGCTTCAGCCCGCAGCCGGTGTCGCGGGTGCCGTCCTTCAGGAGCCGCGAGCGGATGCCGTTCGCCGCCCTGGAGGCCCAGCGCTTGGAGAGCGTGTCGCGCCGCCCGATCCGCTGGCCGGCGATCAGCGCCACGCCCTCGGGGAAGTCCCGCCCCTCGAGCCGGGCGAGCAGCCTGGGGATCTCGGCGGGCGGGTTCTGGCCGTCGCCGTCGAGCGTGCAGATCACCGCGCCGCGCGCCGCGAGCACGCCGCTGTGGATCGCCGCCGACTGGCCGCCGCTGCGTTCGTGCGCGACCACCCGCAGGAAGGGAAAGCGCGCGACGAGCGCCGCCGCCTTGGCCGCGGTGCCGTCGGTCGAGCCGTCGTCCACGTAGATCGCCTCGAAGGGGCCGGCTCCGGCGCAGGCCGCGGCGATGCCTTCGGTGACCAGTTCGAGGTTTTCGGCCTCGTTCTTCATCGGCACGACGATCGAGAGCCAGGGGCGTTCGGGGGATCGATCCAGCTGCGGCGGCATGGCCCGGACTCTCCCTGCACCTCTCCGGCGGACGCGGCGACCGCGCGCAGGGCCCATGCCGCGAAGACTGGTCGGAGTGAGAGGATTCGAACCTCCGACCCCCTGCTCCCGAAGCAGGTGCGCTACCAGGCTGCGCTACACTCCGACACCGGGGGTGGTTACGCCGAAGGCAGCCGTGATTCAAGCCGCTTGTTGTCGGTCCGTATCCGGCTGGCAGAGCGCCGTAAATCGCAACTGGCGAACCGGCGGGAGAGCTCGGAATCGGCCCAAAGCGTCCGCCTTCAGCGGAAAGCGACAAATTGCCACCAACTCCTGCGCATCGCGGCCGGCGAGATCGATGAAGATGAGGGCTTCGATCAGGGCGCCAACGGGCGGGTCGGTCGGGTCGGCCAACCAGGACCGAACAGGGCCCCACGGCAGCGCCTCGAGTTCCGGTCCCTGTTGCTCGATCCAGACCTCGTGCCGAGTGGTGCGAGACGGCGATAGCTCGACAGTGTACCAGTTCCGGCGAATATTGGTTTCAGCCGCGCCATGGATCTCGTGCGCGACCTCCCAGGTCCGGGTGAACGCCACTGGGTCCGCAACGATCGCGAGGGACAATTCGGCAGAGAAGCCGGTAACGGTGCGGCGAATTCTGTCGTGGTTGGTGACTTCGGCAGTGAACGACAATGCCACGGGGGCTGCGTCGCAGTTCTCGATGAAGGTCTCCCTGTCGCCATCGCTGAAACGGGCAAACTGTTCGGGATCCTGAAAGCGATAAAAGCATCGCAGGGTCATCGACTCGACTTCGACCGTTACATCGGGCGCTGTGAGGGAATCGTAGATCTCCCCGCTGAACGCGTAGAAGCCGAAGATGACTGCGGGAAGGCCAATCATGGCAGCCAACCCTCCCGCCACCTCGCCTGCCGACTTGGCCGCGCGAAACACCTTTAACATGCCACCTCACCGCCGGAGCTGTTCAATCCCCCTGATGTTGCCGGGGGTGCGACCATCACGAATCTGCACGTCGATGTTCGGAACCTGACCGCCGACGATCCCACGAGGCGTGAGGTCCCTCGGCATCGTCGGCTCACAGTCGCATACCGGGCCGAGACCTGCACCTCGCCCGCCGGAGTCAACGGTCACCGGAGCGGTGTTCGTCAGCATCTCGCTGCGATCAACCTCGTCGCTGTTATTGCCACCGGCACCTTTCGTGCTGCCATCACCCGACACGCTGCTTTGTCGCGTGCCAGGCTGGGTCGTCGCCTGGCTGGTCGAGGTCTGTTTGGCCGTTCGACTGGACGTAGCGGTCGCGGATTGCGCGCGTGGGCCAGTTGCGGTGGCGGCGCCGGCAATCGATCGCGCTTGCCTTGGCGCCTCGGAAGTACTCTCCCCAGCATCAGGGCGGAATTGGGTTCCGGAGGTCGCGACGGTTGCCGCCGGGAAGCCGGACGACGTCCCCGACGCCGGCGCGAATCCGCCCGACTGCGGCATAGCCGGGCCGTCTCCAGCCTGGGACGATGCAATTGGTCGCTGCTCACATGCCACAAGCAACAAGAGAGCTGCTGCAAGGGCGCCGGTTTGAATACGCATCAGGAGTGTCCTTCAAATTGTGCTCGGTAAAATAGGATAATCGTATCACGCTTGGCTCGAATAATCCACCAATGCCGTTCCCGGGCTCGAATCGGCGGCAACCGCCAGCGTCTTCTCAACCGCGCAATCGTGACCACCGAACCAGGCGGTTTCCGTTAGGGTCTCGGCCATGCGCCACCTGCTCGCCGTCGCCGCGCTCCTGCCCGCCGTCGCCATGGCCGGCGAGCCGCGCGTCACCGCCGCCACCGCGACGCGGGAGGGGGCCACATGGCGCTTCGAGGTCACCGTCGCCCATGCCGATACCGGCTGGGAGCATTACGTAGACGGCTGGGAGATCGCCGCGCCCGACGGCAGCCGGCTCGGCTATCGCGCGCTGCTGCACCCGCATGTCACCGAGCAGCCCTTCACCCGCGCGCTCGGCGGCGTGGCGGTGCCGCCGGAGCTCGGCCGCGTCGCCATCCGCGCCCATGACAGCCTGCGCGGCTGGGGCGAGCCCTATCTGCTGGAGCTCGGGAACTAGGTGGTCGGGGCCCTGTCGGCCGCGGTCCTGTTCCGGCGCCAGATCCGCCGCAGCGCGCCGATGCGCGGCACCGTGCCGAGCAGGTAGCGCGTCTGGGTGCGCAAGACGGGCGTGGTGCGCGAGGCGGTCGAGCCACCCTCGCGGAAGACGACGTAGAGGCCGCTCGCGATGATGATCCCGGCGCCGATGGCGGTGTTGCGCGCCGGCGTCTCGCCGAAGAAGAACGCGCCATAGGCCACGGCCCAGAGGATCTGGGAATATTGCATCGGCGCCACCACCACCGCCGGCGCCGTGCGATAGGCGGCGATGTGGAAGAGCGCCCCCAGGAAGCCGAGCACGGCAATGGCCGCGAAGCCGCCCAGATGCAGCCCCGAGACCGGCTCGTAGACGAAGGGCATGGCGCAGCCCATGACCACGAAATTCGCCATCATCGGATAGAGCAGCAGCACCGCCGAGCGCTCGTCGCGGCCGATCTTGCGCATGATCACCGCCGCGACCGCCGAGCAGATCGCCGCGGTCAGCGCCGCGAGATGGCCGAGCTCGAATTGCGTCGCCCCCGGGCGCAGCACCACGATGACGCCGATCAGCCCCACCCCGACCGCGAGCGAGCGCCGCCAGCCGACGCGCTCGCCGAGGATCGGCACCGCCAGGATGGTGATCAGGAGCGGCGAGGCGAAGATGATCGCATAGACCTCCGCCAGCGGCAGCGACGAGAAGGCGTAGAAGGCCGAGGCCGCGGTCGCCACCGCCGCGAAGGTGCGCAGCGCCGTCCACCAGGGGTGACGCGGCCGCAGGTTGCCCGGCTCGGGGTCATGCATCAGCATGAAGGTGACCACCGGAAAGCCGAAGAGCGTCGAGAAGAAGATGATCTGGAAGGGCGAGAAGCTCGCGCCGAGGAATTTGATGACGACGTCGTGGGTCGCGTAGATCCCGAAGGCGGTCAGCGCCAGCGCCGCGCCGCGGAGGGTCGGGGACCTTGCGGCTTCGGTCATGCTCGCTTCCCTTTCAGAGGCTTTCGTCCAGCGCCGCGAGGATCGCGTCGCCCATCGCCCGTGTCGAGACCGGCTTCCCGCCCTCGGGGCCGAGCAGGTCGGCGGTGCGCAGCCCGTCGGCCAGCACGCGCTCCACCGAGGCCTCGAGCCGCGCCGCCTCCTCGCCCGCGTCGAAGGAATAGCGCAGCGCCATGGCGAAGGAGAGGATGCAGGCGATCGGATTGGCCTTTCCCTCTCCGGCGATGTCCGGGGCCGAGCCGTGCACCGGCTCGTAGAGCGCCTTGGGCCGGCCGTTCGCCATGGGCGCGCCGAGCGAGGCCGAGGGCAGCATGCCGAGGCTTCCGGTCAGCATGGCGGCGGCATCGGAGAGAAGGTCGCCGAAGAGATTGTCGGTGACGATCACGTCGAACTGCTTCGGCCAGCGGCAGAGCTGCATCGCGCCGGCATCGGCATACATGTGGGAGAGCGCCACGTCGGGAAATTCCGCGGCATGGACCTCGGTCACCACCTGGCGCCAGAGCACGCCCGATTCCATGACATTGGCCTTCTCCATCGAGCAGACCTTGTTCGAGCGCTTCCGCGCCAGCTCGAAGGCGACGCGGGCGACGCGGGCGATCTCGCCTTCGGTGTAGCGCTGGGTGTTGATCCCGACCCGTTCGTTGCCCTCGGTGACGATGCCGCGCGGCTCGCCGAAATAGATGCCGCTCGTCAGCTCGCGCACGATGACGATGTCGAGCCCGGCGACCACCTCGCGCTTCAGCGAGGAGAAATCCGCCAGCGCGTCGAAGCATTGCGCGGGCCGGAGGTTGGCGTAGAGGTCCATTTCCTTGCGCAGCCGAAGGAGCCCGCGCTCGGGCTTCAGCGAGAAATCGAGGGCATCGTATTTCGGCCCGCCCACCGCGCCGAGCAGCACGGCGTCCGCCGCCTGGGCGCGCGCCATGGTGGCGTCGGTCAGGGGGATCCCGTGGGCGTCATAGGCGCAGCCGCCGACCAGATCCTCCTCGACCGCGAAGCGCAGGCCGCGCCTGGCGCCGTACCAGTCGATGACCCTGCGCACCTCCGCCATGACCTCCGGGCCGATGCCGTCGCCGGGAAGGATCAGGAGCGTCGGGTCGGCCATGGATCTGTCCTCGCAAGGGTGCGGGGTTTCCGCTACCCCCCGCCCGTCCCGGGGTCAAGGCGAGGCGAGCGCTTCGAGCGCCGCCGCGAGCCGCCCCAGCGTCGGCTGGCTCGATCCCAGCGCGCGGGCCGCCGCGGAGAGCGAGCCGGTTTCGGCGACCGCGAGGAAGGAGCGGACCAGCGACCAGTCGAGTCCCTTGCCATCCTTCATGAATGAATGAATGAATTTCATATCGCCGGATCTCGGCGGTTTCCATCCGCATTCGAATCGATAGATCTGTCGGCGACCGCAGCCTTTCGAGAGGAGACCGTCATGTCCCGATCCGTCCTGGTCCTCGGCGCGCGGGGCCGGTTCGGCCGCGCCTCGGCCCATGCCTTCCGCGATGCCGGCTGGGAAGTGCATGCGCTGTCCCGCGGCGCCGCGCCCGGCATCCCCGGCACCACCGGGCACAGGGGCGACCTGCGCGACGCGGGCGCGCTCGCCCGCCTGGCCGAGGGGCGCGAGTTGATCGTGCATGCCGCGAACGTGCCCTATCCGGACTGGGCGAAGGAATTGCCCGCCCTGACCCGCGCGGTTCTGGCCGCGGCGGAAGCGAGCGGCGCGACCGTGCTGATCCCCGGCAATGTCTATGTCTTCGGCAGGGCGATGCCGGAGCTGCTGGGTCCCGGCACGCCGCACCGCCCGGACACGCGCAAGGGGCGGCTGCGCGCCGAGATGGAGGCGGCCTTCCGCGCGGCCTCGGCCCGCGGCGTCCGCACCATCGTGCTGCGCGCCGGCGATTTCCTCGAGGCGGAGGCCAGCGGCAACTGGTTCGACGCGGTGCTCGCGAAATCGCTCGCCGCGGGGCGGCTGATCTATCCGGGGCGGCGGGACGCGGTGCATGCCTGGGCCTGGCTGCCCGACGCCGCCCGCGCCGCGGTGGGGCTCGCCGAGATCCGCGAGGACCTGCCGGCCTTCGCCGACGTGCCCTTCGCGGGCCTCTCGCTGACCGGGGAGGAGCTGCGCGCCGGCCTCGCGCAGGCGATGGGGCGCGGCGTCACCCTCCGCGGCTTCCCATGGGCGCTCCTGCGCCTCGGCGCGCCCTTCAACCCGATGTGGCGCGAACTGCTGGAGATGCGCTATCTCTGGGACCTGCCGCATCGGCTCGACCCGGAACCGCTCGCCCGGCTGCTGCCCGATTACCGGCCGAGCGCGGCGGAGGCGGTCTTCGCCGCGCTGGTCGCGGGCTCGGCTTCCGGCAGCACGACATCGGCCCAGACCAGCCGGTGGGAGGGCCCGGTGGCCACCGCTCCGGCGAGCGCCGCCTCCGGCGCCGGCCAGAACACGCCCGCGCCGACGAGTTCCAGCGCCGCATCGGGCAGGACGTAATCGACGCGCAGGTTGCCCGGCCCCCCGTCGTCGCGCCAATCGGCGGTATCGGTCGCGGGCGCGCCGTTCTGTCGCAGGTTCGCCCCGCCCTGGGCCGCCGCGGCGGCGACGGCGCCCTCGCTCCGCGGCAGGGGATCCCGCAGCCGCGGATGGTCGAGCAGCTGCGCGATCGCGCCGTCGAGACCCGCCCCGTCCGCCGGATCTGCATTGAGGTTGCCGAGCACCACCACCGGCGCCGCGGCCGCCGGCGCCACCCGCCCCTGGTCGTCGGCGAAGGCCGTGCCGTCGAGATAGAGCGCCCAGAAGCGCAGCTCGTCCCGGTGGCGCAGCCGGTTCCCCATCTCCGGCCCGTCGAAGAGCGGCGGCGTCGGGTTCGAGGCCAGGAGATGCAGCCGCCCGCCATCCGGCAGGATCACCGGCACGTCCCAATGCGACCGCGACGACAGCCGGAAGGCCGCCTGCGCCCCGGCATCCGGCCAGGGACCGCCCTCCGGGGTCTCGGGCAGCGCCGCGCCGGGCAGGTCCGCCCAGCGCAGCATGCGGAAGCTGCGCGCGGCCTCCGTGTCGAGCGGCAGCCGCGAGACCAGCGCCATGCCGCCGTTGCCGGGGAATTTTCCCCAGCCCCAGCCGTCGCCCCAGCCCATGAGCATCCCGTCGCCGTCGAGGTCGAGCCCCGAGACCTCGCCCGCGTTCACCGGCCCGTCGAAGACGTGAGCATAATCGATCCCCTCCGGCCCCTGGCGCAGCAGGTCGAGAAAGGCCGCCAGCGCCCGGCCGCGCAGGTCGTGGTCGAAGCTCGTCAGGAGCATCACGTCGGGCCGCGCCGCGCGGATCACCGCCAGCACCGCCGCGAGCCCGGCATCGGGCTCGCGCCCGAGGTCGTGCAGGAGCACCCCGGCGCCCTTTCGGGTCAGATCGACGTCATAGGTTGCCACGCGCAGCACCTCCGCGCCCGCCGCCTGGGGCAGGGCCGCGAGGAGAAGGAGGGCGAGGGCGTGCAGGCGGTTCCGGGTCACGCCGGCGAGGCTCGCGCGCCGGCGTTAAGGGCCGGTTAACCGCCGTGGTGGTGCCAGGGCATGCGGATGTGGAGCGCCTTCTCGAAGGCGGAGATATGCTCCTCCTTCTCCATGGTCAGCCCGATGTCGTCGAGACCGTTCAGCAGGCAGTGCTTGCGGTGCGGGTCGATCTCGAAGGCGATGGTGCCGCCGTCCGGACCGGTGATGGTCTGGCTTTCGAGATCGACGGTGATCGTGGCATTGGCGCCGCGATGGGCATCGTCCATCAGCTTGTCGACCTCCTCCTGCGGCAGCACGATGGGCAGGATGCCGTTCTTGAAGCAGTTGTTGTAGAAGATGTCGGCGAAGCTCGGCGCGATCACGCAGCGGATGCCGAAGTCGAGCAGCGCCCAGGGCGCGTGCTCCCGGCTCGAGCCGCAGCCGAAGTTCTCGCCGGTGACGAGGATCTGCGCGTTGCGATAGGCCGGCCGGTTCAGCAGGAAGTCCTCGATCTCGCGGTCGTTGTGGTCGTAGCGCATCTCGTGGAAGAGGTTCCTGCCGAGCCCGGTGCGCTTGATCGTCTTGAGGAACTGCTTGGGGATGATCATGTCGGTATCGACATTGATCTGCGGCAGCGGCGCCGCGACGCCGGTCAGCGTGGTGAACTTGTCCATGATCGCGATCTCCGGATTCTCCGCCGGAGACAAACCACGCCCGGGCCCCGCGCGCAAGGCTCTGTCCGGGCTCCGGGGCCGGCGCGGGCGCGGATCACGGTCGAATCGTCACGGTCGCGCCGCCGCCGATCCCCGAGACCGCGCCGGCGCGGTCGCCACCGGCGGCCACCCCGAGATAGGCGTCGCCGAAGAACACGAAGCCGACGTTCCCGCCCCGCGCGGCCCGCGGTTCCCCGCCCGACCCGGAATCCGTTGCATCCGGGTCCAGCCGGAAGTCGGGCGGCCGGTCGACCACGGCCCCGAAGCCGAGCATCGGTCGCCGGTCGCCGAGCGGGGCGGCCTCCTCCGACGACGCCGCAGCGCCTGCGAGCGCCACGGCGGCGCAACAGGCCAGGGTGGCGGCGATCCTCGGCATTCTCTCTCCACTCGCGACCGTGGGCGGCGCCCGACACGCCTTCAACATGGCGATCCACCGAGGCCTTTCAACCTGCACGATCGGCCGGACGCGCGCCCGGGGGGACTCGTCTTTCCCTGCGGCGGCGGCTAGCAGGGCGCATGATCGCGTTCCTGAACCAGAACCTGCGCTGGCTCGCTCCGGGCTTCCTGCTGACCTTCGCCTCGGCCTTCGGCCAGACCTGGTTCATCGCGCTCTTCGCCGGCGAGATAAAGGCGGTCTACGGGCTGAGCAACGGGGGCTGGGGCAGCCTCTATACCCTCGCCACCCTGGTCGCGGCGGGGCTCCTCTTCCTGCGCGGCGCGCTCGCCGACACCATGCCGCTCTGGCGGCTGGCCTCGGCCGTCGCGCTGGCCTTCGCGCTGGCCGCCGCGCTGATGGCCTGGACATCCTCGCCCTGGCTGCTCGGGCTCGCGCTGATCGGCCTGCGTTTCTGCGGCCAGGGCATGTTCCCCCATGTGGCGCTGACCGCCATGGGCCGCTGGTTCCGTGCCCAGCGCGGCCGGGCGGTGTCGCTGGTGATCCTCGGCCATGCCTTCGGCGAGATGGTGATCCCGCTGATCACCGTCGCGGCGATCGCGGGCCTCGGCTGGCGGCTCACCTGGGGAGGCGTGGCGCTCTTGCTCGCCCTCGGCCTCGCGCCGGCGGCCGCCCTGCTCTTCGCCCGCGGCCGCGCCCCGGAGGGCGGGGGCGAGGGCGGGGCCGAGGAGGCACCGGGACTCGGCGGGCGGCACTGGAGCCGCGCGGACGCGCTGGGCCACTGGCTCCTTCCCGCGCTGCTGCCCTTCCTGCTGACCCCGGGCTTCGTCGGCACGGTGGTCTATTTCCACCAGTCCAACATCTCCTCGGTCAAGGGCTGGGCGCAGGCGGAGATGGCGCGGGGCTATCCGGTCTATGCCACGCTCGCCATCGCCGCGGCGCTCTTCGCGGGCTGGGCCTGCGACCGCTTCGGGCCCGAGCGGCTGCTGCCGGTCTTTCTGCTGCCCATGGCGCTCGGGGTCACGCTGATCGGCCCCGCCGGGCAGGTCGGCCTCTGGATCGCCGCGCTCGGGCTGCTCGGCGCGACCCAGGGCATGGCCAGCGCGCTCTGGGGCGCGCTGCTGCCCGCGGTCTACGGCACGCGGCATCTCGGGGCGGTGCGCTCGCTGGCGACCACGGTGATGGTCGTCTCGACCGCCATCGGGCCCGGCATCACCGGCATCCTGATCGACCGGGGCGTCGACTTCCCGCGCCAGTGCCTCGCCATGGGGATCTGGTGCCTCGGCCTCGGCGCGCTGGGGCTGGTGGTCCTCCGCCGCCTCCGGCTGGAAGCCGCCGAGACCCGTTCCGCCCGGCCCCGTCGGCGATCCCTCCATCTGACCGGCGCCGGGCTTCGAGACCGAGCCACGGGCAAGGGAGAAGGCCGCGGCCCGCAGAGCATTCCCCGACCGAAACGGCGCGGGCCGCCCTAGCGCCGCGCCGCGGCGACGAAATCCGACACAGGAACCGCCGCAATCACCGCGGCCACCGGCTCCGGCAGCAGGTCGTCGAGCTTG
Organism: uncultured Paracoccaceae bacterium; assembly: GCA_937872465.1. Taxonomy (GTDB): domain Bacteria; phylum Pseudomonadota; class Alphaproteobacteria; order Rhodobacterales; family Rhodobacteraceae; genus Amaricoccus. The sequence goes on from CALMSR010000071.1 coordinate 31,848, forward strand.
CGGAAGCGCAGGCAGGCCTTGCCGAGGTCGAGCTTCCTGCCCGCCGCGGCATAGGCGGCGCGCAGGCCGTCCTCGACCCCGGGCAGGCAGTTCACGCCGCAGAGATAGAGCGCCATGTGCCGCTTCTGGCTGGCGAGCGCCGCATACATCAGCGGCTTGCCGTTGTAAGTGGGCCCCGAGACCGCCAGCGGCACCTCCCAGGTGATCATGCCCCAGCGCATCACCTCGTCATAGCCTTCGGGCAGGTTCGCCCGTACCAGCGCCAGCACCTGCGCGATGGCCGCCCGCCGGTCCCCCGGCAGTTCGTCGAGATAGTCCGGCACGGTGGCGGCGTCCGAGAGCATCGCGGGCCCGATTCTCCGCCGCGGGCGGCTGAAATGCAAGCCCGCAGGGCGCGGAACGCGCCCCCTGCAAGCTATTCCGGCGCGACCACGGAATCCGCGTCCTCTGCCGCGTCGCGATTGGTGATGAAGAAGACCGAGGCGACGACCAGCAGCAGGATCACCGCCAGGGACGCGATGATCCCCGCCATCGCGGGCCGATGGCGCCGCGCCTGCTTCTCGACCTTGGTATCGGGTGGTGACATGAATGCGCTCCTTTGCCGGAGCAACGCCGGAGCGCCGGATCGGGTTCCGCCGCTCCGGCTGGCCCGCGGGGCTCACATAAGCTCGCGCACGTCTGTGAGCCGCCCGGTGATCGCTGCCGCCGCCGCCATCGCGGGCGAGAGCAGGTGCGTGCGGCCGCCTCGGCCCTGGCGGCCCTCGAAATTGCGGTTCGAGGTCGAGGCGCAGCGCTCGCCGGGCTTCAGCTGGTCGGGGTTCATGCCGAGGCACATCGAGCAGCCCGCCATCCGCCAGTCGAACCCGGCCTCGATGAGCTTCTGGGCGATCCCCTCCTCCTCGGCCTGGGCGCGCACGAGGCCGGAGCCGGGCACGATCATCGCGCGCAGCCCCTCCTTGACCTTGCGGCCCTCCATGACCCGGGCCACCTCGCGCAGATCCTCGATGCGGCCGTTGGTGCAGGAGCCGATGAAGACCGTGTCGATCGCCACGTCGGTGAGCTTCGTCCCCGGCTCGAGCCCCATATAGGCGAGCGAGCGCCTTGCGGCATCCACCTTGCCGCCGCGGAACTCCGCCGGGTCGGGCACCACGCCGGTGATCGGCAACACGTCCTCGGGGCTGGTGCCCCAGGTCACCACCGGGGCGATGTCGGCGGCGTCGAGGATCAGGATCTCGTGGAAATGCGCGCCCTCGTCGCTGAAGAGCCCGCGCCAATGCGCCTCGGCCATCTCCCAGGCCGCCCCCTTGGGCGCATGCGGCCGGCCCTTGACATAGGCGAAGGTCTTCTCGTCGGGCGCGATCAGCCCGGCGCGCGCGCCGCCCTCGATCGCCATGTTGCAGACCGTCATGCGGCCCTCCATGGAGAGCGAGCGGATCGCCTCGCCGCAATATTCGATCACGTGGCCGGTGCCGCCGGCGGTCCCGGTGGCGCCGATGACCGAAAGCGTGATGTCCTTGGCGGTGACGCCGAAGGGCAGGCTGCCCGTGACCTCGACCTTCATGTTCTTCGACTTCTTCTGGATCAGCGTCTGGGTGGCCAGCACGTGCTCGACCTCGCTCGTGCCGATGCCGTGCGCCAGCGCCCCGAAGGCGCCATGGGTGGCGGTATGGCTGTCGCCGCAGACAATGGTCATGCCCGGCTGGGTGATGCCCTGCTCCGGCCCGATGATGTGCACGATGCCCTGGCGCGGGTCGGCGACGTCGAAGATCTCGATGCCGAATTCCGCGGCATTGGCGCGCAGGGTCTCGACCTGGATGCGGCTCTCCTCGTTCTCGATGCCCTTGGCCCGGTCCACGTCGGTCGGCACGTTGTGGTCGGGCACCGCCACGGTCTTCTCCGGCGCGCGCACCCTGCGGCCGGTCATGCGCAGCCCCTCGAAGGCCTGCGGGCTCGTCACCTCGTGCACGAGATGGCGGTCGATGTAGATCAGGCAGGTGCCGTCGGGCGCCTCGTGCACCAGATGGGCGTCCCAGATCTTGTCGTAGAGGGTCTTCGGAGCGGACATGGCGTGTCTCCCGCGCGGGGATTGTCGGGTCAGGGCGGCAGGCTGGCGTGCCTCAGCGCCCCGCCGTGAAGCGCGGACGCCGGGCGTGGAACCGCCAGGGCAACCGCGCGTGGTCGTCGATGTCGGTGATCGGTCGCATCGGCGACCTCTAGCCCCGAATCGGCCGCTCCACAAGCGCCGGCGCGGCTGCGGCCGGAGCGCATGCCTGGGCAGCGCCCGGGGCTCGCAAGGACGGGGTCGCGTTGCCGAATGCAATTTCTCCGGGCCGCGGTCGACACCCGGACCTGCCGTGTTAGGGTGGCCCGTCCGGAACAGGGAGGTGACAGATGTACGCTCGGATCATGGTTCCCGTCGATCTCGCCCATGCCGACCGGCTGGAGAAGGCGCTCGGAACGGCGGCGGATCTGGCCCGCCACTATGGTGCGGGCCTCACCCTCGTCGGCGCCACGGGAACCGAGCCCGGGCCGGTGGCGCGCAGCCCGGAGGCCTTCGCGGAGAAGCTCGACCGGTTCGCCGCCGAAGCGGGCGAGCGGCTCGGGATCGGTATCGAGGCCTCGACGCTGCACCTGCACGACGTCTCGATCGACCTCGACAACGCCCTGATTCACAAGGCCGCCGAGATCGGCGCCGATCTCATCGTGATGGCGTCGCATATTCCGGGCGCCGCGGAATATCTCTTAGGCTCGAATGCCGGCCACGTGGCCCAGCATGCGCCGATCTCCGTGATGGTCGTGCGCGGGGCCTGATACGACATCTGGACAGATCGATCGGCCGGGGGACATCCCGAACCGGCACCAGCGAGGCACTGCCTCGCGCCGGTTCGTCGGCTGGAGCGCGCGAGCGCGGAAGCCGAGGGGGTTGGATTTCAAAGTCGGTGAGCAATACCAGCGGCCCTTCCAACTGACCGGTCCTGCGGCCCGAGGCCGACTTTCGGGACAAGGAAAAGGCCGCGCCCGCGCGGCCCGCACAGCCTTGCCGAGGACCGAAAAGGCGAGGCGCCGGTGGCGCCTTGCCCGGAACGGTCGCCCGGAGGCGCAAGCCGCAGGGCGAGGGAGGTGCCACCTTCCCGCCGGTCGAGGATCGGGACGGGACGGCCCTGGACGGTGCGCAAGGCGCGCCGGCCCCCGGCAGGGCCGGCGCGGCCCGATCGCCACGGGTCGATCGGGCTGGGGACACCCTGGCCGCGGAAGGAACAGGAGTCGACAGCGAGGGCCGCTGGCATGATCTGCGCGCGCCTCTGCCTGGGCGGGCGCATTTGTCGCGCCTGCCGTCACGGGGAACGGGCGTCTGCCCGAAGCGATCATCCGGAGGCCGTATCACCTGCCAAATCCGCGAGGGGAAGGCGGTATCGCCACGGGGAAACTGGCGCCGGTCCGAGCGGTCAACCGGGGGCCACATGACCCGCTCGCCGACCAATCGATCTGCAGCATGGTCGCGGCCCCGCCCGCCGCTCAGCCGAGATAGACCTCGGTCGGCGGGTAGCGTACTCGCGCCGGCTGGCGGGTGGCGAGAAAGAAGCCCAGCGTGAGCGGCCCGACCCGGCCGACGAACATGATCACGATGATCACCGCCCGGCCGAAGCCGTCGAGATCGCCGGTGAAGCCGCGGCTGAGCCCGACGGTTCCGAAGGCGCTGGCGACCTCGAAGGCGATGTCGATGAACTCGCCCTGGTGGCTCAGGGTGAGCAGGAACACGCCCGTGAAGACCACCACGACGCTGATCGCCGTCAGCGCCATCGCCTTGAGCGCCTGGTCGAGCGCGATCGAGCGGCCGAAGGCATGCATCTCGGTCTGGCGGCGGAAGAAGGCGACCGTCGCCAGCAGCATCACGATGATGGTGGTGACCTTGATGCCGCCGCCGGTCGAGGTCGGACCGGCCCCGATCAGCATCAGCGCCATGAAGAGCGTCGTGGTGCTGTCCTCGAGCGCGGCGATGTCGAGGGTGTTGAAGCCCGCGGTGCGCGGCGTCACCCCCTGGAACCAGCTCGCGAGCAGCTTCTCGCCGGTCCCGAGCGGACCGAGGGTTGCGGGGTTGCGCCATTCCAGCGCGGCGAAGATCGCCACCGACCCGACGATCAGCACCGCGGTTCCGAGCAGCATCAGCTTGGCGTGCAGCGAGTAGCGCCGCCAGCTCCGCACCCGCACGAGCTCGGTCAGCACCCCGTAGCCGAGCCCGCCGATGATGAAGAGCGCGGGCAGCGAGAGATTGACGAGCGAATCCCCGGCCCAGGGCAGGAGGCCGCCCGGAAGGCTGGAGAAACCGGCGTTGTTGAAGGCCGAGACCGCCTGGAAGAGCGCGTGCCAGAGGCCCCCGGCGAGGCCGTGGACCGGGACGAAGGCCAGGGCCAGCACCGCCGTGCCCGCCAGCTCGCAGATCAGCACCACCCGCAGGATCACCCGGACCAGCCGCAGCACCTCGCCGATCGAGGTCTGGTTGAGATCCTCGCGCAGGAAGCTCGAATGCGTCAGCCCCACCGGCAGCCCGAGCGCCGAGAGCACCAAGACCGAGAAGGTCATCAGCCCCAGCCCGCCGAGCTGGATGAGCACCGCGACGATGCCCTGGCCCGGTAGGGTGAGGTGCTCCGCGACGTCGATCACGCCCAGGCCCGTCACCGTCACCGCCGAGGCGGCAGTGAAGAGCGCGTCGCCCCAGCCGAAGGGCAGCGCCTGCGCGGCGGGCAGCATCAGGCCGAGCGTGCCGAGGCCGATCAGCGCGGCATAGAGCGCCGCCAGCACCAGCGGCGGCGGCGCCTGCACGGCCGTGCGCATCAGCCGTCGCTTGAGGGGTGTCGCCATGCCCGCCCGGTCAGAAGGTGGCGCCGAGCCGCCGCAGGTCGGGCCGGGTGCCGAGAACCAGCATCTTGTCGCCGGTGCGCAGCGCGAAATCCGGCGCCGTGCCGCAGAATTCGGTGCCGCGCATCACGCCGAGCAGGCGCAGACCGAACGCGTCCTCCAGCGACAATGACCCGACGCTCCGGCCGTCGAACTTGGCCGGGACCTGGAAATCCACCACCAGATAGCCGTTGCCGATGCTCACGTAGTCGCGCACGGCAGGATTGTGCAGCATCTGCGCCACGTGGCGGCCGTAATCCTGCTCGGGCCGGATCACCCGGTCGGCGCCGAGCTTGCTGAGGATGCGGTGGTGGGTGCGGTCCCGGGCCTTGGCCCAGATGATGTCGCAGCCGATCAGCCGCGCGTTCATGGTGCTGAGGATGCTCGCCTCGACGTTCTCGCCGATGGCGACGACCACCGCGCCGAAGCGGTCGAGCCCGGCCTCGCGCAACGCGTCCTCGTCGCTGGCGTCGAGGATCTTCGCCTCGGCGATCTCGTCGGCGATATGGCCGACCCGCGCGGGATCGCTGTCGATGCCGAGCACGTAGCCGTCGAGCCGCGCCAGTTCCGCCGCCACGGTGCTGCCGAAGGAGCCGAGGCCGATCACCGCGAAGCTGCGCGCCCTGTCTGCCACCTGCCCCTGCCCGTGAAGTGCGGGGCGAACGATACCGGGCGGGCCGCGCGAGTCAATCCGAGGCGGCCGACCCGGGCGGGTGATCGCATTTGGGGCCCATTTTTCCCCGGACGACCGTTTCGCCACAAGACGAGGGCAGCGCCCGGCCCCCGGGCGGAAGCGAAGCGCCCGCGTCGTGCCGCAGGCACGCCTTCGGCGTGACGGGGCGGGACGGGATGGTGACGCTGGCCTGCCCCTGAGCTCGGGAGACCGGGGTCGCTTTGCCGGATGCACGGCCCTGCCGGCCCGCAACGCCATCAGAGCGGCGCGCCCTCCTGCCAGAGATCCGGGCCGGGGCGGATGCTGCCGACGACCTCGCCGCGCCGGCTCTGCACCGGCGGCGCCAGGCGGCGCGCCACCAGCGGGTCGCCGGCCTCGAGCACGCCCAGCCGCACCAGCAGCGCAGCGATGGCGCATTCGTTGGCCCGCCGCGCACCGTCCTCGATCTTGAGCGCCACCCCGAGGCCGCGCTCGGGCAGGACCGCCACATAGACCGCCTCGGCGCCGAGCTTGACCGCGGCCCGGCCGCCCGCGGCCGCCATGAGCTCCGAGCAGGCCCGGCCCTCGCCGGCCACCAGGAGCGGATGCGCCAGCATCGCCGCCACCAGCCGCCGCGCCGCCTGCTCGCGGGCACGCCCCAGCCCGCGCGGATCGGCCAAGCGCGCCATCGCATGCGCCAGCCCGTGCAGCGTGGTGGCGAAATTCGGCGCCGAGCAGCCGTCGATGCCGAAGCCGGGGCTCTCGAGGCCGCACATCTCCTCGAAGGCGGCGCGCACCGCGCGCTGCACCGGATGCTCGGGATCGACGTAATCCGGGCCGCCGCCAAGACGGCGGCCGAGGGTCAGGAAGCCGGCATGCTTGCCCGAGCAATTGTTGTGCAGCTGGCAGGGCGGCTCGAAGGCCTCGCGCAGCCGGCCGCGCTCGGTGCGGTCCTCGGGCGCCTGAGTGCCGCAGCGCAGGTCGGCCTCGCCCAGGCCCATCGCCTCGAGCCATTGCGCGACGCGGCCCACATGCATCGCCGCGCCCACATGCGAGGCGCAGGCCAGCGCGAGCTGCTCGGAGGTCAGATCGGCCCCGGCGCCGCTCTCGAGAAGCGGCAGCGCCTGCAGCATCTTGCAGGAGGACCGCGGCAGGATCACCCGCTCGGGATCGCCCCAGGCGGCGCGGATGCCGCCGCCGGCGTCGCAGATCACCGCATGCCCGCGGTGCCGGGATTCCGGGATCGGCCCGCGCCAGACCTCGGCCAGCACCACGGCGTCATTCATCTCCGAACTCCCCCGCCAGGTCCTCGCCGATCGCCTCGCGCAGATGGCCGAAGGCCAGCCGGATGCGCGACTTCACCGTGCCGACGGGCAGGTCCAGCCGCGCCGCGATCTCGCCGTGGCTCAACCCCTCGTAGAAGGCCGCCACCAGCACCCGGCGCTGCTCGGGCGCGAGGCCGGCGAGGCCCGCGCGCAGCCGCGCCTCGCGCTCCGCGGCGGAGATCCGCGCGACGCCCCCGGGCTCGGGATCCGGCCGGAAGAGCGGGTCCTGCGGATCCGGCTCGGGCCGGCGCGCCCGGCGCACCAGGTCGATGCGGCGGTTCCGGGCGATGGTGAAGATCCAGGTCGCCGCCGCCGCCCGCTCGGGATCGAAGCTCGCGGCGCGGCGCCAGATCGCGACCATCACCTCCTGCACGATCTCCTCGGCATCGGCCTCCGACGCGCCCCTGCGCATCAGGAAGCCCTTGATCCGTCCGGCATAGCGGCCGAAGAGTTCCACGAAGGCCGAGCGGTCGCCGGCGGCGACCGCCCGCAGCACCGCCGCGTCGCTCGCCCGGGCGTGATCCGTCTCGGTCGTGACGGCCATCTCTGCGGACCCTGTCTCCCGACGCCCGGCCCATCGACGTCACGGCTCGGTGAAAACTGCGCAAGGGGCTGGCAAATTCCCCTCCCGTCACGCTAAACTAGAGCGAGAGCATGGCATAGAACAAGCTTGACCACGGGACCGGGTGTGTCGCAAGCCTCGGCCGGTGAACACAAGCTGGTGAACGAGCAGGAGAGCCTCACGGATGACGTTCGAAGCGTGGAAACCGATCGCGGTCTGCCTCGCGGTCGCTGTGGCCGGGCCGGCCTTCGCCCAGTCGGCCGAGCGCGTGGCCGCGCATACCGACTGGAGCGTTTTCGTCGCGGCCAATCCCAAGGAATGCTACATCGTCTCGCCGCCGGAGAACTGGGTCGCCCGCCGCGACGGCAAGACCGTCGAGGTCAACCGCGGCGACATCCGCCTCTATGTCTCCTTCCGGCCCGAGCGGGGCGTGGCCAACGAGGTCAGCTTCAACAGCGGCTATCCGCTGAAGCCGGGCAATCCAGTCAAGCTCGAGATCGGATCGAACAGCTTTAACCTCAGCCCCGGCGAGGGCGCGGGCGCGGAATGGGCCTGGACCGACCCCGCCGACGACGCCCGGGCGGTCGCGGCGATGCGCGCCGGGGCGGATGCCAGGATCACCGGCGTCTCCGCCCGCGGAACCACGACGGTCGACACCTTCTCGCTCTCGGGCTTCACCGCCGCGATCACCGACGCCGAGGCGCGCTGCAAATAGCAGGCACTCTGGCGTTTTTGGCCGGATCCGCTATGTGAAGGCGCGCGGCCGGGCTTCGGTCGCGTCCGAAGCCGCCGAGTCCGTGTCCCATGCCCGCCAGCGTCCCGATCACCCAGGACCTCGTCACCCTGCCGCGCGCGCGACCGGCGACGGCGCGGCCGAACCTCGTGGGCCTGCCGCGCGCGGATCTCACCGCCGCCCTGATCGCCGCCGGCACGCCCGAAGCCCAGGCGGCCATGCGCACGCGCCAGATCTGGCAGTGGATCTATCACAAGGGCGCGCGCGACTTCGCGGCGATGACCAATCTCGCCCGGGACTACCGCGCGCTCCTGACCGAGTGCTTCTCCATCGCCCGGCCCGAGGTCGTCACCCGACAGGTCTCCTCGGACGGCACGCGGAAATACCTTCTGCGCATCGAGGGCGGCCACGAGATCGAGACGGTCTACATCCCCGAGACCGATCGGGGGACGCTCTGCATCTCGAGCCAGGTCGGCTGCACGCTGACCTGCGCCTTCTGCCACACCGGCACCCAGCGGCTGGTGCGCAACCTCACGCCCGCCGAGATCGTCGGCCAGATCCTCGTGGCCCGGGACGACCTCGGCGACTGGGGCCGGGGCGGGCCCGAGCGGCGGCTGGTCTCGAACATCGTGCTGATGGGCATGGGCGAGCCGCTCTACAACACCGATGCGGTGCGCGACGCCATGCTCATCGCCATGGACGACGAGGGCATCGCGCTCTCGCGGCGGCGCATCACGCTCTCGACCTCCGGCATCGTGCCCGAGATCGCCCGGGTCGGCGAGGAGATCAACTGCCTGCTGGCGATCTCCTTCCACGCCACCACCGACGCGGTGCGCGACCAGCTGGTGCCGATCAATCGCAAATGGAACATCGCCGCGCTGCTCGCCGCCTGCCGCGCCTATCCGCGGGTGTCGAATTCCGAGCGCATCACCTTCGAATACGTCATGCTCAAGGGTGTCAACGACAGCGACGCGGATGCGCGGCGGCTGGTCAGGCTCATCGCCGGCATCCCGGCCAAGATCAACCTCATCCCCTTCAACCCCTGGCCCGGCGCGCCCTACGAGCGGTCCGAGCCCGAGCGCATCGAGGCCTTCGCGGCGATCGTCAACCGCGCCGGCTATTCGAGCCCGGTGCGCCGTCCGCGGGGCGAAGACATCATGGCCGCCTGCGGCCAGCTGAAGAGCGCGACCGAGCGGGCGCGGCGCCTGCGGCCCGCCGCCTCCCCGCCCGCCGGTCCCGCCGGCGTCTGAGAGCAGCGGCTCTCGTTCTCCCGTGGCCAAGGGGTTCCAGCCCGATCGACCCGTGGCGATCGGCGGTGATACTCGGCGCCCCTCGCCCTGCGGCTCGCGCCTCCGGGCGACCGGACCGGTCGAGGCGCCACCGGCGCCTCGCCTCGTCGGTCCGCGTGAGTGCGGTGCGGGCCGCGCGGGGCGCGGCCTTTTCTCTCACCCGAGCCTCGTTTTTTGCGGGGCACTGGGAAGCGCTGTTGGTCTGCGACATCGGCCGGCTCCGCCCCGCGGCAGCGGAATCGGCGGTGACATTGCCGGTTTGGCCGCTTATCCCTGCGCCATGACCCACGACCTGCTCCTCGCGCTGACGGGATTCGCCTTCGTGTCCTCGGTCACGCCGGGGCCGAACAACCTGATGCTGATGGCCTCCGGCGCGAATTTCGGCTTCGGGCGCACCATCCCCCACATGCTCGGCGTGGGCCTGGGCTTCACCTTCATGGTGTTCATCGTGGGCATCGGCCTGATGCAGGTCTTCGAGATGGTCCCGGGCAGCCAGGCGGCGCTGCGCGTCGTCTCCGTGCTCTACCTGCTCTATCTGGCCTGGAAGATCGCCAATGCCGCGCCGCCGGAGGCCGGCGGGGCGGCCGGGCGTCCGCTGACCTTCCTGCAGGCCGCGCTCTTCCAATGGGCCAATCCCAAGGCCTGGGCCATGGCGCTCACCGCGATCACGCTCTATGCGCCGTCGCGCGACGTCGGCGCCGTGCTGGTGGTCGCGGCGGTCTTCGGCGCGATCAACCTGCCCTCGGTCGGCTGCTGGACGCTCATGGGCCGGGGGATTCGCCGCTGGCTCACCAGCCACGGCCGGCTGCGCATCTTCAACCGGACCATGGCGGTCCTGCTCGTCGCCTCGCTCTGGCCGATGCTCGGCCAGGCCGCCTGAGCCCGCGGGGCCGGGAGCCCAAGGGAGGAACCCATGCCCGAGATGACCCGGATCGTTCTCGCCGCGCGCCCCGAAGGCGCGCCCGGCCCGGAGAGCTTCCGCATCGAGCAGGCGCCGATGCCGGAACCGGGGCCGGGCATGGTTCTCCTGCGCACGATCTGGCTCTCGCTCGACCCCTATATGCGCGGGCGCATGGATGCGGCGAAATCCTACGCGGCCCCGGTCGAGGTCGGCGCGACCATGGAGGGCGGCGGCGTGGCCGAGGTCCTCGCCTCGCAGGCGCCCGGCTTCGCCCCCGGCGACGTTGTGGTCGGCCCCACCGGATGGGCGAGCCATGCGGTGGTGCCGGCCGAGGCCCTGCGCAGGATCGACCCGGCCGCCGCGCCGCTCTCCACCGCGCTCGGGGTGCTCGGCATGCCGGGGCTGACCGCCTGGGTCGGGCTCGACCATATCGCCGGCGCCAAGGCGGGCGAGACCATCGTCGTCTCGGCGGCCACCGGTGCGGTGGGCAGCCTCGCGAGCCAGCTCGCCCGCCGCAGGGGGCTGCGGGTGATCGGCGTCGCCGGCGGGGCGGAGAAATGCGCCTATGCGGTCGAGACGCTCGGCTGCGACGCCTGCCTCGACCACCGCGCGCCCGGCGGCGCGGCAGCACTCTCCGAGGCGATCGGCGCCGCGGCGCCGGACGGGGTCGACATCTATTTCGAGAATGTCGGCGGACGGACGCTCGAGGCCGTGCTGCCGCGGATGAACCTCCACGGCCGCATCGCGCTCTGCGGCATGATCGCCTGGTTCTCGGGCAAGGGTGCCGCCGAGCCGATGACCCTGCCCGCGGTCTGGCGCATGATCCTGACGCGCCGGCTCCGGGTGCAGGGCTTCCTGGTCTTCGACCATTTCGACCGGCTGCCGGCGTTCCTCGCCGAGGTGGCGCCGCTCGTGCGCTCGGGCGAGATCGTCTGGCGCGAGTCGGTCGCCGAGGGGCTCGAAGCCGCGCCGGGCGCCTTCCTGCGCCTGCTCGATGGCGGCAATTTCGGCAAGCAACTGGTGCGCGTCGGCCACGACCCGGCCGGAACCTGAGCCCGCCGGGCCCGCAGCGGCGGATCCCCGCGCAAGCCCCGTTCCCAAAACCGCCCGTTAGAGGTATGTAAAGCATATCAGGCAGAAATATCGACGTCCCCAAGGACGCAACGAGCAACGAAACGAGCAGGTACATGACCGAGAGGACGTGGCTAATCGAGGATGGCGCAGATCATCCCGCTACCGACGACACTTCCGCTGCGAAGGCCCTCTGGACGCGCCGCAGCGCCCTCGCCCTTACGGCGGGATTCTTCGCATCCGGAGCGGCGCCCGCGAGGGCGGCCGGCTTCGTGCAGCGCCTCCAGCCCCGGGCCACCCATATCGTGGTGTCCAAGAAGAACCGCGTCCTGGAGCTCAAGTCCGGGCAGGAAATCCTCAGGCGCTACAGGATCCATCTCGGCTTCGCGCCGGACGGCCACAAGACCACGGCCGGCGACGGCCGCACGCCCGAGGGCCAGTACTGGATCGACCGGCGCAACCCGCGCAGCGACTTCTACCTGAGCCTCGGCATCAGCTATCCCAATACCCTCGACTTGGCGCGCGCCCGGGCCATGGGGGTCAATCCCGGCGGGGACATCTTCATCCACGGCGGGCCGCGCCAGAGCGCCGATCGGCGCAAGAAGGACTGGACCGCCGGCTGCATCGCGGTGAGCGACGCGGAGATCGAGGAGATCTGGACCCTGGTGCCCACGGGCACCCCGATCACCATCCTGGGCTGAGCTGCCCGGGCGGATTGCTCGGCGATCACTCGCCGAGCAGTTGCACCCACCAGATCTTGCCCGTGGGCTCCTCGTACCAGCCGAGGCCGAGGCCGCGCGCTGCGGGGTCGAGCAGCACGTTGCGCGTATCCGCGAAATCGAGCCAGGACTTCAGCACCGTCAGGTCGGAATCAGCGCCCTCAGAGATGTTCTCCCCCAGAACCTCGCCGCGGTAGCCGGCGCGGAAGGCCCGTTCCCGCGGGCTGGTCAGGTCGGAGCCGAAATGCCAGGCCCGCCCCTGCACCGCCATGTCCCGGGCATGGGTTGCGGCGGCGGCATTGAGCTGCGCCGAGATCTGCACCGGGCCGACACCCGCCTGGGCGCGGGCGGCATTGACCGCGTCGAGATTGCGCAGCCTGATCGCATCGGCATCGGCGGGATTGATCTTCTGCCCCGTTCCGCCGGATTCGCAGGCCGCGAGCGCGACGAGGACGGTGAGGGCGGCAAGGAACGGGCGAAACATGGCGGGATCCGTCGAATGGTTGCTCACCGCCCGCTGCTTAGCGGCTTTCGCATGCGCCTTCAAACCGAAACCATTGCATCGCCGGTGGAACCCGCTGGCCGAAGTGTGAGTTGCGACAAGGCGCCGGGAGGCCTATTACTGCGCCAGTTTCATCCGCAACGGGAAGAAGGCGGACATGAGCAGCAACGAATACCCCAGGCACACACGCCGCGCCTTCGGGCGGCTCGCGGCGCTCGCAGCATTCGGCGCCGGTCTCGGCGCGACCGGCGCCCTCGCCTCGACCGAGGAGGTCGGGCTCGACGATTACGTGCCCGATTCCCAGGACGCCCGCCTGCTCCGGCGCATCTCCAGCCTGCGGATGCGCCGCTGGCAGGACCATTTCGACAGCATCTCCATGGACGCGATCCTCGCCGACACCAACGACCGGGTGCTGCACTACTGGGCCTCGGACGGCTTCTACCGGGTCTATCCGACCTCGGTGCCGCTCAACGGCAGCCTGACCCGGCGCGGCCGGACCACGGTCGTGCTCAAGCGCCCGGAGCCGGAATGGCGGCCGACCGAGAACATGCTCCAGCGCAATCCGGCGCTGCCGCGCTACGTCGGTCCGGGCCCGGACAACCCGCTCGGAATACGCGCATTAAACCTCGGCTTCCCCGGCGCCTACCGCATCCACGGCACCAACGACATCCGCAAGATCGGGCGCCAATCGTCCAACGGCTGCATCGGCCTGTTCAACGAGCACATCCTGGAGGTGTACGATCGGGCGCAGGTCGGCACTCCGGTGTTGCTAATATGACAACAGTTGTGATTTACTCGAAAAGCCGGCTTTCGACGATTGAAAACGCGAGGGAAGGTTGGTTAGGTTCCAGACATTAGCTTGTCCGATCGCAGGTCCGGGCGAGCTAGCAGTTTCGCAGACCCGCACTCTCTGAGGAGGATAACAATGAAGTATCTCGTAACCACTGCGGCGGCGCTCCTGCTGGCCGGCCAGGCCTTCGCCGGCAACCTCGTGTTCGAGGCCCCCGAAGAGCCGGTCGTCGTCGCCGAACCGGCCCCGATGGGCGGATCGAATGCCGCCTGGCTCATCCCGGTGATCGGTCTCGCCGCGATCGCCTACGCCATCTCCAACGACGACTCCTGATCGCTTCGCGACAGAGAGCGCGGGTCGACGGCCGACGGGTCGCCTGGCCTGTGTGAATTTCACAGGGAAGAAGGACAGTGTCTGCGACGCTGTCCTTCTTTCCGTTTGCAGGGTGTCCCGTCCGACGCTCAGCCCTCCGCCACCTCGTAGTGGTGGAGATGCGAGGCCTCGAGCAGATGCGCTTCCCCGGGCAGCACCACCGGCCGGTTCCAGTTCTCGCCCGCGAAGGCCCTGAGTGCCTTGAGGTCGCGCCACACCGTCACCATGGAGAACTCCCGCGGCGAGTCGGGCCGCGGCAGGCCGACGGTGACCGACACGAGGCCCTCCTGCGTGCGCGTCAGCGGCAGCGCGGTCTCGAGGACGAAGCTGCGGAACGCGCCCTGCTGGCCCTCGTGGACGATCGCGCGGAAGATGCGAAGGATCATGACCGGCCTCCCCTTTTGCCTCGCGAGGGGAGTCTAGCACCGAACCGCGGTGGCTCCGAATCGGCCCAGGCATGACCCGAGCCTCGGGACAGGAAGAAGGCCGCGCAGGGCGCGGGGAGTGCAGCAACACCGCCGGTCGAGGATCGGGACGGGGCGGCCATGGACGGTGCGCAAGGCGCGCCGGCCCCCGGCAGGACCGGCGCGGCCCGATCGCCAAGGGTCGATCGGGCTGGAACACCCGGCCCTGGGTCCGATGAAAGTCGACAGCGAGGGCCGCCGGCCTCAGCCCTTCCGGCCGGTATAGGGCAGCACGATCTCCAGATCGATCAGCCCCTGGCGCTCGCCCACCCATTGCAGGCTGCGCCAGACCAAGCCGGTCCGCGCATCCGCCAGATGCAGGTTCTCGAAACTGCCGGCCGGCCCGCTGCAAGTCTCGCTGACCTCGACGCCCTGGTGGCGCTGATCGAGGATGACCACTTCCTGCGGCCCGACGAATTCGAAGCTGCAGGTGAAGGTCTCGATCCGGCCCTCGGGCGAATTGGCGGGAAACTCGTAGCGCCGCGTCACCCCCTCGGGCCAGCTGCCCGGCGGGATCGCGCGGGTCAGCGGGTCGGGCTGGCTCGAGGTCGCCGAGAGCAGGTCCCAGCCGAGGCCGCGCGTGGCGGTGATCTGCGAGCCGCGCAGCGTCAGGGTCTGGCGCAGGCTCGAGGCATAGGTGACATAGCCGCCGTTGTCGCTGGCCGCGAAGAGATAGGTGGGCGACTTGTCGCTGAGGAGCCGGGCGCGGATCGTCGCCACGTCGGCCCGGTCGATGGCCGCGCGCGTCACCGGCTGGCCCTTGGCCGCGGCGGCCTCGTCGGGCTCGTCCCAGGGGTTCACCTGGTTCACCGCCTCCACGAGGATCGGGTTGAACCCCTGGTTGGTGCAGGCCCCGAGCAGGAGCGCGAGCGCGGCGATCCGTCGCATCATTGCCAGAACGTCCCCCAGCTCTGCTTGAGGTGATAGCGGTCGTAGTCGCGCACGATCGGATAGAGGCGGTTCGAGACCATCAGGTTCGCGCCGCCGTCCCGCGAGACCGAGGTCAGGCCGATGGAATTGTTGGTCTTGGTCTCGAAGGGCACCGTCCAGCGGAACGGGATCTCCAGCGTCACGCCCTTGTCGAAGCTGCCTTCGCCGAAATCCTCGCTGGTCACGTCGGTCAGGGTGAAATAGGCGCCCACCGCCCAGCCGTTGGCGAAGCGCCGGGTCACGTTGACCGTTCCGCCCCAGTCCCCCGCGAGATAGCGCCCGGCCGAGAGCTGGGTTTCCAGCCCGTAGAATCCCGTCTCCCAATAGAGCGAGCCCAGCCCCATCACCACGTCGTAGTCGTAGTAGCCAAAGCCGAAGGGATCGTCGAAGTCGCGCTGCATCACGTAGTTGAGCTCGGCCCCGAGGCCCCAGCTCTGGTTGACCGGCTTCCAGAGGATCTCGCCGCTGACGCCGCCGAACATGCGCTCGATCAGGCCCACCGTGGCGCGGGCATAGACGTCGCGGTTGAGCTTGAAGAGATAATCCGCCGTCAGCTGCGTGAGCTTCGGGTCGTAGCCCGAGTAGTAGCGGCCCTGGTCGCTCCGGACCGGAGGCAGGTTGGTCTCCGAGGGTCCGGGATCGTCGGGCACGTTGATGAAGGGCTGGCTGATGTTCGCCGTGGCCGAGAGACCCGGAGCCAGGTTCAGCCGGAAGCCGAGATCGATGTTGACCCCGAGCTTGATCGGATCCTCCGGCGTCAGCAGCACCAGATAGGGTGCCGGCACCAGGTTCCAGTCGAGCGAGGGATAGGCGTCGCGCACCCAGGCCTCGCGGCCGAGCGAGGGCAGGGCGCCCTCGAGCACCGCGGTCTGCCAGCTCTCGAGCGTGGCGCCGAAGCGGTCGACCTGCGATTCGAAGTCGCTGCGGTCGATGGCGATCGTGGTGGTGACGAGATCGTCCTCCATCATGGTGATGCGGAAGGTCTGGACCGAGGCCGGCATGCCCGCCGAGAGCACCC
The DNA here is from genome assembly GCA_937872465.1 of uncultured Paracoccaceae bacterium. Lineage (GTDB taxonomy): Bacteria > Pseudomonadota > Alphaproteobacteria > Rhodobacterales > Rhodobacteraceae > Amaricoccus. The sequence goes on from CALMSR010000071.1 coordinate 48,072, forward strand.
GCGCGGTGCGGCCGATCGCCTGGGGCTCCTCGTTGAAGCGCAGGTTCGTGATGACCACGTCCACCACCCCCGGCTCGGCCTTGAACTGCTCGAGGCGCATGCCCTCGGCCTTGAGCACCTCCGCGAGCGCCTCGGCCAGCGCGTCGCGCGCCGCCGGATTGGTGGCCCAGTCGGTGCCCTGCGGCGCGTCCATCGCCCGCGCATTGACCGGCAGCGGCCCGGTCCCGAGATCCTGCGGCGCGAGCGGCCGGTTCGGATTGCCGCTCAGCGAGACGTTGAAGCCGACCGTATCGCCGTACATGTAGTAGAGGCCGGCGGTCACGCCCTCGCGCCAGCGGTATTCCGCGCCGAAGTTGAACGGCGATTTGCGCTCGAAGGTCGAGGCCGGGCTCTTCTGCTCGCGCGAATAGGCGTCGGAGGAATATTCCGCCTTCAGCGTCACGTTCTCGATCGGCGTTCGCCATTCGACGCCGCCGAAAAGCGCGGACTCCTCGCCGTGGAAGAAGGTGCCGAAGGCCACCTTGCCACCCTCGCCGAAGTCGTTCTCCCGGTCGCAGAAGCCCGACGAGAGCTCGCAGAACGGGTTCTTGAAGCCGTTCACCCCCGAGAGCCGGCCCCAGCCGATGCCCGCCGTCAGGGTGAAATCCTCGGCGACGGTCTTGCTCGCCACGAGATATTCCGAGGAATAGACCCCGGTGCCGAGGAAGTCGCGGAACCCGAGCGCGAGCGACGGCACCCAGCCGTCGTAATCCTCGTCGAGGATCTGGAGCTGCAAATCGAAGCTGCGGTCGTAGAGATCGTAGGTCGGGTCGTAGACGCCGTTGTCGTCGTTCTGGCCCCAGTTCTTGATCGTGGAATAGCGCAGCGTACCCGAGAGCCGGGGCAGGATCTGGAAATTGAAGTTCCGCCGCGAGGTCTCGCCGAACTGGCTGTAGCTGATCGAGATCTGCCCGTCGGGCTGCGCCTGGGCGCTCGGCATGTCGATCAGGCCGGTGGTGCCGTAGAGGTTCAGGCTCGGCCGGGGCCGCGCCTCCTGCGCCGGCGCGGTCTGGCCCACGGCGAGCGCCGTGGCCGATGCCATGGTCAGGACGGCTGCTCCTGCGCGCAGTCGCTTCTGCGACATCCCACCTACCTCTATTCGGCGCGATTGGCGGCGCCGGTTCGCTCGTTTTGCGCAAGATTGGCCGATCCCGCCGGCGATTGCGAGTCCCCATCGTGCCGTGCCGCGGTTTTCCGCGGCCTGTTGCATGCCTCCCTCATCCGCCCGCCGCGAGAATCGCCCGGAGCCCGGCGCGATAGTCGGGAAAGGCCAGCGCCAGGCCGAGCTCCGCCTTCACCCTCCGGTTCGAGACGCGCTTCGATTCCCCGAAGAAGGACCGCGCCATGGGCGAGAGCGCCGCCTCGTCGAAGGGGATCTCCGGGGGTACCGGCAGGCCGAGCAGCTCCGCGGCGAAGGCGATCACGTCCTGGGGCGGCGCCGGCTCGTCGTCGGCGAGGTTGAAGACCGCGTCCGGCGCCGGCCGGGCCATGGAGGCGGCGAGCGCTGCGGCGATATCCGCGACATGGATGCGGCTGAAGACCTGCCCCGCCTTGACGATGCGCTGCGCCCGGCCCGCGCGCAGCCGGTCGAACGCGCTGCGTCCCGGCCCGTAGATCCCCGCCAGCCGGAAGCGGTGCAGCGGCAGCCCGGTCGCGGCCCATTCGGTCTCTGCCGACACCCGCCAGCGGCTGCGCGCATTGACCGGCACCAGCGCGCTCGCCTCGTCGACCCAGCCGCCCTGCCGGTCGCCGTAGACCCCCGTGGTCGAGAGATAGCCGACCCAGGCGATATCGCGCGCCGCCTGCAGGTCGCCGCGATGCCGCGCCAGCACCGGATCGCCCCAGGCCTCCGGTGGCAGCGACACCAGCACATGGCTCGCGCCCCGGATCGCGGCGCCCACCGCCGCCGCATCCGTCCAGTCGATGGCGTCCACCCCGGCCGCGCGCATGGCCTCGGCCCGCTCGGCCGAGCGCGTCGTGCCCCTGACCCGCCAGGGCGGCGGCAGGCTTGCCGCCAGCCGCGCTGCCGAGTAGCCATGACCCAGCGTCACCAGAACCGGCTCGCCCATGCCGCTCGTCCCTTCCGCTTCGTTTCCCCCGCTCCTTAAGGATTGCCGCCGCCGATGCGAAGGCTCTTTCTGATCGCGCTCCTCGCGCTGCCGCTGCCGGCGGGCGCCGCGATCACCAGCCCGGAGGAATGCACCGCGGCGATCGCCGCGGATCCGGAAGCCGCCCGCGAGGATGCGGCGCTCTGGTCGCGCACCGGCGGCGGCGTTCCCGCCCGACTCTGCGAGGCCGCCGCGCTGGAGGCGATGGGTGCGACCGCCACCGCGGCGCAGCTCCTCTCCGGCCTCGCCGCCAATCCCAACCGGGCGATGCCGGCCGGGCTGCGCGCCATCGTCTTTTTCGATGCGGCGCGGCTCTGGCTCGACGCCGGCAAGCCCGATCTCGCGGCCGAGGCGATCGCCCAGGCCGAGCGGCTGGCGCCGGCCGATGCCGCGGGCCTGATGCTGCGCGCCCGGATCGCGGCCGCGCGCGCGGACTGGCCGGCGGCGCTCTCCGCCCTCGACGCCCTGGTCGCCGCATCGCCCGGCGACGCCGAGGCAAGGGCGCTGCATGCCGCTGCCCTGCGCCATTCCGGCCGGGCCGAGGCGGCCCGCGCCGAGGCCGACCATGCCCGCGCCCTCGACCCGGACCTGCCCGCGGCCCTCTTCGAGGCCGCCGCCGCCCGGGCCGAGCTCGGTGAGACCGATGCCGCGCGCCAGCTCTTCCTCGACCTGATCGAAGCCTATCCGGAGAGCGCGCTGGCGGAACCGGCCCGCCGGACCCTTCACAGGCTCAACTGAGCCGCGCCAAAGCCCATTCTCCCGCGTCGCGCACGACCGGATCGGCGTCGGCCGCGAGGCGCCGCGCCGCCGGCAGGAGCCCCGGATCGCCGGAATTGCCGATCGCATAGGCGACGTTGCGCACGAAGCGGTTGCGCCCGATGCGCTTGATCGGCGAGCCGCGGAAGACCTGCCGGAAGCCCGCGTCGTCGAGCATGGCCAGATGCGCGAGCTCGGGGCATTTCAGCTCGATCCGCGCGAAATATCCCGCCTCCCGCGCCGCGGCGGCGAACTTGTTCCAGGGGCAGACCGCCAGGCAATCGTCGCAGCCGTAGATGCGGTTGCCCATCGCCGCGCGGAATTCCTCGTCCACCGGCCCGGCATGCTCGATGGTCAGATAGGAGATGCAGCGCCGGGCATCGAGCTGGTAGGGCGCTGGGAAGGCCTTCGTCGGGCAGATGTCGAGGCAGGCGCGGCAGCTGCCGCAATGGTCCTCGCCCGGCGCATCGCGCGGCAGCTCCAGCGTGGTGAAGATCGCCCCGAGGAAGAACCAGTTGCCGAGATCCCGGCTCAGCAGATTGGTGTGCTTGCCCTGCCAGCCCAGCCCCGCCGCGGCGGCCAGCGGCTTCTCCATCACCGGGGCGGTGTCGACGAAGACCTTGATCTCCGCCCCGGTCTCGGCCACCAGCCAGCGCCCCAGCCGCTTCAGCCGCCGCTTGACCAGGTCGTGATAATCCCGGCCATGGGCGTAGACGCTGATCGTGCCGCGCCGCGGCCTCTGCAGGTTGCGCAGGGGATCCTCGGCCGGCGTATAGACCTCCGCCAGCATGATCACCGACCGCGCCGCGGGCCAGAGCGCCGCCGGATCGCCGCGCCAGCCCATGCGCTCGGCCATCCAGCCCATGCCGCCGTGGCGCCCCTTCGCGACATAGGCTGCGAGCCGCCCGGCCGCCTGCGGGATCGCGTCCGGCGCGCAGATGCCCGCCGCGCTGAAGCCCTCCTCCAGCGCCCTCGCCTTGATCCTCGGGGCGAGGTCCGCCTGCCCCGGGGCGGTCATGTCAGAAATCCAGATCCGCGTAGTGCTGCGGCGGGGTGAAGCCCGGCACCAGGTCGGCGAGGATCGAGCGGAAGGCGGGGCGCGACTTGATCTTGGCGTACCATTCGTGCAGGCCCGCGTTGCGCGTCCAGTCCACGTCGCCCACGTAGTCGAGGCAGCTCAGATGCGCCGCGGCTGCGAAATCGGCGATGCTGAGCTCGTCGCCCGCCAGCCAGCGCCGATGGTCGGTCAGCCAGCCGATATAGTCGAGATGGTACTTGATGTTGCGGCTGCCGGCCTTGATCTTCTCGCTCTCGGGATAGCCGGTCTTGGCGAGCTTCTTGTTCACCCGCTCGTAGAGCAGGTTCGCGGTGACCTCGTCGTGGAACTTGTCGTCGAACCAGGCCGCGAGCCGCCGCGCCTCGGCCCGCGCCGCCGGGGTCTTGGGCAGGAGCGCCGGCTCCGGGCAGGTCTCCTCGATATATTCGAAGATCGCCGCGGAATCCGACAGCACCAGGTCGCCGATCTTCAGGACCGGCACCCGCGCCGCCGGATTCATGCGCAGGAAATCCATGCGCCGCTCCCAGGGCTTCTCCTCCACCAGCTCGACCTCGATCTTCTTCTCGGCCAGCACCAGGCGGATCTTGCGGCAGAAGGGCGACAGCGGCTGGTGGTAGAGACGGCGCATCGGCGCTCCTTCCGTTGATCCCTGCTCGACGCCCTTCATCCTATGTCGCCGCGCATTTTACAACCGCCGGCGTCGTCGTGGTCGGGGCCATCGCATCCGGCGCGCATCCTGTCTTCCGCGACCGCCCCGCCCCGGAACGGGACGGAACGGAACGGAACGGAACGGAACGGAACGGAACGGAACGGAACGGGGGCAGACGGGGTCGCGCGCTCAGATGCAATATCCCTGTCGGGAACCCGGATAGCCATTGGGATTCCGAAACGCGGCGTCGACGATGGCCGATCGGACTCTTGTCCGGATACCGCGGGCCGCAGGTCCCTGGGGAGGGCGCGCTTGCGCGGGGGCCGGTTTCCCGGCAGGAACGCCTCATGGTTGTGCGGCGCGGAGGGCTGATCCGGCGGATGGTGCGGCGCGCGCTGCGCTGGGCTGCGTTCGCCGTGCTGGTGGTCTCGACCACCGTTCTGGCGCTGCGCTGGGTCAATCCGCCGGTGACCTGGCTGATGGCGAGCGAATGGTGGCGCCTCGGCGCGATCGAGCGGGAATGGCGGGCGCTGCCGGCGATGTCGCCCTATCTGCCGCTCTCGGCGGTGGCGGCGGAGGATGCCGATTTCTGCGGCCACAGCGGCTTCGACTTCGCGGGGATCCGCGCGGCGCTCGCCGATGACACGCGGCTGCGCGGCGGCTCGACCATCAGCCAGCAGGTCGCGAAGAACGTGTTTCTATGGCCGGCGCGGTCCTGGTCGCGCAAGGGGCTCGAGGCGGGCTTCACCGTGCTGATCGAGATCCTCTGGCCGAAGCGGCGCATCCTCGAGGTCTATCTCAACGTGGCGGAATTCGACGCCGGCGTCTTCGGGGTCGAGGCGGCGTCGCGGCGCTATTTCGGCGTCGGTGCGGCGGATGTGGGGCCGCAGCGCGCGGCGCGGCTGATGGCGGTCCTGCCCGACCCCAGGCACCGCTCGCCCGTCAGCGGCACCGCCTTCATCCGCAGGCGCGGCGCCGCCATCGAGAGCGGTGCGGCGACGATCCGCGAGGATGGGCGGGCGGATTGCTTCCTGTGAGCGGCGGGCACCCCGGTGGCACCGGCGCGCCGGGGCGCCTTGGCAACGGCCGCGCCGGGATCGCCCGACCGGTGCGCCGGATCGCCGCCGCCGGTCAGCGGCGCGCCGCGAGCCGGGTGCGGAGGCGGGCGCGGACCTCCTCGGGCTCCTCGGCGACGGCCGCGCCCAGCGCCCGGAGCTCGCGCCGCAGCCCGTGGATCTGATCGATGAGCGACAGGACCAGCGCCGCGGCATCCTCGTCCATGTCGAAATCCGCCGAGAGCTCGGCGAGGAGATTGAGCCGCGCCAGATCCGCCTCGCCGAACACGAGCCGCCCCTCGCGCTCGTCCGGCGCCAGGCAATTGGCCGCCACGAAGGCGCGCAGGCGCGTGACCGTCAGCCCCTCGACGCTCGCGACCACCTCGGTCTCGCTGTAGAAATGCGTCATGCCCCCATCCCCCGTCGCGGATCGTAGCGGTGGTCCACGCGCCAGCGGCGCATGAAGTCCTCGAGCTCCGGATCGATCTTTGGTGGCGCCACGATCTTCAGCGTCACGCGCTGGTCGCCGTGGCCCGCGCCCTTCTTCACCCCCCGGCCGCGCAGCCGCAGCACCTGGCCGCTGGTCGCGCCCTTCGGCACGGTCAGCGCCACGCGGCCGCCGATGGTCGGGCATTCGATCTTCGCGCCCAGCACCGCCTCGTCGAAGGTGATCGGCAGATCGACCAGGATATCGGCCGCCTCGCGCCGGAAGAACGGATGCGCCGCGACGCTCACCGTCACCAGCGCGTCGCCCGACGGCCCGCCGCCCAGCCCCGGCCCGCCCTTGCCGCGCAGCCGGATCGTCTGGCCGTCGGCGAGGCCCTCGGGGATCTTCACGTCGAGCGTGCCGCCGCCCGGCAGGGTGATGCGCCGCACCGCGCCCTTGGCGGCCTCGAGGAACCCGACCTCCAGCGTGTAGTACTGGTCGGGTCCGCGCATCTGCATTCCTCCGGAGCGGCCGCCGCGGGCGCGCTGGCCGAAGAGATCGCCGAAGACGTCGGAGAAATCCTCGTAGCCGCGCGAGGTGTGATAGGTGGCCTCCGGCCCCTCGGCGTATTCGCGGTAGAACCGCCGCTCCGGCGTCTCCTGCCCCGAGGCGTCGATCTCGCCGCGGTCGAATCGTCCGCGCTTCTCGGGGTCCTTGAGCAGGTCGAAGGCCGCCGCCGCCGCCTTGAACCGCGCCTCCGCCGCGGGATCGCCCGGGTTGAGGTCGGGGTGGCTCTCCTTGGCGATGCGCCGATAGGCCTTCTTGATGTCGTCCTGCGAGGCGGTCTTGGTGACGCCCAGCGCCGCATAGGGATCGTTGCTCATGGGCGCGCCCCGCCGGTTTCCTGCCGATTGCGGGGGTGAGGGTTTCCCGGCGCGCCGCCGTTGTCAACTCGCGACGCCGGGTCGGGGGAACCGCATCCGAATTGGATTGTCCGACGCTCCATGCTAGATATCCGAACCGTCCGCATGCGGGGACCGGGCGCGGACGGCGGGGTGAGGCTGCGCCCGTCCGGGGCTTCCGGAGAACGTCATGCGGGACTGGAACGGCGCGACATCGAACGGCGTCCTGGCCGCGCTGGCGCCGGGCGACCTGGAGCGGCTGCGCCCGGATCTGGAGCCCGTGGAGCTTCCGCTGCGCATGCGGCTCGCCGCGGCCAACCGACCGATCGAGCATGTCTATTTCCCCGAATCAGGGATCGCTTCGATCGTGACCGGCGTCGGGCACGACATCCCCATCGAGGTCGGGATCATCGGGCGCGAGGGGCTCGTCAACCTGCCCGTGGTCACGGGCGCCGACCGCTCGCCGAACGAGGCCTTCATGCAATCCCCCGGCCAGGGCCACCGCATCGGCGCCGAGCGTCTGCAGGCGGCGATGGAGGCTAGCCCGGCGCTGACGCGGGTGCTGCTGCATTTCGTCCATGTCTTCATGATGCAGACCGCCTCCACCGTGCTGGCGAACGGCCGGGCCAGCATCCCCGAGCGCCTCGCGCGCTGGCTCCTGATGGCCCATGACCGCGTCGACGGCGACACGCTGCATTCCACCCACCAGTTTCTCTCCATCATGCTCGGCGTGCGCCGGTCGAGCGTCTCCACCGCGCTGCGCGACTTCGAGGCCCGGAGAGTGATCTCCAGGCGGCGGGGCTCGGTGAGCATCCGCGACCGGGACGGCCTCGTCGCGCTGGCCAGGGGCTATTACGGCACGGCCGAGCGGGAGCTCGAGCGCCTCTACGCGACATCGGCCAAGCTCCGCTGAGGGTACGCCAGCGTACCAAGTCGGTCGTTGCATTCTCCCGGCTGGCTCCCAAATAATCGTCCGTTCATGCGGGGCTTGGCCCTGCAACAGATCGCGCCGCCTCCGATGGAGTTGCTGCAATGCCCGACACCAGACTTGCCTTTGCGAACCACCGCAAGGCAACCGGACGATACTACGACAACGAGGAATTGAAGCTTTTCGAAAGCCTGCTCGCCGAAATATTCGACGATATTTCCGGGACAGACGATCACATGTGTGCGCCGGAGAATGTACCCGAGACCCGCAAGCGGATCGCCATGGCGATCATCGCCGCGGCCGAGGAGGGCGAAACCAGCGCCGCGCGGCTCAAGCAGGCGGCCATGGACCGGCTGTTCTGAGGCACGCCGCGGCGGCCGGCGGACCGCCAACCCGTCGGCGGGCGCGGGATCGGCCGGACCCCGCGGCCGCGGATCCCCTGCCGCCGCGAGCCCGGCGGTCGCCCCCTTGAATCCCCGCCGGGCCATTCCTTTCTTTAGGGGGAAGCCCGTGCAGGGGCTCGCGAATTCCAGATCCGGCTCGCCAGACGGGCTCCGGAGGCCGCTGGGCCGGTCCGGAGGGTGCCGCGCATCGGCGATCGGGCGGATCCCGCGCCCCCGCCGGTCCAGGCCGGCATCCGGCCGGCCGATGCATGCGACAACGAGGTCATGAAGATGCAGATCACACCGTTTCTCGCCTTCGACGCCGATCCCTTCGATCCCTTCGCGGCGCTGCGCCGGCTCCGGTCCGACGCCGCCCGCGGCATCCCCGCTTCCGACCGGGCCGGCGCCTTCCCGGCGGTCAATCTCTGGCAGGGCGCCGACAGCATCGCAGTCACCGCCGAGATCCCCGGGATCGCGCCGGCGGACATCGACATCACCGTGCACGACGACCGGGTCGTGATCTCCGGCGAGCGCAGGCCGCCCGAGGCGGCCGAGGACGCCGTCTGGCTGCGCCGCGAGCGCGCCTACGGCAAGTTCAGCCGGGCCATCCGGCTGCCCTACCGGGTCGATCCCGACCGGGTCGAGGCGCGCTTCCACGACGGCGTGCTGAAGATCGAGCTCCAGCGCCCCGAGGCCGACAAGCCGCGCCGCATCCGCATCGCTTCCGCCTGACACGAGGAAAGAGCCATGAGCACCGAAGTCAGAGAGACCGAAGAGACCACCGCCGCCGAACCGGTCCGCGGCGACCGCGACACCCCGGTCTTCCGCCCCCGCGCCGACATCCGCGAGGGCAAGGGCGGCGTGACCCTCACACTGGAGATGCCCGGCGTCGGCCCCGACGGCGTCGACATCGACCTCGACCGCCGGGTCCTGACCATCCGCGGCCGGGGCCGTGTCACCCAGCCGGAGGGCTTCCGCCAGGTCTATGCCGAATACGCCGAGGGCGACTACGAACGCGTCTTCACGCTCTCCGAGGAGATCGACGAGGCCGCGATCCGCGCCGGCATGGCGAACGGCGTGCTGACGCTGGAACTGCCCCGCGCCGAGGCCGCCAAGCCGCGGCGGATCGAGGTCCGCGCCGGCTGACCCCATCGGAAAGGAGAGAGATCATGCAGATCAAGGACATGCTGCCCTGGGCGCGCAAGGACCTGCCCGCCGAATCGCGCAGCGACGATGACAGCCCGATCGCCTCGCTGCAGCGCGAGATGAACCGGGTCTTCGACAGCTTCTGGTCCGGTGCGGGCCGCCCCTTCGGCAACCTGCCCGCGGCCTTCGCCACCGGCGCGCCGAGGACGGACGTGGTGGAGACCGAGGGCGGGGTGGAGGTCACCGTCGAGCTGCCGGGGATGGAGGAGAAGGACATCGAGGTCACCCTGACCGACGAGGCGGTCACCATCCGCGGCGAGAAGAAGATCGAGCGCAAGGAGGAGAAGAAGGGCTACTACGTCTCCGAGCGCTCCTACGGCACGGTCTTCCGCACGGTGCCGCTGCCCTCGGGCGTCGACAGCGACAAGGCCGAGGCGAAGTTCCGCAACGGCGTTCTCAGCGTGCATCTGCCGCATAGCTCCGAGGCCAGGGCCAAGGTCAAGAAGGTCGCCGTGAAATCCGCCTGAGCCGCGGCGCCCCCGGAGGACAGAGGCCGTGCCGCGGCAGCCACCGCGACACGCCGAACCGATTGCCCGAAGGTGGTAAGACGCGGCATCTGGACGGGTCGAACGGCCAGGATCCACCCCGAACCGGCGACAGCGAGGCACTGCCTCGCGCCGGTTCGTCGGCCACAGCGCGCCCCCGCAAAGACCAGCGGTCATGCCGCCAATTTTGCAGAAGAAGCTGGACACTGCTCACCTGTCAAATCCGCGAGGGAAGGCGGCGGCGTCGCGGGAGGACTGGCTCCGGTCCAGTTCCAACAGTACTGATCGGGGAACGAGGACGGGAACCGTCGCCGGGTTGCGAGCCCGTCAGGCGGGACCGGCCGCGCCCCAGAGCTCGGTCAGCCCGCCTTCCATGCACCCCACGGGGTCCTGCGCCGGGACCGGCAGGCGGGCGATGCGCGCGCGCATCTCCGCCGTGGGCGCATCCCGGCAGATGTCGGCGCGCTGACCCGGCGGATAGGCCCCGACGATCAGGAGGTCGCCGCTCGCCGCGAGCCGGCAATGCCCGGTTCCGGCGGGCAGCACCGTCACGTCGCCGGGGCCGATCTCCACCTCCCGCCCGCCCGGCCCGCCGAGCAGCACGCGCCCCCGCCCCGCCGCGCAGCCGAGCGCCTCGTGCCCGAGGGTGTGGTAGTGGTGATAGGGAAAGATGCCGTTGCGCCAGCGCGGCGGCCAGCCGTTCCGGGCGAGAAGCGCCTCGAGCGCCGTCGCGGCGGCCTCGCCCGCGCCCGGTACGACGCCGCGATAGAGCAGCACCGGGAAGCGCGGGTGGTTGGGCATCGCCCCGCTCGGCCCGAGGCGGAAATGCTCGATCCGCATCCCCGCCCCCCGGGCCAGGCGCCGCGGGCCTTCAGGCCCGCACCGCCTCCGCCTCGTCGCTCAGCGGATGCTCCAGCCGCGACAGCATCTCCTTCGGCACGATCTGGCGGAAGTTCGGCAGCTCGTCCTCCCAGTGCCGCAGGATCTCGGTCGCGCGCGGGCTGCCGGTCTCCTCGGCGTGGCGCTCCACGAGGCCGCGCAGCCGCGCCTCCCAGGCCGCGGAGGCGACCGGCGTCACGATCACCGTCTCGCCGTTCAGCCGCAGCATGACCTCGTCGTCGGGATCGTAGAGCCAGGCCATGCCCCCGGTCATGCCGGCGGCGAAATTGTCGCCGAACCGGCCGAGGATCACCGCGACGCCGCCGGTCATGTACTCGCAGCCGTTCGAGCCGCAGCCCTCGACCACCACCTCGGCGCCGGAATTGCGCACGCAGAACCGCTCGCCGGCGCGGCCCGAGGCGAAGAGCGATCCCGCCGTCGCGCCGTAGAGCACCGTGTTGCCGATAATGGCGTTCTCGTGCGGCTTCAGGGGAGAGCCGAGCGGCGGGCGCACCACGATGGTCGCGCCCGAGAGCCCCTTGCCGACATAATCGTTGGCCTCGCCCATGACCTCGATCTTCAGCCCCGGCGCCCCGAAGGCGCCGAGCGATTGCCCGGCGGAGCCCGCGAGCTTGATCGTCAGATGGTCCGGCTGGAGCCCGTTCTTCATGCCGAAGCGCTGCACGATATGGCTCGAGACCCGCGTGCCGATCGAGCGCAGGGTGTTCTGCACCGCATAGCTCAGCTGCATCTTCTCGCCGTCCTTGAAGAAGGGCTCGGCGTCGGCGACGATCTGCGCGTCCAGCGTGTCGGGCACCACCTGGCGCTGCCGCCGGCGGTCGTAATTGACCGGCGCGCCCTCGTCGACGTTGATGAGCAGCGGGTTGAGGTCGAGGTCGTCGAGATGCTCGGCGCCGCGGCTGATCTGGGTCAAGAGGTCCGCCCGCCCGATCACCTCGTCGATCGAGCGCGCACCGACGCTTGCGAGCACCTCGCGCACCTCCTGGGCATAGAAGCTCATCAGGTTGACGACCTTGTCCGCCGTGCCGGTGAACTTGGCCCGAAGGGCCGGATCCTGGGTGCAGACCCCCACCGGGCAGGTGTTCGACTGGCATTGCCGCACCATGATGCAGCCCATGGCGATCAGCGAGGCGGTGCCGATGCCGAATTCCTGCGCCCCGAGCATGGCCGCGATGACGATGTCGCGCCCCGTGCGCAGGCCCCCGTCGGTCCTGAGGATCACCCGGTCGCGCAGGTTGTTGACGCTCAGAACCTGATGCGCCTCCGAGAGCCCCATCTCCCAGGGCAGGCCCGCGAACTTGATCGAGGTCACCGGCGAGGCGCCGGTGCCGCCGTTGTGGCCCGAGATCAGGATCACGTCCGCCTTGGCCTTGGCCACGCCCGCCGCGATCGTGCCGACCCCCGACTGGCTGACCAGCTTCACGCAGACCTTGGCCCGCGGGTTGATCTGCTTGAGGTCGTAGATCAGCTGCGCCAGATCCTCGATCGAATAGATGTCGTGGTGCGGCGGCGGCGAGATCAGCGTGACGCCGGGCGTCGAATGCCGCAGCTTGGCGATCAGCTCGGTCACCTTGATGCCGGGCAGCTGCCCGCCCTCGCCGGGCTTCGCGCCCTGGGCGATCTTGATCTCCAGCTCCTCGCAGTTGTTGAGATATTCCGCCGTCACCCCGAAGCGGCCCGAGGCCACCTGCTTGATCTTGGCGGAGGCATTGTCGCCGTTCGGCTCGGGGATGAAATGCGCGGGATCCTCGCCGCCCTCGCCTGAGTCGCTCTTCGCCCCGATCCGGTTCATGGCGATGTTGAGCGTCTTGTGCGCCTCGGGGCTGAGCGCGCCGAGCGACATGCCCGGCGTCACGAAGCGCTTGCGGATCGCGGTGATGCTCTCGACCTGGTCGAGCGGCACCGGCGCGGATCGCGGCTGGAAGTCCAGGAGGTCGCGCAGATGGATCGGCGGCCGCGCCTGCATCGCCCGGGAATAGCGCGTCCAGATCTCGTAGGAGCCCCGATCGCAGGCCGATTGCAGCACATGCATCGCCTGGGCTTCCCAGCCATGGGTCTCGCCCGAGCGCCGCGCCTTGTAGAAGCCGCCGATCGGCAGCACCGCGGCGCCGCCGCGCCAGGCCTGGGCATGGATACGCTCCACCTGCCGCTGCACGCCGGTGACGCCGATGCCCGAGATCCGGCTGACCATGCCGGGGAAATATTCCGCCACCATGGCGCGCGACAGCCCCACCGCCTCGAAGTTCAGCCCGCCGCGATAGGAGGAGATCACCGAGATCCCCATCTTGGACATGATCTTCAGAAGGCCCCAGTCGATCGCCTCGCGGTAGCGGGCGACCGCATCCGTCAGGCTGCCCTCGATCAGCCCGCGCGCGATGCGGTCGGCGATGGAATCCTCTGCCAGATAGGCGTTGACCGTGGTCGCGCCGCTCCCCACCAGCACCGCGAAGTAATGCGGGTCGATGCATTCCGCCGAGCGCACGTTGAGCGAGGTGAAGGTCCTGAGGCCCTTGCGCGTCAGCCAGGAATGCACCGCGCTGGTGGCCAGGATCATCGGCATGCCCGCGCGTGTCGCATCCTGTCGACGGTCGCTCAGCACCAGATGGTTGGCGCCGGCGCGCACCGCGTTCTCCGCCTCGGCGCGGATGCGCGCGAGCGCGTCGCGCAACGCGTTCGCGCCCTTGCCCACCGGGAAGGTGCAGTCGATCGCCACCGCATCCTCGCCGGCCCGCTCGGCGAGGAAGGCGAAGCGCGCGTTCGAGACGAAGGGGCTTTCGAGCGTGTAGATCTCGGTCTGGGAATTGTCCTGGTCGAGCACGTTCTTGAGATTGCCGAACCGGGTCTTGAGGCTCATCACCCGATGCTCGCGCAGCGAGTCGATCGGCGGGTTGGTCACCTGGCTGAAGTTCTGCCGGAAGTAGTGGCTGAGCGGCCGGTAGCGGTCCGAGAGCACCGCCGGCGGCGTGTCGTCGCCCATCGAGCCGATCGCCTCCTTGGCGTCCTCGGCCATGGGATGCAGGATCGTCTCCAGATCCTCGATCGAATAGCCCGCCGCGATCTGCCGCCGGCGCAGCTCGGCGCCCTCGTGGACCGGGCGCTCCTCGATGCCTTGGGTGACGTTCTCGAGATCGACCACCGAGGCGATCCATTCGCCGAAGGGCCGCGAGGCCGCCATGTGGTCCTTGATCTCCGCGTCATGGTAGAGCTTCTGCCCGACCATGTCGACGGCCAGCAGCTGCCCCGGCCCCAGCGCGCCCTTCTCGACCACGCTGAGGTCGTCGGTGGGCACCATGCCGGCCTCGGAGCCGGCGATCACCAGCCCGTCGCCGGTGACCACGTAGCGCATGGGCCTTAGCCCGTTGCGGTCGAGCCCGGCGCAGACCCAGCGCCCGTCGGTCATGGCCAGCGCCGCCGGCCCGTCCCAGGGCTCGATCACCGCATTGGCATAGGAATACATGTCGAGCCAGGCCTGCGGCATCTTGGTGGCGAGCTTCGACCAGGCCTCGGGCACCAGCATCGACTTGGCCATCGGCGCGATCCGGCCTGCGCGCACCAGCACCTCGAAGACGTTGTCGAGCGCCGCCGAATCGGACGAGCCGGGCGCCACGATCGGCTTGATGTCCTCGGCCAGCTCGCCGAAGTAATCCGAGCTCATGCGGATCTCGTGGCTCCTGAGCCAGTTCAGGTTGCCCTTGAGCGTGTTGATCTCGCCGTTATGCGCCAGCATCCGGAACGGCTGGGCCAGCCACCAGCGCGGGAAGGTATTGGTGGAATAGCGCTGGTGGTAGATCGCGAAGGCGCTCTCGAAGCGCTCGTCCATCAGGTCGGGATAGAAGACCGCGACCTGCTCGGCCAGCATCATGCCCTTGTAGATCATCGACCGGCAGGACATGGAGCAGATGTAGAAGTCGCGGATCGCCGATCCGGCCTTCTCGATGCGGCGGCGGATCACGTAGAGCTCGCGCTCGAAGGTCTCCTCGTCCACGCCCTTGGCGTTGGAGATCAGGATCTGCTCGATCTCGGGGCGCGTCGCATTGGCCTTCTCGCCGAGGCAGGTGATGTCCACCGGCACGTGCCGCCAGCCGTAGATGTAATAGCCCATGCGCAGGACTTCGGTCTCCACGATGGTCCGCGCCGCCTCCTGCGCGCCGAAATCCGAGCGCGGCAGGAAGATCTGGCCGACCGCCATGCGGTCGCCCTTGGGCTCGTGGCCCGTGCGCCGCACCTGGTCCTCGAAGAAGGCCGTGGGGATCTGCACATGGATGCCCGCGCCGTCGCCGGTCTTGCCGTCGGCATCCACCGCGCCGCGATGCCAGATCGAGCGCAGCGCCCGGATGCCGTTCTCCACCACCTGCCGCCGCGGCGCGCCGTCGAGCGCCACCACGAGGCCCACGCCGCAGGAATCGTGCTCCTCGCTCGGATGGTAGAGCCCCTCGGCCTTCAGCCGCGCGAATCTCGCCTCCTGTCGGGCGGCCCAGCTTTCGTCACAGGTGGTCATGGCAGCTCTCCGAGCTTGAGGTTGGTCGGAACGGCGGTCGGGCTTCCGGCGGCGCGCATGGTCATTCTCCCGCCGCGCCGGCGGCCGCACCGTCGGGCACGAACCGATGCGCCGCCTCGTATTCCGCCCGGGTGATCCGGGGATGGTCGCCGGCGAAGCCGTGCGCCTTCCAGGCCCGGTCGGCATAGATCTCGTGGTCGATCGGAAAATCCGCCGCCGCCCCGAAGGCCCCGGGCAGCAGCTCGAACACCGCGTCTTCGGCCCCTTCCCCGGTGTCGCGCATCCAGAGCGCCGATCCGCAGGTCGCGCAGAAGGCCCGCTCCGCGAAGCGCGACGAGGCATAGCGCCGGATCGGACCCATGGCGGTCACCGCCGCGGCGGGTGCCTCGAACATCATCATCGCCTGGCCCGCCCAGCGCCGGCACATCTCGCAATGGCAGACCGAGAGCAGCGGGGTCGCCGCGCGCACTTCCAGCGTCACCGCGCCGCAGAGGCACCGGCCCCGCATCATCGCACGGCCTCCATCTGGCGCGAAAAGGTCATCATCGCTGCCCTTCCATCCGGTGAGCCCATCCGTATCGCGGGCATGACCTCCGCATGGACCTCCCGTGCCACGCCGGTCACTCGGCGGCGAGCAGGGCCGAACGCTGGCCGAGCCAGTCCAGGATGCTCTCGGCCGCCTCGCGCCCGTCGCGGATCGCCCAGACCACGAGGCTCGCGCCCCGCACGATGTCGCCCGCCGCATAGACCCCCTCGAGGCTGGTGGCATGGCTGCGGAAATCCGCCTTGATCGTGCCCCAGCGCGTGACCTCCAGGCCGTCGGTGCCCCAGAGCTTTGGCAGATCCTCCGGGTCGAAGCCCAGGGCCTTGATCACCAGGTCGGCCGGTTCGGTGTAATCGGCGCCCTCGATCTCCTCGGGCCGCTGCCGTCCGGTGGCGTCCGGGGCGCCGAGGCGCATCCGCGCCACCCGCACGCCGCTGACCCGCTCCTCGCCGATGAAGCCGCGCGGCGCGGTCAGCCAGGCGAAATGCACGCCCTCTTCCTCGGCATTGGCGACCTCGCGCTGGCTTCCGGGCATGTTCGCCCGGTCGCGGCGATAGAGGCAGGTCACGCTCGCCGCACCCTGGCGGATCGCCGTGCGCACGCAATCCATCGCCGTGTCGCCGCCGCCGATCACCACCACGCGCCGGCCCTCGGCGTTCAGCGCGCCCGAATCGAAATCCGGCACCGCATCGCCGAAGCCCTTGCGGTTCGAGGCGGTCAGGAACTCGATCGCCGGCACGATCCCGTCGAGCCCCGCGCCCGGCCCCCCCAGATCGCGCGACTTGTAGACCCCGGTCGCGATCAGCACCACGTCATGGGTCTCGCGGATCTCGGCGAAGGTGACGTCCGCGCCCACGTTGCAGTTCAGCCGGAAGGTGACGCCGCCCTCCGCGAGCTGGTCGTTGCGCCGCACCACCACTTCCTTCTCCAGCTTGAAGCTGGGGATGCCATAGACCATCAGCCCGCCGGAACGGTCGTAGCGGTCGTAGACCGTCACCTGCACCCCGGCCCGGCGCAGCGCGTCCGCCGCCGCCAGCCCGCCCGGGCCGGCGCCGATGATGCCGACGCTCTCCGGGCGTTCCTCCGCCGCGGTGATCGGCTCGACCCAGCCCTCTTCCCAGGCGGTGTCGGTGATGTACTTCTCCACCGCGCCGATGGTGACGGTGCCGTGCCCGGCCTGCTCGATGACGCAATTGCCCTCGCAGAGCCGGTCCTGCGGACAGATCCGCCCGCAGATCTCGGGGAAGGTGTTGGTGGCCTGGCTGAGCTCGTAGGCCTCCCTGAGCCTTCCCTCCGCGGTCAGCTTCAGCCAGTCGGGGATGTTGTTGTGCAGCGGGCAATGGGTCTGGCAATAGGGCACGCCGCATTGCGAGCAGCGCCCCGCCTGTTCCGCCGCCTTCTCGGCCGCGAATTCGCGATAGATCTCGTGAAAATCGCCCCGCCGCTCCTCCGCGCCGCGCTTGTCCGGCATGTGGCGCGCGATCTTGACGAATTTCAGCATACGCTGTTCAGCCATTCCACTCTCCCGGTCCCCGTCCCAGACAAAGACCAATCCCTGATACCGGATCTCAAGAGCCAAGAAAAGTAAAGCTTACTGACCTATAACGACAAACTTTCGCCTCGTCAGCGAGGATGTCACGCTCCGATACGCAAACTAGGTAAAATAGCGGACCTATCGCCCCATCTTAAACCTGTGCTGCCGGGCCACTATGGTCGCCGGCGGTGATTCGGCCTGCCGCGAGGATACATGCCGCTGTTCCAGCTCTCCATCCTCGCGCTCGTGCAGGGCATCACCGAGTTCCTGCCGATCTCGTCCTCGGGACATCTGATCCTGCTGCCCTGGGCGCTCGGAACCGCCGACCAGGGGCTGGTGATCGACGTTGCCGTGCATGTGGGCACCCTCGGCGCCGTGATGCTCTTCTTCCGCCAGGACGTCGCCCGGATCTTCCGCGGCACGATCCACCTTCTGACCGGCCGGCGAACCCCCGAGGCCGCCTTCGCCGGCCTCATCGCGATCGCGACCGTCCCGGTGGTTCTGGCCGGGTTCCTTTTCAAGATCACCGGGCTCGAACAGGCCATGCGCTCGGTCGCGCTGATCGGCTGGACCATGCTCGGCTTCGGGATATTCCTCTACTGGGCCGACCGGCGCGGCCCCTCCACCCGGACGATCGCCGACTGGCGCCTGCGCGATGCGATCGTGATGGGGCTCTGGCAGGCGGTGGCGCTGGTTCCCGGAACCTCGCGCTCCGGCATCACCATCACCGCGAGCCGCCTGCTCGGCTTCCGCCGCGAGGACGGCGCGCGGATCTCCATGCTGATGTCGATCCCGACCATCATCGCCTCCGGCACCCTGCTCGCCACGGACGTGGTCGGCCAGGCCAATTGGGCCGTGGCGAAGGACGCCGCGATCGCCGCATTGCTCGCCTTCGGCGCCGCCTATGTCGCGCTCGGCCTGATGATGCGCCTCCTGCGCAGCATCAGCTTCACGCCCTATGTGGTCTATCGGGTGGTCCTGGGGATCGTGCTGCTCGCCATCGCCTACGGCTGAGCCCGGCTTCCGCGCAGCGCAGGGCCAGCCGCCCCGCTGACGGCGACGCGCGACGGGGACCTAGCCTTCGCGAAGGTTCCGCGCCGAGGCGGTGATCGCGTCGAACTGGCCATGCGGCCGGTAGGCATAGAGGTAGTCCTCGAGCACCGCCTCCATCGCGGTCGGCACGATGCCAAGCGCCTCGAAGCCGCGCGCATCCGGCGCCACGACATTGTCGCGGGCGAGCAGGCGGACCTGGTCGGAGGTCAGCAGGGTGTTGGTGAAGAGCCCGAAGCTCCAGCGCTGCACCAAGTCGAGCATCGCGCCCTGGAACCGCGCCACCCGGAAGGGCAGCGACACCAATATGCGCCGCCGCTCGATCAGCCGCAGCATGCGCTGCATCAGCCCGTGGAAGGACTCCACCTCCGGGCCGCCCAATTCGTAGATGCCCGGCGCCACCTCCTCGGTCGCCGCCTTGACCGCCGCGGCCGCCACGTCGTCGACATAGACCGGCTGGAACCGCGTCTTGGCGCCGACGAGCGGCAGCACCGGCGACAGGCGCGCCATGGCGCCGAAGCGGTTGAAGAAATCGTCGTCGGTCCCGAACATGATCGAGGGCCGCAGGATCACCGCGCCCGGAAAGGCCTCGGCCACCGCCGCCTCGCCCGCCGCCTTGCTGCGGGCATAGTCGCTGTCGCTCTCCGCATCGGCGCCGATCGCGGAGATCTGGACCAGCCGGCCCACACCCTCTTCCCGGGCGATGCGCGCGACCCGCGCCGCACCCTCGCCCTGAACCGCGTCGAAGAGCTGCTTCCCGGTCTCGACCAGGATGCCGACGCAATTGATCACCGCATCGGCGCCCTCGATCGCCCGGCGCGTGGATTCCTCGTCGCGGACATTGGCCTGCACGGGCTCGACCTGCCCGACCACGCCATAGGTCCGCACGAAGAGCGCCTCGTTCGGCCGGCGCACGGCGACCCGCACCCTCCAGCCTGCGCGGGCCAGTCGCTGGGTCACGTAGCGGCCGAGAAAGCCGGAACCGCCGAAGACGGTCGCGATCGGGGTGGGATTCTTCAGGCTCGTCACGGGGCATCTCCTGACGCGGACGTCTTCCAGATAGAACGATCCGGCCGCCCGAGACAAGTCCGAGCCCTCGGGGCCAGGGCGATCGCTCGAAGGCGAGGGGGATTCCGGCACGGGGTTTGCCGCAATTCATGGGAAGGCTCGAGGCTCGGGAGGCTTCCCATGCCCGGCAAGGCGCTGCGCGACCACGTCTCGGCCCGCGGCGGCCCGCGGCAGGCGTGGACGGCGGCCTGGCCGCCGCCGGGGATCCTGCTGGTCGTGCTCCGCGGCACGCCGGCCGGAGCGGAGGACGTCGTCGAGATCGCGCGCTGGGGGCGGCAGGGGCTCGGGCTTCCCCGTACCCTGCTGCCTTCCTGCAGGGCGAGACCACCACATCCGAGGCGCTGACGCCTGGGGACCACGCCATCCCGCTGCAGGGGGTCTCGATCATTCTGCTGGGCCCGGGATCGACTGTCAGCCACGACGCGCTGCGGCTGCTGGCCCATGCATCCGCCCGAGAACGTCGAGCGGATCACGCGCAAGCTGGCCGGCGAGGCGCTTTCGCGGCAGGGCATCATCCCGGCGATGATCGAGCGCATCGAGGCCCTGATCGAAGGACGCGACCCCTGATGCCCCTGACGATGATCGTGACCCGCGACGTCGAGGCGCGCTACCGGAGCTTCCTGGCCTCGGTCATGCTCGGGACGCCCGGCACCTATGTCGCGCCCGACATGACCGCAGCCGTGCGTGACCGGGTCTGGACGGCCATGACCGATTGGTGGAAGGCCCTAGGCGGGGGCTCGCTGGTGCTGGTCTGGAGGGACGGGACCGCCGTCGGCGCCCTGCGGATGGAGACGCTCGGCGAGCCGCCCAAGGTCATCGTCGATGCAGACGGGGTCCTGCTCGTCAAGCGGAAGTGGCCCCGCGCATCACTCGCCTGCTTGCTCTTCGACATCGTTGCGTTTTCGCACCCTTGCCGACCAGAGATTCCCCCGTGCCCAAGGGGTAGCGCCACGCCGGTTGCCAGAGTTGGGGAAAGGCGCCGCGAAGCCTTGCCGCCTGCGGGATCAGGCCTTGCCGATCGAATTCCAGTCCACCCGCAGGTCCTCCCGGAAGGCGAAGCGCACGAGGTGCCCCCCTACGATCTCCTCGAGCCGTCCCACGTCCTTGGCCGTGGCTGCCGTGAGGCGGAGGGTCAGGGTGTTCGAGCCCGGTTCGGCTTCGAGGGTGCAGGCGCCCATCGGGAATCCGATGTGACACTGCCGCTCGTCGCCCTGGACCGGGACCTTGTGGCCGAAATGCTTGGACAGCTGCTGCAGGTAGCGTCCGGCCTTCTCGGTCCTGACGATCGCCTCGGAAACATGCTTCGAGATGGTGCTGCCCATTTGAATACCCCTCCTGACCAATGGCTTGGCGCGCCAGCCGATCGCCTGGTCCGACCGCCTGGCTGACGAGGATGCCTATACCTGACAAGAACTGTCAAATAATTTCGCGCGGGCCGGATCCACGCTGCCGGCCGCATGCGCGATCCGTGCACCACCCATGCACCGGCGGCGGCGCGCAGGAAAGTTAGCGGGCCGGGGGCGAAGCGGTTGCCCGGCAGGTCAATAGTCGATAAGAAGAGTCGGGTATCCGCAGGCAGCATGGCCGAACCCTCGGCGCGACCCAGAGGCGGGAATACTCCGGGCGGTGGGCCCGGGGCGCCTGAATTGGAAGTCCGGGGGCCAGCGGATGAACCTGTCGAGCATTCTTGTCTCGGAGCTCTATGTGCGCGAGCGCGGGCGGCTCGGCCGCATCGGCACGGCGATCACGGCGGACGCGCGCGAGGCGGAGGACGTGGTCCAGGACGTCTTCGTGCGGCTGCTCGCGGGCGCGGTCGAGCCGCGGGGCGAGGGGCTTCTCGTCCGGATGGCGCGCAATCTCGCCATCGACCGGCTCCGCCGCCGCCGCCACCGCGAGGCGGCGCGGCCCGCCGTCGCGGCCGCCTCGGCAACCGAGACGCCCGATCCCGAGGCGGCGCTGGCGGCCCGCGAGGAGCTGCGCGGCCTGGTCAAGATGCTGACCTCCATGCCGGAGCGGCGGCGACGGACCTTCCTGATGAGCCGCCTCGACGGGATGCCGCAGGCGGAGATCGCCCGCGACCTGGGCGTATCGCTCAGCACGGTGGAGAAGGACCTGCGGGCGGCGCTCGATATCTGCCTCGCCTGGAAGCGGGAACACGAGGGCCGATGATCGCCGGCCCCTGACGTGGTAGAAGCCACCCGAAATGGCAGCCCAACCAACATCACAGGCGCGAATGGACCGGGAGGCGGCGGCCTGGGTGGTGCGGCTCGGCAGCCCGGCGCTCGACGACGCGGACCGGCTGGCGTTCAGGGAGTGGCTCGACTCCGATCCGGCGCACCCGGATGCCTTCGCGGCGGCGGGGCGGCTCTGGCACGCGCTCGAGGCGCCGGCCGCGGCGCTGGCGGCGGCCGAGCGCGGGCGCAGGCGCGGCCGCCGCCGCCTCGCCATGGCGGCCGCAGCCTGCCTGCTGCTTCTGCTCGCGGGCGGGATTCTGCTGCGCGATCCGCCGGACCATGCCACGGATCCCGGCACCCAGGCCACGGTCGCGCTGGCCGACGGCAGCCGAATGACGCTCGACGGCGATTCGGCGGCCGAGGCCGCCGTCGATGCCGAATCGCGACGGGTGACGCTCCTGCGCGGGCGGGCGTTCTTCGAGGTGACGCCGGATGCGACGCGACCCTTCGTCGTCATGGCCGGCGGCGTCGAGACGATCGTGCTCGGCACCGCCTTCGCGGTGGAGCGGCAGGGCGGCGCGGTGGCGGTGGTCGTCGAGCATGGCCGGGTCGCGGTGCGCGAGGCCCATGCCCAGGTCGAACTGGCCGACGGCGAGATGGTGGAGGCATCCGCCGGGGCGCTGGGCGCGCCCGGGCCGGCGGCCCTCGCGTCCGCGCTCGCCTGGCGGCGCGGGCTCCTGGCCTTCGAGGACCGGACCCTCGCCGAGGTCGCCGCCGAACTCGACCGGGCGGACGGCGGCCGGGTCGTGATCCCGCAGGCCGGGGTGCGTGCGCTGCGGCTCTCCGGCGTGTTCCGCAAGGACGACCCGGCGGCGCTGCTCGACGCGCTCGAATCGGGGCTCGGCCTGCGGACGGTGCGCCTGGGCGTTGCGACCCTGATCTATCGGTAGAGCCGGCGTGCGCAAAGCATCGCCCTCCCATGCCGTGCCCCGCGGACGAGGCGGGCGCTACGGCAGGGTGAGCGACTTCACCCAGATGTATCGGCCGCCGAAGCCGCGGTCGATCTCGCCCATGATGCGAACCCGCGTCGCGGGCTCGACCTGCTGCCCGGCGAAGGTGCGCGCCGGAATCTCGACCCGGATCTCGCCGGTGGCGTCGGCGAACCGATAATAATCCTCCCGCAGATGCGCGACGACGTTGCCCTCGAGGGTCACGTAGCTTCCGACGCGCGCATTCTGGACCTCCGCGACCGTGGACGGCGTGCCCTGGACGCTGGGTCCGGTGAACTGGGCAGCAGCCGGGGCGGCGGCCGCGACGAGGATCGCGGCGAGTATCTTGCGTCGATCAGGCATCCGTACCTCCGTCGTGCGGGCCACACTGCAGCAGCGGGACAATCCCGTTCGCATCATCCGGCCCGGAGGCGGTCGTTGCAACCTCTTCGCGATGACGCGCGTCGGCGGGGATGCGCCGATCCGCCACCGGCCCGGCAGGCGCGTTACGGGTTTGCCGTCTCCGCGCGTCCTTGGACCTGAAGACCGCGCGGGAGCGCGGCAATCCGGGGACAGTTGACATGGCGATACTTCGATCGCGCCCGAGCGGCGCCTCACTGCTCGCGCTCGGCCTGGCGCTGGCGTTGCCCGCGGGCGTCCGGGCGCAGGGCGCGGCCGGGGCGGCCGTCGCCTTCGATATTCCGGCTCAGCCGATGATGGCGGCGCTGGCGGATTTCACCGCCGCGACCGGCGTGCAGGTGATCGCGCCGGGCGGCGGGATCGGCGGGACCTCGGCGCCGGTCTCGGGCCCGCTGCGCCCGGAGGCGGCGCTCGGGCAGCTGCTGGCCGGGTCCGGGTATTCGTTCAGCTTCACCGGGCCGCAGACGGTGGTGCTGTCGGCGACGGCGACGGCGGCGGAAACGGCCGGGGACGGCGGGCTGCTGCTCGGCCCGATCCTCGTCACCGGCGCGACCGGGGTCGACGTGCCGGGCGCGAGCCAGGTGGTGATCGGTCCGCAGGACATCGAGCGGCTGGCGCCGCGCGATCTCGCGGATCTCTTCCGGATCACGCCCTCGGTCTCGGTGGGCAGCTCGATCCCGATGTCGCAGAAGCTCTATGTCAACGGTGTCGAGGAGACCAACCTTGCCGTCTCGATCGACGGGGCGCGGCAGAACAACCGCATCTTCCACCACAATTCGACCAATGTCATCGACCCGGCGCTGCTGGCGCAGGCCCGCGTCGAGGCGGGCGTGGCGCCGGCGGATGCCGGGCCGGGGGCGCTCGGCGGCGCGGTGACCTACGAGACCATCGACGCGCGCGACCTGCTCGGCTTCGAGGCCGGGATCGGGGCGCGCTCCTACAACACCTTCGACTTCAACGGCAATGTCGCGACCAGCGCCTTCACCGCCTACGGGATGCGCGACGGCTTCGAGCTGCTCGCCTCGGTCAATGTCGGCAAGGGCAACGATTTCGAGGACGGCGACGGGAACATCGTCGACGGCAGCGAGACGGACTTCATCTCGAGCCTGGTCAAGGGCGCCTGGGAATCGGAGGAGGGCCACCGGTTCGAGCTCGGCTACGAGCGGGTGGCGGACGATGCCGACCGGCCGTTCCGCGCCAACATCACCAGCGTCGGCTTCAACGACGGCCTGCGGCAATACGACATCACCCGCCAGAACCTGGTCTTCACCTATACCGACGAGAGCCCGGAGGGCTGGCGCGACCCGCGGGTGGTGATCGGCTATGCGCAGACCGAGCTCAGCGTGCCCGACCCATGGGGCAGCGAGGGCGAGACCGGCAGCCTTTCGGGGCGGATCGAGAACGAGTTCGCCCTCGGGCTCGGGACCGTGGTGGCGGGCGTCGACGCCTATCGCGACGAGGCGACCTATTCGGATCCCGACTATTCGGCGACGGAGACGGGACGCAATTTCGGGCTCTACGCCCAGGCGCGGCTGGAGCCCTTCGAGCGGACCCGGATCGGGATCGGCGGGCGCTACGATTTCCATCGGCTCGAAGGGGTGAACGGCGCGACCTGGGACGATTCGGGCTTCTCGGGCAATATCGGCGGCGAATACGACCTCACCGACGGGCTGACGGTCCGGGCCGCCTATTCGCATGTCTGGGCCGGACCGTCGCTGGCCGAGAACTTCCTGATGAACCCGGACTGGGACTATGCCGACGACCCGCAGCCGATGACGGCGAACAACGTGACGGCCGGCTTCGCCTATTCCCGCGACGCCTTCCTGTTCGAGGCGAACTGGTTCCGCACCGATCTCGACGACGTGCGCACCGCGACCTGGACGAACGGCGCGGAGAGCCGCGACCTGACCTCGGAGGGATTCGAGCTCGCCGCCGGCTACGCCTGGGCGGACGGGCAGGTCCGGGTGGGCTACACCGACACCGATGTCGAGATCGACGGGCTGGTGGCCGACAGCTATCTCGGCAACTACCTCGGGGTGCCCGCCGGGCAGGCCTTCGTCGTCGACGCGACCCACAGCTTCCCCGCCCACGGCCTCACCCTCGGCGGCGACGCCGAATTCGGGCTGGAGAACGACGACACCGAGGCGACGGAAGGCGGGCGGGCGCTGCCGTCCTATCAGGTGGTCAATGTCTTCGCCGAATACGAGCCGGCCGCGCTGCCGACGGTCACGCTGCGCGCCGAGGTGCGCAATCTCTTCGACCGGCAGTATTCGGCACGCTCGACCTACGGCCAGGACTTCGTGGACGTCACGCCGCTCGCCGAGCCGGGCCGGTCCTTCGTCCTCGCGGCGGTCGCGCGCTTCTGACCGGGGCGCGGCGGGGCCGGTGACCCCTTTAGTCGGGGGTCTTTACCCGCCCCGCCCCCCCCCCCCAGATGCCGCGCCCGCCGCCCCGAGCCCGGCCCCCCCCCCCGC
>CALMSR010000072.1 GCA_937872465.1 uncultured Paracoccaceae bacterium
GGCGAGATGCGCCTGCCCGGTGCCGCCTGCCTCGTCCGCGTCGAGACCCGGGGCGAGGCCAGGGGCGCGATCCGCACCGAGACACGCTTCTTCGCCTCTTCCCGCGCCCTCACCCCGGCGGAAGCCGCCCAGGCGATCCGCGGCCACTGGGCGATCGAGAACCGCCTGCGACTTCGGTCCTCGACGTCACCTTCGCCGACGACCTCTCCCGCCTCCGCAAGGAACACGGCGCCCGGACCATGGCCACCGTCCGACACTTCGCCCTCAATCTCGTCCGAACCGCCACGGACAAACGGTCCAGCAAGTGCCGGAGAAAGATCGCCGGATGGGACCCCGGCTACCTCGAAGCCCTCATCTCCTCACGACCGGCGTAACTTGGATTCGGAACCCTGCGACTCAGGCGGCCGCCTGTGACGGGATCGGCCCGGGGATGTAGTTGAGAACCGGAGCGAGCCAGCGCTCGGCCTCGTTTACGGCCATGCCCTTGCGGCGCGCATAGTCCTCGACCTGGTCGCGCTCAACTTTGCCGACACCGAAATAGTAGCTCTCCGGGTGGCCGATGTAGAGCCCGGACACCGAGGAGCCCGGCCACATCGCCATGCTTTCGGTGAGCCGCACGCCGGTGGAGGTCTCGGCGTCGAGCAGTCGGAAGAGCGTCCGCTTCTCGGTATGATCGGGCTGGGCGGGGTATCCGGGCGCGGGGCGGATGCCGCTGTAGGGTTCGCCGATGAGGGCCTCCGGATCGAAGGCCTCTTCGGGCGCATAGGCCCAGAACTCGCGCCGCACCCGCTCGTGCAGCATCTCGGCCATCGCCTCGGCAACGCGATCGGCCAGCGCCTTGACGAGGATCGCGCCGTAATTGTCGTTCGACCGGTCGAGGCGTTCGGCGATCCCGATCTCTTCGGGTCCCGCCGTCACGACGAACCCGCCGACATGGTCGGCACCCTTCCCCTCGGGCGCCACGAAATCCGACAGCGCCACGTTCGGCCGCCCGTAGCGCTTGCCCGTCTGCTGGCGCAGCGTGTGGAGGGTGGCGAGCCCCTCGCTCCGGTCGACACCGGTGAAGAGCCGGATGTCGTCGCCCACGGCGTTGGCAGGCCAGAAGCCGACCACCGCGCGCGGGGTGAACCATCCTTCGGCCACGATCCGGGCGAGCATCTCCTGCGCGTCGGCGAAGAGCGCGTGGGCTGCCTCTCCCTGTTTCTCGTCCTCGAGGATCTTCGGATAGACCCCCCGCATTTCCCAGGTATGGAAGAAGGGGGTCCAGTCGATGTAGCGGGCGATCTCGGCCAAGTCCCAGTGGGGCAGGACGCGGGTGCCGGTGAAGGAGGGGGCGGGCGGCGCGTAGGTGTCCCAGTCGAGCCTCAAGGCATTGGCGCGCGCCGCCGCGAGTGGCAGGCGTTGCTTCGCGCGCTCGCCGCGTTCGTGCTTCTCGGCAAGGTCGGCATATTCGGCACGCACGCCAGCGACGTAATCCGGCTTCTGGGCCGGGCTCAGGAGCGCCCCGACGACGCCGACGGCGCGGCTCGCATCGGTGACGTAGACGGTCTGCCCCTTGGTGTAGCGCGGTGCGATCTTCACCGCGGTGTGGACCTTGGACGTGGTCGCCCCCCCGATCAGCAGCGGAATGTCGAAGCCATCACGCTCCAGCTCGGAGGCAAGGTGCACCATTTCGTCGAGCGACGGCGTGATGAGGCCCGAGAGGCCGATGATGTCCACCTTCTCCTCGCGCGCGACACTCAGGATCTTCTGCGGCGGCACCATCACGCCGAGATCGACGATCTCGTAGTTGTTGCAGGCCAGCACGACGCCGACGATGTTCTTGCCGATGTCGTGCACGTCCCCCTTGACCGTCGCCATCAGGATCTTGCCGGCCGACTGCCGCCCCACGCCGCCGTTCTTGCGTTTCTCCTCCTCCATATAGGGCAACAGGACCGCGACCGCCTGCTTCATCACCCGGGCGGACTTGACCACCTGCGGCAGGAACATCTTGCCGGCGCCGAACAGGTCGCCCACGACGTTCATGCCCGCCATCAGCGGGCCCTCGATCACGTCGAGCGGTCGCGCGGCCGTCCGTCGCGCCTCCTCCGTGTCGGCATCGATGAACTCGGTGATGCCGTTGACCAGCGCATGCTCAAGCCGCTTTTCGACAGGCCAGCCACGCCAGGCGAGGTCGCGGACCTTCTCTTCGCGCTTGTCGCCCCGGAACCGCTCGGCGATCTCCAGGAGCCGCTCTGTCGCGGTGCCGCCTGCCACCGGCGCGCGGTTCAGGACCACATCCTCGCATGCCTCGCGCAGGTCGGGGTCGATCTGGTCGTAGACGGCCAGTTGCCCGGCATTGACGATGCCCATGTCCATGCCCGCCTGGATGGCGTGGTAGAGGAACACGGCGTGCATCGCCTCGCGCACTGGCTCGTTGCCGCGGAAGCTGAAAGAGAGGTTGGACACCCCGCCCGAGACATGGGCGCAGGGCAGGTTCGCCCGGATCCAGCGCGCCGACTCGATGAAGTCGACACCGTAGTTGTCGTGCTCCTCGATCCCGGTGGCCACGGCGAAGATGTTGGGATCGAAGATGATGTCCTCGGGCGGGAAGCCCATCTCGTCCACCAGGACGCGGTAGGCACGGGCGCAGATCTCGGTCTTGCGGGCGAAGGTGTCGGCCTGGCCCTGCTCGTCGAAGGCCATGACGACCACGGCTGCACCATAGGCCATCACGCGCCCCGCGTGATGGCGGAACGCCGCCTCGCCCTCCTTCAGGCTGATGGAGTTGACCACCGGCTTGCCCTGGACGCACCTGAGCCCGGCCTCGATCACCTCCCATTTCGAGCTGTCGATCATCACCGGCACGCGGGCGATGTCCGGCTCGGACGCGACGAGGTTCAGGAACTCGACCATCGCGGCCTTCGAATCGATCAGACCCTCGTCCATGTTCACGTCGATGATCTGCGCGCCGTTCTCGACCTGATCGCGCGCGACCTCCAGCGCGGCGGCATAGTCGCGGTTGACGATCAGCTTGCGGAAGCGCGCCGAGCCGGTGACGTTCGTGCGCTCGCCGATGTTCACGAAGGGAATGTCGGGCGTCAGCACGAAGGGCTCGAGGCCCGAGAGGCGGAGGAGCCGGGTCATGCGGGCACCTCCCGCGGCGCGAAGGGCGTGATGGCCTCGGCGATGGCGCGGATATGGTCTGGCGTGGTGCCGCAGCAGCCGCCGACAACATTGACGATGCCCTCGCGCGCGAACTCGGCCACCGCCGCCGCGGTCCGGTCGGGCGTCTCGTCGTAGAGGCCGAAGGCGTTGGGCAGCCCGGCGTTGGGATAGGCGCAGGTCCGCGTCGTGGCCACGGCCGCGATCTCGGCCATGTGCGGGCGCATCGCGGCCGCCCCGAGCGCGCAGTTCAGCCCCACCGTGAACGGCCGGGCATGGGCGACGGAATGCCAGAAGGCGGTGGGCGTCTGTCCCGACAGCGTTCTGCCCGAGGCGTCGGTGATCGTGCCGGAGATCATGATCGGCAGGCGGCGGCCCACCTTGGCGAAGCTCTCGAAGGCGGCGAAGATCGCCGCCTTGGCGTTGAGCGTATCGAAGATCGTCTCGATCAGGATCAGATCGGCGCCACCCTCGATCAGACCGTCGATCTGTTCGCCATAGGCCACGCGCAGCTGATCGAAACCGACGGCGCGAAAGCCGGGATCGTTCACGTCGGGGCTGATCGAGGCGGTCCGGTTGGTCGGCCCCACCGCGCCGGCCACGAAGCGCGCGCGGCCGTCCCGGGCCGTGGCGCGGTCGGCCGCCCGTCGCGCGACCTGCGCGCCGGCGACGTTGAGATCGTGCACCGCCGCTTCCAGGCCGTAATCCGCCTGCGCGATCGAGGTCGAGGAGAAGGTGTTGGTCTCGAGGATGTCCGCACCGGCCATGGCAAACTGAAACTGGATGTCCTCAACCGCTTTCGGCTGGGTCAGGACAAGAAGGTCGTTGTTGCCCTTCTGCGGATGCTCGGAACGATGCCAATGCCGACAGCCGGGCCCATGCCCAGGGCCTCGCTCATGACCCGCTCCAACGAAATCCTCCTCCGTCATGTCGAGCGCCTGGATCATCGTGCCCATCGCCCCGTCGAGGACCAGGATTCGCTCCTTGGCCAGCGCCCGCAGCTCCGCCAGCCGAGCGGGTCCGGGTAGTCTGAAGGCTTCCATGCCAGTCGTCCCCGCAATTGCCGTCACCAGCCATACCCCACCCGATGGATGAAGAAAAATGACATTCATTGCAAAAAGCATGAGCCTCAGTCATGGTTCCGGGCCACGACATTCTGGATCGGCCCGGCTTGTGGGCGCCGGGCCATCACGGCAAGCAAGGCAGCGCCGCGTCAGCTGAATCCTGTTCTCGACCGGCCTGTTGCTCTCTTCCGGCGATGGAGCAGCACGTCTTCGATCACCACTTCCACCGGGCACGTTCGGCCCGGATCACCGCGGGTAGGCCGATGCAGGCCGGACTCGGACCGTGCAGGAATTGGGTTCCAGGACTGCGCCTGCAAAAGTGCCTGGCTTCCAGATCCCGTGCTCCGAGGGCGATTCCGATGCCCAGTTCTTCCGGCGACCGGACCGAAGGCGGCCATCCTCAAGCCGGCGTTCCCGGCAGCAGGAGATCGAGTCGTTGCTCGGAAGACGCCGATCGGGTGCCCCGCAGCCACGGCGCTCAGGTGCCCCGAACCGCCCAAATGCGTGCGCCCGCCGCGGTTGCCATCGCCCACATGGACCAGATTCCCTTCCCGCACCCTCTTGAGAGGGTTGCGCTGCAAGGTGCCGCTATTTCGGTGCCGGCCGGATCCGCCTGGGTCACTCCCATTCGATGGTGCCCGGCGGTTTTGATGTGATATCGTAGGTAACGCGGTTTATGCCTTTGACTTCGTTTATGATCCGCGTGGCGGTTTCCGACAGGAACGGGTGGTCGAACGGATAGTAGTCCGCGGTCATCCCGTCGACGGAGGTCACCGCCCGCAGGGCGCAGACATAATCGTAGGTGCGCCCGTCGCCCATGACGCCCACGGTACGGACCGGGAGCAGGACGGCGAAGGCCTGCCAGATCGCATCGTAGAGACCGTGCCGCCGGATCTGCTCGAGATAGACCGCATCGGCCTTGCGCAGGATGGCGAGCTTCTCGGGGGTGATCGCGCCGGGGCAGCGGATGGCGAGGCCGGGGCCGGGGAAGGGGTGCCGGCCGACGAAGCTCGCCGGCAGGCCGAGCTCGCGCCCGAGCGCGCGGACCTCGTCCTTGAAGAGCTCGCGCAGCGGCTCCACCAGCTTCAGATGCATCCGTTGCGGCAGGCCGCCGACATTGTGGTGGCTCTTGATGGTCACCGAGGGGCCGCCGGTGAAGCTGACGCTCTCGATCACGTCCGGATAGAGGGTGCCCTGGGCGAGGAATTCGGCGTCTCCGACCTCGCGGGCGCGCGCCTCGAAGACCTCGATGAAGAGGCGCCCGATGATCTTGCGCTTGGCCTCCGGCTCGTCGATGCCGGCGAGCGCGGCAAGGAAGCGGTCGCCTTCGTCCGCGTGGATCAGCGGGATATTGTAGTGGTCGCGGAAGAGGCCCACCACCTCGTCGGCCTCGCCCTGGCGCATCAGGCCGGTGTCGACGAAGACGCAGGTGAGCTGCTCGCCGATCGCCTCGTGAATCAGCACGGCGGCGACAGAGGAATCCACGCCCCCGGAGAGGCCGCAGATGACCCGGGCCTCGCCCACCTGGGCGCGGATCGCGGCGATCGCCTGCTCCTTGTAGGCGGCCATCGTCCAGTCGCCGGTGAAGCTGGCGAGGTCGGTGAAGTTCCTCAGGATCCGCGCGCCGTTGACGGTGTGATGCACCTCCGGATGGAACTGCACCGCGTAGAAATGTCGCGCCGGGTCGGCGACGATGGCGAAGGGCGCGTTCGGCGAGGCGCCGATCACCGAGAAGCCCGGGGCGAGGGCCGTGACCCGGTCGCCGTGGCTCATCCAGACCTCCTCGCGCCCGGTGGCGAAGAGTCCGGCGAAGAGCGGATCGGCGGTGTCGGTGGGGCTGACGAAGGCGCGGCCGAATTCGGCGTGATGCCCGGCCTCCACCCGGCCGCCGAGCTGTTCCATCATCACCTGCTGGCCGTAGCAGATCCCGAGGACCGGCACGCCGAGAGCGAAGACCGCCGGGTCGGCACGCGGGCTTTCCGCCTCGACGACACTGGCCGGTCCGCCGGAGAGAATGACCGCCTGCGGCGCGAAGGCTTCGAGAAAGCCGGCATCGACTTTCTGGAAGGGATGGATCTCGCAGTAGATCCGCGCCTCGCGCAATCGCCGCGCGATCAGCTGGGTGACCTGGCTGCCGAAATCGACGATGAGCAGGCGCTGGTGGCTCTCTGATGTCATGGGCGCACGAATAGGGCTGCGCGCGCCGCTTCGCAAGGGAATCCGCCGACGCGACACAATCGGCCTGCGGCGAGGCTATGCCGTTGTTCCAGAAGACTATTGCAGGTTCCGGCGGGAATATTCCCGCCTCGCCAGTCTGGTCCGCGGCATCGACCGCGCCGCCGGGGGCGGACGGGGAATTTCCGGCGGCGGGCGCCGGACGGGGCGACGTCGGACTTCTTCCTCGCTCGGCCCGGAAGGGCGATCGCGGGCATCTTGCGGGTTCGGCGACCCGGCTTGAAGGAAGCGGGTGCGAAGATCCCTATCGCGTTTCCGTATAGACAGTATAGCAACATAGTATTTTTGCGATACCTTATCCTGCTCTATCACTGACGCATCGAGGGGCGCTCACAGCGGGACATCGGAACGGATGCGGGTCAGCGGCGCGAAACGGAACGGAATTCACGACCGCGTCGGGATTGCGCCGCCTTTCGCATCGCCGCGCCCCGCAGATGCCGCTCGAAGGCGGGCCGACGGCTGGCCGCCCAGACCAAACCGGTGGAGCGATCACGGCTCGTCCTCCTTGCCCCGAAGGGAAGATGAATGACACAGCAGCTGACGGGTGCCTGTGCGTCGGAGGATTCCGCGATGCGGAAACGGCAGTGCCCGAAGACGCTCGGAGCCAGCGCCGATGCCGCGGGCACCGATCAGGGCCGCGGGGTCGAGGCGACGGTGCCGCTTCGCGATCCGTCCGGGCCGGCCGGGACCAGCATGGCCCATGCCGGGTTCTTCGCCGCGCCCTTGCCGGCGCGCGCCGATTTCGGCGTCCCGGGCTTGCCGAAGGATGCGCAGACCGGAATCGACGCAATCCTTGCACTGAGCGGGGCGTGGCGATGAAGCCCGAGCACGGATGCCCGCAGGCAATTCCCTTCGAGAACAATCCGGTCCGCGACTGGTCGTGCCGCGCCATCGACGTCCTGCTCGGAGACGCGCGACGGTCGGCCGACACGCATCTGATCCACCCCTATTTCAAGGGGCTTCAGGGCATCTCGGCCTATCTCAAGGACGAGAGCACGCACCCGACCGGAAGCCTGAAGCACCGGCTGGCGCGGTCGCTCTTCCTCTACGGCCTCTGCAACGGCTGGATCGGCCCGGAAACGACACTGATCGAAGCGTCTTCGGGGTCGACGGCCGTGTCCGAGGCCTATTTTGCACAGCTGCTCGATCTGCCCTTCATTGCCGTGATGCCCCGCTCCACCAGCCCCAAGAAGATAGCGGCGATCGAGCAGCTCGGCGGCCGCTGCCACTTCGTCGACCGTGCCGGTGAGGTCTATCAGGTGGCCGAGAGCATCGCGCGGGAGACGGGTGGCCACTATCTCGATCAGTTCACCAATGCGGAACGTGCAACCGACTGGCGCGGCAACAACAACATCGCCCAGAGCATCTTCGAGCAGATGCAGTACGAGGCCGATCCGGTTCCGGAATGGGTGATCATGAGCGCGGGCACCGGTGGGACCTCGGCCACGATCGGGCGCTACATCCGCTACAACAAGCTTGCGACCAGGCTCTGCGTCGTCGATGTCGAGGGCTCGGCCTTCTTCGACGCCTGGTGCACGGGAAACCGCGACGTGACCGCGCCGGGGAGCCGAATCGAGGGGATCGGCCGGCCTCGGGTGGAGCCTTCCTTCATCCCGACGGTGATCGACCACATGATCCGCGTGCCCGACGCTGCCTCGATCGCGGCGGCGCGCGTGCTGTCCGAGCGGCTGTTCCGCCGTGTCGGCGGATCGACCGGCACCAACTTCTTCGGGTTGCTGACCATTGCCGAAGCCATGATGCGCCGGGGGCGCGAGGGCGCGCTGGTGACGCTTCTCTGCGACAGCGGCGACCGCTATTCTGACACTTACTACGACGATGCGTGGCTTGTCGCGCGCAACATCGACCTCGCGCCGTGGCGGGAGCGGATCGAACGCTTCCTCGATCACGGCCAGCCCTTGACGGATTGAGGCCGGGAAGGAGGTGGCGATCCCAGGTGCGGGCAGCATGGGACGGGCAGGGGCGGCGCTTCCGCGCAGGCGCGGACCTGCGTCAACGCCGTTGCCGCGGCCAGGGGCGGGCAGGGTGAAACCGGCCGGCCGCGGAGCGTGCGCCGGATACGCTTCGCCGATGGTCGCCTGCAGCCGCCAGGACAGCGGGACGACCGCCTGCCGCGGGCCTTGCGCCTCGTCGGCGAGCCCTGTCAGGCGCATCCGAGCGCGCGGCGGAGGTGCCGGCGCCAGCCCGGAGCGGCCCTCTGGAAACGCTTTGACCGCGAGGCTGTCGCGCCCGGCAGAGGGACATGCCGCTTGCCCCGCCGCGGAGGGAATCGTGGCGGGATCTGGGCCGGCGGCCGGCAGGCGTTCCGCGCCCGGGCGGGCCGGGACGGCGGAGGGCGCCCGCTCGTGACCGGCCTTCTCGCAAATCGCGCCTTTCGCCACCTCTTCGCATCGCAATTGATGTCGCTGATCGGAACCGGGCTGATGACGGTCGCGCTGGCGCTCCTGGCCTACGAGATCGGCGGCGCCGCACAGGCCGGGTTGCTGCTGTCCGGGGTCTTCACGATCAAGATGGTCGCCTATGTCGGCTTCGCCCCCTTCGCGAATGCCCTCGTCCACAGGGTGCCGGTGCGGCCGCTGCTGGTCGCGCTCGACCTGGCGCGACTGACGCTCGCGCTTCTCCTGCCGCTGACGGATGCGGTCTGGCAGGTCTATCTCCTGATGTTCCTGTTCCAGATGTGCTCGGCCGCCTTCACCCCGGCCTATCAGAGCACCATCCCCGACGTGCTCGCGGACGAGGCGCAATATGCGCGGGCGCTGTCGCTGTCGCGCGCGGCCGGCAATCTCGAAACCCTGGTGAGCCCGGTCCTGGCCGGGTTGCTCCTCATGCTGGTGGCGCCGCCGGCGCTGCTTCTGGGCACGGCCCTGGCCTTCGCGCTGTCGGCGGCCGCCTTGTTCGGCGCCCGCTTGCCGGCCCGCGGCACCGCGGGGGTGACCGAGCCGTTCCGGCGGCGGCTGGCCAAGGGCTATGCCATCTATCTGCACACCGTCCGGTTGCGCGGGCTTCTGGCGGTCAATTTCGCCATGTCGCTGACCATGGCCTGGGTTCTGGTCAATTCCGCGGCCTATGCCGGGCTGCGTTTCGGAGGGGGCGCCGCGGTCTATACCGATCTCATGGCCGCTTTCGGCGCCGGGTCGATCGTTGCTGCCCTCGCGGTGCCGCGCCTGTTGCGCCACCTGTCCGAACGCCGCCTGATGCTCGGCGGAGCCGCGTCCATGGGCGGGCTGGCCTTCACCATCCTGTCCGAGCCGGATTTCGCCGGGTTGCTGGCGCTCTGGGCGGGGCTGGGGGCCATGTCCTCGCTGGTGCTGACGCCGGGTTCGTTGCTTCTGGTGCGGTCCTCCGCACGCGCGGACCGCCCGGCGCTCTTCGCCGCGCAATTCTCGCTGTCGCACGCGGCCTGGCTGATCGCCTATCCGCTGTCGGGCTGGCTCGGATCGGAACTGGGGCTCGCGGCGGCGCTCGTGACCCTCGGGACGGCGACGCTTGTGATCACGGCGGCAACCGCCCTTCTCTGGCCGGCCGATGATCCGGCCGAGCTCAGCCACGTGCATACCGGCCTCCTGCCCTCGCATCCGCATGTTCGGTCCGGCGCCTATCGGGCGGTCGACGGCGCGCGCGCCATCGTGCATTCGCACAGGTTTCACATCGACGAGTTGCATCCGCGATGGCCATCCCCGGAGCGCCCGTGAATAGTGACCCGTGGGAATGAAGCGAACCGCAAGCGAGGGCCGGTAGACGGACATGACGAAGGAGAGCGAGATTTCTGTCGGAATCGCGGGGGCCGGATCGGTGGCCTTCGCCACAGCCGCCTTTCTGAGCAGGAACGCGGTCCCGGCGATGCTGTGGTCGCCGTCGGGGGCGCGGACCCGGGCGCTGGCCGCGGGGGCCGACCTGGTTGCGACCGGGGCCGTGGAAGGTTCCTTCCGACCCGCCATCGCAGAGAGCGCCCGCGCGCTTGCCGAGGCCAGCGACGTCCTGATGATCGTGCTGCCGGCCTATGGGCACAAGGCGGTGATGGACGCGCTGGCGCCGCATATCCGCCCGGGCCAGCCGGTGATCATCAGCTCGCACGCCTCGCTGGGTGCGCTCTATCTGTCGGACCTC
This sequence comes from uncultured Paracoccaceae bacterium, assembly GCA_937872465.1. Classification (GTDB taxonomy): domain Bacteria; phylum Pseudomonadota; class Alphaproteobacteria; order Rhodobacterales; family Rhodobacteraceae; genus Amaricoccus. The sequence goes on from CALMSR010000072.1 coordinate 10,569, forward strand.
CTGGCGCGGCGCGGGGTGGTCGCGCCGATCGCGGCCTGGGGCACGACGATCGTTACCGGCCGCCAGCAGCCGGATCTGACGCATGTCAAGGTCAACACTCTGCGCAAGAGCGTCGACATCTGCACCGTGCCGGAACGCCTGTCCGGCGAGGGGCTGGCGATCTGCCAGCGCCTGTTCGGCGATCGTTTCAAGATGCGCGACGGTCTCCTGGCGATATCGCTCAGCAACCTCAACCCGCAGAACCACATGGGCATCGCGCTCGGCAACATGACCCGGATGGAGCGCGGCGAGACCTGGAGCCAGGGGCAGAACGTCACTCCCCATGTCGGGCGCCTGCTCGAGGCGCTGGACCGGGAGCGGCTGGAGATCGCCGCCGCGCTCGGCCTGTCGGTGCGCACGATCTTCGAGCATTTCCACCTGTCCTTCCACGTGCCCGTCGCCAGCATCTCGGAGATGAACCAGCGCATGCACGAGATGGGCAACGGCGGCACCGGACCGGCCACCGCGGACAGCCGCTACGTCACCGAGGACGTGCCGTTCGGGCTGGTCCTGACCACCAGACTGGGCGAGATGACCGGCCGCCCCGCGACGCTGCATCGGGCGGGGATCGACATCTTCTCGGCCATGTACGGTCGCGATTTCGCGCGCGAGAACGTGCTGGTCGACGCCATCGGGCTCGATGGCATGAGCCTTGAGCAATTGCAGGCGTCCATCCGGGATGGCATCCTGCCCGACGTTCCCGCGCGAACCGGCAATGGCGGCAGCCAGGTCTCGGGAGCATCCACCCAGCCCGCCGATCATCACTGAAGTCAACACGGGGAGAGAGACGAATGACAAAGCTGATCCAATCCAGGCGCCGCTTTCTGGGCACCGCGGCGGGGGCCTCCGCACTCCTGGCCTCGCCGGCCTATCTGCGCTCCTCGGCCGCGCAATCGGGCGGAGTGGTGAACGTCTGGACCTACGACGAATTCGTGCCGGAAGACCTCAAGCAGGCTTTCGAGAAGGAAACCGGCATCGAGGTGCGGATCCGTCTGGTGGACGACCAGGGCAAGCAGTTCAACCTTCTGGCCGCCGAACAGCCCAACCCGTCGGTCGACATTCTGACCGTCGCCGGCCACCGCTTCCTGCAGTTCATCGACTCGGAACTGATCGCGCCGCTCGATACCGGCCGGCTGGCCAACTGGGGCAACATCAATCCGGTCTATTCCGACGGCGACTGGGCCACGATCAACGGCAACAAATGGGGCGCACCGATCCTGTCGGGGGCCGAGATCATGGCCTACAACACGGATTTCGTGCCGGAGGACCGCCGCAACACCTGGGACACGCTGTTCTCCGAAGACTACAAGCAGCAGACCGCCTACATCCCGTCGGACCTGATGTCGATCGTCATTCTCTACCTGGGCTATGACGGCAACATGATCGCCTATTTGGACGATCCCGACGAGGCGGCCCGCATCGTCTCCGAGGCGCGCGACTTCCTGATCGAGCACAAGCCGCTGGTGCGGAAATACTACGATTCCGGCGCCGAGATTCAGCAGATGCTTGTCAATCAGGACGTGGTGCTGTGCCACGCCTGGAACGGGCCGATCTCGCAGCTGATCATGGACGGGATGCCCCTGGGGATGAGCGTTCCCGACGAGGGTTCCTACGGTTTCGTCTACACGCTGAACATCGCCAACAACGCGCCGAATGCGGACAATGCCTACAAGTTCCTCGACGCCATGCTGGCGAGTTCCGAGATCGGCGCGGAGCTGACCAGATCGACAGGCTTCATCTCGACCTACAAGGGAGCGTCGGAGCACCTGTCCGATCTCGAAAAGGCCGCCTCCTCGCTTCCCGACGAGCAACTGGAGAACCTCCAGTTCTTCCGGGCCGAGGCCAACGACATGAAATACAGCCTGATCGATCCGGCGGTCGAGGAGATCAAGGCCGCCTGACCCGATTGCGGCCCCGGCCCGCGTTGCCGGGGCTGCCCCCTGTCACCACGCTGCACCTGGGGTTGCTGCGCAAGCCGCGTGCGACCGACGAGGAGATCAGATGTCAACAACGTCCCGCTCGGAAACCGCTGCGGACACCTCCCGAAGGCCCGCGTCCGGCAAGGGTGACGCCCCGACCTTCTGGGGGCGGCTCTCCCATTCCGGCCCCTATCGTGCAGTCACCGACTACGTGTTCGGCTCGACCCGCCGGCAATTCGTCCTGCTGGCGGCCTTTCCGATCTTCTGGGTCCTGTTCGCCCATCTCGGGCCGATCCTGCAGATGATCCGCGTGAGCTTTCTCGATTCCTATCCGCCATCGGTCGGGCACACGCCGCAATTCACCCTGGACAACTGGCGGACCTTCTTCACCGAGGTGATCTTCCTCAGGCCGTTCTTCCGCACCCTGGTGTTCTCGGTGGTGCTGACCTTCGCCACCCTCGTGCTGGTCTATCCGGTGGCCTATTTCCTGTCGCGCCACGTCAAGCGCGACAACCAGATGCTGCTTCTTCTGCTGCTGCTGATCCCGTTCTGGGTCGGGGAGATCGTGCGCACCTATGCGATCATGATCCTTCTGGGCAATACCGGCGCCGTGAACCTGATCCTGAAGGCGCTGGGCCTGATCGATCAGCCGGTCGCCTTCATGTACACCAACTTCTCGCTCGGCTTCGGCATCGTCTATCTGACGTCGCTCTACATGCTGATGCCGCTCTATTCGGCCCTCGAAAAGATCCCGCAGACCTTCTCCGAGGCGGCGGCCGATCTGGGCGCGGGGCCCTGGACGCGGTTCCGGCGCGTCATCCTGCCCCTGTCGCTCGAGGGGATCTCCTCGGGCTGCACGCTGGTCTTCCTGATCTCGACCGGCCTCTATGCCACGCCGATCCTGCTCGGCGGTCCCAGCACCACGCTGTTCTCCGAGACCATAGCCGGGTTCTTCCATGTGGCGGGCGACGAATGGCCGACCGGGGCCGCGTTCTCGACCATCATGCTGCTGACGGCGCTCGTCCTCTCCGGAACCTTCATGAAGCTGATGGGCGCCTTGCAGAAGGGGGGCCGGAAATGACCCGCAACACGCGCATCCTGATGTCGATCATCTACTGGGCCTTCGTGGTCTATCTGTTCGTGCCTCTGGTGCTGATGATCCTGATGGGGTTCAAGGACTCGAAGTTCATCGGCTTCCCGATCAAGTCCTGGACGCTTGACTGGTATGTCGGCGTCTTCAGGGATACAGAGGTGATCAGCGTCTTCATCTATTCGACGACGATCGCCATTGCGAGCACGGCCATTTCGCTGACCGTCGGCACCTGGATCTCGGTGCTGCTCGCCGGCCGGTCGTTCTTCGGCCGCACGGTGATCCTCGGGCTGACCATCCTGCCGGCGGTCATTCCCGGGATCATCTCGGCGATCTCGTTCCGCATCTTCGCCCGGCTCCTGGGCGTCGAGACGGGCATGTTCGCGATCATCTGGGCGCATGCGGTGCACAACGTGCCCTTCGTCGCGCTGGTGGTCATGGCGCGGCTGGCGACGCTGCCCGCGAGCCATACCGAGGCGGCGATGGATCTCGGCGCGGACAGGTTCGTCAGCTTCTTCCGCATCACGCTGCCCTATCTCAAACCGGCGCTGATCGGGGCCGGCGTGTTCTGCATGCTCCTGAGTTTCGACGACTTCGTGCGCTCGTTCTTCCTGGGGGGCTACGAGCCGACGCTGCCGGTGCTGATCTTCTCGAAACTGCGCTCGGGGATGTCGCCGGAAATCAACGCCATCGCCACGGTCGTACTGATCATGACCGCGGTGCTGGGCATCTGGGCCGAACGCTCGATGCGCCGCATGGGTAAGGGAACCTGAACAATGCCGACCATCGAAGATCCAATCGTCCACATCGACGGCATCTCCAAGTCCTTCGGCAGGACCGTCGCCCTGCAGAAGCTCGACATGAAGATCGATCCGGGCGAATTCGTCACGTTTCTCGGACCCTCGGGCTGCGGGAAGTCGACGACGCTGCGCATCCTGGGCGGCTTCGCCCAGCCCGACAGCGGCCGCATCGTGCTGGGCGGAGAGGACGTGACCCGGCTGCCGCCGAACAAGCGCAAGGTCAACATGGTGTTTCAGGACTATGCGCTCTTTCCCCACATGACAGTGACACGCAACGTCACCTTCGGGCTCGAACTCAAGCGCATGACCAGGGACAGGATCGCCGCGCGGGTGGACGAGCTTCTGTCGTTCCTCGAACTCGATGCCTTCCGGGACCGCTTTCCCGACCAGCTGTCCGGCGGTCAGCGGCAGCGTGTGGCGCTGGCGCGGGCGCTGGCGCCGGATCCGGATCTGCTCTTGCTCGACGAGCCTCTGGGTGCGCTGGATGCGCGGCTGCGCGCGCAGGTGCAGCTCGAGCTCAAGGACATCCAGCGCCGGACCGGCAAGACCTTCTTCTTCGTCACGCATGACCAGGACGAGGCGCTGACCATGTCCGACCGGATCGTGGTCATGAACCAGGGCCGGGTGGAGCAGGACGGCACGCCCGAGGATCTGTATCTGCGTCCGAAGAGCCGCTTCGTCGCCGAATTCATCGGCGAGACGAACCTGCTGAGCGGCCCGGTCAGACATGCCGAAGACGACAGGGTCGCGATCGACTGGTTCGGGATGCAGATCGAGGGCCGGGCCTTCGACCGTACCCCGCGCCCCGGCGATGTGGTGACGGCGGCGTTGCGCCTCGAGAAGGTCGGCTTCTACGACGCCAGGCCCGAGACCGGGAATGCGGTGCCGGGCAGGGTGGTCAACCGCGTCTTCAAGGGCAGCCGCACGGCGGTGGATGTGCGCGTCGGCGATGCCGGCGCGGCGATCCTCAAGGCCTATGTGGACCGGGACGTGCCCGACGATGTCTGGCTCGGCTGGGAATCGGCCAATCTGGCGGTGCTCCAGGATTGAGCCGTCCGTCCCAGGAACCTATCGGAGAAGCAGCATGAACAAGCGCGAACGATTCTACGCCGCCGTCGCGGGGGCGCCGGTCGACCGGCCCCCTCTGTCGGTCTGGATGCATTTCGTCACTCCCTATGCCACTGGCCAGCAGGGAGCGGACCGGCATTGCGAGTTCTTTCGCCAATACGATTGGGATCTGGCCAAGGCGGTCAGCGACTATCGCCATCCCCTGCCCGATGGCATGGAGACGATCGCCACTCCCGCCGACATGGCCCGCATCACCGTGCAGTCGATGGACCATCCGACCTATGCCAACCAGATCGCGCTTCTGAACGGCATCCGGGCGGAACTCGGCGAGGATTGGCCGGTGATCGACACCACCTTCGACCCCATCCAGCAGGTCCTGCGCCATGCCGGTTTCTCGGCGCTGCGCGTGATCCTCGACAATCCGCGCGAGGCCAGGCCGATGCTCGAGGCCGCGACCGAAACCGTCATCCGCTACATGCGCGAACTGGCGGCGAACGGTGTGGACGGCGTCTTCTATTCGACCCGCGGGGCAGCGACCGAAGCCTGCGTGCAGGGCTATTCCCAAGACGCCTATGAAGACCTCGTAAGGCCCTATGACCTCGCCATCCTCGAGGAAACCACGGGCCTGGTGCGCATGCTCCACGCCTGCAAGAGCCACCTCGATCTCGACCGGGTCGCCGACTACCCGCACGAGGTTCTGAGCTGGGCCGCGCATGACCCGACCTGTCCTACCATCGCAGAGATGCGCGAGCGCACCGGGAAATGCATCATGGGCGGGATCGACCAGGCCAAGGTGGTCGAACAGTCGCGCCCCGAGATCCGCCGCGACATCGGCGAGGCGCTTGCGATCACCGGGGGTCGGAACTTCATCCTCGCGCCGGGCTGCACCTTCGGCTCGAACGCGCCGGCCCATGTCTTCGACACGATCGCGGAATACGGCCGCGACAGGGACGCGGCGGTGGCCGCCTAGACCGGCCGGGCGATGGCGCGGGAGACCTCGGTCGGGTTCATCGGGCTGGGCATCATGGGCGGCGCGATGGCGCGCCGTGTGATGGCGGCGGGCCATGCGGTGCATGTCCATGCCCGAAACCGCGACCGCGCCGCGCCGTTCCTGCTCGACGGGGCCGTCTGGGCCGACGATGCTGGGGCGCTCGCCCGAAGCTGCGCCACGGTCTTCACCATCGTCGGCGGGCCGGAAGACGTGGCGGAGATCTATCTCGGCGAGGATGGCCTGATCGCGAACGCCGCGCCGGGGGATTGCCTGGTCGACATGACCACCTCCTCGCCGGACCTGGCCCGCCGGATCGCCGCCGAGGCGGCCGGCCGGGGCGTCATGGCGCTGGATGCCCCCGTCACCGGCGGCGCGCCGGGGGCCGAGGCGGGGACGCTCACCTTCATGGTCGGCGGCGCGCCGGCTGCGCTCGCGGCGGTGCGACCGCTGCTCGAGGTGATGGGCAGCCGGATCTTCGCGATGGGCGCCGCCGGCGCCGGCCAGATCGCCAAGGCCGGCAACCAGATCGCGGTGGCGGGCATCCTGCTCGGTCTCGCCGAGGCGCTTGCCTTCGCCGAAGCCTCCGGCCTGGCGCCCGCCAAGCTACAGGAAGTGCTCGCGACAGGCACCGCCAGCGGCCCGCTGATGCAGCGCCTCGGCCCGAGGATGGTGGGCGGAAATGCCGAGGTGAGCTTCACCATCGACCATTTCATCAAGGATCTGGAAATCGCCATCGCCGCCATGCCGGAGGATGCGGCAAGACTTGCCGCCGCCGAACTCTGCCGGGACCTCTATGCCGGCCTCGCCGGTGCCGGCGCCGGCCGGAAGGGACTCCAGGCGCTCATCGAGCACTACCGGCCTGCGCCGCCCAAGGCGTGACCGCTCGCGGGGACGGCACCGTCGTCACCGCGCGGGCGTGCAAGGAAGCAGATCGGGGAATGCGGAGGGGATCCCAACGAATCCTCGCGCACTGACGGCCTTCCCCTTGCGACCTGTGCGGCCGGTTCGGCAGCCTATTTGCGGACCCTGCGACGGTCGTCGGCGAAGGAAGTCGGAAGGGGGGTGGCGGCGATGCGGCTCTCGAACGTGCGAAGCTTCGGCGCTGCCGCCGTCTCCGCCACCGAGCGGACAAGGGCGAGCAGCGAGTCGCGCGTCTCGGGATCGGCGATGGAGCGATAGGCGCTCTCGAGGGCGATGATCTCGTCCGGCTCCGTGCCGGGATCCTCGGGGGAGGGCTCGGCCCCTGGAAGCGAGGCGAGGCCGTCGTAGAAGAACTGCACCGGCACACCGAGAAATCCCGCGAGAAGATAGAGCCTGCCGGCGCCGATACGGTTGGTTCCCTTCTCGTATTTCTGCACCTGGCTGAAGGTCAGACCGAGATGCCGGGCGAGCCGGGCCTGGCTGATGCCGAGCGCCTCCCGTCGCTGACGCATTCGCCGGCCAACCCAAGCATCGATTTCACCGGCCGACTTCGCCATCATGGACCAACTCGCTTCCAGAACTCGCCAAAGGCTCCGGTTTTCATCTAGAGCGGGAAGCGGGCCCATAAGAAAGCTGTACAATTGTATAGGACTTCGCGTCCGAGACCGCGCGACGCGGCTGACGGGTCCGTTCTGCCCCGTAATCATGGTCCGCATAACGACTATTCGGCGGCGATGAGATGCGAGGTTCGCATCGCGGGCATGCGCAGGACGGCATATCGGCGGCCGTCGGCCTCGCTGAAGTAGGACCCGCCGTCCTGGCTGACGGCGAAGCCCAGTTGTCGCAATGCGCGCATCAGCGAAGGGCGCGTCAGGGTCACCATCTCGATCCCGCCAAAGCGATTCGCGATCTCGATCAGGCCCTCGACGATCAGGGCGAGACAATCGGCGCGTTCGGATTGCGTCCGCACCCGGTCCGAGGTGACCAGTCGGGTGCATTCCCAGACCTCGTCCGAAGCGATGTCGCCTTGCAGCACTTCGGCCGGGATCTGGTCGATCCGTCCCTGCTGGGCGTCTCGCAGCATGTATGTGTGTCGGCCCCAGACGGCGCTGGTCGGCATTATCCGCGCCCCGCCGATCACCTCGCCGCGCCGGAGCACCAGCGAATAATACGCGCAGGGGTTGTCGTACTGGTCCATTTCGACGTCGTCGTTATGCGGGATGTCCCACCGAAGCGCGTCGACGAAGAACGCCTTGCGCAAGCGCAGATATTCGTGAAAAGCCGAACCGTGCCGGTGCTGGCCGAGAAAATCGAAGGTAATGTTGTGCATGATTCACTCTCCAAGGTGGAGAGTGGATTTAAGCCCCTATGCAACCTCTTGTTAATAGTCGTTATGCGACCAGATACAAAGCTGCATCGTGTTTCTTAAGTGGGGTGTCGGAATCTGGCTAGATCATTCCGAGCATAGTTGCTCGAGCAGCAGCCTGGGATCCAGTTTTTGCATTCAACTTGACTCGGGCGCTCTTGAGCCTTTGCTTAATAGCGCTCTCGGAGATACCGAGAAGGCACGCTATTTCTTTCATGAGCAGCCCGTTTTTCACGAGGCTCAATGTCTCCAACTCGGCAGCAGTCAAATTCCTCGGCCGCGCATGCGCCAAATGGGACTGAATAAGCATTTCGTTCAGAAGTTGCATTTCGTCGTTCTTGTACTCGCGGTCCGACCTGAAGAAGAAGCCGAAGGACCGCTGGCCGGCATCTCCGGCGTCGAGGAAGCTCGCCACCGCGCCGAAGTTCAGCCCATGGGTCCTGGCGAGTTCGAGGACGCCCTGGCTGTCGTTCGCGCCGAGCGTGCCCCACCGCGTGATGCCGCAGTTCCGATAGGCCCAGACCATCGCCGGATCGTGCACGATCAGGCCGCTGACGGTGTATTCGCGGACCCAGGCCGCGGGCAGGTAATTGTGCTCGACCATCGGGAAGGCGTAGCCGACACGAATTGCGACGTAGAAGCCTGCGGGAGCGAGCGGAGCGATCTCGTTCGGATTCATCAGGCTCCTCGTCTCGATTCGTTTCCAGTTCTCAACAAACGGGCTTCCGCGGCCGCTCGGGAGCAACTACCTTCGTCCCGCGGCGAGGTTATGCCGGTAATCGCGATCGTGCAACCATGTCGCGAGCCGCGAGGGGAAATGACGCAACGGGCGAGTATTGCGGCCCTGCTTCACGAGATCGACCGGCTCAGCCCGGCCGGTTTCGCGGTGGCGATGCATATCCGCTTCACCCGACCGACCTATCTGTTCCAGACCTACGCCAAGCGCTGGATGGATCACTATTCGGCGAAGGGCATGGTCGTGCATGACCCGCTGGTGCACTGGGGCCTGCAGAACGTGGGACGGGTCCGCTGGTCCGAACTCGAGGCGATCGACAGCCACGGCGTGCTGGAGGCGGCCAAGGATTTCGGGCTTATGAACGGCGCCTCGATCTCGGTGGTCATCGACGGATCGCGCAGCATCTCGGGCTTCGCGCGAGCGGACCGGGAATATACCGATGCGGAGATGCAGGAGCTCGAGGAGATCCTCGTCGCGCTGCATGTCGCCACAACCGGCTTGGGCGAACTCAACGAGAGCGACCAGCGCGCGCTCACCGAGCTCTCGATCAAGCTGACCCATTGACGGGCGGGTATCGGACGGGACATGTCGCGGATGGTGCCTGTGGCGGCGGAAACCACCGGACGGCGGCCGGAAGCGGCGGCTAGACGGGAGGCGAGTCGGGCGACGCGCCGTCGCTGGTGTGGGAGGACGTGCCTATGAGTGAAACCGCGGAAGCAGGGTCGGGCAGCCGCCGCGGGCGGGGCGGCGGCGCGGCGCGGCGGGCCGAGCGCACCGCGCCGAGGATCGAGGCGGCGCCCTATATCCGTCGCCGGATCCCGAACTACGAGATCCTCGACGAGGAGGGGCTGGCGCTCATCGAGGCCAATGCCGAGACGGTGCTGGAGGAGATCGGCGTCAATTTCGCCGACAACCCGGCGGCGCTGGAGCTCTGGCGCGGGGCGGGGGCGGACGTGCGCGGCGAGCGGGTGCATCTGCCGCGCGGGCTGGCGCGCTCGCTCTGTGCCACGGCGCCGCGGGAATACACCCAGATGGCCCGCAACCCCGAGCGCAACGTGGTGATCGGCGGCAAGAGCCTGGTGCTGGCGCCGGTCTACGGCCCCCCCTTCGTGCGCGACATGGCGGGCGGGCGGCGCTATGCGACGATCGCGGATTTCCGCAACCTCGTGCGGCTCGGCTACATGTCGAAATGGCTGCACCATTCGGGCGGCACGGTCTGCGAGCCGACCGACATCGCGGTGAACAAGCGGCATCTCGACATGCTGCTGGCGCATATGACGCTCTCCGACAAGCCCTTCATGGGCTCGGTGACCGAGCCGGTGCGCGCCGAGGATTCGGTGGAGATGTGCCGGATCCTCTTCGGGGCCGAGAACGTCGGGCCGAACTGCTACATGACCTCGCTCATCAACATCAACTCGCCGCTCACCTTCGATTCCACGATGATGGGCGCGCTCGAGGTCTATGCCCGCGCCGGCCAGGGGGTGATCGTCTCGCCCTTCATCGTCGGCGGTGCCATGGCGCCGGTGAGCGTCGCCGGCACGCTCACGCAGGTGCTCGCCGAGGCGATGACCGGCGTCGCCTATTCGCAGCTGGTCAATCCCGGCGCCCCGGCGATCTTCGGCGCCTTCGTGACCTCGATCGACATGAACTCCGGGGCGCCGACCTTCGGCACGCCCGAGGCGAGCAAGATCCTCTGGGGCGCGGGCCAGCTCGCGCGGCGGCTGAACCTGCCGTTCCGCTCGGGGGGCGCGCTCTGCGGCTCCAAGCTGCCCGATGCCCAGGCCGCCTACGAGACCGCGAACACGCTCAACGCCGCGCTGCTCGGCGGGGTCAACTTCATGCTGCATTCCTGCGGCTGGCTCGAGGGCGGGCTGGTATCGTCCTTCGAGAAATTCGTGCTCGATGCCGATCAGCTCGGCGTGCTGCATGCCATCGCCGAAGGCATCGACCTCAGCGAGAACGGCCAGGCCATGGAGGCGATCCGGGAGGTGGGGCCGGGGGGCCATTACCTCGGCTGCCAGCATACGCAGGCGAATTTCAAGACCGCCTTCTGGCGCTCGGACCTGCTCGACTACCGGCCCTTCGAGACCTGGGCCGAAGCCGGCGCCCAGGATTCGATGCAGCTCGCCAATGCGAGGGTGGCGAAGATGCTCGCCGAATACGTGGCGCCGCCGATCGACCCGGGCATCGCCGAGGGGCTCGACGACTATGTCGCCCGGCGCAAGGCTTCGGAGCCGGACGCCTTCGGCTAGAGCCGGCTTCGTGCGCGCGCGCACATCCGGCTATGTGGTTGATATCATGCGGGAACGCGTTTCGCGTAAACCTGGTCTTCACGATGCGCGATACGCTCTCTCGAACGCGAGGCCTTCGCCGTCCCGCCCGTGCGTCAGCGCGGGCAGGGTTCCCCGGCAGGAGGGCGGGCCTTTGTCGTGCGGTGTGCCCGGGACGGTGGTGCAGGCCGAGGTGATGGCGGGTCAGGCGGTCGGCGTGCCCCAGGCGGCGTCATAGGCGGCAACGCCGGCCGCCGTGGCCTGGGCGATGCGTGTCAGCGGCCAGTCCGGCTGGAAGAGCGCGGAGCCGAGGCCGAAGCCGTCGGCGCCCGCGGCCTTCCAGTCGGCGAAACTCGCGGGCGCCGCGCCGCCCACGGCATAGACCAGCGTGTCGCGGGGCAGGACGGCGCGGATCGCCTTCAGCCCTTCGAGCCCGGCCATGCCGGCGGGAAAGAGCTTGAGCGCATCGGCGCCGGCATCGAGCGCGGCGAAGCATTCGCTGGGCGTGAAGACGCCGGGATAGGAGCCGAGGCCGAGTTCCTTCGTGCGCGCGATGACCTGGGCATTGCAGTTCGGAGAGACGATGAAGCTCGCGCCGGTATCGGCGACCCGGCGTACCTCCTCGGGGGCGAGCACGGTGCCGGCGCCGATGCGCGCGCGATCCCCCAGCGCGGCCTGCATGGCGGCGATGCTGCGCAAGGGGTCGGGCGAGTTGAGCGGGACCTCGATCCAGCCGATCCCGGCCTCGACGATCGCGGTGGCGGTCTCGATGGCCCGGGCGGGATCGATGCCGCGGAGGATGGCGATCAGGCGGCGGCTCATGGGGTGCTCCGTGTCGAGGCGAGGGCGGAATGCGCGGCGGCGAGCCCGGCGAGGGTGAGGCCGGCGACGGCGACCTGCCGGGCCGCGAGCCCGCAATGCGCCAGCGCGGCGCGATAGGCCTCCGCGAGGCCGGCGGCGCCGATCAGGACCACGTCGCGCCCCAGCCAGTAGGGGCGCGTGGCGGCGAGCTCGGCGCCGATCAGCAGGCCCGAGAGCCGGGCGCGGGCGCGCTCTGGGGCGAGATCGGCAAGCAGGGATTCGGCGCGCAGGCCGAAGAGCCGCGCGGCGAGGCGCTCGGGGCGGGAGAGGGTCTCGTCCACGGCCTCGATGAAATCGGGCTCCGACCAGCCGGTGTCGGCGACGGAATGGCGCAGCACCGAGGCCTTTGCGAGCAGGGCGAAGATCTCGCCGGTCATGAAGCTGGTGAAGCTCACCACCTCGCCGGCGCCGACATGGGCCCATTTGCTGTGGGTGCCCGGCAGGCAGAGCACGCCGTCGAAATCCGGCTCGCCGGCGAGGAAGCCGGCGATCTGGGTCTCCTCGCCGCGCATCACGTCCCAGGGCGTGCGCTGGCAGAGCCCCGGCAGGATGTGGAGGCGGAGCCGCGGGTCGGCGACCGCCGGGCGCACGAAGCGCTCGGGATGCAGCGGCGGGCAGGGGACGGCGGCATAGGGCGCCTCGGTCCAGCCCTGGCGCGCGCCGACCATGCCGCAGGCCAGCGCCTCGGTCACCCTGCCTTCCGCGAGCCAGGGTCCGACCAGCCGCAGGAGCGCGGGCTCGAAATCGCCGGGGCCGAGCCGGGCCATGCCGTCGTCGGAGGCGGCCACGTCGAGCACGGCGCCGTCGGCGCCGATCGCCCAGGCGCGCAGGTTCGAGGTGCCCCAGTCGACGGCGATCCAGGCGGCCCCGTTCATCCGGTGACCACGACGCCGCCGTCCACCACCATCGCCTGGCCGGTCATCATGCGCGAGGCGTCGGAGGCGAGGAAGAGCGTGGCCTCGACGATGTCCCGCTCGACGAGATGCTCCTTGAGGCATTGCCGGGCGAGATGCGCGGCGAGCGCCTTTTCCGTGGCCCAGAGGTCGCGCTGCCGCCTGGTCAGCACCCAGCCGGGCACCAGCGCATTCGCCCGGATGCGGTCGGGGCCGAGTTCGCGGGCGAGGCCGCGGGTCATCCCGGTGATGGCGGCCTTGGCGGTCATGTAGGCGAGGTAGCCGGCATTGCCCATCAAGTAGGAGACGGAGGAGAAATTGATGATCGAGCCGCCGCCGGCGGCCTTCATGCCGGGCGCGGCAGCCTGGGCGGTGAAGAAATGCGGGCGCAGGTTGATCGCCTGGGCGTGGTCCCATTCCTCGACCGTGTAATCCTCGATGGCGCGGCGCTGGTCGTTGGCGGCGTTGTTGACCAGCACGGTGACGGGGCCGTGCAGCTCGGCCGCCTTGGCCATGGCCGCGCGCAGGGCGGCGATGTCGACGATGTCGCAGGGCAGGAAGAGCGGCGTGTTGCCGTGGCGGGCGCTCGCCTCGGCGACGAAATCGCCGGCGTCGGAGCGCTGCACGAAGGCGACGCGGGCGCCCTGTTCGAGGAAGCCTTCGGTGAGCGCGGCGCCGATGCCGGATCCGCCGCCGGTGATGAAGACCGAGCGGCCCTCGAGGTCGTGAAAGGTGGCGTATCGCGTCATCGTCGGGTCTCCGCGCGCAGAGGCGGCTTCCTTCTAGCACCGGGACCCTCGGCGGGGAACGCCGGGGCGCGGGCCGGATCAGGTCGTCACGAGTTCGGCCAGGAAGCCGCGGGTGAAGCGTTCGAGCGCCGCCCAGTCGGTCGGGTCGGCGGATTGTTCGGGGCCGCCGAAGCCGAGCCAGCCGAGGGCGCGCCGGGCGGGGCCGAGATCGGCGGGGCCGGGCGCTTCCGCCACATGGTGCCGATGGGCGGGAACCCAGCCGGTCGCGGCGCTCAGCCGCGCGACGCAGGCCTCCGCCGCGTCGCGGTCCCGGCCGCGCCCGAGCGCGGGCTCCACCGAGACCAGGGCGTTCCGCGTATAGGTGAGCTGGTCGGCCCAGTCGCGCACGAGGCTCTCGAAGCGCTGCGGATAGGCGCCGCCGTGGACCGGCGCGGCGAGGATCACCGCCCCGGTGCCCTCGGCGAGCGTCAGGGTCTCGTCGGCGATGTCGACGAGATGCACCAGATGCCCCGCCTCCCGCGCGATCTCGGCGATGCGCGCGGCGACCCGGCGGGTCAGGCCCTCGACGGTGACATAGGCGAGCAGGATCTCCATGCGCCGCCCGTCACTCCGGGTGGCCGAAGCCGGGATGCAGCCAGGCCACGATCAGCGCGCCGAGCCCGAGCAGCGTCAGGGCCGGCACCGCGAACCAGGCGAGGAAGGGCACCAGCGCCACGAGACCGACGATCACCGCGCCGATCAGCGCGGTCAGGAACCGCTCGCCGAGCGTGTCGGGCTCGAGCAGCCCGATCCAGCCCCAGGTCCCGCGCCCGACCATCCAGACCCCGATGAGGTAGCCGAGGAAGGCGAAGCCGAAGGCCGCCAGCAGGACGACCGGCGCGGCGAGCAGGCCGAGGATCGTCAGGGCGAGCAGGATGGCCGATCCGACCAGGACCGCGAGCGCGAGGAAGCCCATGCCGAAGGTGCGCCAGGGCCGGTCCGCGGCGATGCGCGCGAGCCGCTCGACCCCCGCCGGCGCGATCAGGCTGAGCAGGGTGACGAGGATGGTCAGGATCAGCGCCCCGATCGCCGCGCCCGTGGCGATCGCCATCCAGTCGCGGGGGCCGCGCTCGGGCAGGATCTGGAGGTCTTCGGTCAGCGCGTGGCGCTCGATGCGGTCGGGCGGGATCACCGATTCCGGGACCACCGGCTCGTCCTCGCCGGTGGCGAGCTTCAGCCGGCCGCCGATGCTGGCGCCGGGCCCGAATTCGACCACATTGGCGGTGATCGCCACGTCGCCGGCGATCGCCGCGTCGATTTCCACGGTATCGGCGGCGAGGAGCGCCGTGCCGCCGACCGGCGCGTCGAGCTTGAGGTGGCGGGCGGCCGCGCGCAGGTCGCCGCCGACCGCGGCCGCGACGGAAACGTCGTAGCCCATCAGCATCGCGTCGCCGCCGACCGGCGCCGAGGCGGCCACGTCCGCGCCGCTCGCGACGAGCATGCCCGCGACCTCGGCATGGGTGGCCACCCGGCGACCCGCGAGCCAGGCCGAGCCGGTGATCGGCGCCCGCAGGTCGATGTTCTCCCCGGCCGCGAAGGCGTCGTCGATGCCCTCGGTATCGAGGCTGAGCGTGCCGCCGGCGACATAGATGTCGTCGCCGAGGCGGAAGACGTCGTTTTCGTCCTGGGCCAGCGCGGGGGCGGCGAAGGCCAGCAGGGCGAGCAGAACTGCACGGATCATCGCATCCCCTCCTCGAGCTTTGACGGCGCCGATCTTCGGCCGTGAGGCGCGGCTTGGCAAGTGCGGCGCCCGGCCCCGGCGGGGTGGTGGCATGGGGGATCGCCCTCGGCGCGGGCAGAGCGGGCGGCGTCGCCGGATGACGTTCCCGCGACTGGCCCCCCCTCACATCCGCAATGCCCTGCGGCGGGCGCGGGTCTCGCGGAACCAGATCACGAGGCCCGAGGCCACGATGATGGCCGCGCCGGCCAGCATGGCGCCGTCGGGCATGTCGTCGAAGACGATCCAGCCGAAGAGGATGCCCCAGAAGAGCAGCGTGTACTGGATCGGGGTGATGGTCGCGGCATCGGCGAGCTTGAGCGAGCGCGCGATCGCGAGATGCCCGCCCATGGCGACGATGCCGAGCAGCGCCAGCAGCCCGAGATCCCCCGGCGGCGTCGGGACCCAGGCGAAGGGCGCGACGACCAGGCCCGCCAGGGCCGCGCCGAGGGTCTGCCAGAACACGAGCGCGGTGTCCGGCGTGGCGCGCAGGGCGCGGGCCGTGAGCACCATGGTCGCATAGGCGAGGCTGCCGAGCAGCGAGACCGCCACCGCCGGCGCGATGCCCCCGCCCGGCCGCAGCGCCACCAGCACGCCGAGAAAGCCGAGCAGGATCGCTCCCCAGCGCCAGGGGCCGACGCTTTCGCCGAGCGCCCAGGGCGAGAGCGCGGCGACATAGATCGGCGCCGCCAGCCAGTAGGTCAGCACGTCGGCGAGCGGCAGGACCGCGACCGCGAGATAGAAGCACACCAGTTCGGCGGTCGAGGCGGAGACGCGGAGGAGCTGCAGGCCCGGCCGGTGGACCGGCAGGAGCGGGATGCGGTTGCGCCAGAGCATCAGCGCGAGGATCGCGAGCGCCGCGAGCGAGCGCAGCAGGATCACCTGGCCGACCGAATAGGTCGCCACGAGCCATTTCCCGAGCGTGTCGTTGAGCGCGAAGAGCAGCATGCCGAGCAGCGCCAGCAGGATGCCGAGGCGCTGCGGCGTCATTGCCCGCTTCCGGCGCGGGAGGGTCCGGCGGGGGAATGCCCGCCACGGCGGTCACACATGCAGGGCGCCGGGGTTCATCCTGCCGTCCGGATCGAGGGTCGATTTCAGCCCGCGCAGCATGGTGCGGGCGGGCTCGTGCAGGCGCGCATCGAAATCGGCGCGCTTCAGCCGGCCGATGCCGTGCTCGGCGCTGATGCTGCCGCCGTGACGGTCGACGCAGGCGTTCAGGACCGCCTTGGCACGGGCGAGGGCCTCGCCGGCGGGCGCGGCCCCGGCTCCGGTCGGGGGGAAGACATTGAGATGCACGTTGCCGTCGCCGAAATGGCCGTAGGCGACGGCGCGGGCGCCCGGCACGGCCGCCTCGATCTCGGCGCAGGCCTCGCGCACGAAGCGCGGCAGGGCCGAGAGGCGGACCGAGACGTCGCTGCCCAGGGAGCGGCCCATGCGCGCCTGGCCCTCGTTGACCGATTCGCGCAGCGCCCAGATCCGCTGCGCCTGCGCCTCGCTCGTGGCGAGGATGCCGTCCTCGACGAGGCCCGCCTCGGCGGCCTCGGCGAGAAAGCCCTCGAGCAGCGCCTGGAGGTCCACCGGGCCGGGGGCGGCGAGCTCGATCAGCGCGTAGACCGCCGCCGGGCTCGCCAGCTCCGGCGCGTCGGCCTGGGCGGCGACGGCGATCTCCATGGCGGGCGGCATCAGGAATTCGAAGGCCGAGAGCAGGTCCGAGCAGGCGCGCCGCGCCAGGTGGAAGGTGCGCATCGTCGCCTCGAGGTCGGGCAGGCCGATGAGTGCGCTCGCGCGCGTGGCCGGGCGCGGCACGAGCCGCAGGGCGGCGGCGGTCACGATGCCGAAGGTGCCCTCGGCGCCGATGAAGAGCTGCTTGAGGTCCGGGCCGGTGTTGTTCTTGCGCAGGGTGCGCAGCCCGTCCCAGAGGCTGCCGTCGGCGAGCACGACCTCGAGCCCCAGCACCTGCTCGCGCATCATGCCGTAGCGCAGCACGTTGATGCCCCCGGCATTGGTCGAGACGACGCCGCCGATCTGGCTGGTGCCCTGGGCGCCGATCGAGAGCGGCAGGAAGAGATCGTGCCCGGCGACCGCGTCCTTGACCGTCTGCAGGATGCAGCCCGCCTCGACGACGGCGGAATAATCGTCGGGCTCGATGGCGCGGATGCGGTCGAGCCGCCCGAGGCAGAGCGCCACATGGCGCTTCGGATCCTGGGGCAGGGCGCCGCCGACCAGGCCGGTATTGCCGCCCTGCGGCACGATGCCGAGCCCGAGCCGGCCGCAGGCGCGCACCATGGCGCGGACCTCCTCGGTCGCGCGGGGACGCAGAACCGCGAGTGCGGCGCCGGTCCCGGTATGGAACCAGCCGGCGAGGAAGGGCGCCATGTCCGCGGGATCGGTCAGCACCGAGCCGGGTCCGAATTCGGCGACGAGCGCCCGCTCCGATCCTTCCATCACGCCCTCCCGGCCGCCCCTGGCACCCCTGCCTAGCGGAGGGCCGATTGCCCGGCAAGGCTCGCCCATGCTAGCCGTGGCGGGAAACCGGGGAGGGGCCCATGCATGTCCTGATCATCGGCGCGGCGGGAATGCTCGGCGCCAGGCTCGCGGCGTCGCTGGCCGGCGATGCCGCGGCCGGGGTGGAGCGGCTGACCCTGCTCGACGTGGTGCCGCCGAAGGCGCCGGAGGCGGCAGGCTGCGCGGTCGAGACGGCGCGCCTCGACCTCGGCGACGCGGCGGCGGTGGCGGCGGCGGTCGCGGCGCGGCCGGATGTGATCTTCCATCTCGCGGCCATCGTCTCGGGCGAGGCCGAGGCGGATTTCGAGAAGGGCTACCGGATCAATTTCGACGGGACCCGCAATCTCTTCGAGGCGGTCCGCATGCTGCCCGGCTACACGCCGCGCCTGGTCTTCACCTCGTCGATCGCGGTCTTCGGCGCGCCCTTTCCCGACACGATCCCCGACGAATACCACCCGACGCCGCTGACGAGCTACGGCACCCAGAAGGCGATGGCCGAGCTCTTGCTCTCCGATCATTCCCGGCGCGGGGTCTTCGACGGGATCGGCATCCGGCTGCCCACGATCTGCGTGCGCCCGGGGGCGCCGAACAAGGCCGCCTCGGGCTTCTTCTCCAGCATCCTGCGCGAGCCGCTCGTCGGCAGGGAGGCGGTGCTGCCGGTCGAGGAGAGCGTGCGGCACTGGCATGCGAGCCCGCGCGCGGCGGTGGGCTTCCTGCGCCATGCGATGACGCTCGACCTCGAAAGGGTCGGGCAGCGGCGCAATCTGACCATGCCCGGCGTCTCCGCGACGGTGGGCGAGCAGATCGAGGCGCTGCGCCGGGTGGCGGGGGACGGGGCGGTGGCGCTGATCCGCCGCGCGCCCGACCCGGTGATCGCGCGCATCGTCGCCGGCTGGCCGGCGCGCTTCGATGCAAGGCGGGCGATCGCGCTGGGCTTTGCCGCCGATGCCTCCTTCGATGCCATCGTCGCGGCGCATGTGGAGGACGAGCTCGGCGGCCGCATCGGCGCCTGAGCCACGGGACGAATTCATAGAAGACAATGGGTTCGTCGCCCTGTATGCTTCCCGTTGGTGGCGCGCGGCGCCGGCGGTCGAGGGAGAGGGCCATGGGTTCGGCTTCGATGGAGGCGGCCGGCTGGGTCGTGGCGGCGGCCCTTCTCGCGGCCTTTCCGGGAACGGCGCGCGCCCAGGACGCGGCGACGGGTGACGAGGCGGTGCAGGCGGAAGCCGTCGGCGCCGAGGCGGCCGACGCGGCCGCGGAGGCGGAGGAACCGCTGCTCGGGGAAGAGGAGCTCGACGATCTGGTCGCCCCGGTCGCGCTCTACCCCGATGCGCTGCTGGCGCAGGTCTTCGTGGCCTCGACCTATCCGCTCGACCTGGTCAAGGCCGACCGGTTCATCGGCGACAATGCCGAGGTGGACGACAAGGAGCGCGCCGCCCTCGCCGAGGCCGAGGATTGGGATCCGAGCGTCCAGGTGCTCGCGGCCGGCTTCCCGACCGTGGTGCAGCGCATGGCGGCGGAGATCGACTGGACCGAGCAGCTCGGCGAGGCGACGCTGACCCAGACCGACGACGTGCTCGATGCGGTGCAGCGCATGCGCACGCTGGCGATGGCGAACGGCTCGCTCACCAGCAACGAGGCGCAGCTCGTGGAGGTCGAGGACGACCAGGTCAGCATCGCGCCGGCCGATCCGGAGGTGGTCTACGTTCCGAGCTACGAGCCGGCGCAGGCCTTCGCGCCGGCGCCGGTCGGGACCGCGCCGATGGTGGTCACCGAGGGGACGGGCTTCTCGACCGGAAACGCGCTGGCCACCGGGGCGATCGCCTTCGGCAGCGCGATGATCCTCAGCGAGATCTTCGACGACGACGACGATTGGGACGATTACTGGCGCGGCCCGCCGGTCGTCGACTGGGACAACGACGCCTTCTATCCGCGGCCGGGCATCAACGTCGACGGCGACGTCAACATCGACCGCGACCGCATCACCAACGTCGATCTCGGCGATCGCACGAACCGGATCGACCGGGACCGGGTGAACCTCGACCGCGAGCGGATCGGCGACATCGACCGCGACAGCGTCCGGCTCGACGACGACGGGCGCTGGAAGCCCGACGAGCGGCGCAAGCGGGAGGCCCGGGACAAGATCGCCGCGCGCGAGCCCGGCAGCGCGACGCCGAAGCAGAGGCGGGACGCCGAGAAGCTGAAGGGCCGCGGCGGCGGGGCCGCTTCCCTCGACAGGAGCGGCGCGCGCGAGAAGCTGAAGGCGTCGCAGGCGAAGCGCCCGCCGGGCAAGAAGCCCGCGGCCGAGGTCTCGGCGCTCAGGCCGACGGCGGAGGGCAAGAAGCGGACCAAGCAGGCGGCCGACCGGGGGACCGCGAGCGCGGCGAAATCGAAGCTGCCGGCGAACTCCAGGGCGAAGCAGGCGGCCGGCAAGAAGCCGAAACCGGCGGCCAAGCCGAAGCGCCCTGCGGCGAAGAAGACGGCCGCCGCCCGGCCGGGCGGCGCGGCCAAGGCGAAGCAGGCGAAGAGGCCCGCGGCCAAGAAATCGCCGAAGAAGCACTCGGCGCTCAATCAGCGCTCCGGCGGTGGCAAGGCGAAGGCGGCATCGAGGCGCGGCGGAAAGAGCCACACCAAGCGGAAGAGGCGGTGACACGGATGTTCGAGAGAGGCGCTGCGACCATGACCCATCCGACCCTGAGGCGCACCCGGCGCGGCCCGCATCTCGCGGCGCTGCTGCTCGGGGCCGCGACGCTGGCGTTGGCGCTGCCGCGCGCGGCCGCCGCCGAAGCCCTGATCTTCGAGACGCCCGAGGCGGCGGTTTCGGCCCTGATCGCGACGCTGGAGGCGGCGGACCGGGACGAGCTGGTCGCGATCTTCGGGCCGGAGAGCGAGGACGTGATCCTGACGGGAAACGACGCCGAGGACCGGGAGGTCTGGAGCGAGTTCCTCGGCAACCAGCGCGCCATGAGCCGGATCGTCGTCGACGGCGCCACGGCGACACTGGAAGTCGGCCGCACGCTCTGGCCCTTCCCGATCCCGCTCGTCGGGACCGAGGCCGGCTGGCGGTTCGACGCCGAGGCCGGGCGCGAGGAGGTGCTGCTGCGCCGGATCGGCCAGAACGAGCTCGACGTGATCGACCTGATGGGGGGCTATGTCCGGGCGCAGGCCGACTATCGCGCCTCGGATCCGGATGACGACGGGCTCAGGACCTTCGCCGCCGGCATCCTCAGCACGCCGGGCACCCGGGACGGCCTCTACTGGCCGCCGGAGCCGGGCGCGCCGGAGAGCCCGGTGGGCGATTTCATGGCGCGGGCCTCGGCCGACGGCTACAGCGTGGGCGAGGAGGATCTCGAGGCCGACCCCTATCTGGGCTATTATTACCGGGTGCTCACCCGCCAGGGGCCGGAGGCCCCCGGCGGCGCCTTCGACTACATGGTGGGCGGGCACATGCTGGCCGGCCATGCGTTGCTCGCCTATCCGGCCGCCTATGGCGAGACCGGCGTGATGAGCTTCATGGTGGGGGAGAACGGCGTGATCTACGAGGCCGATCTCGGCGAGGAGACGCTCGAGGTCGCCGGCGCGATCGAGAGCTACGATCCGGGCGAGGCCTGGGCGCCGGTCGAGGCGGAATAGCCCTCGAGCGCGCGGCCGATCGCCTCGAAGAGCGCGGTCATCGAAACCGGCTTGGTGAGATAGTCGTCGATCCCGGCCGCGAGGAACCGCTCGCGGTCGCCGGGCTCGGCATTGGCGGTCAGCGCGATGATCGGCAACCGGGACGCGGTGCCTTCCAGGGCACGGATCCGGCGGGTGGCCTCGATGCCGTCGAGCACCGGCATCTGGATGTCCATGAGCACGAGGTCGTAGTGGCGCGCCTGCGCCGCGGCCACGGCCCCCGCGCCGTTCGGGGTCAGATGCGCGTCATGCCCGGCCATCTCCAGATAGGCGAGCAGCACCTTCTGGTTGGTCGCGTTGTCCTCGGCGACGAGGATGCGCGCGGTCCGGCGGCCGGCGGGCGGACGGGGGACGATCCGCGGCTCCTGCGACTCGGCGACGGCTTCGGGCGAGGCGGCGGGCGGCGCGGGGATCCAGAAGCGGAAGGTGCTGCCGAGGCCCTCGACGCTGTCGACCGTGATCTCGCCGCCCATCAGCTCCACGAGCTGCTTGCAGATGGCGAGGCCGAGCCCGGTGCCGCCGCGCTTGCCGGATTCGAGCTGCGCGAAGCGGGTGAAGAGCTCGGCGCGGGTGGATTCGGGAATGCCGATGCCGGTGTCGCGGACCGCGACCGAGAGGGCGCCGCCGCCGCGGGCGTCGAAGCCGAGGCGCAGCTCGACACTGCCCGCGTCGGTGAACTTCAGCGCGTTGCCCACGAGATTGGTCAGGATCTGGCGCAGGCGGGTCGGATCGCCCCGCACCCATTCCGGCACGTCGCCGTCGAGGCTCATGAAGAGCCTCAGCCCGCGTTCCTCGGCCACCGCCGACATCAGGATGACCACGTCGCGGGCGATCTGCGAGGGGTTGATCGCGCCGGCCTCCAGCGTGACCCGGTCGGCCTCGAGCTTGGAGAGGTCGAGCACGTCGTTGAGCAGCGAGAGCAGGTGCTCGGCCGATTTGCGCGCCACGCTCGTGCGCTCGCGCTGCTGGGTGTCGAGATCGGAGCGCAGCAGCAGGTCGAGCATGCCGATCACGCCGTTCATCGGCGTGCGGATCTCGTGGCTCATGGTGGCGAGGAACTGCGACTTGGCCTGGGTGGCGGCTTCGGCCTCGCGGCGCCGCGCCTCGATCTCGACGCGGTGCTCCACGTCGGCGGTCACGTCCCAGTTGACGCCGATGAGATTGAGATCGCCGTCGCTGCCGCGATGGGTCGAGGCGGTCGCCCGGATATGGCGGATCGCGCCGTCGGGCAGGATGAGGCGGAAGTCCGAGCGATACCTGCCGTCGCCGCCGATGCAGGTGGCGAATTCGGCCTCGGCGCGCGCGAGGTCATCGGGGTGCAGCCGCGAGCGCCAGTCCTCGTAGGTCCGGGGGCGGCCGTCGGCGGGCATGCCGTAGAGCTCGTCCATCCGTGCGTCCCAGATGAGCTCGCTGGTGTCGATGTTGAAGTCCCAGACGCCCACGCGCGAGGCGTCGAGCGCCAGCCCGAGCCGCTGGGACAGGCGCTGCAGCTCGTTCTTGCGGCTCTTGAGCTGCGCCACATGCGCGTGGCGCTCGGCGATCAGGGCGCGCGTGCGCAGCATGGGAACGGCGACGAGGCCGATCGAGAGCAGCGTGAGCAGCCGGATCGGCCAGACCGCGCCGGGGGTCACGCTCCAGCCCCCGCTCGGCACCGCCGCGAGGGTCCAGGCGCCGCCGGGCATCGCGACGCTGGTGGTGACCGGGTCGCGTCCCAGGACCTGGGCATCGCCGAAGAGGAGCGCGCGCCCCGGCGCCCCGCCATGCGGCTCGGCTTCGACGAGCGCGAGGTCGAGCTTGCCGGATTGCGCGTCGAGCCCCGCGGCCTCGAAGAGCTGGCCCCGGTCGATCACCGCCACCGCATGGCCGCAGAATTCCTCGCCGCCCTCGGGCGTCGCGGTCTTGATCGGGGACCAGATCACCAGCGCCGGCGCCGCTCCGAGCGGGATGCTGGCGGTGCCGGATTCGCCGGAAGACATGTGCTCCAGCACCTCCCTCAGACGCGGCGCCAGTCCGCCCGCCTGGGTCCAGACCTGGATCCGGCCGTCCTCCCAGGAGGCCGCGAGCGCCCCTATCGCCGCGGTCTTGCCCTGCAGCGCGCGCGCCACCTCCATGAAGCGCGCCTCGGACATGGCCGGGGTCGCGGAGAGGGTGCCGGCGAGCCGCGCGAGCACGTCGAGCTGGTCGCCGACCGCCTCCTCGAGATCGGTGCGCAGATCCTCGAGCACGATGCCCGTCCCGGTCCGCTGGATGTGGCGGGCGAGGTCGCGGCTCTTCATCTCGGTGATGACGCCCACGACGAGGATCACCGCCACCGCGAGCGCGAGCGGAACGAAGGAGGCCGCGGCGGGCTGGCCCGCGGGTCTGCGCGTTTTCCGGTTCTCGCTCATCCCTTCCCCGACGTCATCGCTCCGGCCCCGATCCGCTTCGCCCGCCCGGCCAGCGCGCCCGGGACGCAGCCGCCGCGCCCCTCTCTAGATCGACTCTGTAAAGAAGCGACTTCGCCGCGGCGCGAAACAATCTAAGGTTGTAGGCAAATGCTGTTATCCCGTTCGGGCCGGGAGCGTCAATGGATATTGCCGGTCGGCGGGCGCGATGTGGCGGCCCGATGACACGGGGCCGGAGGGGCCGTCACTCGGCCCAGCCCGACCCGATCAGCGCCCGTTCCGCCGCGGGGCCGAGGCTCGGGCCGGCCCCGAGCGCGTCGAGGGCGCCGGTCAGGGCGGCATCGGTGGTGCCGGCCGCGGGCAGGTAGCCGCCGAGTTCATCGCCCGGGGTCTCCAGCGGTTCGGAAACCATGACCGCCACGATCCAGGCCGCCGGTCCGTCGCGGCAGGCGATGCCGCGCGAGAATTGCGCGGACTCGCCGTCGAGCGCCTCGAATTCCCGGCAATAGCGCCCCGCGCCGTCGCGGAAGGTCGCGATCATGGTGATCTCGCGCCCGGTCTCCAGCGCCACGCTGTCCCCGCTGGGCACCTCTTCGAGCACCGCGTGAAGATCGCCGGCGACCGGCCCGACCTCGCTTTGCCCAGGGCCCGAGGTCCAGGTGCCGATCGACACCCCGATCACGAGCGCGAGCCCCGCCGCCGCCGCGAGCAATCCCGCCGGCGCCAGCCAGCCGCGGAGCGATTCGGGCAGGCGGGCGCCGCTCGGGGGCGGCGTAGGCGCCAGCACCCGGCGGATGCGCTCGGGAACCGGCTCCGCGAGCGGTGCGGCATAGGCCGCCGCCAGCAGCCGGTTCAGCTCGTTGAGCGCATCGACCTGCCGGCGGTCCTCCGCGCTGTCCGCGAGAAGCATCACCACCCGCGCCGCGTCTTCCGGCTCCAGCGCGCCGTCGACATAGGCGGCGAGCCGCTCGGGCCCGCTCAGCGCGCCCATGCCCGAGCCTCCTCCGGCGGCGTGTCCATGATGTCGAGCAGCCGGCTGCGGGCGCGCGAGAGGCGGCTCATGACGGTGCCCATCGGCAGGTCCAGCACCTCGGCGGTCTCGCGGTAGTTCAGCCCCTCGATGGCGACGAGGACGAGCACCGCCCGCTGGTCGTCCGGCAGCCGGTCGACGGCATCCCGGATCCGGGCGAGGGTCAGCCGGTCGTCGAGCCGCCGCGCGCTCTGGCCGTCGTCGGAGAGCTCGGTGCGCTCGGGATCGACGCGGGTGCCGCGCACCTTCTGGCGGCGGCGGTCGTCGAGCCAGAGATTCTGCATGATGCGGAACATCCAGCTGTCCATGCGCGTGCCGGGACGGAACTGGTCGGCGTGGCGCAGCGCGCGCTCGCAGGCGGTCTGCACCAGGTCGTCGCCGGCGTCGCCCGAGCCCGTCAGCGCATAGGCGAAGCGCCGCAGCCGCGGCACGAGATCGACCAGCTCGCTCTGGAACCTGCTGTCCAGCCCCGTGTCCCCCCTCGACGTCGGAGCCCGGCAATCCACCGGGCCCGACCGGCCGCATGCTACGAAAATCGGCGGGCTTCAGCAACTTGCATCCTGTGGCGGCCGGATTGCATGATGCCGCCGGGAGGAGAGGTGGTCTCATGAGTCGTATTGTGCTGGCATTCGCCGCCTGTCTTGCGGTCCTGTCGTTCGGCGCTCCGCGAAATCCCGAAGGCCCGGACGGCTGGCGTGTCGACCTCGCCGCGGCGCATGCCCGGGGCGCCGACGACCATGACGACGATCATGATCATGATCACGACGACGATCACGATCACGATCACGATCGCGACGACGATCACGATCATGGTGGTCGAGGCGAGGGCGACGGCGACAACGGCCATGGCGGCAAGGGCGACGGCAGCGGGAACACCGGCGGCGACGGCCATGGCGGTGGCGGAGACGGCGGCGACGGCAACGACGGCAACGGCGGCAAGGGCGAGGGGAACGACGGCAACGGCAACGGGAACGCCGGCAACGACGGCGATGGCGGCGATGCGACCGGTGGCGGGATCGGCGGCGGGATCGGCGGGCGCCGGGTCATCGAGGCCCCGGGCGCATCCTCCGCGGGCGATTCCTCGCTCGGCAACGAGGAGGGCTGGCAGCGCGCCGGCGGGGTCGGGCGCAGGGCTCCCGGGCCGGATCTTCCGAACCCGTTCGCGGCGCTGCTCGCGGCGACCGGCCCCTTGGGCTGGGACGCGCCGCAGCCGGCGAACGCGGCCGGGGCGGAGCGGGTCTTTCTCGCGGCGGGAACCGATGCGCCGGCGTTCCGCGACAACGAGGTCTCGGCGCTGGGGCTGACGCCGGAGGCGCTGGAGCGGCTCGAGGGCCTCGGCTTCTCGGTGATCTCGGAGCGGCGCATCGGCATCCTGGTCGATCAGGTGCTCGCCCGCCTGCGCACGCCGCCGGGGATCGGCGCCGAGGACGGGCTGGCGCTGGCGCAGGCGGAGGCGCCGGGGGTCTCCTTCGATCTCAGCCATCTCTACCGGCTGAGCCAGGGGGTGCAACCGGTACCGGTGGCCTATGGCTCGGAGCTGGTCGGCTTCTTCGGGGCGAGCAGCTGCCCGGTGGAGACGCGCATCGGCCTGATCGACACCGCGATCGCCCGGCATCCCGCGCTCGCCGGCGCCTCGATCCGCTCGGACAGCTTCGTGGACCGGGACGCCGAGACCAGCGTGATCCACGGCACCGCCATCGCGAGCATCCTGGTCGGCGACGTGCCGGGCGTGCTGCCGCTGGTGCCGGGCGCAGGGCTCTTTGCCGCGAATGTCTTCGCCTATGAAGGCGATTCGCTGCGGAGCGACGTGACCGCGATCATCGCCGCGCTCGACTGGATGGATTCCCAGCGCGTGAAGGTGGTCAACATGTCGCTGATGGGGCCGCCGAACGCCCTGCTCGAACGGGGCGTGATGGCCGCGGCCCAGCGCGGGCAGATCCTGCTCGCGGCCGCGGGCAATTTCGGCCCCGGGGCGCCGCCGGCCTATCCGGCCGCCTATGGCCCGGTGATCGCGGTGGCGGCGGTGGATGCGCGCAGCCGGCCCTATCCGCACAACAACCGCGGGCGCTACGTCGAGATCTCGGCGCCGGGCGTGGACATCTGGGGGGCCGATGCGCGCGGCGGCGAGACCTTCTGGACCGGGACCTCCTTCGCGGTCCCCTTCGCCGTCGGCGCGGTCGCCCGCGACGTCGCCACCGGCCGGGTGCGCAACATCAACGACGCGCGCGAGGCGCTGGCCGGCTCGGCGCAGGACCTCGGCGCCCCGGGCCGCGACCCGATCTTCGGCTACGGCCTGCTGAGGGCCGGCGACTGCTCGTGACCGGGCGCCCGCGGACCCGGCGCCGCGCCGCGGTCGGCAAAGGGGTTTGACAAGCGGGGGCTCCGGCCGGACCCTGCCGCGGGAAGCGAGGGAGGCGGCGATGGGCTTCGAGGCTCTGGTGGTCGACAAGGACGGGGAAGGCAAGACCCATGCCGCGGTGCGCCGGCTGGAGGTCGACGACCTGCCCGCGGGCGAGGTGACGGTCGCGGTCCGCTACAGCACGGTCAATTACAAGGACGGGCTCTGCATCGGCCCCGGCGCGGGGCTGGTGCGCAAATACCCGCATGTGCCGGGCATCGATTTCGCCGGGATCGTCGAGCAATCCTCCGATCCCCGCTACGCCCCCGGCGACGCGGTGGTGCTGACCGGCTGGCGGGTCGGCGAGGCGCATTGGGGCGGCTATGCGCAGAAGGCCCGCGTCCGGGCGGACTGGCTGGTGCCCTTGCCAGACGGCCTGACGCTGCGCCAGGCGATGGCGATCGGCACCGCCGGCTTCACCGCGATGCTGGCGGTGATCGCGCTCGAGGAGCACGGGCTGGCGCCGGGGCACGGGCCGGTGCTGGTGACCGGCGCCGCGGGCGGGGTCGGCTCGGTGGCGGTGGCGGTGCTGGCGCGGCTCGGCCACGAGGTCGCCGCGGTCACCGGACGGCCGGAGACCGAGGCCTATCTGCGCGGCCTCGGCGCGAGCCGGATCGTGCCCCGCGAAGAGATCGCCGAAACGATCGCGCGGCCGATGGAATCCGAGACCTGGGCGGGATGCATCGACGCGGTCGGCGGCACGGTGCTGGCGCGGGTGACCAAGCAGCTCAAATACCGCTGCTCGGTGGCCGCGGTCGGCAATGCCGGCGGGCTCGACGTGCCGCTCAGCGTCATCCCGTTCCTGCTGCGCGGCGTGAACATCCTCGGCATCGACAGCGTGCTCCAGCCCTTCGAGAACCGCATCCGTGCCTGGGGCCGGTTGACCCGCGATCTCGACCTCGACATGCTGGAGGGCATGGTCCGTTCGGCCACCCTCGCCGATCTGCCCGGGCTCGGCCGGGACATTCTGAAGGGCAGGGTGCAGGGCCGCGTCGTGGTGGATGTCGCCGGGGCATGACCGTGACGATCCGTGTCCGGTGGGGACACAATCCCGGGGCGAACCTCTGCGTTCGCAGTCGCGCGATCGGATTTCGCACGACGACGGGCTGACGGTGCCGGACCCCTGCCGGTCGCATTTCGCGGGTCGATCCCCCGTGATCGGCCCAGGATGGCGCGACAGGAAGCAAAGGGGAAGCGAACCGCATGGCAGAGAGCGACATCACCGACGTCCCGATGGATCCGTCGGTCAAATACGAGATCGGACAGGACAATATCCAGACGTCGGTCGGCCCCTTCGGGCTCGACATCCACAACCCGGTCTTTCTCGTCTCCGGGCTCGGCATCCTCGCCTTCGTGCTCGGGACGCTGATGTTTCCCGAGGGCGCGACCGCGCTCTTCAACGGCATCCGCGGCTGGCTGACCAACCACCTCGACTGGTTCTTCATCATCGCGGGCAACGTCTTCGTGATCTTCTGCCTGCTCCTGATCGTGACGCCGCTCGGCAACGTGCGCCTCGGGGGCGCGGACGCCACGCCCGACTACAGCTATTTCGGCTGGTTCGCGATGCTCTTCGCGGCCGGAATGGGCATCGGCCTGATGTTCTTCGGCGTGCTCGAGCCGGTCTATCACATGGCGATCTCGGAGCCGCTCGGCGTGCCGTCTCCGTTCGATGCCGACGGCAACCTGATCCCCGAGAACGTGGCGGCGGCGCGCGCCATGGGCATGGCCGCGACCACCTATCACTGGGCGCTGCACCCTTGGGCGATGTATGCGGTGGTCGCGCTGGCGCTCGCCTTCTTCACCTATAACCGCGGGCTGCCGCTGACGATCCGCTCGGCCTTCTATCCGATCTTCGGCAACCGGGTCTGGGGGCCGACGGGCCACGTGATCGACACGGTCGCGGTCTTCGCCACGCTCTTCGGCCTCGCCACCTCGCTCGGCTTCGGCGCCGAGCAGGCGGTGGCCGGGCTCAACTATCTCTTCGGCGTCCCGAACACCGACGCCATCAAGGTGATCCTGATCATCGCGATCACGGCGGTGGCGCTCACCTCGGTGCTCAAGGGTCTCGACGGTGGGGTGAAGCGCGCCTCCGAGATCAACATGGTGCTCGCCTTCATCCTGCTGGTCTTCGTGATCTTCACGGCCGGGGCAGGGCGGATCTTCGGCGATTTCTTCGCCACGCTCCGCGCCTATGTCGGCGAGCTCGTTCCGCTCTCCAGTCCCTTCGGCCGCAGCGACGACGGCTTCCGCCACGGCTGGACCGCCTTCTACTGGGCCTGGTGGATCTCCTGGTCGCCCTTCGTCGGCATGTTCATCGCGCGCGTGAGCCGCGGCCGCAGCGTGCGGGAATTCGTGATCTGCGTGCTGCTGATCCCGAGCCTCGTCTGCACGCTCTGGATGGCGGTCTTCGGCGGCACGGCGATCGAGCAGGTGCTGACCAACCCGGACAGCGCGGTCAAGGCCTATGTGATCGACAGCTACAGCCCGGAGCTCTCGCTCTTCGGCATGCTGTCGGAACTGCCGCTCGCCCCGATCACCTCGGTGATCGGCATCATCCTGGTGATCGTCTTCTTCGTCACCTCGTCGGATTCCGGCTCGCTCGTCATCGACACCATCACCGCCGGCGGCAAGACCGACGGGCCGCTGCCGCAGCGGGTGTTCTGGTGCGTGCTCGAAGGATTGGTGGCCATCGCGCTGCTGCTCGGCGGGGGGCTCGCGGCCCTGCAATCCATGGCGGTGGCGACGGGCTTTCCCTTCGCGGTGCTGCTCCTCCTGATGTGCGTGGCGATCTGGATGGGGCTGCGCGCGGAGCGGCGCGGCATGCCGCTCTAGGCTGAGCCCGGGGCCGGCCCCCGCGCGGATGCTGCGGGGGCCGGCCGGCGGATTTGAAACCCGCGCGGGGCGGGCCAGGTTATCCCCGCCATGAGCGATGCCACGCCCGTCCTCTTCTGGTTCCGGCGCGATCTGCGCCTGAGCGACAATCCCGGCCTCGCCGCCGCCTGCCGCGACGGCGGTCCGGTGGTGCCGGTCTTCCTGCTCGACCCGGAGACCGAGACGCTCGGCGCGGCGGCGCGATGGCGGCTCGGCCGCTCGCTCGCGGATCTCGGCGCGCGGCTCGAGGCGATCGGCAGCCGCCTGATCCTGCGCCGCGGACCGGCCGCCTTCACGCTGGAGGCGCTGGCGGCGGAGACCGGCGCGCGCCGGGTCCGCTGGACGCGGCTCTATGCGCCGGAGACGGTCGCCCGGGACCGGCAGGTCAAGGCGCGCCTGACGGCCGCGGCCTTGGGGGCGACCAGCCATCCGGGGCATCTGCTCCACGAGCCCTGGGAGGTCGCGACCGGCGCCGGCGGTGCCTACCGGGTCTTCACGCCGTTCTGGCGCGCGATCGCGCGGCGCGGCCCGGACGAGCCCCTGCCGGGGATCGGCCGGATCCCGGCGCCGGCGGCCTGGCCGGCCTCCGACGTGCTGGCGGAGTGGCGGCTCGGCGCGGGCATGGACCGCGGCGCCGCCGTGGTCGCGCGCCACGCGAAGATCGGCGAGGCCGCCGCCGCCGCACGGCTGGCCGAGTTCCTCGAACACCGGATCGGGCGCTATGGCCGCGACCGGGACCGCCCCGATCGCGACGGGACATCGGGGCTCTCGGAGAACCTCACCTGGGGCGAGATCTCGGTGCGGACCGTCTGGCATGCCGCGCGCCGCGCCGAGGCGGAAGGTGCTGCGGGCGCCACGGCCTTTCTCAGGCAACTCGGCTGGCGGGACTTCGCCTGGCACCTGATCTGGCATTGCCCGGAGATCGCGGAGCGGAACTGGCGCGCCGTCTGGGACGATTTTCCCTGGCGCGCGGAGAATGCGGAGGCCGAACGCTGGCGGCGCGGCATGACCGGCGAGCCGATGGTCGATGCCGGCATGCGCGAGATGTATGTCACGGGCAGGATGCACAACCGCGTCCGCATGCTGGTGGCGAGCTATCTCACCAAGCATCTGATGACCCATTGGAGGATCGGCGCCGACTGGTTCGCGGAATGCCTGACCGACTGGGATCCGGCCTCGAACGCGATGGGCTGGCAATGGGTCGCAGGCTCCGGCCCGGACGCGGCGCCGTTCTTCCGCGTCTTCAATCCCGCGCTTCAGGCGGAGAAATTCGATCCCGAGGGCGCCTATCGCCGCCGTTTCGTGGCCGAACCGGCGGCAGGGCCGCCCCATGCCGATGCGCGGGCCTATTTCGAGGCGGTGCCGCGATCCTGGGGCCTCGATCCCTGCGCGGCCTATCCCGAGCCCCTGGTCGACCTGAAGGCCGGCAGGCGGGCGGCGCTGGACGCCTACCGCAAGCATGTCGCCGCCAGCGCGGGCGGGCGCGCGCCCGCCTGACCGGGTGCAAACCCGACGCTCGCGCCGGAGGCTGCCACCGGCACGACGCGGGCGCGCCGCTCCCGCCCGGGGCCGGGCGCCGCCCTCGTCTTGGGGCGGGACCGCCGAGGAAGAAAAAATCGAACGCCAGATGCGATCGCCCTGCAGCGCGGACACGCAACGCTTGGAATTTCCGGCGAAATCGGTTCTTATTCTCTGGCGGAGGGTGAACATGCGGGATGACCTGGCACGGGTGGAAACCTCGACGCGCGGGCAGCGCGACCTGCCGCGCTGGTTCTCGACCAGCTTCGCGCTGCTTCAGGGCATCCGCACCGGAAGCGTCGATGTGGCACTGCCCGACGGGCGGGTCTTCCGGGCCGAGGGCGAGGAGCCCGGGCCGGCGGCGCGGCTCGTGATCCGCGACGCGCGGGTCTTCGCCCGGGTGGCGCGCGAGGGCGAGCTCGGCTTCTGCGAGGCCTATCTCGACGGCTGGTGGGACACCCCCGACCTGCAGGCGCTGCTCGACGTGATCCTCAGCAACAAGAACTGGGTCGACCGCACGCATCCGCTCGCGGCACTCCTGCGCGCCAGCCAGCGCTTCATGCACTGGCTGAACGCCAATACGAGGTCCCAGGCGAAGCGAAACATCGCCCATCACTACGACCTCGGCAACGGCTTCTACCGCCACTGGCTCGACGAGACGATGACCTATTCCTCCGCGCTCTTCGATCAGCAGAGCGAGGATCTCTCCGCGGCACAGCGCCGCAAATACGCCAGCGTGCTCGACCGCATCGGCGCCGGCGAGGGGCAGCATCTGCTCGAGATCGGCTGCGGCTGGGGGGGCTTCGCGGAATATGCCGCCGGGGAGCGCGGGGTGAAGGTCACGGGCCTCACGATCAGCCGCCAGCAGCACGATTTCGCCCGGCACCGCATCCAGGCGGCGGGGCTCGGCGAGCGGGTGGCGATCGAGCTGCGCGACTACCGCGACGAGCGCGGCGCCTATGACGGCATCGCCTCGATCGAGATGTTCGAGGCGGTGGGCGAGAAATACTGGCCCGCCTTCTTCGACACCGTGCGCGACCGGCTCAAGCCCGGCACGCAGGCGACGATCCAGGTCATCACCATCCCGGATTCGCTCTTTCCCACCTACCGCAAGACGGTGGACTTCATCCAGAAATACATCTTCCCCGGGGGCATGCTGCCGAGCCCCGGGGCGCTGCAGGCCCAGATCCTGCGCGCGGGCCTCAAGCCGGTGGGCTCGCTGGAATTCGGCCAGAGCTATTCCGAGACCCTGCGGCGCTGGCATGCCGCCTTCAACGCGGCCTGGGCCGAGATCCAGCCGCTCGGCTTCGACGAGCGCTTCCGGCGCATGTGGAACCTCTATCTCACCTCCTGCGCGGCCTCGTTCCTCACGGGAACGACCGACGTCGCCCAGGTGACGATGCGCCGGCCGGCCTGACGGCCTGCCCGTTCCGGATGGGGTGCGGGGTTTCCTTCCGTCTGCCGAAGGTCGCTTCGCATCCGGCCAGCACGAACCGGCGCCCCTGCAGGGATCAGCCGGTCAGCAGGTTCAGCGCCGGGCCGAAGCGGCCGGTGAAGCGCATCCTGCCGGAGAGCACGAAGAGGCAGAGGCAGGTCTCGTTTCCGACGATCTCGGGGCGATGGTCGTCGTCCTCGTCGGCGCGGGCGATGTCGCCGCGGCCAAAGATCCGCTCGCCGTCGCGCATCTGCCCGGCGAGGATCAGGGTCGCCTCCTCCCCGGAATGGGTGTGGGCGGGGATGCGCACGCCCGGCCGCGCGCGCACGAGGCTGACCCGTTCCGCGCCGAAGCCTTCCATCCGGTATTCCGCGAGCCCCGGCAGGCGGAAGCTCCAGCGGATCGCGTCGGTGCCGCCGCCCAGCCGCGCGCGCAGCGGCGCGGGCAGGGGCCAGCCGGGCTCGACCAGCGGCGCCGGCCCGGAACGGCCAGGTGCCTCCGCCCGCGCCTCGAACCGGGCGAGCGCGCGCGCGAGGCAATCCTCCCCGGTCGGCACCGCGGGCTCCTCCGCGAGCAGCCCGCCGCAGAGGCATTCGAGCGCCGCGACCGCATGCCGGCAGGCGGGGCAGAAGGTGAGATGGCACGCCACGAGCAGGCTCATGCCGTCCGACAGCGAGCCCTCGGCATAGGCGCCGAGCGTCGTCTGCGAAGGATGCCGGTCCGGGTCCACGGATGCCCCGCGTTCGAATTGCTTTGCCCTGATACGGGGAAATCGTGCAACTGGATCACTTGTCAACCGTCCGGGCGCGCCGGCGATGCATGGGATGGTGCGATTGTGGCCGCAGGGAGAATGCCATGACCGAGATCTTCCTGCCCGGCCCGCTGGGAGGCGCCGGGGCGGTGGCGGCGATGATCGGCGGCGCGGAGCCGCAGGTTTCGGCCGTCCCTGCGATCCTCGACGGCCATCGCCTGCAAGTCGATTGCGACGGCCTGCGCCTGGTCCCGGTGCCCGCGCCCGGTGCCGAGCTCGAAGGGCGGCTGATCGCGGCCGGGGGGGAGGCCGCCGCGCGGCTGCGGTTCGGCCTCGCTTCCATGGGCGGGCGGGCAGGGGCGCTCCCGGTCCGCCTGGACGGGGAGGTCCGGCGCGCCGAGGTCCGTGTCGCTGATGCCGCGGAAGCGCCGGGGGCGGCCTGGTCGGCATCGCGCTGGTCGCCGGCGCTCGACATCGCCCTCGCGGAGGCCCTGGCGGAGGTTCTCGGCCAGTTCGGGCGGTGCGACGCCGGGGCGATGCCCCGCCTGCTGCCGGGCATCGCCATGCGCGCGGCGGCACGGACCGCGGGCCGCCTGGAGCCCGGCGCCGTGGCGCTCCGGCGAGGGTTCGCGCGCGGCGACGTGGCGCAGGTGGCGCTGCGCTATCCTTACGCGGAATTCTTCGGCATCGAGGAGCATCTGCTGCGCCACCGCCGCTTCGACGGCTCGATGTCGGAGCCGGTCGGTCGGGCGGTCTTCACCAGCGGCGACGCGGTCACGGTCCTGCCCTTCGACCCCCGGCGCGATGCGGTCCTGCTCATCGAGCAGTTCCGCGCCGGGCCGCATGCGCGGCGCGACAGCCATCCCTGGTGCCTCGAGGCGGTCGCGGGGCGGCGGGACGGGCTGGAGCTGCCGGAGGAGACGGCGCGGCGCGAGGCCCGCGAGGAGGCCGGGCTCGAGCTGGGCCGGCTGGAGCGGATCGCGGCCTATTACCCGGCCCCCGGCGTGGCCGCGGAATTCATCACCGCCTTCGTCGGCGAGGCCGATCTCGGCGCGGCGGGTGGCGTGCACGGCCTCGACGAGGAGCACGAGGACATCCGCGGCTTCGTCGCCCCCCTCGACGCGGCGCTCGCCACCGTGGCCAGCGGCGAGGCCAACAACGCGCCATTGCTGGTCTCGCTGCTCTGGCTCGCGCTCAACCGCCACCGGCTGGTGGCGGAATGGAGCCCCGCCGGCAATGCTTGATGCACCGGTCCCGAGCCGCTAAGTCATCGGTCCGGGAAGCGGACTGGCGGGAGACGAGCATGCGCGTTGCACGGGACCTGCCCGAGGCCGTCGGCGGCACGCCGCTGATCCGCCTGCGCCGGGTCTCCGAGGCCACGGGCTGCGAGATCTGGGGCAAGGCCGAATTCATGAATCCCGGCCAGTCGGTCAAGGACCGCGCCGCGCTCTGGATCATCCGCGACGCCATCGCGCGCGGCACGCTCGCGCCCGGCGGCACCATCGTCGAGGGCACCGCCGGAAACACCGGGATCGGCCTCGCGCTGATCGGGGCGGCGATGGGGTTCCGCACCGTCATCGTCATCCCCGAGACCCAGAGCCGGGAGAAAAAGGACATGCTGCGCATCGCCGGCGCGGAACTGGTGGAGGTGCCGGCGGTCCCCTATCGCGATCCGAACAATTACGTGAGATATTCCGGCCGGCTGGCCGAGGCGATGGCCGCGACCGAGCCGGGGGGCGCGGTCTGGGCCAACCAGTTCGACAATGTCGCCAACCGCCGGGCCCATGTGGAGAGCACGGCGCCCGAGATCTGGGAGCAGACCGGCGGGCGCATCGACGGCTTCATCTGCGCGGTCGGCTCGGGCGGAACGCTCGCCGGCGTGGCCGAGGGGCTCCGTGCGCGCAGGGGCGACCTGCGGATCGGCCTCGCGGATCCGGACGGCGCCGCGCTCTACAATTACTACGCGCATGGGGAGCTGAAGGCCGAGGGCAGCTCGATCACCGAAGGCATCGGCCAGGGCCGGATCACCGCCAATCTCGAGGGGCTGACGGTGGACATGCCCTACAACATTCCCGATTCCGAGGCGATTCCGGTCGTCTTCGACCTCCTGCGCGACGAGGGGCTCTGCATGGGGCCCTCGACCGGGATCAATGTCGCGGGGGCGGTCCGCATGGCACGCGACCTCGGCCCGGGCCACGTCATCGTGACCATCCTCTGCGACTACGGGACGCGCTATCAGTCGAGGATCTTCGACCCCGAGTTCCTCCGGTCGAAGGGATTGCCGGCTCCGGACTGGCTCTCGACGCGACGGGGCGGGATCCCGGATGTCACCGCTGGCTAGGCCGGGCGCCGGGGCGCGGATGGCGGGTGCCTTGCGGCTCGCCGCTTGCCTCCTGCTCGTGCTCGCCGCCCAGCTTGCCCTGCCGGCGCAGGCGCAAGAGCAGGCGCAGGAGCAGGCGCAGGCGCAGGACGATCAGGCCGCGGTCCTCTTTCCCGAGGCCGAGGAAGCCCCGGTCCCGCCGCCGAGCGCCTCGCAGACGGAACTGACGCAGGCGGCGCTGAAATTCGCCAAGAGCACGGATGTGCTCGCCGACCGCGCCGAGGAGCGCATCGGCGACGAGACCATTCCCACGCCGGCGCTTGAATCCCTGCGTGCGGAGCTCGTGACCCATCGCGACAAGCTCCAGCAGATGGAGGCCCAGCTCACCTCGCCGGTCGACGATCTGAACGATCGGATCAAGGCGCTGGGCCCGCCGCCGGCGGAGGGGGCCACGGAGGCGCCCGAGGTGGCGCGCCTGCGCGAATCGCTCGATGCGCAGCTCACCGAGGCGCAGGCGCCGGTCCTGGTGGTCCAGGAGGCCATCCAGCGCTCCAGCACGCTCATCTCCGAGATCGACCGCATCATCCGCGCGCGCTTCTCGAAC
Source organism: uncultured Paracoccaceae bacterium (assembly GCA_937872465.1). Taxonomy (GTDB): domain Bacteria; phylum Pseudomonadota; class Alphaproteobacteria; order Rhodobacterales; family Rhodobacteraceae; genus Amaricoccus. The sequence goes on from CALMSR010000072.1 coordinate 47,516, forward strand.
CTCCTGCTGAGCCACGGGGCGAGCCCCCTTCGCCCCGGCAACTGGATCGTCGCGGCCGAAGAGCTCGCCGCGGACGCCGCCCGGACCGCAGGCCATGTGCGCTCGGTGCTCGACGATCCCGTCGACCGTGCCAATATCCTGCGCCGGCTGCCGATCAACATCCTGCTCGTGATCGCGGGCCTCGCCGTCACCTTCTCGCTGCGCTGGCGGCTCAACGACTGGATCGACGGGCGGCTGGCCGAGGCGACCACGCTCTCCTCCGTCGCCTGGATCGTGGCGCTCAGAAACATCAACCGCCTCGTGGTGCCGGCGGTCGGCGTGGGGCTGCTCTTCGCCGCGCTGGAGCCCCAGGGGCTGGTCGGGCGCGCCGAGACGCGGTCCTTCTTCGCCTTGCCCGAATACGTCCTGGTGCTGATCGGCGCGAGCTGGCTCGGGGGCAGCCTCTTCGCGCCACGGTCCGGCGCGCATCGGATCCTGCCCATCGACGACGCCGAGGCGCGGTCCGGCGCGCGCCTCGTCGGCTGGATCGGGGTGGTTCTGGCGCTCGCCTTCCTCTTGGTCGAGCTGGCGACATGGTGGGAGCTCTCGCCCGCGACCCAGTCGGTGCTCTGGTTCCCGGTCATCCTCGCCGGCTCGCTGCTGCTCTGGCGGTCGGCGCGGCAGATCCGGCGGCTCGCCCATCGCATGGAGCACGCCGCCGCGGATCGCGGCGAGACCGCCGGCCCCGGCATCAGTGTCCGGCTGGTCCGGCTCACCGTGCCGATCCTGCGGCTGCTCGCGATCTTCGCGCCGCTCCATGCGGCGCTGGGATACATCCCGGCCGCGGCCTTCATGGTCTTCCCCATGCTGATGACGCTGGGCCTCGCCGGCTCGGCGCTGGTGGTCTTCGACCTGCTGAACAAGACCCTCGTCTCGGTGGTCACCCGCGGCCGCGAGAAGGTCGGCGACTTCGACGGCGGCCTGATCCCGATCCTGGTGGGCACGCTGGTGATCCTCGGCAGCATCCCGCTCCTCGCCCTGATCTGGGGGGCGCGGCCCTCCGACATCCGCGACACCTGGGTGCTCCTGCGCGACGGGGTGACGGTCGGCGGCATCCCGATCTCGTTTCAGGTGGTCGTGGTCTTCGTCGCGGTCTTCGGCCTGGCGGTCGCGGCCACGCGCGTGCTGCAATCGGTGCTCAAGAGCACGGTGCTGCCGCGGACCCGGCTCGATCCCGGCGCGAAGAACGCGGTCCATGCCGGCGTCGGCTATGTCGGCTTCGCGCTCGCGGGGATCGCCGGGGTCTCGGCGGCCGGCGTCGACCTCTCCAGCCTCGCGATCGTCGCCGGCGCGCTCTCGGTCGGCATCGGCTTCGGCCTGCAGACGGTCGTCTCGAATTTCGTCTCCGGCATCATCCTGCTCATCGAGCGGCCGATCAAGGAGGGCGACTGGATCGAGGTCGGCGGCTTCTCCGGCTATGTGCGCGGCATCCGCGTGCGCTCGACCGAGATCGAGACCTTCGACCGCGCCAGCGTCATCGTGCCCAATTCCGACCTCATCGCCGGAAGCGTGCTCAACCGGACCCATGCCGGGATCTCGGGGCGCCTGATCGTGCCGGTCGGGGTCAGCTACAGCAGCGATCCGCGCGAGGTCGAGCGCATCCTGATGGAGATCGCCGAGGAGCATCCGCTGGTGCTCGACGACCCGCCGCCGGCGGTGATCTTCATGAGCTTCGGCGCGGATTGCCTGAACTTCGAGATCCGCTGCCGCCTGCGCGACGTCAACTTCATGCTGACGGTGCATTCCGACATGAATTTCGAGATCATCGCGCGTTTCCGCGCCGCCGGGATATCCATTCCCTTTCCGCAGCGCGACGTGCACATCCAGGGCCTCGACCGGATCGTCGGCTCGATCGGCCCGCGGCCCGCGGGCGAGGACCCGGCTTGACTTCCGCCGCACGGCTGGCGATATAGCCGCCTCTCGCGCCCTCCGCGGCGCGGGATCGTTTCGCTTGAGCAAGGCGCGCTGTCCGCAGGCGCGGGGGAAGCTCTCCCGCAGCAACGCCGGTCGATCCGGGGCCGCAGGACGCGGGGAACAAGAGAGAAGGAAAGGCGCGGATGTTCGCGGTTCTGAAGACGGGCGGCAAGCAATACAAGGTTTCCGCCAATGATGTGCTCACCGTGGAGAAGCTGGCGGGCGATGCCGGCGACACGGTCCAGTTCGACGAGATCCTGATGCTGGGCGGCGACGCGGTGACGGTCGGCACGCCCCTGGTCAAGGGCGCCTCGGTCAGGGCCGAGGTGCTCGAGCAGATGCTCGGCCCCAAGGTCGTGTCCTACAAGAAGCGGCGGCGCAAGCATTCCTCGCAGCGCAAGCGCGGCCATCGCCAGCAGCTGACCCGGGTGCGGATCACCGACATCAGCGCCTCCGCGCCCAAGGCGAAGGCCGCCAGGGCCGAGGTGGCCGAGCCGGTCGCGGCGGAAGCCGTCGCGGCGAACTGAAGGAGAGAGCGCAATGGCACATAAGAAAGCAGGCGGCTCGTCCCGCAACGGCCGCGATACCGCCGGGCGGCGGCTCGGCGTCAAGAAGTTCGGCGGCGAATCCGTGATCCCGGGCAATATCCTGATCCGCCAGCGCGGCACCAGATGGTGGCCGGGCACCGGCGTCGGCCTCGGCCGCGACCATACGATCTTCGCGACCGCCACCGGCCAGGTGAGCTTCCGCAAGGGCTTCAAGGGCCGGACCTTCGTCTCGGTCCTGCCGCCGGTCGAAGCCGCGGAATAGCCGCTTCTCCCAAGGATCTTCGCGGGAGGCCGGCGGCGACGCCGGCCTTTCGGCTTTTCTCAGCGGGAGTTTCGGCCATGTCCGGAGCCGTTCAGCCTCAGCCCGAACTGCGAACGCCGCGCCTGCGGCTGCGCCCCCTGCGCCGGGCCGATGCCGGCCTGATCGAGCTCTATGCCAGTGACGCCAAGGTGGCGCGCATGACCGCGCGCATCCCGCATCCCTATCCGCCCGGAACCGCGGAGACCGTGGTGGAGCGCGCGATCGCCCGGAGCGGGCCGGGAACGATCTGGGCGATCGATGCCGGCGAGGATGCCGAGAACGGGCTGATCGGGCTGATCGAGCTCGAGGCGACCGGTCCCGGCCGCGCCGATCTCGGCTATTGGGTGGCGCCGGCCTTCTGGAACACCGGCTATGCCAGCGAGGCCGTCGAGGCGGTCGTGCGGCACGCCCGGGACGCCGGGCTGCAGGAACTGACCGCATCGGTCTTCCAGGAGAACGCCGCTTCGGTGAAGGTGCTCCTGCGCGCGGGCTTCACCTATCTCGGCGACGGCGAGAAGCATTCCGTCGCCCGGGCCGCGATGGTGCCGACCTTCCGCTACCACAGGATGCTGGCCGGATGACGCGACATCGGGGTGATCGCTTCGGGACGTCGCCCGAAATCGTCCGATGGCGCCGCCTTCCCTTCGCGGATTTGGCAGGTGACAAAGCCGCGCGCGCCTGCCTGCCCCCGGCAGGCGCGACAAGCGCGCCCGCCAGGCACGCGCGCACGGATTACCCACCGCTGGTGGAACACGACCCCCCTCGGCCTCCGCGCTCGCGCGCTCCGGCCGACGAACCGGCGCGAGGCAGTGCCTCGCTGTCGCCGGTTCGGGGCGCCTCTGATCTGGTCGATACACCCAGAGTTCGCGCAAGTTCCCGCAAAGCAAAGCAAATCCGATGAAGTTCCTCGATCTCGCGCGCATCCAGATCCGCTCCGGCGCCGGGGGCAACGGCTGCATCAGCTTCCGGCGCGAGAAGTTCATCGAGTTCGGCGGCCCGGACGGCGGCGACGGCGGCAAGGGCGGGGACGTCTGGGCCGAGGCGGTCGACGGGCTGAACACCCTGATCGACTACCGCTACCGGCAGCATTTCTTCGCGAAGAACGGCCAGGGCGGCTCCGGGCGCCAGCGCACCGGCAGGAGCGCGGAGGACGTGGTGCTGCGGGTGCCGGTGGGCACCGAGATCCTCGACGAGGACCAGGAGACGGTGATCGCCGACCTGACGCTTCCCGGCCAGCGCGTGCTCCTCGCCCGCGGCGGCAACGGCGGCTGGGGCAACCTGCGCTTCAAGTCCTCCACCAACCAGGCGCCGCGCAACGCCAATCCCGGCCAGGAGGGGGTGGAGCGCACCCTCTGGCTGCGGCTGAAGCTGATCGCCGACGCGGGCCTCGTCGGCCTGCCCAATGCGGGCAAGTCGACGTTCCTCGCCGCCTGCTCGAACGCGCGGCCCAAGGTGGCGGATTACCCCTTCACCACCCTGCATCCGAATCTCGGGGTGGTGGGAATCGACGAGGCGGAGTTCGTGCTGGCCGATATTCCCGGCCTGATCGAGGGCGCCCACGAGGGCAGGGGGCTCGGGGACGCCTTCCTCGGCCATGTGGAGCGCTGCGCCGTGCTCCTGCACCTGGTCGATGCGACCTCGCAGGACGTGGCCGAGGACTACCGCGTGGTGCTGCACGAGCTGGAGGCCTATGGCGCAGGCCTCGCGGCGAAGCCGCGCATCGTCGCCCTGAACAAGATCGACGCGCTGGCCGAGGCGGCGGTCGAGGCGGCGGCGGTGGCGCTCGCCGCCGCGGCGGGTGGCCCGGTCTGGCGCGTCTCCGGGGCGACCGGCGCCGGGGTCGCGCCGGTGCTGCGCGCCCTGCGTGGGGCGGTTCTCGCCGCGCGCGCCGTCGAGCCCGGGCGCGAGGAGGCCTCCGTGCCATGGCGGCCCTGAGTTCGCGGCAGCGGCTCGACGCCGCCCGGCGCCTCGTGGTCAAGATCGGCTCGGCGCTGCTCGTCGCGGCCGACAGCGGGCGGCTGCGCCTCGACTGGCTGCAGGGGCTCGCGACGGACGTGGCGGGGCTGCGCGCCGGGGGCAAGGACGTCGTCATCGTCTCCTCGGGCTCGATCGCGCTCGGGCGCCGGGTGCTCGGCCTGCCCGTGGGGCCGCTCTCGCTCGAACAGAGCCAAGCGGCGGCGGCGGTCGGCCAGATCCGGCTCGCCCAGGCCTATGAGAGCGTGCTCTCGCCGCACGGGATCACCACCGCGCAGGTCCTGCTCACCCTGGAGGATACCGAGAACCGCCGCCGCTACCTCAATTCGCGCCGCACGCTCACCGCGCTGCTCGAGCTCGGGGTGGTGCCCATCGTCAACGAGAACGACACCGTCGCCACCGACGAGATCCGCTACGGCGACAACGACCGGCTCGCCTCGCAGGTGGCCAGCATGGCGGGGGCCGACGTGCTGCTCCTGCTCTCCGACGTCGACGGGCTCTATACCGCCGACCCGCGCAGCGCGGCCTCGGCCGAGCGGCTCGAGAGCGTGGCCGCGGTCACGCCGCAGATCGAGGCCATGGCGGGCGGGGTCGGCTCGGCGCTCTCCAGCGGCGGCATGAAGACCAAGCTCATGGCGGCCAAGGCGGCGATGCGCGCCGGCTGCGCCATGGCGATCAGCCGCGGCGCGGTGGAGCGCCCCCTGACCGCGCTCGCGGAGGGCGCGCCCTGCACCTGGTTCGAGCCCGACGGCGATCCCCATGTCGCGCGCAAGCGCTGGATCTCGGGCATGAAGCCGAAGGGCCGGCTGACGGTCGATGCCGGCGCGGTGGCGGCACTCTTGCGCGGCAAGTCGCTGCTTCCTGCCGGCGTCACCGCCGTCGCCGGAAGCTTCTCGCGCGGCGACCCGGTGGAGATCGCCGGGCCGGACGGAACGGTGGTGGCGCGGGCGCTGGCAGGCTACGATGGCCGCGAGGCCGCGCTCATCAAGGGGCACCGCTCCGACCGGATCGCGGAACTGCTGGGCCACCAGGGCCGCGCCGCGATCGTGCACCGCGACGACATGGCCTTCTGACGGGACGCAAGCGATGGACATGACCACCGACATCGAGGCGCTGATGCAGGGGATCGGGCTCGCCGCGAGGGAAGCCTCGACCGCGCTCGCCACGGCCCCCTCGGCGCAGAAGGCCGCGGCCCTCGTCGCCGCGGCCGATGCCATCGCCACGCGGGCCGGCACGATCCTCGCGGCGAATGCCGCCGACATGGAGGCCGCCCGCGCCAAGGGCATCGGCTCGGCGATGCTCGACCGGCTGCTGCTGACCGAGGCGCGCATCGCCGGCATGGTCGACGGGCTGCGCTCGATCGCCGCCCAGCCCGATCCGGTGGGGCAGGTCATGGCGGAATGGGACCGGCCCTCGGGGCTGCACATCCGGCGGGTGCGCACGCCGATCGGGGTGATCGGCGTGATCTTCGAGAGCCGCCCCAATGTCACGGCGGACGCCGGCGCGCTCTGCCTGAAGGCGGGCAATGCCGCGATCCTGCGCGGCGGCTCGGAGAGCATCGACTCGACGCGGGCGATCCACGCCGCGCTGGTCGAGGGCCTGCGCGCCGCCGGCCTGCCCGAGACCGCGATCCAGATCGTGCCGACCACCGACCGCGCGGCGGTGGGGGCGATGCTGACCATGACCGATTGCATCGACGTGATCGTGCCGCGCGGCGGCAAGGGCCTGGTGGCGCGGGTCCAGGCCGAGGCCCGGGTGCCGGTCTTCGCCCATCTCGAAGGCATCGTGCATATCTATGTCGACCGCGCCGCCGACCTCGCCAAGGCCGGCCGGGTGATCTTGAACGCCAAGACCCGGCGCACCGGCATCTGCGGCGCCGTGGAATGCCTGCTGATCGACCGGGCCTTCTTCGAGGCCGAGGGCGCGCCCTTCCTCGAGCAGCTGGTCGAGGCCGGCGTCGAGGTGCGCGGCGACGGCGACCTGATCGGCCTTCCGGGCATCGTGCCGGCGGGCGAGGACGACTGGGGCCGGGAATACCTCGACATGATCCTCGCCGCGCGGCTGGTCGAGGGCGTCGAGGGCGCGATCGCGCATATCCGCCGCTACGGCTCGCAGCATACCGATTGCATCATCACCGAGGACGATGCCGCGGCGGCGCGCTTCTTCGCCGGGCTCGACAGCGCCATCCTGATGCGCAACGCCTCGACCCAGTTCGCCGACGGCGGCGAATTCGGCATGGGGGCGGAGATCGGCATCGCCACCGGCAAGCTCCACGCCCGCGGACCCGTGGGCGCCGAGCAGCTCACAAGCTTCAAGTACCTCGTCGAAGGGGACGGGACGATCCGCCCGTGACCGGGCGGAGGCCGCGTCAGCCGCGCCAGCTCCGCACCGGACCGCAATCCATGTGCACGAAGTTCGAGCCGTTGTAGATCCCGACGCCGCCGCCGCCGCAGGCGAAGGCCGCCTTGGAGATGTGACCCACGCTGCGGCTCTTGAGGCGCACGTCGGCGGCCATGGCGCGCATGTGGAAGGAATTGCTGGCCGCACCCCTGAGCATGCGGTTGGTCCTGGCGGTCCGGAAGCCCGAGATCAGCAGATAGGGCTCGGTCGTATCCATCAGCTGCAGCGTTGCCGCGAGGATGTCGAGGTTGCGCGGATCGTATTTCATGGCCTTGTTCTCGCGCCAGTCGCGCATGAAATACGTGACCTCGTTCAGCACTTCGGGGATGTACTTCCCGTCGACATAATAGATCGTGTCGATGGATTCGCCCGTGCGCTGGGAATACATCCGGACTCGCCGAATGTCTCCCGACCGCTTCAGGAAGCCCGGTGCCCTGGCATAGACCGGTGCCGCGGCGACCGCTCCCAGGGTCGCAAACATCCCGAGTACCGCCCGCCGAGACGGGCGCGTATTACCGTTTTCCATGATTTCACTGCCTCAGTTTCTGCTCGATGAGCGACTTTTTGCTGCGCTCCTGTCATCGTGATGCCACATCCGGTCGCGTTTTCCAAGTCCCTATCGAGCGGCGTCCCTCGGCGGCGACCATTCGCCGAATCGGTTAACGCGGCGTTAGCGCGAGGCGCCGGAACCGGCGGCGAAGCTTGTTTTCATGGGGCGCGCGCGGTAAGTTTCCGGTAACGAGCGACACGAAAAAGAGGCAGGCATGGATCTCAGCGGACATATTCGCGCGGCATCGTCGATTCTGGTCCTCGGCGCGGCCCTGGCCGCGGCGCCGGTCTCCGCCGAGCAGGGATCCGTCCCGGCGCCGACGGCGGCGGCCCCCCTGCCGGCCGCGGCCGCGCTCGCGCCCGGTGCCGAGGCCTTCCGCCGCGATCTCGCGGCCGAGACCGCGGCGCTCGCCGCGCCGACCCGGGACGCCATCGAGGGCTTCTTCGCCGCCCGCGGCTATGCGCCCTTCTGGTCCGAGCCGGGCTCGGGCCGCGCCGAGGCGCTCGTCGCCGCGATCGCCGACAGCCCCGCCCAGGGCCTGCCCGCGCGGGGCTACGACCTGCCCGGGGTCGAGGCGGCGCTCGCCTCCGGCCAGCCGGAAGACCGGGCCGGTGCCGAGGTCGCGGCCACGCTCGCCTATCTCGCCTTCGCCGGCGATCTCTCGGGCGGCGTGGTGCGGCCCCGCGACATCGACCCGGAGATCGACCTCCGGCCGAAGCGCCCCGCGCCCGCGGCGCTTCTGGCGCTGCTCGAAACGGAGCCGCTGCCGCAGGTCCTGCAGGGGCTGGAGCCCTCCGGCAGCGAATACCGCGTGCTCATCGCCGAGAAGGCCCGTCTGGAAGGGCTGATCGCAAGCGACGCCTGGGGGGCGGGCGTCCCCGAGGGCCCGACGCTCCATGTCGGCGAGAGCGGCCCGCGCATCGCCGATCTGCGCGCCCGGCTGGGAAGGATGGGATATGCCGCCCCGGCGGGAGCCGGCGGCGATGCCGCCTTCGATTCCGGGCTTCAGGCGGCGGTGGAGGCCTTCCAGCGCGACAACGGGCTGATCGACGATGGCGCAGCCGGCGCACGCACGCTCTCCGCGATCAACGCCGGGCCGGAGAAGCGCCTCTCGCAGGTGCTGGTCAATCTCGAACGGCTGCGCTGGCAGGACGGCGATCCGGGTGCGCGCTACTTCCGGGTCAATATCCCCGATTTCTCCGTGACCCTGCGCGACCAGGGCGCGGTCCTCTGGCAGAGCCGCGTGGTCGTCGGCGAGCAGAAGACCCGCACTGCGGAATTCTCCGACGTGATGACCTACATGGTTGTCAATCCGACCTGGCATATCCCGGATTCGATCGCCGTCCGCAGCTTCCTGCCCAAGCTCCAGCGCGATCCGAGCGTGCTCCAGCGGCAGAACATCCGCCTGCTCACCCGCGGCGGCACCGAGATCAATCCGGCGCTGGTGGATTTCACCCAGTATACCCCCGAGAACTTCCCCTTCCGCATCAAGCAGCGTCCCGACACGGACAATGCGCTCGGCAAGGTCAAGTTCATCTTCCCCAACAACCACTCGATCTACATGCACGACACGCCGCATCGCGAGCTCTTCGCCCGCGACGCGCGGGCCTTCTCCAACGGCTGCATCCGGCTGGAGAAGCCGGTCGAGCTCGCGGAGGTGCTGCTCGGGGCGCAGGGCACGGCCGATCCCGCGGCCACCTTCGACGGCCTGCTGGCGGGAGGCAAGGAGCGGCGGGTGGATCTCGACCGCCCGATCCCGGTGCATATCGAATACCGCACGGTCTTCGTCGACGAGGCCGGCACGGTGCGCTACCGCGCCGACATCTACGGCCGCGATGCCGAGGTCTTCCGGGCGCTTCAGGCCGCCGGGGTGGCGCTGCCCGCCGCCCAGGGCTGATCGCCCGGTGGGGGGAGCAGCATGATCACCGTCGCGGAACTCGCGCGGGCGCTCGACGCCGAGGCGGTCGGCGAGACCACGCTCCGCATCGCGGGCGTGGCGGAACCCTCGGTTGCGGGGCCCGACCAGGTCGCGCTCGCCATGCAGCCCGAATTCGCCGCCGGCCTCGCGGAGGGCAGCGCCGGAGCGGCGATCCTCTGGCAGGGGGCGGACTGGCGCGCGCTGGGGCTCAGGGCGGCGATCTTCGCGCCGCGCCCGCGCTACGTGCTCGCCGGCGTGACCCGCGTCTTCGACCATCCGCTCGACCTCGCGCCCGGCATCCATCCCGGCGCGATCATCGACCCCGAGGCGGAGATCGGCCCCGGCTGTTCCATCGGCCCCTTCGTCGTCGTCGGTGCCCGCGCCCGGATCGGCGCCGGGGCGCGCATCTTCCCGCATGTCACCATCGGTGCCGATGCCGAGATCGGTCCCGACGCCCTCCTGCATGCCGGCGTCCGCATCGGCGCCCGGGTCCGCATCGGCGCGCGCTTCATCGCCCAGCCCAATGCGGTGATCGGCGGCGACGGCTTCTCCTTCGTCACGCCCACCCCGGGCCATGTGGAGGAAGCGCGGGCGACCGGCGCCGTCACCGCGGCGAGGCAGGACGAATACGTGCGGATCAATTCGCTCGGCAGCGTGCGGCTCGGCGACGACGTGGAGGTCGGGGCCAACAGCTGCATCGACCGCGGCACCGTGGCCGACACCCGGGTCGGCGACGGCACCAAGATCGACAACCAGGTCCAGATCGGCCACAACGTGCGCATCGGCCGCACCTGCCTGATCTGCGGCCATGTCGGGATCGCCGGCTCGGTCGATATCGGCGACCGCGTGGTCCTCGCCGGCAAGGTCGGCATCGCCGACCATGTCAACATCGGATCCAACGTGGTCGTCGCGGGGGGGTCCGGGGTGGCGAGCAACATTCCGGACAACCGGATCATGATGGGCTCGCCCGCGGTACGCATGGATCTCAATGTGGAGATGTACAAGGCGCTGCGCCGCCTGCCGCGGCTCATGGCGCGCCTCGAAGCCGCGCAAAAACCGGTTTCCAATCCCGACGCGAGCGATTAGACCTGCGCAGCACGACGACCGATGGAGGGCACATGTCCGACACAGTCCAGGACAATGTGAGGGACAGGATGGTCGCGATCCTCGCGGAGCAGGCCGTGCTGGAGCCCGGCGACATCCGCATGGACGCGACGCTCGAGGATCTGGGCATCGATTCGCTCGGCCTCGTCGAGGCGATCTTCGCCATCGAGGAAGCCTTCGAGGTCCAGGTGCCGTTCAACGCGAACGAGCCCGCGGAATCCGAATTCGACATCAGCACCGTGGCGAGCATGGTGCAGGCGGTTGAAAACCTGATCGCGGCGCAGAAGTAGCCGAGGCATGCATCGTGTGGTCATCACCGGCCAGGGCGCCATCAATGCGCTCGGGCGCTCGGCGGGCGAGACCATGCAGGCCATGCGCGAGGGCCGCTCGGGCATCGGGGCGCTGGACTTCCAGGACGTGGAGCGGCTCTCGATCGCCATCGGCGGCCAGATCCGCGATTACCGGCCCGAGGAGCATTTCTCGCGCCAGGAGCTGACGCTCTACGACAAGTTCACCCAGTTCGCGCTGCTCGCCGCCGCCGAGGCGGTGGCCATGTCGGGCCTCGAGATCGCCGAGGAGCTGTCCGAGCGCGCCGGCGTCGTGCTCGGCACCTCCGGCGGCGGGCTGCAGACCCAGGACGAGAACTACCGGCTGGTCTATCAGGAGGGCAAGAACCGGGTGCATCCCTTCGTCGTGCCCCGGCTGATGAACAACGCCGCCGCGAGCCACGTCTCGATGGTGCACAACCTCCAGGGCCCGAGCTATACCGTCGCCACCGCCTGCGCCTCGTCCAATCACGCCATGGGGCAGGCCTTCAACCTGATCCGCTCGGGCCAGGCACGGGTCGTGCTGACGGGCGGCAGCGAGAGCATGCTCTGCTTCGGTGGCATCAAGGCCTGGGAGGGCCTGCGGGTCATGTCCCGCGACGGCTGCCGGCCGTTCTCGAAGACCCGCAACGGCATGGTCCAGGGCGAGGGCGCGGCGGTCTTCGTCTTCGAGGAGCTCGCGCATGCCCGCGCCCGCGGCGCCGAGATCCTCGCCGAGGTCACCGGTTTCGCCATGACCTCGGACGCCTCCGACATCGTCACGCCCAACAAGCTCGGCGCGGTCCGGGCCATGCGCGGTGCGCTCGCGGACGCGGGCCTCGCGCCCGAGGCGATCGGCTACATCAACGCCCATGGCACCGGCACCAGCGCGAACGACCGCACCGAATGCGCCGCGGTGCGCGAGACCTTCGGGCCTGCCGCGGATGCGCTGATGATCTCCTCGACCAAGTCGATGCACGGCCATGTGATCGGCGGCACCGGCGCGATCGAGCTCATCGCCTGCCTGATGGCGCTGCGCGAGGGCGTGATCGCGCCCACGATCAATTACGAGGAGCCCGACCCGGACTGCGATCTCGACGTGGTGCCGAACACCGCCCGCGAGCGCCCGGTGCGCGCGGCGATGAGCAATGCCTTCGCCTTCGGCGGCCTGAACGCCGTGCTCGTCCTGACCGCCTTCGGCTGAAGCGGCGTCAGTTCGCCGCGGGGGCCGGCTCCGGCGCCGCGGGAACCTCGAGCGAGTCATAGGCCTTGGTGAAGCCGTTGAGCGAGACCGCCAGCGTCAGCGGCGATTGCGGCGCGCCCACCGAGACCAGCGTCATCTTGCCCGAATTCCCGCGCTTCATCGCCTCCACCGAAGCGGTGCTCAGCCCGAACCGCGCGAAGCATCCGACCTGGCTGCACCAGGCGAAGGGATATTTCCGCACTTCCCCGGAATCGATCTGGAGGTCGAGGCCGGGGGGGAGAAGCGTGCCGAGCGGGGTGACGACCGTGGCGCCCGCCGCGGCCTCGCCGCCCGCGGGGAGCTTGAGCAGGCTGATCTCCGCGACCGGATTCTGCTCGGGGTCCATGGCGAGCTGGTACATGAAGCAATCGTTGCCGTCGGGCGCGCAGCGCACCTGCCAGTCGCCGAAGGTATCGCGCACGATCTCGAGGACCTCCTGCGCGGCGGGATCGCCGGCGCCGGGCGCCGCCTCGGCCCCCTCCGCCGGGGCTTCGCCGCCCTGGGCCTCCCCGGCCGGCGCCTCGGCTGCCGGCTGGCCGGCCGGAGCGGCTTCGGTCGCCGGCGCCTCTCCCGCGGGCTCGGTCGTGGCCGCTTCCTGGGCCAGCGCCATGCTCGCGCTGATGATCGCGATGGCCGCAGCAACGGCAAACCTGTTTCCGGTGAGTTGCATTCGGTGCCCGTTTCCTCTTTGGTTTCCCTTTGGGAAGTCTCACTCCCGACGCGTGCTGTCAACCGGGCGGCGATGCGGTCCGCAACACTTTGCCGTGGCCGGGGAGGGACGCGAAAGGGTGCCCGAAGGCACCCTTTCTGCGCGATTGCGCTTTCCCTGTCGGACTGGCCGAACTTTGTGCGCGGACCCTAGAATAGATGAGAAAACGGGTCAAGCGTGGCGTGCAAGTAACGCGCAATTCTACGCGATTGCCGGAACAAAGAAAGACCGCAGAGCGAACTCTGCGGCCAGTTCAACAGGGAGGAAGTCGCGCGCCCCGATACCCGGAGGTCCCGGGGCATGATTGCACTCTAGGGTGCACCGGTTAATATCCGGTTCGAATTCGGCGCGGGACTTCGGGAAGTGAGATCATGGTTGACGACGCGATCCTCGTGGGCGGCGGCGGCGAGAATTATGCCGAGCAGAAGGACCTGCTGCTGCGTTTCGGCAACCGGCATGGGCTGATCACCGGCGCCACCGGCACCGGCAAGACCGTCACCCTGCAGATCCTCGCCGAGGGCTTCTCCGCCGCCGGCGTCCCGGTCTTCGTGCAGGACGTCAAGGGCGACGTCTCGGGCCTCTCGCGCCCGGGCGACCCGGCGGGCAAGGCGGACGAGGCGCTGCGCTCCCGCGCCGCAAGGATCGGCATGGGCGATTTCGCCTATCGCGCCTATCCCGTGGTCTTCTGGGATCTCTTCGGCAAGACCGGTCACCCGGTGCGCACCACCGTGAGCGAGATGGGCCCGCTGATGCTCGCGCGCATGATGGATCTCTCCGAGGCGCAGGAGGGCGTGCTCAACATCGCCTTCCGCGTCGCCGACGAGCAGGGGCTGACCCTGCTCGATCTCAGGGACCTGCAGGCGATGCTGGTCTGGCTCGGCGACAATGCCCAGGAGATCGGCCGCACCTATGGCAACATCGCCTCCGCCTCGCTCGGGGCGATCCAGCGCCAGCTCCTGGTGCTGGAGAACCAGGGCGCCGCGGGCTTCCTCGGCGAGCCGCATCTCGAGCTCGCCGACCTGATGGCCACCGACGGCGGCATGGGCCGGATCGGCGTGCTCATGTCCGAGAACCTCATGCAGGCGCCGCGGCTCTATGCGATGTTCCTGCTCTGGCTGCTCTCGGAGCTCTTCGAGCAGCTGCCCGAGGTCGGCAATCCGGAGAAGCCCGTGCTCGTCTTCTTCTTCGACGAGGCGCATCTGCTCTTCGACGACGCGCCCAAGGCGCTGGTGGACAAGGTGGTGCAGGTGGTCCGGCTGATCCGCTCCAAGGGCGTCGGCGTCTATTTCGTGACCCAGAACCCCGACGACGTGCCCGGCGACGTGCTCGCCCAGCTCGGCAACCGCATCCAGCACGCGCTGCGCGCCTTCACCCCGCGCGACGCCAAGGCGCTGAAGGCCGCCGCCGAGACCTTCCGCCCCAATCCCGCCTTCGACACCGAGACGGCGATCCGCGAGGTCGGCACCGGCGAGGCGGTGGTCTCGCTCCTGGAGGACAAGGGCGTGCCGGCCATGGTCAGCCGCACGCTGATCCGCCCGCCCATGTCGCGCATGGGGCCGGTCAGCGCGGAGGAACGCGCCGAGACCATGGCGGCCTCGCCGCTGGCGGGCCGCTACGACACCGCCATCGACCCCGAATCCGCGCAGGAGATGCTCGCCGCCCGCGCCGAAGCCGCCGCCGCGGAGGCTTCGCTGGCCGAGGAGATGCTGGCGCAGTCCGCGGCCGCGAAGGCGGCGGGACAGGGCCGGCGCTACGACCCGGGGCGGGCGCCCGCGTCGCAGCCCTCGCTGGGCACCGAGCTCGCCCGCAGCGCGCTCAGGCAGCTCAACAGCCGCGAGGGGCAGAAGCTCGTGCGTGGCATTCTCGGCAGCCTGTTCAAGGGCCGATAGGGCGGTGGCGGGGCGGCGCCCGCGCCGGCCCGAAGCGGTCACACCACACGACACGCCTCCGACGGATGGATCGGGCTTTCCGAGCCTTCGCCATGGCGCGGTTGCGGCGCCCGGATCCGAGCGGAGCAGGGGCCCGATCCGGTCGAAGCCGATGCGGAGCCCGCCCTCGGCGAAGTCGCCGTGCGGCCTGCGCTCCGGGGAGGCCGGCCCGGGCGATGGCGAGCGCGGCGAGGGTCCGGCGGGACATGGGACGATCCTTGCAGGGGCGTCATCTTCGGGAATCCATCCTCCCGCCCTCGACCAGCCCCCTTTGTGTCGTGCAACTGGCCTCGCGTCATCGGCGCCAGAAAAAACCTTGCAATAACAATATTTTAAGTCGCGTTTCATCGTGAAACGCCCCCCTGCCAATGCGCCGGAGCGGGCGCGATGACCGCGGGCCGAATCGATCGGGCGGATCTTGCATGGCGCAACCGCTCGGCCGAACACCGGCCGCCGGCGCCACCGGTGCCTGCCTGACCTGCAGCCAGGAAGCCCGCGATCATGCCTCGCGCGGGCGGGGGGGGTCGCCCAGCCTGACCTTCGGAAGGATTTGGGTGATCGGACCGGATCCCGTGCTACCGGCCCCAGCGCAGGACGAGCGGATCGATCGGCTCCAGCAGGTCGATCAGCCGCTGGCGAATGGCGGGGTGCAGGGGGGCGATGGGATGGCGGCAGAATTCGGAGCGGATCACGCCGCCCTCGACCATCGCCGCCTTGCACGACCGCCAGCCGCATTGACGGTTCTCGTGGTTGATGGCCATGGCGACGCGGCCATAGGCCTCGGTCGCCCCGGCGATGTCCCCGGCGAGATGCTTTACGATGACCGGCTTGATGCGGTCGACGATCATGCCGCTCGTCATCGACCCGGTCGCGCCGGCGTCGAGATCGGCGAGAAGCGTGATCCCCTCCTCGCCGTCGAACGGCCCCTCGACGGCATCGCCGCCTTCGGCGATCAGCGCGCGGAGCTTGTTCGCGGCCTGCGGGCATTCGATCTTGAACAGCCGCACTTCCTCGATCTCGCGCGCCATGCGCACGAGCAGCGGAACCGGAAGCTCGACCCCCGAGAGCGGCGCGTCCTGCACCATGATCGGGATGCCGACCTCGCCGACGGCGCGGAACTGCTCGCAGGTCTGCTCCGGCGTGCCCTTCAGCAGCGCGCCGTGATAGGGCGGCATCATCATCACGACATCGGCGCCGAGATCCCTGGCGAAGCGCGCCCGGTCGACCGCGATCTGCGTGGCGAAATGGCTGATGGTGACGATGACCGGCACCCGGCCCGAGACGTGCTCGAGGCAGAGCCGGGTCAGGATCGCGCGCTCCTCGTCGGAGACCAGGAACTGCTCGGAGAAATTGGCGAGGATGCAGATCCCGTCCGCACCCTGATCGATCAGGCAGTCGAGCACCCGCTTCATGCCGTCGAGATCGAGCGCCCCGTCCTCGTGGAACGGCGTGGGTGCGACGGGCCAGATTCCACGATAACGGGTCATTCGGTTCCCTCGAAATTGTCGCGATGCATGGCGGGGACGGCGATCCCGCGCCCGTTCTCCTCCGGCCGCTCGAACCGGTGGTAGAGGAGTTCCTGTCGCACCTCAACGTCGAACAGGGCGAAGCAGCGGCCGGTCGGGCGGCCAGCATCGGCCACCGTCCGGATGCAGCGCCGGCCAAGCCCGGAACGAGGGGAAGGGAGCAATGTATCGCATCGTGATCGGCCGTCGGTGCTATCCCGCGCCTGCGACTGCCATCAGGTAGGCATCGGTCAGTTCCCTGATCACGGAGCGCTGCGGCGGCTCCGTGCCGAGGTGCAGGCTGCGCAGTTCCGCCATGAACGCCTGCCACATCGCCGGCCCGCCTTCTTCGAGAAGCCGGGCGCGGATCGAGAGTTCCCGCGTCGCCGGGGTGAAGCGGCGGCCCCAGGCGCCCATCTCGGCGAGCAGCGGCACCAGCTGGATCGCCGGCTCGGTCAGGCTGTAGACCGTCTTCTGCTTGTGCGCAGGGTCGGGGCTCGTCGAGAGCAGGCCGGCATCCACCAGCTTCCGCAGCCGGTCGGCCAGGATGTTCGAGGCGATGCCTTCCACTGAATTGTTGAGCAGGTCGCGATAGTGCCGCCGGTTCCCGAACATGATGTCGCGGATGACGATCAGGCTCCAGCGGTCGCCGAGCGTCTCGAGCGTCAGGTTGATCGGGCAGCCGGACCGGATCGGTTTCTGCATTCGGGTCTCCGTAAACTGCTTGCAGAATAGGTACGGTTTCGCTATAGGGCAACAGCTTGCAGAATGCATACCGAAGGGGGCGGCCGTGAGCAGGGTGATCGTCTCGGGGTTCTCGCTTTCGATCGACGGCTACGGCGCTGGGCCGGACCAGAGCCAAGAGAACCCGCTCGGGAAGCGCGGCGAGGCACTGCACACCTGGATGTTCGGCACCCGGATGTTCCGCAAGATGCTGGGCAAGGACGGCGGCTCGGAGGGGGTCGACAACGACTATGCGACCCGGTCGATGGACGGCTTCGGCGCCTTCATCCTGGGCCGAAACATGTTCGGCCCGGTCCGCGGTGACTGGCCCGACGACTTGTGGAAGGGCTGGTGGGGCGACAATCCACCCTATCACGCTCCGACCTTCGTGCTCACCCATTACCCGCGCGACCCCGTGGTGATGGAGGGCGGCACGGTCTTTCACTTCGTCACGGACGGGATCGCGGCCGCGCTCGAAAAGGCCAGGTCGGCGGCCGGGAACAGGAACGTGAAGATCGGCGGCGGTGTCTCGACGGTGCGGCAATATCTTCAGGCCGGCGCCATCGACGAGTTGCATTTCGCGGCCTCGCCGGTGGTTCTCGGACGCGGCGAGGCGATGTTCGCGGGACTCGATCTGCCGGCGCTCGGCTATCGCATCGTCGGGCACGAAGCGACGGATGCCGCGACGCATGTCAGGCTCGCAAGATAGGGGAAGGAGGCCGCGCCATGCCCGGTTTCATCGCCATCGGCTACGGCGACCGGGCCGGCTACGACCGCACGCCGCAGCCCGTCAGGGACGCGGCCCACGCGCAGGACGCGAAGCTCATTGCCGAAGGCGCCCTGATCGGGATCGCCGGCGCGCCGGTGCAGGTGCGCAATCCCGATGCGGCCGGCCTCGAGATCCGCGACGGCCCGTTCATGATTTCGGTCCTGCCGGTCGCCGGCTTCGCGGTGATCGAAGCCGCAGATCTGGCGGAAGCGATCGAGAATGTCTCGCAGGTCCCCTGTGCCGTTGCCCATGGTGTCGTCGAAGTCTGGCCACTGGAATAGTCGCGCAGATCTTGTCGACGGGTTCCGAGCAAGTTGCTTGACATACATACCATCCAGTTGGTATGTATCGCCATGCCCAGACCAACCAAGGTTGATCCCGATCGCGGCGACGCCCGCACGAGGCTGCTGGCGGCCGCACGCGACGTGATACGGGCACAAGGTTTTTCCGCCACCACGGTGGACGAGCTGTGCAGGGTGGCCGGTGTGACGAAGGGAGCCTTCTTCCATCATTTCGAGAACAAGGAAGCCCTCGGTGTTGCCGCCGCCGCCTTCTGGGCCGAGACGACATCCGCCTTCTTCGCGAATGCGTCTTATCACGATCATGCCGATCCCTTCGACCGGCTGATGGGCTACGTCGAGTTCCGCAAGTCCATCATCGAGGGCGAGCCCGCCGCCTTCACCTGTCTCGTCGGCACCATGGCGCAGGAGGTCTACGAGTCGCACCCGGCCATCCGCGACGCCTGCGCGGCCAGCATCTTCGGTCACGCCGCGACGCTGGAACCGGACATCGCGGCGGCCATGGCCGCGCGCGGGATCAGGGCGGACTGGACACCCGCCAGCCTTGCCGCCCACACCCAGGCCGTGCTGCAGGGTGCCTTCATCCTCGCCAAGGCCACCGGCGACCGTGCGGTGGCACGCGACAGCGTCGATCACCTGAAGCGCTACATCCAGATGCTTTTCGCGGCGAACGGGGTGCCGGAGGTGTCGCGATGAATGCGCGGCCGATCCCGACCGTCACCGCCTTCAGACGTTCGCCCGACGGGGGGAGGGGGCTCGCGCGCGACATGCGGGTGCGCTGGGCGCTCGAAGAGGTCGGCCAGCGCTACGATATCCGTCCGGTCTCCTTCGCCGCGATGAAGCAACCCGCGCACCTGACGCTGCAACCTTTCGGCCAGATCCCGACCTTCGAGGAAGGTGCGTTGACGCTGTTCGAGACCGGCGCGATCGTGCTTCATATCGCCCGGACCCGGACCGGGCTCCTGCCCGACGATGCCGACGCCCAGGCGCGCGCGATCATGTGGATGTTCGCGGCCGTCGGCACGATCGAGCCGCCGATCGTCGAGCGCGAGGCCGTCATCTACTTCGAGCACGGCGAAAGCTGGTTCGCGCAGCGCCTGCGCGCCGTCGAGGAGCGCATCCGCGGAAGGCTGGCCGACCTGTCGCGCAGTCTGGGGGAGGCCGACTGGCTCGACGGCGGCTTCAGCGCAGGCGATCTGATGATGGTGGATGTCCTGCGCCGGCTGGGCGGGTCCGACCTGCTCGATGGCCATCCGAACCTTTCGGCCTATGTCGTGCGCGGCGAGGCGCGCCCGGCCTTCAGGCGGGCGTTCGATGCGCAACGGGCCTTCTTCCTGGCGGCGGCGCCGTGACCCGTTCCTTCGAAGACATCTCTCACCACCAGAGGAGAATTCAGAAATGGAACCGACAATCTACCTCTTCTTCAAGGGCAATTGCCTCGAGGCGATGACGCATTATGCCGAGGTTCTCGGCGGCGAGATCGGCGGCGTCTTTCGCAATGCCGACGCGCCCGATCCGGAAAGCCGCATGCCCGGCGGCGACGACCTGGTCATGAACATGAGCATGCGCCTCGGGAACGCGACGGTCATGGCTTCGGACAGCCCCGCGGAGATGTACAGCAAACCGGAGGGTTTCCGCATTTCGATCGCCCCCACGTCGCGCGACGAATTCGACCGAATCCACGGCGCGCTGGCAAAGGACGCGACTTCGGTGGAGATGGCGCCCGACGAAACCTTCTGGGCGGAGCGTTTCGCCATGTTCACCGACCGGTTCGGCACGCCTTGGATGCTGAACTTCGAAGGCAGCAAGGCCCAGAGCTGAAAGGAGACCGCCATGACCGAACTCGTCACCTGCCTGTGGTTCGACCACGGCGAAGCAAGGAAGGCCGCGGAATTCTACGCCGCGACCTTTCCCGACAGCCATGTCGGCCGTGCCAGCGCGGCCGCGAGCGACTTTCCCGGAGGCCAGAAGGACGACGAACTCACGGTCGAGTTCACCGTCCTCGGGCGCAGCTTCATCGGCCTGAACGGCGGCCCGACCTTCACGCCGGACGAGGCCGTCAGCTTCATGGTCCTGACCGAAAGCCAGGAGGAAACCGATCGCTACTGGAACGCGATCGTCGGCAGCGGCGGCGCCGAGAGCGCCTGTGGCTGGTGCAAGGATCGCTGGGGCTTCTGCTGGCAGATCACGCCGCGGCGTCTGATAGAGCTGACGACGGGTTCCGATCGCGGCGCGGCGAAGCGCGCCTTCGAGGCGATGATGACCATGCGCAAGATCGACATCGCGGCACTCGAGGCGGCGGTCGACGCCGCCTGAGGGAAACGGATGATGCCGCTTGGCCGAGCCGGGCAGATCCATGGCGGCTTCGTGCCGAGTGTCGACGCCCGATAGGGTTCGGAGGGGGAGGTGACTTGCCGAATTCATCGCCTCGGACAGGGGGACGTGCCGTTGTTCGAGGCGATGCTGGGTCTTATTCGGTGCGGTATTCGATGACGAAGCCACCTATGGGCCGCGACCTGCGCGCCGCGGACATGTGCCGCGGCTCATCGCCGGCCCGACCTCGCTCGTCCAGCGCAGCCATTGTGATCGACAGGCATGCCGACTGGCCGGACATCCGGCAGGAAGACTCGGATTGCCGGTCTGGTCGAGGTGATGGAACGCCTGCTCTTGACGCTACGGTATTGGGAAGGGCCTGAGCAACGACGCGCGTGAAACGAAGATCGCCAGGTTTCTGGGCACTCTTGAGCGGTCGCCCTGACTACCTGTGGTTCCTTCCCGATATCGTTCCACGAGCGGCAGAGCTGTGCGGCTGCCGGTCGCCGTGGCGCTCGGCTGTGGACCGCGACCCCACGCCTGACCCTTTGCCGGACGACGCTGACCGGGTTGCGTCTCCTGGCGGGGGCGTGCAAACAACCAGCGGAACGCAGCAACGGAAGGTGACGTCATGTCGACGCTTGCTCGCCTCATTCTGCTCCTCGTGCTTCTCGGAAGCGCCCCGGCTCAGGTGGCGGCGCAGCTGGCTCCGGGGGGTGGCGATCCGCCGCCCCCGCCGCCGGTCTCGACCGATGACGTGCGCGCCGCGCTCGAAGAGCTTCTGGCGGCCGGCGGCGAGGAGCCCGAGGCGATCACCACGGGCGATCCCGAGATCGACCCCGGCGCGCTCGACTTTCTGCTCGAGCCGCTGACGCTCGAAGAGCTCCGGCTCGAGATGTCGTCGTGGAGCGGCCTTCTGCGCGAGGCGGTGGCCGAGCTCTCGTTTGCCGAGCTCGAGCTCTTCGAGCTCAACAGCGCGCAGGCGGAGGCGGCCGAGGCCGCCGCGGGGGGCGAGACCGAAGGCGAGGCCGCCACCGAACCCGAGGGCGACGCGGCCGCGGCCGAGGCCGAGATGACTCCTGAGCAGGAGGCGCTGGTCGAGCGGATCTCCGAGATCAGGGAGACACGGACCGCCATCTCGGACCGCTTCCGGCTGGTCATGGACGCCTTCGAGGCCAAGGGCGGCGACCCGACCGAGACCGAGGAGTATCGCGCCTACATCGCCGACGTCGGCGGCGTCACCGTCGACACGCGCAACTGGCGCACGGCGCTCCTGACGATCCAGGAGTGGGCGGTGGCCGAGGACGGCGGGCGGCGGCTCGCCCGGAACCTCGGCATCGTCGTTCTCGCGACAGCGATCGGCTTCGCCATCGGCTGGGTGGTGAGCCTTGTGGTGAACCTCGCGCTGCGCCGCACCGAACTCAGCTCGAAGCTGATGCGCAGCTTCCTCCGGCGCTGGATCGAGCGGGTCGGCGCCCTGGTGGGTTTCCTCGTCGGGCTGTCGTGGATCGGCACCAACATGACGCCGATCCTCGCCGGTCTCGGCGCCGCGGGCTTCATCCTCGCCTTCGCGCTGCAGAACACCATCAGCAACTTCGCGAGCGGCATGCTGATCCTGTTCCTGCGACCGTTCGACGCCGGCGACGAGATCGAGGCGGCAGGCACCTCGGGCAAGGTGGAGCGGGTGAGCCTCTTTTCGACCTACCTGACCACGCCCGAGAACCGGACGGTGATCGTCCCGAACAACAAGATCTGGGAAGACGTCATCACCAACTAGGCGGCCGCCGCAACACGGCGGCACTCAGGCGGCAAGCCGGTCGCGCCGGGGGAGGCGCGACGGATCGAAGGCGTCGAATTCGGGATGAGCGGCCGGGGATGCAGGGCGCGATCTCGAGGCCGGTCGGGGCCTTGCGGAACCGGTCGCTGTCGGTGCCCTTGTCGGCGATCAGCACCTCGACGTCCGGCAGCATGGTCGCCGCGCCGCGATGGTCGCTGGCCTGGCCCTCGCTGAGCAGCGGGATCGGCGGCTTGCCCCCGCCGTCGCAGACCACGCGCAGCTTCGAGCTCAGGCCGCCCTTGGTTCGCCCGACACGGCGGGGATTGCCGGCTGACCGGAAATCGCTCCGGTGGATCGGTTTCCAGCCGGAAACCCCTTCCTGTGCAGGCTGGCGGCGGTGCGCTGGACGACGAAGCCGGTTTCGGTGCGCTCGATGATCGCGACGGGGCGCGGCGCAGCAGCGGCGACGCGCGGGCCCTGGCAGCCGGCGTCCGCAAGAAAGCGCTCGATGAAGGGGAAGCGCCGGCTGATGCGACCAGGAACCGGCGCCGCCCCGTCGCGATCCTGCACGCCGGCCGAGTGCACCTCGATGCGCAACGCCAGGCCGAGGGTGTGGCCGCGCCCGTTCGTGAGCCGGTAGCGGGGCCTCGGCTTCGGGGCAGGGAGCTTGCGGATGCGCGGGGTCATCCCAAGCGTGAACCACTTTCCTCGCAACAGAGGAATCCCCTCATTTCAGTCGCTTCCGTGCAACAACGCCCTTCTGCAATCCCAACTCCGTCGGCTTCCGACCTTTTCTCCGGCGGCGGATTCACCGATTCTGCCGCCCGAGGGAGCGGCACGGTCGTGCCGTTGATCGAAAGCCGTGCATTCTTCTTGCCATGCTTGATAGCAAGCGCCGTTTCCGTCACATCATGCGATATGCAGCTGGAACCACAACGCCCCTCCGAGCCCCGTCTGCGCATCCGGATCGTCTTCGGAGACCACGAGACGATCGGTCCGGGAAAGGCGGATCTGCTCGATGGGATCGACAGGTGCGGATCGATCGCTGCGGCGGGTCGCGAGATGGGCATGAGCTACAAACGGGCGTGGGAGCTGATCGGAACCCTGAACGCCATGTTCCGCGCCCCGTTGGTCGACAGCACGCGCGGCGGTCCGGGAGGCGGCGGCGCGGTGCTGACCGAACTCGGGCGCGAGGTCCTGGCGCAGTATCGCGCCTTCGAGGCGGAGGCAGCAGCGGGCGGCGCCGAGCACCTCGCGGCATTGCGGGCGCTGTTGAGGGATATTCCCGAGGGAAAATAGCGCTTGACCATGCGAATGGCGCATTGCGATATGTTCCGCCAAACATATCAGCATCAGGGAGTATCGTCCGTGTTCGAGCCAGGCTACACCTGTCCCTCCCTGCGGGCAGCGGCGTGCGCATTGACCATTGCTGTATCCGCCCCCGTGGTTGCCGCGGCCGATGACATCACCGTCTTTGCAGCCGCCAGCATGACCAATGCGCTGGCCGAGATCGAGGCGGACTTCGAGGCAGCGACAGAGCATGATCTCGTGATCTCCCTTGCGGGCTCCTCGGCTCTTGCACGCCAGATCCAGCAGGGCGCGCCCGCCGACATCTTCATTTCGGCCAGTACCGACTGGATGGACACGGTCGAGGCCGACGGCCTGGTCGAGGAAGGGACGCGGTTCGACCTTCTCGGCAACAGCATCGTTCTCATCGCCTTCGGCACGGAGGCCGGGCCGATCGAGATCGGGCCCAACACGGATCTGGCAGGCCTGCTCGGAGACGGCCGGCTTGCCATGGCGCTGGTCGATTCCGTGCCGGCCGGCGTCTACGGGAAGGCCGCGCTGGAGAGCCTGGGGCTTTGGGAGAGCGTCGAAGCGCAGGTGGCACAGGCCGACAACGTGCGCGCCGCCCTGGCCTTCGTTGCCACAGGCGAGGCTCCCTACGGCATCGTCTACGCAACCGATGCCGCGGCGGAGGACAACGTCACCGTGGTGGGCACCTTTCCCGCGGAGACGCACCCGCCCATCGTCTACCCGGCGGCGGATCTGGCGAGCCGCGACTTCCCGGCCGAGGCGGCGTTCCTCGAATACCTGCGCGGCCCCGAGGCGCGCGCGGCCTTCGAGCGGCAGGGTTTCATGGTCCTCGAACAATAGCCGATGACGGACTGGCTCGGCCCCGAGGAGTGGAGGGCCGTCACGCTCTCCCTCCAGGTTTCCATCTGGGCGACGCTCGTCAGCCTGCCGCTGGGGATTCTCGTGGCCTATGCCTTGGCGCGCTGGTCCTTCCCGGGCAAGCAGCTCCTGAACGGATTCGTCCACCTGCCGCTGGTCCTGCCGCCGGTAGTGACAGGCTATCTCCTTCTTCTGACGCTGGGTACGCGCGGCCCCGTCGGCAGCATCCTGGCCGATTGGGGCATCGTCTTCGCGTTCCGCTGGACCGGAGCCGCAGTGGCGGCCGCGGTGATGGCCTTCCCGCTGATGGTTCGCGCGATCCGGCTGTCGATCGAGGCGGTCGACCCCAGGCTGGAGCAGGCCTCGGCAACCCTCGGCGCCTCGCCGGTCTGGGTGTTCCTGACCGTTACGCTCCCGATGACCCTGCCCGGCATCGTCGCGGGTGTCATCCTCGCCTTCGCCAAGGCGATCGGCGAATTCGGCGCGACCATCACCTTCGTGTCGAATATTCCCGGCCAGACCCGCACAATCCCATCCGCGATCTACGCCTTCCTGCAGGCGCCGGGGGGCGAGAGCTCGGCGATGAAGCTCGTGATAGTCTCGATCGTCGTGGCGATGGGCGCCCTCTTCCTTTCCGAACTGATCGGACGCCGCGTGGCCGCGCGGGTCGGGGGCGCGTGATGCTGCACGTCGCCATCCGTCATGCCTTCGCGAGCTTCACGCTCGACGCAGAGTTTCGCGCTCCACCGGGCGTGACGGTGCTGTTCGGCCGCTCCGGGTCGGGCAAGACGACCATCGTCAACGCCGTGGCAGGGCTCCTGATGCCGGATCAAGGGCTCATCGCCTCCGGCGACTGGACCTTGCTCGACACGGCACGGGGCGTCCGGGTCAAGCCGCACCACCGCCGGATCGGCTACATCTTCCAGGAGGGGCGGCTCTTTCCGCATCTGACCGTCCGTCAGAACCTTGCCTATGGTGCATGGATGGCTCCGAAGGGCGCCGCACGCGAGGACATGGGCCGCATCGCGGAGCTTCTAGGGATCGGCCATCTGCTCGGCCGCCGCCCCGGCGTGCTCTCGGGTGGCGAGAAGCAGAGGGTGGCCATCGGCCGCGCGCTCCTGTCCGCCCCGCGCCTGGTCCTCGCCGACGAGCCGCTGGCCTCGCTTGACGAAGCGCGAAAGGCCGAGATTCTGCCCTATTTCGAGCGGCTGCGCGACGAGGTGAGCGTGCCGATGCTCTATGTCAGCCATTCCGCATCCGAGGTCGCGCGGCTCGCCACCACCGTGGTGGCGCTGGACGGCGGCCGCGTCGTGGCGCAGGGGCCGGCGGCCGAGGTGCTTGGCGACCCTTCGGTCCTGCCCGCCGGAGTGCGCGCGGTGGGCGCCGTGCTGACGGTGCGCGTTGCGCATCACCACGACGACGGGTTGACCGAACTCGAGGCAGGCGGCCTTCCCCTGTTCCTGCCGCGCGTGGCGCAGGCGACCGGCAGCACCCTGCGCGTCCGGATCGCCGCCCATGACGTCATCCTGTCGCGCACCCGGCCCGAGGGCTTGTCGGCGCTCAACATTCTGCCTGGGATAGTCCGCGAGGTTCGTCCCAGCGACGGACCGGGCGCCATCGTCGCGCTCAATACGGCGGCGGGGCGCGTGCTGGCGCACATTACGCGGCGCTCGGCCGATGCGCTCGGTCTCGCGGAGGGCGTGGAGATGCACGCAGTCGTCAAGACCGTCTCGGTCGCACCGTCGAACATCGGGGCCGGTGGACAGCCAAGGTGACGTCCCGCTGCTCGAGTTGGTCGCGGCCCGGCTTGGCCAGTTCCTCGAACTGGATGTTCAGGGGCGGGTCCTGTCCCGAAGACGTGGTCTGGCTGCCGGAAGCGCCGCATGGCGCCGTTCGAGCATGGGTTTCAGGAGCGAGGTCGGATGGCCGAGCATCGCCTATCCGGCGGCGAGCGAGAGGGTCGCGACGGCGGCGCGTCCGCATCGTGCCGGTTGGCGGCAGTCGCTTGCGCGGCGCCCTGCGCTTCGAAATGCACGGCGGTATTGCCGATCGATGGCGTCGAGGTGAACGACACGAACATCCGTATCCACGGAAGGCGGGCTGTTCTGGAGCGACTGGTGATGGGTGGCTGGGCGGTTCCGGCAGGAGTGCCAGGTTCTGGTTGCAAATGGCGCACCCATCAGGATTCGAACCTGAGACCTCTACCTTCGGAGGGTAGCGCTCTATCCAGCTGAGCTATGGGTGCTTGCCGTGTCGCAACTGCTTACGTGAACTCTCCGCGAGTTGAAAGATCAGAACGAGGGCCTCGCAAACCTTTGTTCCTACGGCCGCTTTCGGTCTCCTCTAGAATCGCCATGCCCTTGACAACCGCCTTCGGAGGCCGACAGCCCTGTCCAGCCGAGCCACGGGTGCCCCGAACGGTCTATATTCGACCGCCGCGGCCCGTGCAATGCAGATGACCGGCGAAGTGGCACCGCGTCAGCCGCCGGGCAGGCGCGCGGATTTTTCGGCGATGCCCGACCGGCCCTCGCGGCGCTCGAGTTCGGCGAGGACTTCGGCCCAGGCGACGCCGCTGGCGACGAGCATGACCTGCAGGTGATAGAGCGTGTCCGCGGCCTCGTGGACCAGCGCGCCCCTGTCGGCGCCGGCGGCCGCCACGATCGCCTCGATCGCCTCCTCGCCGAACTTCTCCGCACATCGGGCCGGGCCCCGGCCGAGCAGCGCCGCCGTATGTGACATCGCCGGATCGGCGCCGGCGCGGGATTCGATGGTCGCGAAGAGGCGGGCGAGCGTGTCGGTCATGCGGTCCTCACCGGAATGCCGGCCGCCGCCATCCTGGCCTTGGCCTCCTGGATCGAATGGGTTCCGAAGTGGAAGATCGATGCGGCCAGGACCGCCGATGCATGGCCCTCCGTGACGCCCTCGACGAGGTGGTCGAGCCTGCCCACGCCGCCCGAGGCGATCACGGGGACGGGCACCGCCTCGGCGATGGCGCGGGTCAGGGGCAGGTTGTAGCCGGCGCGCGTTCCGTCGCGGTCCATCGAGGTCAGCAGGATCTCGCCGGCGCCCCGCGCCGCCATCGCCTTCGCGAAGACGACGGCATCGATGCCGGTGGGGCGGGTGCCGCCATGGGTGAAGATCTCCCAGCGCCCCGGCGCGACGGTCTTGGCGTCGATCGCCACGACGATGCATTGATTGCCGAACTTGTCCGCGGCCTTCGAGACGCAGTCGGGGTCGGCCACGGCCGCGGTGTTGAAGCTGACCTTGTCGGCGCCCGCGAGCAGGAGCGCGCGCACATCCTCGGCCGTGCGGACGCCGCCGCCCACGGTCAGGGGCATGAAGCATTGCTCCGCCGTGCGCGACACCAGATCGAGCAGCGTTCCGCGCTTCTCGCGGCTGGCGGAGATGTCGAGGAAGCAGAGCTCGTCCGCGCCCGCGGCATCGTAGGCCCGCGCCGCCTCGACCGGATCGCCGGCGTCCACGAGGCCCTCGAAATTGACGCCCTTGACAACGCGGCCGTCCTTGACGTCGAGGCAGGGGATCACGCGGACGGTCAGCATCGGCCGGCAAGCTCCTGTTCCATGGCGGTTTTCCTCAGGCTGCGAGGCTGGCGACAGCCGAGGCCAGGTCGATCCGTCCCTCATAGAGGGCGCGGCCGGTGATGGCGCCGTCGAGGGGGGTGGGGATGTCGCGCAGGGCTTCGAGGTCCGCGAGCGAGGAGACCCCGCCGCTGGCGATGACCGGGATGGCGACGGCCGCGGCGAGGGCGGCGGTGGCGGCGACGTTCGGACCCTGCATCGCGCCGTCGCGCTCGATGTCGGTATAGACGAGGGCGGCGAGGCCCGCGTCCTCGAAGCGGCGGGCGAGGTCGACCGCGGTGGTGGCGGTGGTCTCGGCCCAGCCCTCCACGGCGACGCGGCCGCCGCGGGCGTCGATGCCGAGTGCGATCCGGCCGGGATGGGCCCGGGCGGCGCTGCGCAGGAGCTCCGGGTCGCGCAGGGCTGCGGTCCCGAGGATGACGCGGGCGACGCCTCTTTCCAGCCAGTCTTCGATGGTTTGCCGGTCGCGGATGCCGCCGCCGAGCTGCACGGGGATTTCGACGGCGCCGAGGATCGCCGCGACCGCCTCGGCATTCACGGGACGGCCGGCGAAGGCGCCGTCGAGGTCGACGAGATGCAGCCAGCGGCACCCCGCGGCGGCGAAGGCGCGGGCCTGGGCGGCCGGATCCTCCCCGAAGACGGTAGCCTGCGTCATGTCGCCGCGCAGGAGGCGGACGCATTTTCCGTCCTTCAGGTCGATGGCGGGATAGAGGATCATGGGCCGCTCCGGCTGGCTTTCGCGGGTGATAGCGCGGGGATCGGAGGAATGCAAAACCCCCGCGCCGAAGGCGTCACCGGCCGTGCACGCGCGCATTGCCGCTCGACCTCCGCCTGCCCGTTTCGGCCGTCGGACCGGCGTGAGGCAATGCCTCGCATTTGCCGGTTCGGGCAGGCCCCCCCGGTCCGATCGACTCCGCCGGATGGCGGATCAGAGGCCCCAGAGCGCCCGCGCATTGGCCGAGAAGAGCTGCTCGCGCTCTGCTTCGCTCGCACCCGCGACCAGCGCCCGGGTCGCGGCGATCCAGGCCGTGAGCCCGCCGCCCAGGGTGCAGACCGGCCAGTCGCTCCCCCAGACCACCCGGTCCCAGCCGAAGGCGTCGATGGTATGCTCGACCCAGGGCCGCAGCGTCTCCACCTCCCATTCCGGCCCGGCATAGGCCACGACCCCGGAGATCTTCGCCATCACGTTCGGCCGCCGCGCCATCGCGGTGATCCCGTCCCGCCAGCCCGAAAAGTTGCCGCCGGCGATATCCGGCACGCCGCAATGGTCCAGCACGAAGCGCACCCCCGGCGCGGCATCGACCAGCGCCATCGCCTGCGGCATCTGCCGCGGCAGCACGCAGAGATCGAAGCTCCGCCCCGTCCCGGCCAGCCGCCCGACGTTCTCCCGGAAGCGTGCGCCTTCCGACAGCGCATCCGGCATCACATGCAGCACCCGGCGGAAGCCCTTCACGAAGGGATCCTCGAGCGCCCGTTCCAGGGCGGCCGCGAAGCCCTCCTCCTCGGGCCGGCACGAGGCGATGCATCCCCGCAGGAGACCGCCCGCCGCCGCCTTGGCCTCAACGTAGCGCGTCTCCGCCTCGATCTGTGCCGGATCCACGTCCACCTCCATGTGGAGCGTGGCCGAGATGCCGCCCCGCTGCGCCTCCCGCGCATAATCCTCGTAGGGAAAATCCCGGTCCAGCGCCGGCACGCCCGCGAGCCAGGGATAGCGCAGGCGCCTCCGGTCGACGATGTGCAGATGGGTGTCGAGGATCATTCCGCCTCCCCGCCCTGCCTTGCACCGGATCCGGCCAGCCGGGACAGCGTCTCGGCCGTCGCCCGCATCAGGTCCACCGTCCGGGTGATGTCGGGTGCCTGCGGAGTGTTGACCAGCGTCACATAGGGCACCGTGAGCGCCGCGAGCGCCCGCGCGTCCGGCGCGAGCACCGGCGCCGAGAGGTTGAAGACCCCGGCCGTCTGCAGACTGGCCATCATCTCGTAGCCGCGGTCGCGGACCTGGTCGAGCCGGGCCGTGAACTCCGGCCCAAGGTCGCGGATCCCGCCGTGCCCGGCATTCTCCCGGAGCATCATCTGGCGTTCCTCCGCCGAGCGGAAGGCCAGCAGCACATGGCCCGATCCGGTGTCGAACAGGCTGACATGCGAGCCGACCCGGATCGAGATCCCCCAGTATCCCGGCGCCTCCTGCTGCGCGATCACCACCGCCGCCCCACGGTCGAAGACCGCGAGCTGGTTGGCCTGCAGCGTCGTCTCCGCCAGGTCGCGCATCAGCGGCGTCGCGAAGCTCACCAGCCGCCGGACCGGCGCATGCAGCTGCGCGAGGCCGAAGAGCTTCAGGGTCAGCGCATAGCGGTCTCCGTCGACCCGGGTGACATAGCCGCGCCGCACCAACCGGTCGAGCATCCGGTAGAATTCGTTGGGGCTGCGGTCCAGGCGCTTGGCGATCTCGGCCTGCGTCAGCCCGATATCGACCCCGGAGAGAAGCTCCAGGATGTCGAGCCCCTTGTCGAGCGCCGGGGCCCGGTAGCGGTCGGCATTCTCGTTTCTGACCAGGGGATTCTCCAGTGAACGCTGCCACGCGTATACGCATGGATTTCGGCGGCGGGAAGCCTGAAACGGGGCGCCTTGACTGATGAATGAATGTGCTGCTTGCATATGAATCGCCCGCGCGATGCAGCCGGGGCCCGGCGGCGCGGGGCCGGGGCGCCCGGGCTTCGATCTCGGTCGGGCCCGGCCGGACACTGAGGAAGTCGGAATGGCGACGATCGAGCGGATCGAGCTCCGGATGGTGGACCTCGTGCCCAAGGTGAAGCGCACGGACGCGATCCAGTCCTTCGTCTCCCAGGAGACGCCCATCGTCACGATCACCGACAGCGACGGCGCCAGCGGCACGGGCTATTCCTACACCATCGGCACCGGCGGCTCCTCGGTCATGCGGCTCCTCGTCGACCATCTCGCCCCGAGGGTCGTCGGACGGGACGCCGAGCGGATCGAGGCGATCTGGCACGAGCTCGAATTCGTGACCCATGCCACCACGATCGGCGCCATCACCGCCATCGCGCTGGCCGCCATCGACACCGCGCTCTGGGATCTGCGCGCGCGCAGGCAGGGGTTGCCGCTCTGGAAGCTCGCGGGCGGGGCGAGGGAGAAATGCCCGCTCTACACCACCGAGGGCGGCTGGCTTCACATCGAGACGGAGGCGCTGGTGGAGGATGCCGTCGCGGCCAAGGCGAAGGGCTTCGTCGGCTCCAAGGTCAAGATCGGGCGCCCGCATGGCTCGGAGGATCTCGCGCGCCTCTCCGCCGTGCGCAAGGCGGTCGGCGAGGGCTACGAGATCATGACCGACGCCAATCAGGGCTTCGGCCTCGACGAGGCGATCCGCCGCGCCGAGCGCTTGCGCGACATCGACCTCGCCTGGATCGAGGAGCCGCTCGCCGCCGACGACATCGACGGGCATATGCGGCTGAACGCCCGCAGTTCGACCCCGATCGCGGTGGGGGAATCGCTCTATTCGATCCGGCATTTCCGCGAATACATGCAGAAGGGCGCCTGCTCGGTCGTCCAGGTGGATGTGGGCCGCATCGGCGGCATCACGCCCTGGCTGAAGGTGGCGCATGCGGCGGAGGCCTTCGACATGCCCGTCTGCCCGCATTTCCTGATGGAGCTCCACGTCTCCCTCGTCTGCGCGGTCCAGAACGGGAAGTATGTCGAATACATCCCGCAGCTCGACGATCTGACCGGCAGGCGCATGACCATCGCGGACGGCTACGCCCATGCGCCGGAGGATCCCGGGATCGGCATCGACTGGGACTGGGACGCCGTCCGCGGCAGGAGCGTGGAGGAATTCACCAGGGAGATACGCCGATGAAGCGCATGGGCCTCGTCCTCGGCATCCGCCCCGAGGGGATCGCGGAATACAGGAGGCTGCACGCCGCCGTCTGGCCCGAGGTGCTGGCCAAGATCGCCGATTGCAACATCCGCAACTACTCGATCTTCCTGCGCCAGCCGGAGAACCTGCTCTTCGCCTATTTCGAGTACCATGGGCAGGACTTCGCCGCCGACAGCGCCAAGATGGCCGCCGACCCAGCCACCCAGAAATGGTGGTCGATCAACATGCCGCTGCAGGAGCCGCTCGCCAGCTGCCCCGAGGGCGAGTGGTGGGCGATGGCCGAAGAGGTCTTCCACGTCGACTGACACGACCTCCGCCGACAGGCTCGGATCGTCGCCTTGGAGGCGTCTCACGATGAGACGCAGGCTATCTGTTTGTTATCGGATGGTTTTTCAGAACGCGCTTCGGCGCGCCCCCACGACATGACCCCGAGGGATGGATCGGGCTTTCCGAGCCTTCGCCATGGCGCGGTTGCGGCGGCCTGATCCGAGCGGAGCAGGGGCCCGATCCGGTCGAAGCCGATGCGGAGCCCGCCCTCGGCGAAGTCGCCGCGCGGCCTGCGTTTCGGGGAGGCCGGCCCGGGCGATGGCGAGCGCGGCGAGGGCCCGGCGGGACATGGGACGATCCTTGCAGGGGCGTCATCCTCAGGTATCCATCCTCCCGCCCTCGACCAGCCCTGCTGTGACCCCCATCTTTCACCCAGCTGAAGCTGGAGTCCATTGGTCAAACTGGCGCCGTTGCGCCGACGGAGCAATGGGCGATTGGCGGAGCGCTTC
>CALMSR010000073.1 GCA_937872465.1 uncultured Paracoccaceae bacterium
GCCGTCCAGGAGTGGCACCGAATTCCTTCAAGAGCGCCCCAAAACCCGAGAGTCGGGTAGTGTGCGCCCCCGTGGCTTCACTTGCCTTTGGCCTTTCCTGCCTCCCGAGAAAGCCGGGCCAGGTCCTCGGCGCTCAGACCGTTGACGGTTCGCAGCAGCGCCGACATTTCGACAGGATGCCGCTTGATGATGTCGGCGAGATCGGAGGGCACGCGCCCCGCCATCGCCAGCAATTTATCCGGATCGCATTCGAGAATCTGCGCGATCGACCGAACCTTGTCCTCAGTCGGCGGCGTAAACTCGTCGCGCTCCACCTTCGACATATAGGTCGGGCTCACCCCGATCTTCTTGGCCATCTCTCGCAAGCCGATCTCCCGCGCCTCACGCTCGCGGCGAATAAACGCCCCGAACTTCTCCCTCCCGCTGGTCATGGCTCCTGTCTCCGTTTCCTGTTTAGCGGTCACTCTACACTTGATTCGATAGACACGTCAACCATCCACTAAACGGTGGCCGGCATGCCGTCAGGCAGCAATCTCGAATTCTCGGATATCTTCAAGCAAGCGCCTGAAATCTGGCTCTGGCGCCACGCACATGGTTCGATAGGTGTTCAGGAACGGCAGCCTGCCTTTGATTCTGTTGAGAATCTCGGCGGCTTGGGCAGTTGGTGCGGAGCGTCGCCCAAAAGGGCCGCCCAAATGCACCCCCATACCGCCTATGTTCGTCGACGTGGCGACTCCTTCTCCTTCCGCCGCCGGCCGCCGGTAAACCTGGCGTTAGCCCATCGCGGGAACAATACGCGACCGCATCTGACCGTCGCCCTCTGGACCCGCGATCCCCGGGAGGCGGCGCGTCGGGCGGCCAAGTTGAACGTCATCGCGGAGGCGGGTTGGGCGGTGGGACTGTCGGAGTCGGACATGCTCGGGTTGTCGAAGGCGGTCGCCCATCTCGGCGCCCAGCTTCCCGACCTGCCGCCGGCGCAGCGGGTCGAGGCCGAGCGTCGCAATGACGACGAGGCCCGGAAGGCGATCGCCGGCCAGCCGCACCGGCTGGACGACCCCGACTTCCTCGACGCCTTCGGGTGAGTCGAGCTTCCGGCGGCCGCCGACGTCGCCGAGCAACTCGAGGCCAGCGTCGCCGGCCATCTCGCGGCCTATGACGACGCGCTGCGACGCGGGGAGGCCCCGATCGCGGCGATGGAGGCCCTGCGTGCCCGGCTTGCGCCGCAGATTCCGGTTCAGCGATGTGGGGCGCCCGTGGCCAGGCGGGCGGGGATCGGGTCGGTCATGCAACTCTCCGTCGTGGACGTTTCGCATGATCGCCCATTCCTCGTCACTCAATTCATGACGGCGCATCGGGGCCTCCCTCTCTGGAGAAGTTGAATCAGCCGAATCCAGACCGTGCAAACACTATGCGACGGTTTATGGGGCCAGACCCTAGCGCGGTTCGGTGGCGAGTCCTCGCCAGATCGAGACGCACATCACCAGCAGCACGAGGGTGAACGGCAGGCCCGTCGAGATCACCATCGACTGCAGCGACTGCAGGCCGCCCGCGGAAAGCAGTAGTACGATAGCAACGATTCCCTCGAAGACGCACCAGAACACCCGCTGCGGCACCGGGGCGTCGACCTTGCCGCCCGCGGCGATGGTGTCGATCACCAGCGACCCGGAGTCCGACGAGGTCGTGAAGAAGACGATCACCAGAACGATGCCGATCAGGGAGGTGATCGACACCCAGGGCAGCGCGTCGAGCACGGCGAAAAGCTGCAGCGGCAGGTCGGCTTCCGTTGCCGCCGTATAGCCGTCGCGAACCACCTGGGTGATGGCCGTGCCGCCAAAGATCGACATCCAGATGACGCAGACCAGCGAAGGAATGAGCAGCACGCAGATCAGGAACTCGCGCACGGTCCGGCCGCGGCTCACCCTGGCGATGAACATTCCGACGAACGGAGACCAGGAGATCCACCAGGCCCAGTAGAACGAGGTCCAGCCCTGCATGAAGTTGACATCCTCCCGCCCGAAGGGGTTCGACAACGCGGGCAGGTACTCGAGATACGCCAGCAGGAAGTCGGCGCTACTGATCAGGAGAAGCACCGTCGGCCCGGCGAGCAGCACGAAAAGCAGGAGCAGGAACGCCAGACCCATGTTGATCTCGGAAAGGACCTTCACGCCACCTTCGAGGCCGCGCAGCACCGAGATCAGCGCGATCGCCGTGATGCCGACGATCAGGAGGACCTCCGGGATCGGACCGATCGGGACACCGAACAGCTTGTTCAGCCCGGCATTGGCCTGCGCGGCGCCGAGGCCGAGCGACGTGGCGAGACCGAACAACGTCGCGAAGACCGCCAGGATGTCGATCACATGGCCGGGCCAGCCCCAGACCCGCTCCCCGAAGATGGGGTAGAAGGCCGACCGCATCGTCAGCGGCAGGCCCTTGTTGTAGCTGAAGAGTGCCAGCGACAGTCCGACCACGGCATAGATCGCCCAGGGGTGCAGCCCCCAGTGGAAGATCGTTGCCGCCATCCCGAGGCGGATCGCCTCCGCCTCGTCGCCCGCGGCGGCCCCGAGCGGTGCCCAGTCGGTCCGGACGCCATCGGGCCCGACGGCGGTACCCCCGAGGGACGAGGAGAAGTGGCTGAGAGGCTCGGAGACTCCGTAGAACATCAGCCCGATGCCCATGCCGGCGGCGAAGAGCATGGAGAACCAGCCGACATAGGAGAAGTCGGGCGTGGCGTCCCGGCCACCGAGCCGCACGTTGCCGAGGCGGGTCACGATCAGGAGCAGGCAGACGATCACGAAAATGTCGCCGGCGCCGAGGAAGACCCAATCGAAGGATTGGGTGACGGCCGAGAACAGCCATGTGAAGATGGCACTCGCCGCGTCAGGCAGCGTGAGCGTGAAGACGACGAACGCGATGACCGAAAGCGCGGAGATTGCGAAGACAGGATTGTGTATGTCGAAGCCGAAAGGCCCCAGGGAGCCTTCAATATTGTCGCGACCGATCGTGTAATCGGTGTTGATGATCCCAGTGGGACCGTCGGCCGGGCGTATGCCGGCCGCCAGTGCGGGATCATTGGACGTTTCGGTCATTGAACCTCCTCTCTGGCAATTGACTGCGGTGTCTGCGCCCGCGCGACGAGCGGGCGATCTGATGGGTTGCATTGCCCACGCGTCTTCGGAGGATTCTTGTCCGACACCGCAGAGGATGACGGATGAATCGTCTTGATGGCGTCCCGTGGCAGGCAGCAGGAACTCGCGACGCACGAAACCAGCGGCCGAGCCCCTCGGTTCGGGGCACGGTGGAGGTCGCCTGTCGGCGACGGGTGGGCCTAGCCGTGGCGGGTCGTCACGTCATGCCTCGATCTCGACCCGCCCCATCGGCAGCGAGCAGCAGGCCAGGATGTATCCCGCGGCGATGTCGTCCTCGGAGATGCCGCCGTTGTGGACCATGTGCACCTCCCCGGAGAGCTTCCTGGTCTTGCAGGTGCCGCAGACCCCGAAGTTGCAGCCCGACGGGATGTTGAGCCCCGCCGTCCGCGACACCGCGAGGATCGTGTCGGCCTCGGTGCAGGGCACCGACCGGCCACTCATCGTGAAGATCACCTCCGAGGCGGCCTCGGCGTCCGGCACCACGTCGTCGAGCTCCGGCGCGTCGGCGGGCGTCAGCACCGGCGGTCCCGTGAAGGCCTCCTGGTGGTAGTGATCCATGTCGAAGCCGAAGCCGATCAGCATCTCGCGGACCGTCTGCATGAACGGCTCGGGTCCGCAGCAATAGACCTCGCGCTCGAGGTAGTCGGGCGCCATCAGGCCGAGCATCAGCTGGTTGAAGTTGCCGCGATAGCCGGTCCAGGCGTCGTATGGGTCGTCCTGGGTGACCACGTAGTGCAGTTTGATCGTCGGGACCCGGCGCGCCATGGCTTCGAGTTGCCGCCGGAAGACGAGTTCGGACGGCCGCTTGGCGCATTGCACGAAACAGATGTTGGGCTCGCCGCCGAGGTCGTAGCGGTAGGTCGTCATCGACATCATCGGCGTGACGCCGGAGCCGGCCGAGATCAAGAGCAACTTGCGGTCGGCCGGTACGTCGGGGACGAAGATGCCACCCGGGCCGATCGCCTTGATCCGTTTGCCCGGCGCCAGGTTGTCGAGCATCCAGCGCGTGCCGACGCTGCTGGCCGACGCCTTCGCGGTCAGGGTGACCGAAAGCGGCCGCGACGGGCTCGAGGAGATCGTGTAGGTGCGATGGATCGGCCCGCCGGAGACGGGCAGCTCCAGCGTCAGGAACTGGCCGGGGCGGTAGTCGAACCATGCCCCCGACGGCGAGCGGAAGGTGAAGGAGACGGTGCCCGGGCCATCCGGCACCACCGAGACGCACTCGAGCGGCTCGTCGTCCTTCCAGGTTCGGGCGCCGACCAGGCGCGGCATCAGGTCGGAGGCCATCGAGCCTACTCCGCCGCGAGCCGCGCGCCGCCGCCGACGCGGTCGCCGATGGTCCGGCAGTACCAGTCGACGAACTGGATCACGCCGTCCTCCTGGATGCGCGAGTAGGGCCCGGGGTCGAATGCCGGCGAGTTGATGCCGCGCTGGTTCTCCTCCACGACCTGCCGGTCCTCGTCGTTGGTGGCGATCCAGACCCGGGTCAGGTTCGTCAGGTCGTAGTCGGTGCCCTCGACCGCGTCCTTGTGGACGAGCCACTTGGTCGTGACCTCGGTCTCGGTGGCGCTGATCGGAAGCACCCGGAAGACGATCGAGTGGTCAGCGAGGAAGTGGTTCCAGCTGTTCGGATAGTGGAAGTTCAGCAGCGACCCGGCGTCGGCGAATGGCGAGTTCGACAATCGCTTGGTCGGCACCGCCGCCTTGCCGTCCATGGTGTAGCTCTCGCCCGGCCCGAGCAGCGGGATGCGGGCGAAGCGCCACTGGTGGTCGGGCGCGATGACGAACTTCGACGGCAGGCCCGCGGCCTCGCACTTCTGCCAGTGCGCGGTCACCGCCGGCTCGATCGCACCGTTCTCGTCCATCGAGGTGAAGCCGGGCCGGTCGGGGTAGGTCCGGCAGAGCTCCGGGTGGGCGCCGGCGCAGTGATAGCACTCGCGGTTGTTCTCGATGACGAGCTTCCAGTTGCCCTTCTCGACGATCGTAGACTCGTGGGCGATCTTCGCCTCGTTCAGCCGGTGCGGCCCCAGATACCGTCGCACGCTGTCGACGAAGCCGTCGATCGCCGGTGGCTGGTCGGCGAGGCAGACGTAGACGAGGCCACCGGCATCGACGCAGGCGACAGGCTTCAGCCCGTGGTCGGCCGGCTTGAAGTCCGGGCCCATGTCGCGGGCGTACAGCAGCCGCCCGTCGAGCTCGTAGGTCCACTGGTGGTACGGGCAGACGAGCTTCGGCGCGCTGCCCTTAAGCGCGGTGCAAACGCGGCTTCCCCGGTGCCGGCAGGAATTGTGGAAGGCCCGGATCACGCCATCGGCACCGCGCACGATTACGATCGCATACTCGCCGACCTGCATGGTGACGAAGCTTCCGGTCTGCGGGATCTCGCACGACGGGATCGCGAACAGCCAGTCGCGGTACCAGACGTTGCGCAGATCGAGGTCGAAGATCTCGGTGTCGGTGTAGAAGGGGCGCGGAAGCGCGTGATCGGGCTTCCGGGTTTCGAGCAGGCTCAGTTTGGCAACGTCGTCAACGAACATGGCTTTCACTCATCGCGGCCGGGCGCCCGCAACCGTCAGCGGGCATTGGTGGCAGGGTGCATCCGGCGGGGCCGCCGGCGTCTGAACGAGACTCAGCTCCTGGGCTTGGCATTCTCCGGATCGTACAGTGGTTTGTAGCCGATGCCCACGACCTCGACCGGGTAGGTCTCGCCGAAGTACCGGACCGAGAGCCGCCGGCCCTCCTGGCACCAGGCCCAGGGCAGGTAGGCGAGCGCGATGTTCTTGCCGACGCTCGGCCCGAAGGCGATCGAGGAGGTGTACGAGCGTCGGCCGAGCTCGTCGACCAGGGTCTCGCCGGTCTCGGGGTCCATGACCGGCAGGATGCCGACCGGATACCGCGCGACGCCCCTGGCATCGACGTTGTCGGTCATCACCAGCGTGCAGAGCATCGCCGGCTGGTGCTCGCGGGCGCGGTACTCGAGGTGCTTCGCCTTGCCGCGGAAGTCAGCCTCCTTGACCTTCGGCCGCGCGAGATCGGCCTCGAAGAGGTTGTACTCGGTCCGCAGATCGGCGTTCTGCAGACGAAGGCTCTTCTCGAGCCGGCGGGAGTTGGCGTATGTCTCCACGCCGACGGCCGTCACGCCCGTCGAGCGCAACGCATCCCAGACGGCCAGGCCGTCCGCGTAGGCCATGTGCAGCTCCCAGCCCTGCTCGCCTACGTAGGAGATGCGGAATGCCGTGACCTCCTTGCCCGCGATCCGCACGGGCTTGATCGCCGCGAACGGGAAGTTCTCCTGCGCCAGTCCCTCGGGATCCTCGACGACCTTCTGCAGCGTTACCCGCGCGTTCGGGCCCCAGATGCCGATGGTCACGAACTTCTCGGCGACGTCGGTGATCGTCACGTCGAGGCCTTTGTCTTGCGCCACCCGCCGCATGTAGTGGAAGTCGCGCGGTCCGGCGTCGGCGCCGTTCACCATGCGAATGCGGTCGGGCATCCGGAAGATGGTGAAGTCGGCGCGCACCATCCCCTCGTCGTCGAGGAAGTGGGTGTAGATGCCCTTGCCGATGTTGCCGTCGCCGCCGACCTTGGCGGCGCACAACCACTCCATCAGCGCCACATGGTCCGGCCCTTCGATGTCGGTGATGTGGAAGTGCGAGAGATTGATGATGCCGCAATCCTCGCTCATCGCCAGCTGCTCGGCGTTCGACACCCGCCAGAAGTGCCGGCGGTCCCACTCGTTCTCGCGTACCGGGATCTGGCTGCCGTATTTCTCCAGCAGGTGCTCGTTCGCGGCGTAGCCGTGCGCGCGCTCCCAGCCGCCGAGTTCCATGAAGTAGCCGCCGAGCTCCTTCTCGCGCTCCCAGAACGGCGAGCGCCGTATGCCACGACCGCCGGCGAAGGGCTCGCGCGGATGCACCGGCGGGTTGTAGATCTTCATCGCCGTCTCGGTGCAGCGCTCCTCGATGAACGTCTCGGTCAGCGCGAACGGGTTGAAGCGCGCGTAGTCGATGCTCGCGTGGTCGATCGCGGTGCGGCCGTCGGTCATCCAGTCGGCGATCAGCTTGCCCATGCCGGGGCCGTCCTTGACCCAGATGCCGACCGCGTACCAGAGGCCGCGCACCTTCTGGCTCTCGCCCATCGACGGGCCGCCGTCGGTGGTGGTCTGCAGCAGTCCGTTGAACGAATGGCCCTCGTTGAAGCCGAGCTCGCCGAGGATCGGCGTCAGCTCCATCGCCCGCTCCAGCGGCTCGATCACCTGCTCCATGTCGAGGTCGCGCTGCGACGGCGAGAGCCGCGCCTGCTCCTTCTCGAGCAGGTCGCGCGGATGCACGAGCCGCGGGTTGTGCTCCTCGTAGTAGCCCCACTCGATCTGGCCGCCTTCGGCGGTCTTCGGGTCGCCGGTGTCGCGCATGTAGGCCGCGTTGCCCTGGTCGCGCATCAGCGGATAGCCGATCTCGACGCCTGTGCCGGCAAATTTGTCGTACGGACCGAAGAAGGTCAGCGGGTGGTCGACCGGCATCACCGGCAGGTCCTCGCCGGCCATCTCGGCGATCAGCCGCCCCCAGAGGCCCGCGCACACCACGACGTGGTCCGCCATGATTGTGCCGCGGGTGGTGACGACGCCCTTGATGCGGCCGTCCTCGATGATCAGCGACCTTGCCGAGGTGTTGGCGAAGGCCTTCAGCTTGCCCGCGGCCTCGGCGCGGTCGACGAGCTTGCCTGCCACCGTCTGCGACCGCGGAATGACGAGGCCGGCGTCCGGATCCCAGAGCCCGCCCTGGACCAGCTCCTCCTCGATCAGCGGGAATTTCTCCTTGATCTCCGCCGGCTCCATCAGTCGCGCGCGCGTCCCGAACGCCTTGCCGGAATCGACCTTGCGCCGGATCTCGTTCATGCGCTCGTCGTCACCGACCCGCGCCACCTCGATGCCGCCGATCCGGGCGTAGTGGCCCATCTTCTCGTAGAAATCGACGGAATAGAGCGTCGTCCAGCAGCTCAGGAAGTCGTGGCTGGTCGCGTAGCAGAAGTCCGAGGCATGCGCCGTCGAGCCGATGTCGGTCGGGATGCCCGACTTGTCGATGCCGACGATGTCGTCCCAGCCGCGCTCGACCAGGTGATGCGCGACGGAGGCGCCGACGATACC
The DNA here is from genome assembly GCA_937872465.1 of uncultured Paracoccaceae bacterium. Taxonomy (GTDB): domain Bacteria; phylum Pseudomonadota; class Alphaproteobacteria; order Rhodobacterales; family Rhodobacteraceae; genus Amaricoccus. The sequence goes on from CALMSR010000073.1 coordinate 8,290, forward strand.
GCCGAGCCCGACGATGACCACCCTCGCCCGTTCGGGAAACGCTGACATCTCTTCAATCCTTCTCGGTCTGGGGTGGCAAGGCCATTCTATCGAGTGCCGCGATCGGCGGCATGTCCGTCAGCGACGGACGAGCGCGCGTCGGGGACACCAAGTGAGCTTCGCGCGCCACTGACGTCTACCAGAGCTTTGGCACGGCAAGGCCCCGGCGCCGGTGCGCTGCCACGAGCGTGTTGTGGATCAGGCTCATGATCGTCATCGGTCCCACCCCGCCGGGTACCGGCGTTATGGCGCCCGCCCGGCGCGAGGCCGCCGCAAACTCCACGTCCCCGACCAGCCTGGTCTTTCCGTCGCGGACGATCCGGCTCGTCCCGACGTCGATAACAGTTGCACCCGGCCTGATCCAGTCGCCATTGATCATCTCCGCCTGTCCGACCGCCGCGACGACGATGTCCGCCGCGCCGACCTTCGACGCGAGATCACGCGTCCGCGAATGCGCGACGGTCACAGTGCAGTTCTCCGCCAGCAACAGCTGCGCCATCGGCTTGCCGACGAGGATCGACCGGCCGACGACGATGGCGTCGAGCCCCGCCAGCGAGCCGAGCGCCGACCTCAGCAGCATCAGGCAGCCGAGCGGCGTGCACGACACGAGCCCCGGCAGCCCGGAGGCGAGCAGCCCGGCGTTGAGCGGGTGCAGGCCGTCGACGTCCTTTGCGGGGTCGATGGCGGAGATCACCGACGATGAATCGAGATGCGAGGGCAGCGGGAGCTGGACCAGGATTCCGTCCACGGCATCGTCGGCATTGAGCCGTGCGACGAGCTCGAGCAGCTCCTCCTGCGAGGCCTGCTCCGGCAGGACATGCTCGAAGCTTACCATGCCGACCCGGCGCGCAGTCCGGCCCTTGTTGCGCACATAGACCTCGCTCGCCGGGTCGGCCCCGACCAGCACGACTGCCAGCCCCGGCGGGTGTCCGACATCGGTCGCGAACGAACTCACCGAGGCGGCGATCCGCTCGCCGAGACCCGATGCGTAGGCTTTGCCGTCGATGACGCTCGACGGTCCCGCCTCGCCCGCAAGATGCAGCGGCGCGCCGCTCGTCACAGCTGACGCTCCAGCTCGGGCAGCAGCTCGAACAGATCGCCGACCAGGCCGTAGTCGGCGACCTGGAAGATCGGCGCCTCCTCGTCCTTGTTGATCGCGACGATGACCTTCGAGTCCTTCATCCCGGCGAGATGCTGGATCGCGCCCGAGATGCCGCAGGCGATGTAGAGGTCGGGCGCCACGATCTTGCCGGTCTGGCCGACCTGCCAGTCGTTCGGCGCATAGCCGGCGTCGACCGCCGCCCGCGAGGCGCCGACCGCCGCGCCGAGCTTGTCGGCAAGCGGCAGGATGACATCCCGGAACCGCTCCTCCGACCCGAGTGCACGGCCGCCCGAGACCACGATCCGGGCCGAGGCGAGCTCGGGACGCTCGCTCGTCGACAGCCGGCTCTCGAGGAACAAGGAAAGTGCCGGGTTCGCCGGAACATCCGCCACGGCCTCGATCGGGGCGGCGGCGTCCTGCGCCGGAGCGGCATCGAAGCCCGCGGTCCGCACCGTCAGCACCCTCTTCGCATCGGTCGCCTGCACGGTCTGCAGCGCGTTTCCGGCATAGATCGGCCGCTTGAAGGTGTCGGCCGAGACCACCTCGACCACCTCCGACACCTGCATCACGTCGAGCAGCGCCGCGACCCGCGGCAGCACGTTCTTGCCGCTCGCCGTCGCCGCAGCGACGACCGTGTCATAGTCCCTGCTCAGTTCCACGATCAGCGCCGCGGCCGGCTCCGCCAGCCGATGCTCGAAGGCGTCGCCCTCGACGAGAAGCACCCGGCGCACGCCGGCGAGCCGCGCCGCGGCGTCCGCCGCGCCGCCTGCCGCCTTGCCGGCGACCAGGACGTCGATGTCGCCGCCGATCCGCGAGGCGGCGGTCAGCGCTTTGGCGGTCTGGTCGGAGAGCGTCGAATTGTCGTGCTCGGCGACGAGAAGGATGGCCATGTCGTTGATCTCCGGGTCCGGGGCTTAGAGCACGCCGACTTCGTTCTTCAGCCTGTCGACCAGCTCGGCGACGTTGCCGACCCGGACGCCGGCCTTGCGAGCCGCCGGCTCCTCGGTCGCGAGCACCCTGAGCCGCGGCTCGACGCTCACGCCGTAGTCGGCCGCGGTCTTCTCCTCGAGCGGCTTCTTCTTCGCCTTCATGATGTTCGGCAGCGATGCGTAGCGCGGCTCGTTCAGCCGCAGGTCGGCGGTCACGATCGCCGGCAGCACGACCTCGATCGACTCGAGCCCGCCATCCACCTCGCGCGTCACCGTCGCGCGGTCGGCGCCGAGTTCCAGCTTCGAGGCGAAGGTCGCCTGGCTCCAGCCGAGCAGCGCCGCCAGCATCTGCCCGGTCTGGTTGGCGTCGTCGTCGATCGCCTGCTTGCCGAGAATGACCAGCCCCGGCCCCTCGGCCTCGATGACCCCCTTGAGGAGCTTCGCGACCGCGAGCGGCTCCGCCGTGCCGTCGACCTTGATCAGGATGGCCCGGTCCGCTCCCATGGCGAGGGCGGTGCGCAGGGTCTCCTGGGCCTGGGCCGGACCGATCGAGACGGCGACGACCTCGTCCGCCTTCCCCGCTTCCTTCAGCCGGATCGCCTCCTCGACCGCAATCTCGTCGAACGGGTTCATCGACATCTTGACGTTCGCCAGGTCGACACCCGAGCCATCCGCCTTCACGCGGATCTTGACGTTGAAGTCGACCACCCGCTTGACGGGGACCAGAACCCTCATGTGCCACCCCTTTTCGATCGGAAGCCCGCTGCCCCCCCGTGTCCCCGGGACCCCTGCAGCTTGTGCGAGAGCAATGCGACATTCCGCTTGATCCCGACAGGATGTTTGCGACAATCGCGGATGAGAGCTACGACAGGGGAGCAGCCGGGGCGATGAAGCCAGGGGCGGGAGCGAGCCGACATGGATCGCAGGCGCTTCCCGCAAGGGCCGTGCGGCCCAGGACCGGCGGGCCGCGCTTGTCGGTCGGCTTCATCCTCGCCAGACGCTTCACCTTGTGCGCTTTCGCCAACTTCGTCGACGTCCTGAGGCTCGCGGCGGACGAGGGGGATCGGAGCCGGCCGATCCTGTGCGAATGGTCCGTCCTCTCCGAGTCGATGGACCCGGTCGCGTCGAGCTGCGGCGTCACCGTGCAGCCGAGCGAGCGACTGGGCGACCCGGCCAGGTTCGACTACATCGTCGTGGTCGGGGGCCTGCTCGAGGAAATCCCCAACATCGGCCCCGCCTACACCCGCTTTCTCGCGCGCGCCGCGGCAGCCGGCGTCCCGCTCGTCGGGGTCTGCACGGGAGCCTTCCTGCTGCACCGCGCCGGCCTCATGGACGGGTACCGCGCCTGCGTCAGCTGGTTCTGCCACGCGGACTTCCTCGAGCAGTTCGACGGGCTCGAGCCGATCTCGGACCAGATATTCGTGGTGGACCGGGACAGGCTCACCTGCGCCGGCGGCGCGAGCTCCGCCCACCTCGCCGCCTACCTCGTCGAGAAGCATGTCGGGCGCGCGCAGGCCAGCAAGAGCCTGCACATCATGATCATCGACGACGCCCTTCGGCCGGAGAAGCCGCAACCCGGAATTCCGCTGGACTTCAGGACCGAGGATCCGATGGTCAGGCGGGCGCTGCTCCTCATGCAGCAGCGCATCGACGCACCCCTTTCCGTCGCCGAGCTCGCGCGCCAGATGGGCAACAGCAAGCGTCAGCTCGAACGGCACTTCCGGACCGCCCTCGACACCTCGCCGCAGGCGGCCTTCCTCGACATCCGCCTGTCGTTCGCCCGGCATCTGCTCGAAGCGACCGACAAACCGATCTCCGCCATCGCCGTCGAGTGCGGCTTCTGCGACTCCTCGCATCTCAGTCGAATGTTCCGGCGCCGCTACGACTCGACGCCGTTCGAGATCAGGAAGACCCGGCCGTCGGTGGAAGCGCCGACACCGCAATAGAACCGCGACCGCTGCGGCGAAAGACGTCCGGGGTGATGCCCTCCGCGGCGCGAAACACCTTGATCATGTGCGGCAGGTCGCAGAAGCCGGTCTCCGCTGCAATCCTGGTCGCAGACCGCCTTGTCGCGACCAGCAAGTGCTTCGCCTGCTCTACCCGGATCAGCCGGTCTGCCTCGAGCGGCGTCATTCCCAGAGCGTCGCGGAAGTGACGCTCGAGCTTCCGCCTACTGACACCCAGCCGTTCGACGATCCGGCTGATCGACAGCGGTGCGTCGATCGACTGCTGCATGGCGAGCAAGGCGCGGCGCACCAAGGCATCGTCGGTGGCGAGCGCCAGGGGCATGCCGGGCTGAGGTTCCTCGGCGGCTGCCTCATCGATGATCATGATGTGCAGGCTCTTTGCCGCCTGCGCAGTCCCGAGATGGCGGCGGACGATGAAGGCGGCGAGATGCGCCGCCGCGACGCCGCCGGAGCAGGTCAGCCGATCGCGGTCGACGACGAAGATCTGGTCGGAGACCGGCTTCAGCCCGTCGAAGCGTTCCAGAAAGTCGTCATGGTGGAACCAGCTGACGCAGGCTCGATAGCCGTCCATCAGCCCGGCCCGGTGCAGTACGAATGTCCCGGTGCAGACCCCGACCAGCGAGATGCCTTTTGCCGCCGCTCGCTCAAGGAAGCGCACGGTGTCGGGGTGCAGGCGCTCCACCTCGTCGACGAGCCCGCCGACGACCACAAGATAGTCGAATCGGGCCGGATCGCCCAAGGTCTCATCCGGCTGCACGGCGATGCCCGAGCTCGACGCGATCGGTTCCATCGTCGGTGACAGCACCTTCCAGGCACAGAGGATGGGCCGCGAGCGGTCGCCCTCGTCTGCCGCAAGCCGTAGTACGTCGACAAAGTTACCAAGGGCGCAGAGCGTGAAGCGGCGCGCCAGGATGAAGCCGACGTTGAGCTGGGCCAACCGACGAACTCCTGCCGCCTCGCTACCGCAAATCTGACGCAAGGATACACGTCAGTCCGCGTGGAATCCAGTATAGAGGTCCGGCAAGCCAGGGGAGGCCCGCATGACGCATTTTTCCTTTGCCCAGGTCGTCAAGGGCGCGCTGACCGGCCAGAAGAACTGGACGCCGCAGTGGCCCGACCGCGAGCCGAAGGCCGCCTACGACGTCATCATCGTCGGCGCCGGCGGCCACGGGCTCGGTGCCGCCTACTACCTGGCGAAGGAGCACGGGATCACCAACGTCGCGGTGATCGACAAGGGCTGGCTCGGCGGCGGCAACACCGGGCGCAACACCACGATCATCCGCTCGAACTACCTCTACGACGAGAGCGCGCGGCTCTACGACCACGCCCTCGACCTCTGGGAGAACCTCAGCCAGGACCTGAACTACAACGTCATGTATTCGAAGCGCGGGGTCATGATGCTCGCGCACAACGTCCACGACGTGCAGTCCTTCCAGCGCCACGTGCACTCGAACCGGCTGAACGGCGTCGACAACCAGTGGCTGTCGGCGAAGGAGGCGAAGCTCTTCTGCCCGCCGCTCTCCATCGACCCGGGCGCCCGCTACCCGGTGATGGGCGCTGCCCTGCAGCGTCGCGCCGGCACCGCCCGCCACGACGCCGTCGCCTGGGGCTACGCCCGCGGCGCCGCCGCCCGCGGCGTCGACATCATCCAGAACTGCCCGGTGACCGCGATCCGCCGCGACGCCTCCGGCCGGGTCACCGGGGTCGAGACCGCCAGGGGTTTCATCGCCGCGAAGAAGGTCGCGGTCTCCGCCGCCGGGCACACCTCGGTGGTGATGGAGACCGCCGGCGTCCGTCTGCCGCTCGAATCCTACCCGCTGCAGGCACTGGTCTCCGAGCCTATCAAGCCGATCTTCCCCTGCGTGGTCATGTCGAACTCGGTGCACGCCTACATCAGCCAGTCCGACAAGGGCGAGCTCGTCATCGGCTCCGGCACCGACCAGTACGTCAGCTACTCGCAGCGCGGCGGCCTGCCGCTGATCGAGCACACGCTGGCGGCGATCTGCGAGATCTTCCCGATCTTCCGCCGGATGCGGATGCTCCGCAAATGGGGCGGCATCGTCGACGTGACCCCGGACCGCTCGGCGATCCTCGGGCTAACCCCGGTCGCGGGCCTCTACGTCAACTGCGGCTGGGGCACCGGTGGCTTCAAGGCGACGCCGGGCGCCGCCCACGTCCTCGCCTGGACGGTGGCCAAGGACGAGCCGCACCCGATCAACGCGCCCTTCACGCTGGAGCGCTTCACCACCGGCCGGCTGATCGACGAAGCCGCCGCAGCCGCCGTCGCGCACTGAGGTTCATCATGCTGCTGATCCATTGCCCCTACTGCGAGCAGGACCTCCCCGAGCTCGAGTTCGCCTATGCCGGCGAGGCCCACATCGCCCGACCGACCGACCCGTCCAAGCTCAGCGACGAGGAATGGCGCGACTTCCTCTTCATCCGCACCAACCCCAAGGGCGTGCACTTCGAGCGCTGGCGGCACCTGAACGGCTGCGCCCGCTTCTTCAACGCCGTGCGCGAGACCGTCGGCGACAAGTTCCTCGCCACCTACAAGACCGGCGAGCCCCGTCCCGACATCACCAGCCTGATGGGAGACGCCAAGTGACGACCTATCGCCTCCCCAACCGCGGCCGCGTCGACCACGGCAAGCCCGTCCGCTTCAGCTTCGACGGCAAGTCCTACCAGGGCCTCGCCGGCGACACCCTCGCCTCGGCGCTGCTCGCCAACGGCGTCCACCTGATGGGGCGGTCTTTCAAGTACCACCGCCCGCGCGGCGTGGTCTCCGCCGGCTCGGACGAGCCGAACGCGCTCTTCGGCACCCGCCGTGGTGCCGGCCGCTTCGAGCCCAACACCCGCGCCACCATCCAGGAGCTCCGCGAGGGCCTCGACGCCACCAGCCAGAACCGCTGGCCGTCGCTCGCCTTCGACATGGGCGCGATCAACGACAACCTTGGGTCACTGTTCTCGGCCGGCTTCTACTACAAGACCTTCATGTGGCCGCGTGCCTTCTGGGACCGCGTCTACGAGCCGGTGATCCGCAACGCCGCCGGCCTCGGCGTCTCGCCCTCCGAGCCCGACGCCGACAGCTACGCCAGCCGCTTCGCCCACGTCGACGTCCTCGTCGTCGGCGCCGGCCCCGCCGGCCTCGCGGCGGCGCTGGCCGCGGGCCGGTCGGGCGCCTCCGTCATGCTCGTGGACGAGAATTCCGAGGTGGGCGGCACGCTCCTTTCCGAGCCCGCCGTCACCATCGACGACAAGCCCGCGTGGGACTGGCTCGCCGCCACAACCGCCGAGTTCGACGCGTTGCCGAACGTCACGGTGATGACCCGCACCACCGCGATCGGCTACTACCACCAGAACCTTGTCGGCCTCTGCCAGCGCCTGACCGACCACCTCGACACGCCCCCCGAGGGCGCCCCGCGCGAGCGGATGTGGAAGGTCCGCGCCAGGGAAGTCGTCCTGGCTCAGGGCGCGCTCGAGAAGCCGCTGGTCTTCGACGGCAACGACCGCCCCGGCGTCCTGCTCGCCGGCGCCGCCCAGACCTATCTCAACCGCTATGGCGTAAAGGTCGGCGACCGTCCGGCGATCGTCACCGCGCACGACAGCGCGTGGTACACTGCTTTCGACCTCGCCGAGGCGGGGGCGAAGCCGGCCGCCATCGTCGACGTCCGCGCGACCGTGGACCATGCCCTCACCGACCGTGCCCGCGCCCTCGGCATCGAGGCCTTGCTCGGCCGCACGGTCACCGGCACCTCCGGCAGGCTCCGGGTGAAGTCGCTGCGCGTCAACCGGATGGACGGCGGCAAGGCCGGCGAGGCCCGCGACATCGCCTGCGACGCCGTGCTGATGTGCGGCGGCTGGACCCCCTGCCTGCACCTCTTCAGCCACACCCAGGGCAAGCTCACCTGGGACGAGGCGCTGCAGGTCTACCTGCCGGGCAAGAAGACCGAGACGGTGCAGATCGCCGGCGCCGGCCGCGGCCTCTGGAGCATCGCCGCCTCGCTCGAGGACGGCGCCAACGCCGGGACGCTCGCCGCCCGCGACGTCGGCTGCCAGGCGGAGGCGCCGGCCTTCACCGTCAGCGCCGACCGCACCGGCTCGGGCGTCACCTGCAAGGAGCTGCCGACCGACAGGGACGCGGGCAAGGCCAAGGCCTTCATCGACTTCCAGAACGATGTCACAGCGAAGGACATTCGGCTCGCCGTCCGCGAGGGCATGCGCTCGATCGAGCACGTCAAGCGCTACACCACGAACGGCATGGCGACCGACCAGGGCAAGATGTCGAACGTCAACGGCCTGATGATCGCCGCCGACGCGCTCGGCAAGGCGCCGCCCCAGGTCGGCCTCACCACCTTCCGGCCGCCCTATTCGCCGACGACCTTCGGCAGCTTCGCCGGCTACCACAAGGACGCGACCTTCGAGGTCACGCGAAAGACCCCGATCGACGGCTGGGCCGAGGCCCAGGGCGCGGCCTACGAACCGGTCTCGCTCTGGCGCCGCGCCTGGTACTTCCCGAAGCCCGGAGAGGACATGCACGCAGCGGTCAGCCGCGAGTGCCGCGGCGCCCGTGCCTCGGTCGGCATCTTCGACGCCTCGACCCTCGGCAAGATCGAGGTCGTCGGCCCCGACGCCGTCACCTTCATGGAGCGGATGTACACCAATCCCTGGGCGAAGCTCGCCCCGGGGCGCTGCCGCTACGGCCTGCTGCTCGGCGAGGACGGCTTCATCCGCGACGACGGCGTCATCGGCCGCCTCTCCGCCGACCGCTTCCACGTCACCACCACCACCGGTGGTGCGGCACGCGTGCTCAACATGATGGAGGACTACCTGCAGACCGAGTGGCCGGATCTGAAGGTCTGGCTCACCTCGACCACCGAGCAATGGGCGGTCGTTGCGCTGCAGGGACCGAACGCGCGCAAGGTGCTCGAGCCCTTCGTCGAGGGCCTCGACATCTCGGCCGAGGCCTTCCCGCACATGGCGGTCGCCGAATGCACGGTCGCGGGCTTCCCGGCCCGGCTCTTCCGCGTCTCCTTCACCGGTGAGCTCGGCTTCGAGGTCAACGTGCCGGCCCGCCACGGCCGCGCGCTCTGGGAGAAGCTCTGGGAGGCCGGACAACAGTACGACATCGTGCCCTACGGCACCGAGACCATGCACGTGCTGCGCGCCGAGAAGGGCTACATCATCGTCGGCCAGGACACCGACGGCACGCTGACCCCCGACGACGCCGGGCTCACCTGGGCGATCGGCAAGGCCAAGCCCGACTTCGTCGGCAAGCGCTCGCTGACCCGCCCCGACATGGTCGCGAAGGGCCGCAAGCAGCTCGTCGGCCTGCTGACCGACGACCCCAAGGTCGTGCTGCAGGAGGGCGCCCAGATCGTCGCCGACCCGGCCCAGCCGAAGCCGATGACCATGATCGGCCACGTCACCTCCTCCTACTGGAGCGATGCGCTCGGCCGGTCGATCGCCATGGCCGTCGTCGTCGACGGCCGGGATCGGGACGGCCAGACCCTGCATGTCCCGATGCCCGACGGCACGATCACCGCGAAGGTGGTGAAGGGCACGGTGTTCCTCGACCCCGAGAACGCCCGGATCAGCGTGTGAGATGGAGAGAACCTTGAACGCCATGACGTCCACCGCCTCCGCCGGCGTGACCATCGCCGAGCTGCCGCCGACAACGCGGATCGCGCTCCGCATCGCGGACCCTGCCGGCATCGGTTTTGGGCTACCGACCACGGTCGGCGCCCGCAGCGCCGAGGGCGCCCGCACAGCCCTCTGCCTGGGCCCCGACGAATGGCTTCTCGAGGCGCCCGAGGCCGAGCGCGACGCGCTCCTCGCCAGTCTGAGCGGCATCGCGGCGCCGCACAGCGCCGTCGAGGTCTCGGACCGCGAGATCACCTATGCGCTCGAAGGCCCGGCCGTGCTCGACCTGCTCGCCACCGGCTGCCCGCGCGATCTCGCACGGATGCCGGTCGGCTCCGGCGCCCGCACCGTCTTCGACACCGCCCAGGTTGTCCTCGTCCGCGAGGCTGACGACCGCTTCCACCTGACCGTGTGGCGCTCCTTCGCCCCCCACGTCCGTGCCCTCCTCGACATCGCCGAGCGCGAGCTCGCCGCCGGCCTCTGAGACAAGGACCCCAGCTATGCTCGACACCGTCGCCTCCCGCCTTTCCGACGAGGCCGTCGCCGCCGCCATCGGCCGCGAGCTCGGCCGCCAGCAGCACCAGATCGAGCTGATCGCCTCGGAGAACATCGTCTCCCGCGACGTGCTGATGGCCCAGGGCTCGGTGCTGACCAACAAGTACGCCGAAGGCTACCCCGGCAAGCGCTACTATGGCGGATGCGAGTTCGTCGACGAGGTCGAGACCCTCGCCATCGAGCGGGTGAAGCGGCTCTTCGGTGCGGCCTACGCCAACGTCCAGCCGCACTCGGGCGCGCAGGCGAACCAGGCCGTCTTCCTGGCGCTGCTCCAGCCCGGCGACCGCATCATGGGCATGAACCTCGCGCATGGCGGACACCTGACCCACGGCTCGCCGGTGACGATGTCGGGCAAGTGGTTCGACGTGGTGAGCTACGAGGTCCGCGAGGACAACCAGCGCATCGACATGGAGGCAGTGCGCGCCCGGGCTCTGGAGACGAAGCCGAAGCTGATCATCGCCGGCGCCTCGGCCTACCCGCGCGAGATCGACTTCGCCGGCTTCCGCGCCATCGCCGACGAGGTCGGCGCCTACCTGATGGTCGACATGGCGCACTACGCCGGCCTCGTCGCCGCCGGCCTCTACCCGAACCCGGTGCCGCACGCCCACGTCACCACCTCGACCACCCACAAGACCCTGCGCGGCCCGCGCGGCGGGATCATCCTGACCAACGACGAGGATCTCGCGAAGAAGCTCAACTCGGCGGTCTTCCCCGGCAACCAGGGCGGGCCCTTGATGCACGTCATCGCCGCCAAGGCCGTCGCCTTCGGCGAGGCGCTGCAGCCATCGTTCAGGGACTACGCCGCCCGCGTCATCGCCAACGCCCGCACGCTGGCCGACACGCTGCAGAAGGGCGGCCTCGACATCGTCTCGGGCGGCACCGACTGCCACATGGTACTCGTCGACCTGCGCCCGAAGGGCGTGAAGGGCCGCGACGCCGAGCGGGCGCTGGAGCGCGCCGGGCTCACCTGCAACAAGAACGCCATCCCCTTCGATCCGGAAAAGCCCTTCGTCACCTCCGGTGTCCGCCTCGGCACCTCCGCAGGCACCACGCGCGGCTTCGGCGAGGCCGAGTTCGCCAAGGTGGGCGAGCTCGTGCTCAAGGTCGTCGATGCCCTCGCCGCCGCCGGCGCCGAGGGGGACCCCAAGGTCGAGGCCGGCGTGCTGGCGGAGGTACGCAAGCTAACCGACGCCTATCCGATCTACGAGGAGTAAGGCTCGATCGACCCCCCGCGCGGGCGCGTCGCCCGCGCGGGGCAAACCTTCACCGCGAGATGCGCGACGGGGCCGTCGGTCCACGTCGCGCCAGGGGCAACGATGTTCCTCAGCGTCTTCGACATCTTCAAGATCGGCGTCGGCCCCTCTTCGTCGCACACCATGGGTCCGATGCTGGCCGCCGCGCGCTTCCTGGATGCGCTGCGCGACGGGTCCGACCGCGTGCCCGGCGCGGGGGCGCCAGCCCGGCTCGAGGCGACGCTCCATGGCAGCCTCGCCTTTACCGGCAAGGGGCACGCCACCGACCGGGCCGTGATCCTCGGCCTGCTCGGCTTCGTCCCCGACACCCTCGACCCAGACGAAGCCGAACGCCGCCTGAGCGCTCTCCGCGAGACCGGGACCATCGACGCCTCCGGCATCGGCCCCCTGGCTTTGGATCCGGAGAAGGGCGTCGTCTTCGACTATGGCCCGCCGCTCCCCGGCCACGCCAACGGCATGGTGCTGCGCGCCTTCGACGCCGCCGGCAACCTGTACCTGACCGAGACCTACTACTCGATCGGCGGCGGCTTCGTGCTGACCGAGCGCCAGTTGAAGACGGAGGCCATGAAGGGCGACGACGCCAAGGTCGACCGCCCCCACCCCTTCGCCACCGCCGCCGAGATGCTCGCCATGGGCGGCGCCTCCGGCCTCTCCATCGCCGCAATGAAGCGCGCCAACGAGATCGCCGGCGGCGCCGGCCAGCTCGACGCCGGCCTCGACCGGCTCTGGTCGGTGATGAACGCCTGCATCGACCGCGGCCTCGCCACCGACGGCACCCTGCCGGGCGGCCTCGCGGTTCGCCGACGTGCCCGCGCCATCCACCAGGCGCTGCTCGCAGAGCGTGGCAACAACATCGCCCAGCCGCACACCGTCAACGACTGGCTCTCGGTCTACGCGATGGCCGTCAACGAGGAAAACGCCGCCGGCAGCCAGGTCGTCACCGCGCCGACGAACGGCGCTGCCGGGGTCGTACCCGCGGTGATCCGCTACTACCGCGACCACTGCGTCGGCGCGACCCACAAGGGCATCCGCGACTTCCTGCTGACAGCGGCCGCGGTCGGCGGCATCATCAAGACCAACGCCTCGATCTCCGGTGCCGAGGTCGGCTGCCAGGGCGAGGTCGGCTCCGCCGCCGCCATGGCCGCCGCAGGCCTCTGCGCCGCCCTCGGCGGCACCAACGCCCAGGTCGAGAACGCCGCCGAGATAGCCCTCGAGCATCACCTCGGCATGACCTGCGATCCGGTGAAGGGCCTCGTGCAGGTGCCCTGCATCGAGAGGAACGGCCTCGGCGCCATCAAGGCGGTCGCCGCCGCCTCGCTCGCGCTCCGCGGCGACGGCACCCACGTGGTGCCCCTCGACGCCTGCATCGAGACGATGCGCCAGACCGGTCGCGACATGAGCGTCAAATACAAGGAGACCTCGACCGGCGGTCTCGCTGTCAACCTCCCAGAGTGCTGAAGGCGGCGGGAGGCGAGCTGTCCCGAAGCATCCGTCGTCCTGTCGCAAATGTCCTATGGCGCAGGAGGGTCATCGGATACGACGACCAAAGCGAAGAATTCCCAATCCAGGCAATCGCGGGATGCGGAATGGAGAGCGCATCTTTGAAACCGCACGAGTGCCTTGCCTGAATTCACGCCTCGCGGTCGCGCTGCCAGAGTGGGGCAACGCGCGATCCGGCGCAGACGCCACCAAAACCGGACCCCTGCAAACCCGACCGGCGGTTTCGCCGTCACCCTCCCGGAGTGCTGAAGAAATGTCGGAAACGTCCTTCATCCTGACCCTGACCAGCGACCCGCTGCCTGGGATCATCGCCGCCGTCTCGACCGCCGTCGCCGACCTCGGCGGCAACATCACGGAGACCAACCAGCACTGGGACCGGCCGGCCAACCGCTTCTTCCTGCGCGTCGCCTTTGTCGGCCCCCAGGGCCTGACCGCGCCGGCGGTCGAGCAGGCGCTCGCGCCCACCGCCGAGAAGCTCGGCCTGGACCTCAATGTCGTGGACGCAGCAAGCCCGCCGAAGATCATTGCCATGGTCTCGAAGTTCGACCATGCGCTCCTGCACCTGCTCTACCAGATCCGCGTCGGCTGGCTCCGCGCCGAGGTCGTCGCAATCGTCTCGAACCACGAGGACGCCCGCCGGATCGCCGACCACGAGGGCATCCGCTTCGTCCACCTGCCGGTGACGCCCGAGACCAAGCCCCATCAGGAGGCAGCGCTCCTCGAGCTCGTCGCGGAGACCGAAGCCGAGCTCGTCATCCTGGCCCGCTACATGCAGGTCCTCTCCGACGACCTCACCCGCAAGCTCTCCGGCCGGGCGATCAACATCCACCATTCGTTCCTCCCGGCGTTCAAGGGTGCGAACCCCTACAAGCAGGCCTACACCCGCGGCGTGAAGCTGATCGGCGCCACCAGCCACTACGTGACCGCCGACCTCGACGAGGGACCGATCATCGAGCAGGACGTCGCCCGCGTCAGCCACGCCGACACGGGCGACGACCTCGTTGCCATCGGCCGCGACACCGAGTCCCGGGTGCTCGCCCGCGCGGTGAAGAGCCATCTCGAGCGCCGGGTCCTGCTCTGCGGCAGCCGCACGGTCGTCTTCACGAAGTAGGCAGCGCCAGGTAGCGAAGGGAGCCACCCATGGCCGACGTCGAACGCGAGTCGATGGAGTACGACGTTGTCATCGTCGGAGCCGGCCCCGCCGGCCTCGCCGCCGCAATCCGGCTGAAACAGCTCGACCCTGATCTCTCGGTCGTCGTGCTGGAGAAGGGCTCCGAGGTCGGCGCCCATATTCTCTCGGGCGCCGTGCTCGACCCCTGCGGTCTCGATGCTCTGGTCCCGGATTGGCGAGAGAAGGGCGCGCCGCTGACGACGCCGGTGACCGAGGACCGCTTCTACCTGCTTGGTCAGGCCGGACAGATGCGCATTCCGAACTGGCCGATGCCGAGGCTCATGTCGAACCACGGCAACTACATTGCCGCCATGGGCAACGTCTGCCGCTGGATGGCCGAGCAGGCCGAGGGCCTCGGCATCGAGATCTTCCCCGGCATGGCTGCCTCCGCCCTCGTGTTCGACGGCGACCGCGTGGCCGGCGTCGTCGCCGGCGAGTTCGGTCTCGACAAGGACCGCACGCCCGGCCCCTCCTACGAGCCCGGGATGGAGCTCCGGGGCAAGTACGTCCTGATCGGCGAGGGTGTCCGCGGCAGCCTCGCGAAGCAGCTCATCGCGAAATACGGGCTCTCGGAGGGCCGCGAGCCGCAGAAGTATGGGCTCGGCATGAAGGAGCTCTGGGAGGTTCACCCGGAGAACCACAAGCTCGGCCAGGTCACCCACACCATGGGCTGGCCGCTCGGCTCCAACGCGGGCGGTGGCTCATTCATATACCACCTCGAGAACAACCAGGTCTACGTCGGCTTCGTCGTCCACCTGAACTACGAGAACCCCTGGCTCTATCCCTACATGGAGTTCCAGCGCTTCAAGCACCACCCGCTGATCGCCGAGGTGCTCAAGGGCGGCAAGCGCGTCGCCTATGGCGCCCGGGCCATCTCGGAGGGCGGCTGGCAGTCGGTGCCGAAGCTTGTCTTCCCAGGCGGCGCCCTGATCGGGGACTCGGCAGGGTTCGTCAACGTGCCGCGCATCAAGGGCAACCACAACGCCATGCTCTCGGGCAAGGCTGCCGCCGAGGCCGCCTGCGTTGCGATCGGCGCCGGCCGCGGGGGCGACGAGCTGACCGCCTATGCGGACGCGGTCGAGGCCGGCCCGATCGCCGCCGACCTGAGGCCGGTCCGCAATGTCAAGCCGATTTGGTCGAAATGGGGATTGTTTCCTTCACTGGCCTTCGGCGGTCTCGACATGTGGATCAACAGCCTTGCCGGCAATCGCTCGCCATTCGGGACGCTGAAGCACGGCAAGACCGATGCGGAGGCGACCGGCCACGCGGACCGATTCGCGCCGATCGACTACCCGAAGCCCGACGGCATCCTCAGCTTCGACCGGCTGACCAACGTAGCCTTCTCGTTCACCAATCACGCCGAGGAGCAGCCGGCACATCTGACGCTTACGAACTCTGAAGTACCGATCGACATCACCCTCCCGCGGTTCGCCGAACCGGCGCAGCGCTACTGCCCCGCCGGGGTCTATGAGGTCGTCCGCGACGACGATGGCTCGAACCCACGGTTCGTGATCAATTTCCAGAACTGCGTCCACTGCAAGACCTGCGATATCAAGGACCCCTTGCAGAACATTGTCTGGACGACGCCGCAAGGCGGAGACGGGCCGAACTATCCCAACATGTGAGGCTTGGGTGACCCGCCTTGCCGTCTGGATCGGGAACCTGCTGGCCAGGAAGCCGTTCCGGCTCGTCTCGGTCGCGCTCGCCAACGGGCGCGCTTCACTCGAGCAGCGATCCCTCGATGCTCTCCCCGGTCATGCGCTTGTAGAGATGCTCGTTCCAATAGGGTGTCCAGCAGACCAAGGCCTTGCCCGTGCCGGTGAAGACCCGCAGGCGGCTCTGTCCCGATATCAGGTTGCGCGGGAAACGCGCCGAACGCTGCGACGAGAAGCGCAGCCCGTCGGTCCGCCCAAGAACCAGTCGCCCCTGCACGCGCAGCTCGCCATCCACCTCGACGGTCTCCACCGGCCCCGGGGCGTTGATCGCCGCCCGCCCACCCCCCGCCATGGTGGTCTTCCAGGCGAAGAAGCCGTCGCCGGCCCAGAGACCCGCCCAGAAGGGCTCGCGATGCATGCCGAGTTCGATCGACCCTTCGCTCGCGAGATACACCTTCGGCTCCAGGATCCAGCGCTCGCCCGGAGCCACGTCCAGAACGTGATAGCCGCCGAGCGAGGGCTGCAGCAGGATCGACCCGGTGCCGTCGTAGTAAGGCCGGATCACCGCTTCGCTCGTGAACATCGAGCGGAACAGATCCCGGAACCGCGGCAGCCGCGGGGTCAGGCGGATGTCGCCCCGCAGGTTCGACATCGCGCCCCGGCGCGCACGCACCGTCTCGCCTGAGATGTCGACCCGGACCTGCCGCATGCCCTCCACTTCGCGGATCGTGAAATCGGCCATCTCGCGCCCTCAGCCCAGAGGCTCGTCCCAGACCATCGAGCGCTCCCAGAGAAGGCGCAACGGTTCGGGCTGAAGACCGGATTCACCTTGCAGCGGTCTGTCGAGCGTGACGATCACGAAGAGAATGACACCGAGAAAGAACGTGGTGATCGTTCCGAGCACGAATTGCTGCAGGGGACGCATCTTGAGGAGGACGAGCAGCAGGACGTTTACGACCGCACCGACCAGAACCGCATACCAGAGCACCGCCGGGATCTCGGTGATGACGCCGCTCAGCCGCTACTGGCGCGCCCGGGCGAAGTCCTGGAAGCCACCGAGCACCTCCGCATGCAGGATCTCCTGCCCGCGCGACCTAGGCTCGAAGCCGGCGAGCTTCTGGCGCATCGCATCGGTCCGGTTGAAACCGCCGTTCAGCAGATCGCCTTTGCGATGCGCAGGGAAATCCTCGTAAATCGTGAAGAGCACGTAATCGCGCATCATCGCCTTCATGTCGGTGCGCAGAGGTTCGGGATAGGAGTTCATGTCCGCATAGAGCGCGCCGAGCGCTGTGGCCTCGGCCATGATGCCTGCCTTCACGCGCTCGTTGTTCTGATAGGCCGCGACGGTCAGAAGGCCGAGCAGGAGACCGTAGAACAGGCTGAACCCCGCGGTCGCCTGTCCGATGGTCTGGTTGAAGTCCGGCCCGGTTCCCATGAGCAGCCGCAGCAGCGGCTTCACCACGAGCAGGCCGACCACCATCATCGCCACCGCGAAGAGCGAGAAATAGATCGCGAGGCTGCGCGTCGGAATGTCGTAGATGAAATCCGGCATCCGCCCCTCGGCATCCGCTGCCAACACACGCCCCCAGACGACAGTGACGTCGAATGCCGCACCGGGCAACGGAAATATTTCGCTTGGCCGCCGCGCGCCGCAGTGGTCTATTTGCGAGAAGACGCGTGCCCGGCCCGAGGAGACGGCATGTTTCGCATTCCTGCATCGGTCCTCGCCATCGCGCTCCCGGTGCTCCCGGCGGCGGCGCAGGACCTGGAATTCTTCACCATCGGATCGGGCGACGTGACCGGCGGCTATTATTCCGTTGCGAACGCGATCTGCGACGTCGTGAACCGCGCCGACCGCGGTCGGTTGCGCTGCAGCCCCGAACCGACGGCGGGATCGATCTACAATCTCGGCGCATTGCGTGACCGGCAGATCGAATTCGCCATGGTCCAGTCGGACTGGCAGGGTCAGGCACTCGCCGGCACCGGACCCTATGCCGAAATCGGCCCGATGTCCGACCTTCGCAGCGTCATGAGCCTCTACCCGGAAACCCTGACACTTCTGGTCAGGGCCGATGCCGGGATCGGCGGGCTCGACGATCTGATGGGGAAACGGGTCGATATCGGGCATCCCGCATCCGGACGCCGGGCGACGATCGACTGGCTGATGCGTGCCCTCGAAACCGATCCGACCGACTTCGCCGAAATCGACGAGCTTCCCACGGGCAATGCCCTCGATGCCCTCTGCCAAGGCTCCATCGACGCGACCCTGCTGATCGTCGGCCACCCAAACTCCGCAATCAGGCGTTCGCTGGCAGATTGCGACACGGCGATCGTCCACTTCTCCGGGCCGGCGATCGACGCCGTGATCGCCGAGAGCGACTATTTCGAACCGGCGGTGATACCGGCCGGGACCTATCCGGGGCTGGACTCCGACGTTGCGAGCTTCGCCGTGACGGCGACCGTTGTGACCCTCGCCGACCAGAACCCGGACCTGGTCTCCGAACTGGTATCGCGCACGCTCGAGCACCTGCCCGCCCTTGGCCAGCGGGCACCGGTGCTCGCCGGACTCGATGCAACGCATATGCGGACAATCGGTCTCACCGCCCCGCTCCACCCAGGCGCGGAGGCGGCCTTTTCCGTCCCGAGGGGCGAGTGACTACGCGAAATTCGAGCGGAAGACTCATCGCTTGGTTGGCATTGTTGCACGGAAGCGGCTGAAAAGAGCGGAATCCTCTGGGTTGAGGATTGAGATGCATGTGTGGACGCCCCCTCTGGCAATGGCTTTCTGTCTTCCGCGCGGATCGGTTGCTTTCATGTGTCCGGCCTTTTTATGCGGCGCTGTCTTGGCCGCTGGCCCTGATGGAAATCCGCCGGCGAGTTCCCTGATCGAACTGGCGCGCCCGAGTGGCGCGGTGAATCAGACGCGCTCCTCTCGCCGTTGGCTCGATCGTTGCGCATCAAGAACTGCCTTTGCCATTCCGTGGGCCCGGTCGCGACCTCAGGCGGCGAGGGCGGGTCGGTAGGTGTCGCCTCGC
Organism: uncultured Paracoccaceae bacterium; assembly: GCA_937872465.1. Classification (GTDB taxonomy): domain Bacteria; phylum Pseudomonadota; class Alphaproteobacteria; order Rhodobacterales; family Rhodobacteraceae; genus Amaricoccus. The sequence continues at coordinate 27,136 of CALMSR010000073.1, forward strand.
GCCGCGGTCACCCTGTCTGGAGATGCCGCCGGTTGACTGCTGCTGTGGCGTCAGCCCGAGCCAGGCGGCGAACTGCCGGCCGGACCGGAACCGCTCAGCGGCTCATCCTGACGGCTCGCAGCGGATCCTCGCGAGGATCGGCCCCCGGGAGCGCCGGCGCGGGCGAGGCGGCACCCTCCGCCGGCGGCAGCCAGTCGGCGGCGAACCACCCTTCCCCGGCACGGCGTATCTCGCCACGGTCGGACAAGGCCGCAAGCGCCGCGAGCAGGAGGCCGCGTCGCTGTGCAGGCCGCTGCTGCGCAGGCGCCAGAGGAGCTGGTCGTCCGTGCTCCCTCTCGGGAACAGCTCCATGAGCTCGGAGATCGCGCGTTCGAGCAAGGGTCAGCGCCCGGCGGCGCGCAAGCGCCGAGCGCCCTACGATCCGCCCCCGCCGCTGCCCGCCAGAGCCGTGCCGAGAATAGACAAGCGCCCGCCCCGTCACGCCAAAGGCGCGCCTCCGGCACGACGCGGGCGCTTCGCTTCCGCCCGGGCCGGGCGCTGCCCTCGTCTTGTGGCGGGACGGTCGTCCGGGGAACGATGGGCTCCAAATGCGATCACCCTGGGCCGAAGGCCCGCAAGGGCACCAGCGCTCGCAAGCTTCTTGCGCGAAGGCGGCGTTGATGTTCTGTTCAAGAGCGCCCGGGACGGGCATCACTGGCACAACTGGCGCGACCCGTTGCGCGACGGGCTCGTGCGGGTGCTGCGGTCCGGAAGCAAGGACGAAGACGGCTGACGGAGCGCGCCCCCGGCCCGCTCCCGCCGCAAGGGGGAACGGGGAGAATGGCACAACGCATTGTCAACATCGGCCTGTCGCTCGGCGCCGACATCTGCTGGCCGATCGCCTATGAGAGCCTCTTCGAGGCGCTCGATCTCGACATCCGCCTCGGGGGCGACCGGCTGAACTTCCATTGCGAGCGGGTGACGATCGAGCCCTTCGACCTGCGCCAGCCGGTCAAGTACGACGTGGTGATCGACCGGCTGACGCATTGGTATTCGATCAGCCGGGAATGGATCAAGAAGGCGATCCTCCTGAACGACCTCTATGTCTACAACAACCCCTGGTCGATCCAGGCCAACGAGAAGCACACCTCCTACGCGGCGATGATGCGGCTGGGGCTGCCGGTGCCCGATACCTGGATGCTGCCGGCCAAGGCCTACGCGCACGCCGACGACCTCGAGCCCACCCTGCGGCAATACGCCAAGATGTTCTCGCTGAAGGAGATTGGCGAGAAGATGGGCTATCCCTTCTTCATGAAGCCCTATCACGGCGGCGGCTGGCGCGGCGTGACGCGGATCAACGACCTCGCCGATTTCCAGCGCGCCTATGACGCCAGCGGCACCGACCTGATGAACATCCAGAAGGCGGTGGTCCCCTACGACTGGTTCGTGCGCTGCGTCGGGCTCGGGCCGCAGCTGCGCAAGGTCAATTACGACCCCTCCGCGCCGCTGCACGACCGCTACACCATGGACATCGACTTCCTGTCGCCGGAGGACGCGAGCCTGCTGGAAGACACCACGCTGACGATCAACGCCTTCTTCGGCTGGGACTTCAATTCCTGCGAGGCGCTGGCCAAGGGCGGCACCTGGTATCCGATCGACTTCGCCAATGCCTGCCCCGACAGCCAGGTGACCTCGCTGCACTACCATTTCCCCTGGCTGATCAAGGCCAACCTGCGCTGGTCGATCTTCGCCGCCGCCACCGAGCGGCCGATGCGCCGGAACCTCGACTGGGAACCCTTCTACAAGGTCGCCGACCGCGACCTGCCGCCCCGCGAGCGCCTCAGCGAATACGCCAAGATCGCCCACGAGCGCTTCGAGACCGAGAAGTTCCGCGACTTCTGCCGCAGCCATCTCGGCCATCTCGACGAGCTCGCCTACGAGTTCTTCGGCAGCGACAAGCTGCGGGACGCGATCCGCCAGAAGGTGACCGCGCTCTTCCCCGCCCACGAGATCGACGAGTTCACCGAGCTATTCTGGTCCCGCGTTCAGCTCTGGCGCGAGCAGGAGGGGGCGCGCGGCGATGAAAACGGCTTCTAGGTGGTTCTCGCCCCGCATCGAGCAGGAGATCTCGCTGGTGCGCTGGGGCCATTGGGGCCAGCCGGTGCTGCTCTTCCCCACCGCCGGCGGCGACGCCGAGGAGGTCGAGCGCATGCATCTGATCGGCGCGCTGGGGCCGCTGATCGAGGCCGGCCGCATCAAGGTCTATTCCTGCGACAGCCTCGCGGGTCGCGCGCTCGCCTCCAAGACCGGCTCGCCGGAATACCGCTGCAAGCTGCTCAACCGCTTCGAGGAATGCGTCGCCGAGGAGATCGTGCCGGCGATCCGCACCGATTGCTCTGACGGCGGCATCGAGATCGTCGCCGCGGGCGCCTCGATCGGCGCCTTCAAGGCGCTGGCGGTCGCCTGCCGCTACCCTTGGGCCTTCCGCGCCGCCATCGGCATGAGCGGCACCTACGACCTCGAGAGCCTGCTCGGCTTCCGCGGCACCGAGGATTACTATTTCTCCGCCCCCATCGCCTTCCTGCCCAACCTCGGCCCGGGGCCGATGCTCGACGCCCTGCGCCGGCGCTTCGTGATCCTCGCCTACGGCCAGGGACGCTGGGAGAACCCCGAGGAGAGCTGGCGGCTCGCCAATGTGCTCGGCGCCAAGGGCATCCCCAACCGCGTCGACCCCTGGGGGCCGGAATACGACCACGACTGGCCGAGCTGGCGCGCGATGCTGCCGGTCTATCTCGACGAGATCGTCGCATGAGGGACCGCCGATGAACGTCATCTTTCTCGAACCGGGCTTTCCCGCCAACCAGCGGCTCTTCGTCCGCGCCCTCGCCTCGGTCGGGGCCAATGTCATCGGCGTCGGCGACCGGCCCTACGACTGGCTCGACGACGAGCTGAAGTCCTGGCTGGGCGGCTACCAGCAGATCGCCAACGTCACCGACGAGGGCGCGCTGGAATGGGCGGTGCGCGAGGTCCAGAGCCGGGTCTGGGTCGACCGGCTCGAGGCCGTGGTCGAGGCCCATGTCATGGCCGCGGCGCATGTGCGCGAGATCTGCACCATCCCCGGCATCTCGGCGCGCACCGCCTATCTCTGCCGCGACAAGGTGGCGATGAAGGAGGTGCTGCGCAAGGCGGGCGTGCCGACCGCGGCCTCCGCGGGCGTGGCGAGCCCGGCGGAGGCGCGGGACTTCGCGCGCGCCGTGGGCTTTCCGATCATCCTCAAGCCGCGCGACGCCGCCGGTGCCTCGGGCACCTATCTCGCCCGCGACGCGGGCGAGCTCGACCGGGTGGCGCGGGCGAGCGGGCTCGCCGATGGCGCGCCGGCCGCGATCGAGGAATTCATCGAGGGCCACGAGGGCTTCTACGACACGCTCGCCATCGACGGCGCGGTCGGCCACGACTTCATCAGCCATTATTATCCCAACGTGCTCGACGGCATGCGCACGCGCTGGATCTCGCCGCAGATCGTCGCCACCAACCGGATGGATTCGTCCGGCTACGACGAGGTCAAGGAGATGGGCCGCCGGGTGATCGGGGCGCTCGGCATCGGCACCGCGGCGACCCATATGGAATGGTTCTTCGGGCCCAGGGGCCTGAAGTTCTCCGAGATCGGCTGCCGCCCGCCCGGCGTCGGGCAATGGGACAGCTATTGCGCGGGCAACGATTTCGACCTCTACCGCGAATGGGCCATGGCCGTCTGCCACGGCCGGACCGACCGCCGGCCGTCCCGGCGCTACGCCTGCGGCATCATCGCGCTCAGGCCCGACCGCGACGGCCGCATCCTCGGCTACGAGGGCGCCGAGGAGATCTGGCGCCGCTACGGCGATCTGGTGGTCGGCCACCACTTCCCCGCCGCCGGCACGCCGACCCAGCCGGTCGAGGCCGGCTTCATGGCCAATGCCTGGATGCGGGTGCGCCACCCCGATTACGACGAGCTGCGCCGCATCCTCGACGAGATCGGCGCCACGATCCAGGTGCGCGCGGGATAGCGCGCACCAGCACCGGACCCTCGCGGATCCGGCAAGGACAAATCCGTGCGCCCGCCGGCAGGCGCGCGCGGATTACCCACCGCTGGTGCAACCCGACCCGCCTCGGTCTCCGCGCGCGCGCTCCAACCGACGAACTGGCGCGAGGCGATGCCGCGCCATGGCCGGTTCGCAATGCCCCACCCGCTCGTCTGGATGCCTTCTGCCAGCGGCCCTCGCTGTCGACTCCGGTTTCTCCCGCGGCCCAGGTGTCCCCGGCCCGATCGACCCGTGGCGATCGGGCCGCGCCGGCCCTGCCGGGGGCCGGCGCGCAAACGCGCCGTCCAGGGCCGCCCCGTCCCGATCCTCGACCGCCGGTGACGCTGCACCCCCCTCGCCCTGCGGCTTGCGCCTCCGGGCGACCGGACCGGGCAAGGCGCCACCGGCGCCTCGCCTTCTCGGTCCGGGGGCATGCGGTGCGGGCCGCGCGGGGCGCCGCCTTTTCCCTGTCCCGAAGGTCAGCTTCAGGATCGGTCAATCGGAAGGGCCGCTGGTATTCTCCCTCGCCGCTCACGCATCCCCCGGACAGGACCACCGACACGGCCGGACCGCCCACAAATGGGGTTAACGGCGCATGAACGTCCGGATAACGCTACAATATCAGCAGGTTGCCGCCTGTCCCCATGGGGACGGGCCTAGGACGCCGCCAGACGGCCCTCGAGCGAGGCCAGAATCCCCGCCAGGACCGCCTCCGGATCCCCCGAGATATCGGCCACCACCGCCGCCTCGTCCGGCCCCAGCCGTTCCAGCGCGGCGAACTGGCTGTCGAGCAGGCTCGTGGGCATGAAATGCCCGCGCCGCGCCGCCATGCGGCCCGCGATCAGCTCCCGGCTGCCGTCGAGATGCACGAAGAGCACCGGCTCGCCGGCGGCCGCCCGGATGCGGTCGCGATAGGCCCGCCTCAGCGCCGAGCAGGCCCCCACCACGCGCCCCCCGCGCGCGGCGATCACCGCGCCAAAGCGCTCCAGCCAGGGCCAGCGATCCGCATCGGTCAAGGGCTCCCCCCGGCTCATCTTCGCGATGTTCTCCGGCGGATGCAGCGCGTCGCCATCGACGAAGCTGCCGCCGAGCGCCTCGGCCAGCGCCGCCGCCACGGTGCTCTTGCCGCAGCCGGCGACCCCCATCACCACCAGCAGCCGAACCGCCGTCACGACCCCGCCTCCCCGGCCCGGCGGGTCCCATTCGAAGCTCCTGTCATCCCGCTGTTCCCACGACTTTGCGCCTCACCCCGGCTATCGCGCGCCTCGCGCCCCGCGTCAATGCGCGGGCCGCCCGCCCCGTCCCGCCGCTGCCCGGGCCTCAGGCCGCGCCGCCGGCCGCCAGTGTCTCGGCCCGCGCCAGCTCTCCCGGCGCGGCGGCCGGCAGGGGGAGTTCGACCCAGAAGAGCGAGCCCCTGCCCGGCGCGCTCTCGACCCCGATCCGCCCGCCCATGCGCCGGGTCATCTCGGCGCAGATCGCCAGCCCCAGCCCGGTGCCGCCGTGGCGCCGCGTCATCGACCCGTCGGCCTGCTCGAAGGGCAGGAAGATGCGCTCCTTCTGCCCCTCCGCGATGCCGACGCCGGTATCGCGCACCTCGATGCGCAGCCACGCGCCGCCCAGCCCCCGGACCCGCACCCGGACCGATCCCGCATCGGTGAACTTCGCCGCATTGCCGACCAGGTTGGTGAGGATCTGGCGCAGGCCCTGCCGATAGCCGCGGCGGATCGCCGCCAGGTCGCGATCTACGGTCGCCCCGATCTCGATGCCCTCGGAATGCGGCGAGAACCGCGCCTCGACCACCACCTCCTCGACCAGATCCCGCAGGTCGAAGGCGGTGACCTCGTCGACCGCCTCGGAATGCTCCAGCTTGGAGAAATCGAGGATGCGGTTGATGACCTCGAGCAGGTGAAAGCCGGACGTGCGGATCATCGCCACATTGCGCCGCGTGCGCTCGTCGAGATCGCCCGCCAGGACCACGCTCGCCATGCCGATCACGCCGTTGAGCGGTGTCCGGATCTCGTGGCTCACCGTCGCCATGAAGCGCGTCTTGGCGGCATCCGCGGCGAGCGCACGCTCCGTCATGGCGCTCAGCTTCTCGGTGCGCTCGGCCACCCGCGCCTCCAGCTCGCGCTTGTGCCCCTCGACCTCCGCCAGCGCCAGCAACCGATCGAGATTGACCGCATGGACGAGCTGGCAGACCAGCACGAGCAGGGTCAGATAGACGACGGTCGCGATGAAATCGGGATGGAGGACCGACGGCACCTCCCGGCGCACGATCACGAGCGCCGCCAGCGCCGCCAGATAGGACAGCACCCCGCCGTCGAGACTGCGCTGCTGCATCGCGACCCAGAGGCAGAAGGGCACGGCGAGAAGCAGGGTGACGCCGCTGCGGCTGACGATCTCGGGCGGCAGCTCCAGGAGCGCCCAGAGCAGCCCGAGAAGCACGAGCGCCAGCGCCGCGATCCCGACGGTCGGCCGCGGATCGGCCCGGATCTGGCGGAGTTCGTGGAAATTCCCCAGCACCGTGCAGAAGGTGAGGATGCCGAGCGGCTCGAACACCGCCGCCAGCATCGGCGCCAGCGGTGGCGGCGGCGGGACAGCGAGCGCGCCCGCGAGCTCGGCCAACGCAAATACGGCGACGATCGTCGCGGTGAAGGCCGCGACGCCGGCCACGAAGATCAGCCATTCGCGGGTCTTGGTCTCGACCCTGCGGCGACGGGCGAGCATGCGCATGGCCTGCGCCCCGACCAGCGCGGCGAGCCCGTGCCCGAGCGTGTCGGCGACCAGATCGCCCGGCGCGAGCCCCCAGATCGCCCCGGCCATGAGGAACCCCGCCGTCGCCGCCAGCGCCCCCTTCCAGCGCAGCACCAGCGCCGCCGCCAGCGCCATGCCCGAGGCCGGCGTCGCCACCAGCAGCACCCCCTCGCCCAGGCCGAGCATCCGGCAGGCGAGCGCACCGCCGGCCACGGCGACCGCCACCAGAATCAGGGGGACGGGACGAAAGGCTGCAGGGGTCGCCGCGGTCATCTCGCTCCAGACGGACAGGTCACCCGGCATCTCCCGGACAAGCGCTCCGGTGCCCGGACCCCGCCGCCCCGGCACCTTCCGATCCTCCTGTTCCCGCCGGGACGGCAGATCGCCTGATGGTTGTCCTGAGCCGCCGGAAAGGCGCTTGTCAAGGATTTCCGGATTGGGCGGCAATGATATGCCGATCCGGAAGCGCTCGCAAGGCGCGTAGTATCGGATCGCCCGCCAGAGTTCCGGCCATGAATCCGGGAAGAAGAACCGACGTCCATCCCGGCGCTGCGCACCGTTAACCGGACGGTCCGCGCGTGGAACCGCGGGCGGTCGATTAACTTCGCAGTGTCACAAAACTGTCAAGAACCCGAAAGGCGTGTTAGTTCCCAGCGCTCTAGCAGCGCAGTGCCTGTTTTCTTGTCCAATCCGGTATGAGGGGTGACCGGTCCATGAGTGCCCAAGGTTTCGAAGCGCCGGCCAGCCCGGCGGCGGTCCCGTCGTATCCGACGACAGGCGTCTTTCGCGCCATCCACGACCCGGGGGATCGCGTGCGGCAGGCGCTGGCGGTCTGGTTCTGGGGCGCCGTCCTGATCTCGGCCGCCTTCGTGCTGGCCGTCGGGATCCGCTTCGCCGAGCCGCATTTCCTTTCGGGGCTGATGTCGCGGATCCAGCTGACCAGCGAGAACAACATCGCTGCCTGGTGGTCCGGCATCCTTCTGCTGATGCTCGCCGTCCATGCCTATGACGTCGGCGTGGCCGAGCGCGCCCGCTCGCCCTCGGTCGCCGGGGCCTGGACGATCCTCGCCGCGATCCTGGTCTTCTTCTCCGCCGACGAGATCGGCTCGCTGCACGAACGCATGGGCATGCTCGGGCGGCCCTTCGGGCTGGGAAGCTGGCCGATGATGCTCCTGGCCGGGGCGGTCGTCGGGATCTCGCTCCTCTCCGCGCTCTGGCGGCTGTGGTCCGACCCGCAGGTGAGCCGGCGCCTGGTCCTGCCGCTCCTCCTCGGTTTCGGCCTGCTCGGCTCGGTGGCCGGACAGGAATACGTCGGGGACGTCTTCGTCTTCGAATCGAACCTCGCCAGGGGCATCCGCGCGATGCTCGAGGAAGGGACCGAGCTCTTCGGGATGCTCATCCTGCTCGCGACGATCCTGCCGCTCACCTTCGGACGCGAGGCCGACGGCAGCACGAGCATCCTCCGCATCTCCGGGGACGGGGCCTGCAAGCTCCTGCTCGTGGCCACGCTCTGCATTCCGCTCTTCGCCATGAAGCCCGAAGTCGTCGGCGCGGACCACAAGGGGCAGATCGCCAACTGGCTTGCGGCATCCGCCCTGATGATGGCCGCGCTGCTCGCGCTGCGCAGCCTGGCGCAGGACGCGGGCGCTCGGCCCGGGATCCTCTGGGCGATCGCGATCCTCGCTATTCTGGGCTCGGCCTGCGCGGTATCGGTCGATCCGGGCATGACCATCGGCCGGACGGGAGGTTCCCTCAAGCTTAGCGTCCTGGGCCTGGTCGTCCTGGGCGTGAGCGGCCTCTGGCTGGCCGCCCGGAGCGGTGCCACCCGACCCATGTCGCTCGTCGCATCGGCCGCCGCGGTCTGGGCGCTGCTCGCCCCGGCACTGGCGTCGGGGCTCCCGCAGGTCTTCCTGCTCGCCCAGGCTCTGGCGGTGGCCACGGCCGCCGGAACCTTCCTCTGCCTCTCCCCGCTCCCGACCGGGGAAGCCGTCTCCGTGAAGCGGGCCGGGGCCGGCTGAGGTCGTTCAGAAGAAGCTCTGCGGGTCGATGTCGACGCTGACCCGCACGGTCGACGGGCAGGGCACCGCGGCGGTCCAGGCGCGAAGGGCGGACTGCAGCGGGACGCCCTTGGCCGCCTTGACCAGCAGACGCACCCGATAGCGGCCGCGGACGCGGGCGATGGGCGCGGGCGCGGGGCCGAAGACCTCGGCCGGAAGGGCGCGCAGCGCGCCGCTCTCGCGGGCGAGCGCGCGCGCGACGTCCCAGGTGCGCGCCTCGTCGGCGCCGGTGACGACGATGCCCGCGAGCCGGCCGTAGGGCGGCATGCCGACCCGGCGCCGGGCCTCGGCCTCGCTGCGCCAGAACGCCTCGTCGTCGCCGGAGAGAATCGCCCGGATGGCGGGATGCTCGGGCTGGCAGGTCTGGATCAGCGCCTGGCCGGGGCGCTCGTGGCGCCCGGCCCGCCCCGCGACCTGGCGGATCAGCTGGAAGGTCTTCTCCGCCGCCCGCAGGTCGCCGCCCTGAAGCCCCAGATCCGCATCGATGACCCCGACCAGGGTGAGATGCGGGAAATTGTGCCCCTTCGAGACGATCTGCGTGCCGATGATCAGATCGGCGCCGCCCGCCGCGATCTCCTCGATGCGGGCCTTGAGCGCGCGGTGGCTCTCGGCCAGATCCGACGAGAGAAGGGCGATGCGGGCCTCGGGCCAGAGCGCGGCCGCCTCCTCGGCGAGGCGCTCGACCCCCGGCCCGAGCGCGGCCATCTTGCCCTCCACCCCGCAGGAGGGGCAGGCGGTCGGGACCGGCTTCGTCGCGCCGCATTGATGGCAGACCAGGCGCTTGCGGAACCGGTGCTCGACCATGCGCGCGTCGCAATGCTCGCAGCCGACCTGCTGGCCGCAGGCCCGGCAGATGGTGAGCGGCGCATAGCCGCGGCGGTTGAGGAAGAGCAGCGCCTGCTCGCCGGCGGCGAGCCGCGCGCCGACGGCGGCCTCGAGCGGCGGCGAGATCCAGCGCCCCGGCTCCGGCGGATCGAGCCGCAGGTCGAGCGCTTCCATCTCGGGCAATTCGGCGACCCCGTAGCGCTCCGGCAGGTCCAGGCGCGCGTATTTGCCGGCATCGGCATTGGCCCAGGTCTCGAGGCTCGGCGTGGCCGAGGCGAGCACGATCGCGGCCCCCTCGATCGAGGCGCGCAGCACCGCCATGTCGCGGGCATTGTAGAGCGCCCCGTCCTCCTGCTTGTAGGACCCGTCATGCTCCTCGTCGACGACGATCAGGCCGAGATCGGCGAAGGGCAGGAAGAGCGCCGAGCGCGCCCCCACCACCAGCTGTGCCGATCCCGCCGCCAGCGCCGACCAGGCGCGCCGGCGCGCGGCCTGGGTCACGCCCGAATGCCATTCCGCGGGCCGGGCGCCGAAACGCGCCTCGACCCGGTCGAGGAACTCCACCGAAAGCGCGATCTCGGGCAGGAGCACCAGGGCCTGCCGCCCGGCGCGCAAGGTCTCGGCCACCGCCTCGAGATAGACTTCCGTCTTGCCCGATCCGGTGACGCCCTTGAGCAGCGTGGCGGAATAGCCCGCCGCCCGCACCGCGGCGCGCAGGGCCTCCGCCGCCGCGGCCTGGGCCGGGGAGAGCGCGCTCGGGGCGGCATCGGGATCGAGCGGCGGGAACGGGGCGTCCCGCGGCACGGCATCGCGCAGGATCACGCCCTGGGCCTCCAGCCCCTTGATCACCGAGCCGGTGACCCCGGCGATCTGTGCCAGCTCCCCCGGCGCGAAGCCGAGGTTGCCGTATTCCGCGAAGGCCTCCAGCACGCGGGCGCGCGCCGCGGTCATGCGGTCGGGCGCCTGCCCGGAGAGCCGCAGCAGCGGGCGGGCGGCGGGCGGATCGGCCAGGGTCGGCACCCGCGTGGCGAGCCGCAGCATCAGCGACAGCGGCGTCAGCGTGTAATCGGCGGCGCGGGCGAGGAAGTCGCGCATCGGCGCCCGCATGCGCGGCAGGTCGAGCACCCGGCTCACCGCGCGCAGCTTGCCGGGCGGCACCTCGCCCTCGCCCCTGCCCCAGACGCAGCCGAGCACCCGGCGCGGCCCGAGCGGCGCCTCGACCAGGTCGCCGGCATCGAGCCCGCCCTCCGGTGCGCGGTAGTCGAGCAGGCGGTCGAGCATCTCCGCCACCACCACGGCGACCTGGGACCCGGCCGGGAACTCGGGCGGCGATATTTCTCCGTCGGGGCGCGTGCATGGTTCCATCACCCAATACCTTGGGATAGTATCGGCGCGGACCACAAGGCTTGAGCCAGGGGAGCGACCGGCTGCTATGAAATTCTTCGTCGATACCGCCGAGGTCAGCGACATTCTCGAACTCGACAAGCTGGGACTCGTCGATGGCGTGACCACCAATCCGAGCCTCGTCAAGAAATCGGGACGCGATTTCATCGAGGTGATCCGCGAAATCTGCGAGGCGGTCGCGGGGCCGGTCAGCGCCGAGACCGTGGCGCTCGACTACGAGGGCATGCTCGCCGAAGGGCGCAAGCTCGGGCAGCTCGCCTCCAACATCGCGATCAAGGTGCCGCTGACCTGGGACGGGCTCAAGGCCTGCCGCACGCTCACCGAGGAAGGGCGCATGGTCAACGTCACTCTCTGCTTCTCGGCGAATCAGGCCCTGCTCGCCGCCAAGGCCGGCGCGACCTTCATCTCGCCCTTCGTCGGCCGGCTCGACGACATCAACCTCGACGGCATGGAGCTGATCCGCGACATCCGCACCATCTACGACAATTACGGCTTCGAGACCGAGATCCTCGCCGCGAGCATCCGGGGCGCCAATCACGTGAGCGAGGCGGCGCTGGCCGGCGCGGACGTGGCGACCTGCCCGCCGGCGGTGCTCAAGACGCTGGCGAGCCATCCCCTGACCGACAAGGGGCTGGCCGCCTTCCTGAAGGATTGGGAAGCGACGGGGCAGAAAATCGTTTGAGGCTGCGATGGACCTAGCGGACGACACCGACGAGGCGCTCAGGGCGCGGATCATCGCCGAACCGGCGCTGATCCTCGAGGACCAGGAACTGATGCGCGCGCTCCTGCGCGCCGACCGGCGCAGCGCCGGGCGCAATGTCGTCGACCTGCGCGGCGTGCTCGTGGAGCGGCTCGAGGAGCGGCTCGACCGGCTCGAGGACACCCATCGCGAGGTTCTCGCTGCCGCCTACGAGAACGTCTCGGGCATGAACCAAGTGCATAGGGCCTGCCTCGCCCTGCTCGACGCCGGCGACTTCGCCGCCTTCCTGCAGGTGCTCACCCGCGATGTCGCGATGATCCTCGGCGTGGACGTGATCCGGCTCGGGCTCGAGGCGCCCGCCGCCGAGCCGGGCAGCGGGCTCGGACCCTCGGGGCCGCTGCGCGGGGTGGTCATCGCCCTGCCCGACACCGGCTCGGACACCTATATCACCCAGGGCCGCGGCATGGGCGCGCGCCGGGTGACGCTCAGGCGCCTCGCCAAGGCCTCGCCCGACTTCTACGGCGAGCACGCCCCGCGCATCCGCTCCGAAGCGGCACTCCGGCTCGATCTCGGGCCCGACAAGCGGCCCGGGCTGCTCGTCTTCGGCGCCTTCGAGGCGGAGCGGTTCGACGCCGACCAGGGCACCGACCTGCTGACCTTCTTCGCCGGGGTCTTCGAGCGCAGCCTGCGGCGCTGGCTGGCGTGAGCGGCCCCGCGCCGTCCGACGGCGCGCTGGCCCTGATGGAGGAATGGCTGGCGCAGCTCGAGGCCGTGCGCGGCCTCAGCCCGCGCACTATCACCGCCTATCGGCGGGACGTCTCGGGCTACCTCGGCTTCCTCGCCCTGCATGGCGGCGGGCCGGCGGGCCGCGCGGCGCTCGGCCGCGTCGGCACCGCGGAGGCCCGCGCCTGGATGGCCCGCGAGCGCGGCCGCGGGCTCGGGCCGCGCTCGATGTCGCGGGCGCTCTCGGCGGTAAAATCCTTCTACGCCTGGCTGGCCGAGGCCCAGGGCATCGAGGCTCCCGCGGTCACCGCGACCCGCGGGCCGCGCGTCAAGCCGCGCCTGCCGCGCCCGGTGGCCCCGGATGCCGCCCGCGCGCTGATCGCCGCCGTGGCCGCCCAGAGCCTCGAGCCCTGGATCGCGGCCCGCGACGTGGCGGTGGTCACGCTGCTCTACGGCGGCGGCCTGCGCATCTCCGAGGCGCTCGGCCTGCGCCAGGCCGACGCGCCCCTGCCCGCGAGCCTGCGCATCCGCGGCAAGGGCGGGCGCGAGCGCATGGTGCCGGTGCTGCCGGCGGTGCGCGCCGCGATCGAGCATTATCGCGCGCTCTGCCCCTTCGAGCCCGGAGCGCAGGCGCCGCTCTTCCTCGGCCAGCGCGGCGGGGGGCTGAACCCGCGGCTGGTGCAGAAGGCCATGGCCGCCGCGCGCATGCAGCTCGGCCTCCCCGCCACGGCGACGCCGCATGCGCTGCGCCATTCCTTCGCGACGCATCTGCTGGAAGCGGGCGGCGACCTGCGCACCATCCAGGAGCTGCTCGGCCATGCCTCGCTCGCCACCACCCAGGTCTATACCGGCGTCGACCAGGTCCGGCTGATGGAGGCCTATGCCGCCGCCCATCCCAAGGCCCGCGGCTGAGCGCGGCGCGGCCTTGACCCGCGTGCCCCGGGGCGACACATGCGGGAAGGCAGCAGGCAGGAGGCAGGCATGACGATCCACAATGCGATGCAGGCTTTGGCGCTCGCCGCCATCGCGGCGACGATCCTCCCGGCCGCAGCCGGCGCAGCGGGCGAGGAACGCTGCTACGGCATCGCGCGGGCGGGCGAGAACGACGGGATCGGCAGCGGCGAGGGGAACGGCGCGAGCAGCGTTGACTTCCAGGGCGATGCCTGGGTCTGGGTCGCCGCGGGCACCTGCATCACCGTCACCCCTCCGGTGCAGCCCGACGGCACGCCCCGCCGCGGCTCGCTGGAGCCGCTCGACCGCGACAGCCCGTGAAGGCCGCGCATTCCGACGGCCCTCCCGCCTGACCGGCGCCCCCTCTTGCGGCGGCGTCGTATCCTCGTCGCGGATTTGGCGGGAGACAAATCCGCGCGCGCCTGCCTGCCCCCCGGGCAGGCGCGCCAAGCGCGCCCGCCCAGTCAGGCGCGCGCGGATCACCAGCTGACGGTGCAACTCGGCCTCCTCGACCTCCGCGCTCACGCGCTGCGGCCGACGAACCGGCGTGGGGCACAGCCTCGCTATCGCCGCTTCGCGGTATCCCCTGGCCCGCCGATTTTCCCGAACGCCCGATCAGCCCTCGGCCGAAACGAGACGGCCGGGAAGGCAGACGGCCGGATCCGCCGCGCCGTAGCCGGCGGCGAAATCCGCCTCGCGCGTGGCGCGGCTGGCGGCCTCGAAGGGATCGAGGCGGCTCGGCATCTCCGGCGCGAAGCCGGCGCGCTCCGCCATGACGTTTCTCGCGATGCCGATCAGCTGGTCGTAGAAGCCCGGCGGAACCGCTCCGACGCTGTCGGCGGCCAGCGCCGCCCAGACGCCGGCAAGGCAATCCGCCTGGGCCGCGAGCGCCTCGTCGACCGCCGTCGCGCCGCGGGCGCCGTCCTCCCGCCGCCGCGTCTCGGCCTCGGCGAGGAGCCCCAGCTCGTCCTGGACATAGGAGGCCGAGATCATCGCGACCACCAGCGCCGCCCCGAGGTCGCCGCTCCGGCGGAGCCGCGCGTTGAGCGCCTCGAAGAAGGCCAGGTCGAACACCGCCTCGACGCTCCGCGGACAATAGAACGGCCCGGTCGCCTCCTGGCCGTCGGAACAGGGCGAGACCGTGGTTCCGGTGTAGAGGCGGACCTCGGGCGGCACGTAGTCCCGGCCGAACCGGCGCGCGAATTCGCGCTTCCAGACCGCCTGGATGTTCTCGAAGGCCGCGCTGACCTGGCGCGAGACGGCCTCGGCCCGGTCGGCGCTCAGCGTCCGGCTCGGCGCGTCGGGCGCGAGCGGCCCGGGGCCGGCGAGCATGCCCAGGACCGCGATCCCGGAGAGTAGCACCACCGCCAGCCCCAGCCCGGTGCCGATGCGGCGCAGCGTGCGGCCCGATGGACCCTGATCCTCTGTCGTCATCTCGGCCTTCGGCGGCGCGCGCCCCTCCCGATACGCGCAGAGCGATCGGCCTTGACGCGCGCGGCGGTCCGTGTTGCTTCGGCTCCGACTATTCCGCGCAGGTGTGAACAAAGTGCTACGCCGTCTCTACGACTGGACGATCTCCCTGGCGGCGAGCCGGCACGCGCTCTGGGCGCTGGCGGCGGTGAGCTTCGTGGAAAGCTCGGTCTTTCCCATCCCCCCCGACGTGCTCCTGATCCCGCTGATCCTCGCGCGGCCCCAGGACGCCTGGCGCATCGCCGGCATCTGCACCCTCGCCTCGGTGGCCGGGGGCGCCTTCGGCTATTTCATCGGCTGGGGCCTCTTCGAGCAGGTCGGCAAGCCGATCCTCGCCTTCTACGGCATGGACGCGAAATTCGACCGCTTCGCCGCGACCTACAACGACTGGGGCGCCTGGGCGGTGCTGGTCGCCGGGGTCACGCCCTTTCCCTACAAGGTCATCACCATCCTGTCGGGCGCCACGGGGCTGCATTTCGGCGTCTTCATGCTGGCGAGCGTCATCGCGCGCGGCCTGCGCTTCTTCGTGATCGCCGCGCTGCTCTGGCGCTTCGGCCCGCCGATTCGCGATTTCATCGAGGAGCGGCTCGGGCTGGTGTTCAGCCTCGGGCTCGCGGCACTGGTAGGAGGATTTCTGGTGATCGAGCTCGGCCGATGAACGCCATGCAGCGAATGGGCCTCGGGGCGGCGGTGGGCTCGGCCGCGCTGCTGCTCGGGGCGCTGGCCTTCCAGTATCTCGGCGGGCTCGCGCCCTGCCCCTTGTGCATCTGGCAGCGCTGGCCGCACGGGATCGCCATCGCGCTGGGGCTCTTGCTGCTGGCCTGGCCGGAGCGCGGGCTGACGCTGCTCGGGGCGCTGGCGATGCTGGCAGGCGCCGGGATCGGCCTCTATCACACCGGGATCGAGCGCGACTGGTGGCCGGGACCGGCGAGCTGCACCGCGCCCACGCCCGGCGACCTGCCCGCCGCCGACCTGCTCGACCAGATCCTCGCGACCCCGGTCGTGCTCTGCGACGAGGTCGCCTGGTCGATGCTCGGCCTGTCGATGGCGAGCTGGAACGCGCTCGCCTCGCTGGTGCTCGCCTGGCTCTGGTGGCGCGCCTATGCCTCCAGCTCGGCATCCCAGTAGAGGAAATCCATCCAGCTCTCGTGCAGGTGGTTCGGCGGGAACTTGCGCCCGGTGTTCTGCAGTTCCTCCGGCGTCGGGCGCATCGGCTTGCGCCGCAGGTGCATGCCCGCCTCCTTGAGCGTGCGCGCGCCCTTGCGCAGGTTGCAGGGCCCGCAGGAGGCCACGACATTGTCCCAGGTGGTGCGTCCGCCCTTGCAGCGTGGCAGCACGTGGTCGAAGGTCAGCCCGTCCCGCGCGCCGCAATACTGGCAGGTGAACTGGTCGCGCAGGAAGAGGTTGAAGCGGGTGAAGGCGGCGGTCCGCGCCGGGCGCACGTAATCCTTCAGCACCACCACCGAGGGGATGCGCCACTGGATCGAGGGGGAATGCACGACGGTGTCGTATTCCGCCAGCACCATCACCCGGTCTAGGAAAGCCGCCTTGATCGCCTCCTGCCAGGGCCAGAGCGACAGCGGCAGGTAGGAGAGCGGCCGGAAATCGGCATTGAGCACCAGCGCGGGATGGTCGCGCAATCCGCCCGACTGCCGGATGAAGCTGGGCATATGGGCGCCTTGCAGCATGCAAACTCCGTATCCCGCGGGCCGCTTCCGGCCGCGCCGGCATGGCGGCGCAGAGGCTCGGCCCAGGTCAGACTATATCTCGCCCGCGCCGCCAGACAAGCCCCTACATAGGGTTGCGGCCCGTATGCGATGCAGCCTAACCCCGCGGCATCACGGTTTCATGACGGCCGCCCCGCCGTCGCATCGAGCCGCCCGCGGATGAAGTCGAGCGCGAGGCCGAGCCCGTCGGGCGCGATGCCGTGGCCGACGCCCTTGGAGACATGGGTGCGGGTCTCGACCCCGGCCGCGGTGAGCGCGGCCGCCGCCTCGGAAAGGCTCGCGACCGGGACCATCGGATCCGCGTCGCCATGGACCAGCAGCACCGGCGGCCGGCTGACGATCTCGGCCCCCAGCCGCTCGGGATGCAGGAGCCGCCCGGAGAATCCTACGATGCCGGCAAAGGCCTCGGGCCGCCGCGGCGCGACCTGCAGCGCCATCATCGTGCCCTGGCTGAAGCCGAAGAGGATGGTGCGCTCGGGCGGCGTCTCGGCCGCGACCGCGTCGAGCCAGCCGTCGAGCAGGTCGAAGGAGCGCAGCGCCGCGGCGGTCGCCTCCGCCACGCCCGAGCCGTCCAGCCAGGGGATGGGGAACCACTGGTAGCCTGCGGGATTGTTGACGCAGGGCTCGGGCGCGTTCGGGGCGAGGAAGCGCGTGCCCGGCAGATGCGGCGCCAGCGGTTCGGCGAGCCCGATCAGGTCGTTGCCGTCCGCGCCATAGCCGTGCAGGAAGACGACGAGGCTGTCGGCCTTGCCGGAAGCCGCCGGGCGTTCCGGCCCGCTCAGGTTGCTCATGGGATGCCTCGCGCCTGACTCCGGCCGTTACTAGGGAAAATGCACCGCAGCGGCAAGCCGGCCGGACCGGGGGTCCGAGGTGGTCGCGCCTGGAGTCCATTCTTTCTACTTCGACCGCCCCGCCCCACGACGAGGGCAGCGCCCGCCTGGGGGCGGGGCGGGCGCTGCCCGGCGGTGCCCGCCGGGCCAATTGGTGACGCAGGCCTGTCCGGAACTCGGGCGGACGGAGTGACGTAGCCGGATGCAATTCCCCCGGATCGAGCCCCCGACCCCCTCCACGAACCGTGAAAACCGGCCGCATCTGCGCTATACTCGAGCCGCAGCCATGGTCGACACCGCCATCGTCACCGCCCTGATCGGCTCCGGCGCCAGCCTGGCGCTCGCCGGCTTCGGCGCTTGGCGCGCCGTGCGGCTCGAACGCATTCAGGCCGCCGACCAGCGCGAGATGCAGGCGCTGCGCGACGAGATCGACACCCGCAAGGGGCTGCGCGATTCCCGGCGGGAATACGAATTCGACGCGCGACGGCGGCTCTACGAGGAACTCGAGCCCGTCCTCTTCCAGTCGCAGGACGCCGCCCGGCAGCTCTTCGACCGCGTCGCCAACATGGCCCGGGTGACGCGGGACGGCCGCCTCGGCGCGCATCCCGGGGCATGGCTGGCGCGCGGCTCGACCGGCTATTACCGGCACTCGACCCTCTACCGGCTCATGCGCCTCTGGGCGCTGCACCAGATCGCGCTCCGGCGGCTGACCCAGGTCGACCAGCGGCTCGACAGCGGCATCGCCCGCCGCGTCCAGGTGCAATCGGTGCTCTACGAACTCCTGTCGGACCATTTCCGCCTCGCCCGCGCCGGAAAGCCGGTCCGCTACGAGCCCTACGAGCCCGGGGGAGGGTTGCAGGGCATCTTCCTCGGCACCCTCGACAATGCCGGGGCCTTCCTGATCGACCGCCCCGACGGCGGGCCGGAAGGCATCCTCGACTTCGGCGCATTCGAGGACAGGCTGAAGGCGGGCGAGGATTCCCGGATCGCGAGCGTCGGAAACCTCTCCGCCTGCTTCGACGGTTTCCACCCCGCCACCCATCCGGTGCTGTGGCGCGCCCTCGTCGCCAGCGCCTGCCTCGGCTGGGTCCTGACCCGCCAGGCCGAGGGCGACGGGACCGGGGCGGAGGCGACCGACCCCGAACGGCTGGTGCAGGCCTTCTTCGCCGACCCCCGCGCGGGCAGCAAGTTCGACTGGCGCGGCGGCACCGACGACGACCTGCGATCCGAGGACACGCCCGAAGACACCCTGCGCGCCGCCCAGGCCCATCTCCTCGACCGGTTCCGGAGCAGGGATTTGCTGGATTAGGTACGGGCTTCCAACAGGTCACCCATTCCGTCTTGCCCGGAAAAGCAGCGGTTCCGACCTTGCGGGCGCACCCCGCACTGCCGACGCAGTCGCTGCCGTCGGCTCGCTGCGGGACGGTCAAACTGGGAATATCGAAGGCCTCATGCGATCGCGCCGCGCGGTCTATTCCCGGGGTTCCATCGGGCCGATGACATGGGCGAAGGAGCCCGCCACGCGGCCGCACGCGAGGCCCATCGCGGGCAAGGCCTCGCCGGCGGCATCGGTCGCGTCGAAGACGCGGTCGGCCGTTCCCTCTTGCCGGATCGTCGCATAGTGGAACTCGTGCCCGGCCAGCGGCATCTGCCAGGGGCAGGTGGCGCGCGGCGCGAGACGGCGGTATCCGAGCGTCAGGCGGCGCTCGGCGAAGGAGGTGACGAGCGGCAGCATGCCGAGCATCCGGTGCGACCGGCCCTCTGCATCGACCAGGGCCTCGCCGAGCGCCATGTAGCCGCCGCATTCGCCCCAGATCACCGCGCCCCGCGCAACCGCCGCCTCCATGGCATGCCGGAACATCTCCGAGGCCGCGAGCCGGCCGGCATGGAGTTCGGGGTAGCCGCCGGGCAGGAAGACCGCATCGGCCTCCGCCGGGGGGCCGTGATCATCGAGGGGTGCGAAGGGCAGGATCTCCGCGCCCCTCGCCCGCCAGTCCGCGAGAAGATGGGGATAGGTGAAGACGAAGGCCGCGTCCTCGGCAAGGGCGATCCGCTGGCCGGGCGGCGGCAGGCGCGCGCCGGTGCCGCCCGCGAGCGCGAGCGGCAGGGCGCTCGCGCACACCGCCTCCAGATCGACGTGCGCGGCCACGATCTCGGCGGCGCGGGACACGACCGCTTCGGCATCCGCGACCTCGGCGGGAAGGACCAGTCCCAGATGCCGCGACGGCAGATGCAGACCCGTCGAGCGCGGCACCGCTCCGAACACAGTCACGCCGCGTGACGCGAGCGCCGAACGCGCGATGGCCTCGTGGCGCGGCGACGCCACCCGGTTCAGGATCGCGCCGGCGAGCGGCACGTCCGGGCGCAGCGCGCGCAGGCCGGCCGGGGCTAGGGCCGCGGATTGCCCCTGGCCGGACACGTCGAGCACCAGAAGCAGCGGCGCGCCGAGGGCGGCCGCCACATCCGCCGCCGACCCGCTTCCGTCCGCGGCGGCATCGAGCGCGCCCATCGCCCCCTCGACGATCAGGAGCGGCGCGCCCTGCTGCGCCGCGAGCGCGCGCAGGCGGGTCGGGGACATCGCCCATCCGTCCAGGTTCAGGGACGGCCGCCCCGCCGCCAGCCGGTGGAACTGCGGATCGATGTAATCGGGGCCGGCCTTGGCCGCCGCCACGACCCGGCCGCGGGACCCGAGCGCACGCAGGAGGCCGAGCGTGAGCACGGTCTTGCCCGCGCCCGATGCCGGTGCCGCGACGACCAGCGCGCGCATCGTCACGGCTGGTCCGCGACGCCCCGCTCGCCGAGAGGATCGAGCGACCGCGGCGGGATCCCGGCGCCCTGCCCGACCCAGTCGATGGCCTGACGCAGGAGAACGTTGCGTCCGATGCAGACGATGGAGGGCGACCCGACCCCCTCCGCCGCGGCCGTGGCGGCGGCAGCGGCGAGCGTCGTCTCGAAGACCCGCATATCCGGCAGGGTGGCATTCATCACGATGGCCACCGGCTCGTCCGGCGCGCGGCCCGCCGCGACCAGAACCTCGGCGATCTGCGCGAGATGCTTCACCGCCATGTAGAGCACGATCACCGGCGAGCCTCTGGCGATGGCGTCCCAGTCGACGGCGCCGGGCGCGGAGCCCGACTGGTCGTGGCCGGTCAGAAAGGTCACCGCCTGATTGACGTCGCGATGGGTCAGCGGGATGCCGGCATAGGCGAGGCCGCCGATCCCCGCGGTGATCCCCGGCGTCACCCGGATCGCGATGCCGGCTCGCACAAGCGCCAGCGCCTCCTCGCCGCCTCGCCCGAAGACGAAGGGATCGCCCCCCTTCAGCCGCAGGACCCGCTGGCCCGACCGCGCCAACTCGATCAGGCGGAAGGAAATGTCGCGCTGCTTCGGCGAGGGCTTGCCGCCGCGCTTGCCCGCGAATTCGATGCGCGACTCCGGTCGGCGCCAGGCGAGGATGCGCTCGTCGACGAGCGCGTCGTAGACGATCGTATCGGCCGCGCGGATGGCCGCGAGACCCTGCAGGGTCATCAGTCCGGGCTCGCCGGGCCCGGCGCCGACCAGCCAGACCATGCCGGGCGGGAAATCGGGGCTCGGCAGGTCCGGGAATGCATCGCGAGGCAGTACCATGGCATTTGCTTACAGCCGCGCGTCCGCCTTGGCGAGTACCCGAAGCAGGGCCTGCGATCCCCCTGTTG
The DNA here is from genome assembly GCA_937872465.1 of uncultured Paracoccaceae bacterium. Taxonomy (GTDB): domain Bacteria; phylum Pseudomonadota; class Alphaproteobacteria; order Rhodobacterales; family Rhodobacteraceae; genus Amaricoccus. Next base: position 48,309 of record CALMSR010000073.1, read on the forward strand.
CATCGCCGCAAGGCGGGATAGATTCCGGTGATGGACCAGGGCGCACCGCCGGCAAAGCTCCGCACCGGATTCACCACCGGCGCCTGCGCCACGGCAGCCGCCGTCGCTGCCGGAGGTGCATTGCTGACGGGGCGCTGGACGGATCCGGTGCAGATCCGGCTGCCGCGCGGCGCCGAGGCATCCTTCGCCCTCGCGACCTTCCGCACCGGCGAGGGCTGGGCCGAGGCCGCGGTGATCAAGGACGCCGGCGACGACCCAGACGTCACCCATGGCGCGACGGTCGTCGCGCGCGTGGAGCACGGCGCGCCCGGCTCCGGCGTCACCTTCCGGGCGGGACCGGGCGTCGGCATCGTGACCCGGCCCGGCCTGCCGATCCCGCCCGGCGAGCCTGCGATCAATCCCGTGCCGCGGCGCATGATGGCGGAGGCCCTGACCACGCTCGCGGAAGCCTGCGGGACGGCGGCGGATTTCGAGGTCCGGGTCTCGATCCCCGGCGGCGAGGCGCTGGCGCTCAGGACCTGGAACCCGCGGCTCGGGATCGAGGGCGGCCTGTCGATCCTCGGCACGACGGGCATCGTGCGGCCCTTCTCCTGCGCCGCCTGGATCGCCTCGATCCATCGCGGCATCGACGTGGCGCGGGCATGCGGCCTCGTCCATGCCGTGGGCAGCACCGGCGCCACCTCCGAGCGGGCGGCGCAGCGGCATTTTGGGCTTCCCGACCACGCGATGCTCGACATGGGCGACTTCGCGGGCGGGATGCTGAAATACCTGCGCCGGCATCCGATTCCGCGCGTCACCATCGCCGGCGGCTTCGGAAAGCTCACCAAGCTCGCCCAGGGCGCGCTCGACCTCCATTCCTCCCGCTCGCAGGTCGACCTTACGCGACTCGCCCGGCGCGCGGGCGACCTGATCCCCGTGCAGGAGCGCGGCACGGTCTGGAACTCCGCCCTGCAGCTGCTCGAGGTCGCCGGCCCGGAGCTTGCCCAGCGTATCGCCGGGGACGCGCTCGTGACGGCGCGCGCGCTGCTCGGCGCGGCGCCGATCGAGCTCGATGCCATGGTGGTGGACCGCGGCGGGCGCATCCTCGCGATCGCCGACCGGGACGGCAGCCGCCGGCCATGAACGGCCGGCGTCGCGTGCTCGTGCTCGGCGGCACGGGAGAGTCCCGCAGCCTCTGCGCCGCCCTCGCGCGAATGCCGGGCATCGCCGCCGCCGCCTCGCTCGCCGGCGCGACCGCGACGCCGGCACGCTACGACGTCCCGACCAGGAGCGGCGGCTTCGGCGGCGTCGAGGGGCTAGCGCGATACCTTGGCGACGAACGGATCGACGCCCTCGTCGATGCGACGCATCCCTTTGCCGGGCGCATCGCGAGGAATGCGGCCGAAGCCGCGCGGCGCATGGGGGTCCGGCATCTCAAGCTCCTCCGTCCCGCCTGGCGGCCGGGCCCGGGCGAGCGCTGGCGGGAGGTGCCGGATTTCCCATCGGCCGCGCTTGCGCTCCCCCCCGGCGCCAGGGTCTTTCTCGCGACCGGCCCGGGCTCCGCTCCGCATTTTCGCGACCTCGCCCGCACCGGCTTCGTTCTCCGGGTCATCGACCCGCAGGGAGGCCGCGGCTGCCCGGAGGCATGGACGATCCTCACCGCCCGCCCGCCTTTCACCGTCGAATCGGAAAGGGCCACCTTCGCCGCACAGCGCATCACCCACCTCGTGACCCGGAACGCAGGCGGCGGCGAAGGCCGGGCGAAGCTCGATGCCGCAGCGGCGCTGGGACTGGAGGTCGTGATGATCGCCCGCCCCGCCACTCCCCCGGGGATCGCCACCGTCGCCACGGTGGCCGAAGCCCTCGACTGGCTGCGCGATACCGGACCCCGTGGCTTGAACCCCGCTTGACACCTCTCCGGGGGTTTGAGCATATCGCCCGGGCGCACGGCGCGGGCGGGGTGCCGTTGCCGGATGCCGCGAGGCGGGCGCCCGCCCCGACGCTTCACCTCCCCGAGGAACGGAACCGATGGCCAAGAAGATCCCCGCAACCGTCGTCACCGGCTTTCTCGGTGCGGGAAAGACCACGCTGATCCGGCATCTGCTCGAAAACGCGAACGGCCGCCGGATCGCGCTCATCATCAACGAATTCGGCGACCTCGGCGTGGATGGAGAAATCCTCAAGGGCTGCGGCATCGCGGGCTGCGGCGACGACGATGTCATCGAGCTGTCCAACGGCTGCATCTGCTGCACCGTGGCGGAGGATTTCGTGCCGGCGATCCAGAAACTGATCGACCGCGCCGAGCCGCCCGACCATGTGGTCATCGAGACCTCCGGCCTCGCCCTGCCGCAACCGCTGGTGCGCGCCTTCAACTGGCCCGACATCCGCACGCGCGTCACCGTCGATGGTGTCGTGACCATCGTCGATGGCCCGGCGCTCGCCGCCGGGCGCTTCGCCGCCGACGAGGCGGCGGTCGATCTCCAGCGCGCCGCCGACGACAATCTCGACCACGAGACCCCGCTCTCCGAGCTCTTCGAGGATCAGCTCGCCTGCGCCGATCTCGTGGTCGTCAACAAGACCGACCTGCTCGGCGCCGCGACCGGTGCGACCGTCGAGGGGATCCGCGCCCAGGTTCGCCCCGGCGTCTCCGTCCTCGAGGCGAGCCGGGGCGCGATCGACCCCCTCGCGCTGCTCGGGCTTTCCATCGGTGCCGAGGACGACCTCGAGGTCCGGCGCGAAATCCACCATCACCACGACCTCGACCACGACCACGATGACGATGACGATGACGATCCGGAGGGGCACGGGCACGACGAATTCGAGAGCCACGTGCTCGATCTGCCCGAGATCGATGCCCCGGACGCGCTGCTTGCGGCCATCCGATCCGCGGTGGAGCGCCACGACATCCTGCGGGTCAAGGGGTTCGCCGCGGTTCGCGGAAAGCCGCTGCGACTGGTGATCCAGGGCGTCGGGCCCCGGATCGAGACCTACTACGACCGCGCCCATGCCGCGGGGGAACCGCGCGCGACCCGGCTCGTGGTGATCGGCCAGAGCGGGCTGGACGCGGCAGCCATCGGAGACGCGCTGGCCGACGCGGCACGGTGACATGCATCTGCTGGCGGCGAGCCCCGGCGCGATCTCCGACGGAAGCGAGCCGGTCGACCCGGACCAGACACCGGCCGATGTGGTCTTCATCTCCGCGGCGGATTCCGAACTCGCCCAGTTCGCCGCCGCGCGGGCGGCCATGGGATCCGCGGCACCGGACCTCAGACTCGCGCATCTCGCCTGGCTCGCGCATCCCTATTCGGTCGATCTCTATCTCGACAAGACCGCGCGGCGATCCCGGCTCGTGATCGTCCGCCTGCTCGGCGGCGCGGCCTATTGGCGCTACGGGATCGAGCAATTCTCCATCCGTCTCGCCGAAGCCGGCGTCCCGCTCGCGATCCTGCCGGGCGACGACCGGCCGGATGCCGAACTGCGCGCCGCCTCGAGTGTCGGCGATGCGGATTGGGAGGAGCTTCTCGCCTGCTGCGTCGAGGGCGGGCCGGAGAATGCCGCGACCTTCCTGCATCTCGCGAACCACATGCTCGGCCGGGGCCCCCGCCCGCCGGCGGCGCGGCCGCTGCTGCGGGCCGGCTATTACTGGCCGGGTGCCGCGATGGCCGATGCGGAAACCCTCGCCGGGAACTGGCGGCCGGAGGCCCCGGTGGTGGCCCTGGTCTTCTACCGGGCGCTCCTGCAGGGCGCGGGCCTGCAGCCCGTGGACCGCATGATCGCGGCGCTGCAGGCGCGGGGCCTGAACCCGCTGCCGGTCTACGTGGCTTCGCTCAAGGACAGCGTTTCCGCCGCCACGCTCGGCCATATCTTCGATCGGACGCCACCCGATCTCGTGCTGAACGCGACGAGCTTCGCGGTCTCCTCTCCCGATGCCGCTGCCTGGGGAGGCGAGAGGGCGCCGACGGTTCTCGACGTCGGCGGCCGGCCGGTGATCCAGATCGTGCTCGCGACCGGCACCGAGGCCGATTGGGTCGAGGGCGAGCGCGGCCTCGCGCCGCGCGACATCGCCATGAACGTGGCGCTTCCGGAGGTCGACGGCCGGATCCTCTCCCGCGCCGTGAGCTTCAAGGGCGAGGCCTGGCGCGACGAGGCCACCCAATGCACGATCGCGGCCTATCGCGCCCGCGACGACCGCATCGCCTTCGCCGCCGATCTCGCCGCGGCCTGGGTCACGCTGGGGCGCGCCCGGCCCGCCGACCGGCGCGTCGCGCTGGTGCTGGCGAATTATCCCAACAAGGACGGGCGTCTCGCCAATGGCGTCGGGCTCGACACGCCGGCGTCGACGGTGGCGGTCCTCGACGCGCTCCGGGCCGCCGGCTACCATGTGGAGGATGCGCCGCGGGACGCCGCGGCGCTGATGGAGGCGATCCTCGCGGGGCCGACCAACTGGCTGACCGACCGCGCCGATCGCAGCGGCGGCGAGCGGCTTTCACTCGACAGCTATGCTATCTTTTTCAACGCCTTGCCGCCACGGGTTCGCGAGGCGGTCGAGGATCGCTGGGGGCCGCCCTCGGCGGACCCGTTCTTCGTCGACGGCGCATTCGCCCTGTCGATCCTGCGCTATGGCAACGTCGCGGTCGGGGTGCAGCCGGCGCGTGGCTACAACATCGACCCCGAAGCGACCTATCACGCGCCGGATCTGGTTCCGCCGCACAATTATTTCGCGTTCTATGCCTGGCTCAGGGCGAGTTTCGCGACGAATGCCGTCGTCCACCTGGGAAAGCACGGCAATCTCGAATGGCTGCCGGGCAAGGCCGTCGCGCTGTCCTCCGAATGCTTCCCCGAGGCGGTTCTCGGGCCGATGCCGCATCTCTATCCCTTCATCGTCAACGATCCCGGCGAGGGCACCCAGGCCAAGCGACGCGCCCAGGCGGTGATCCTCGACCATCTCACCCCGCCCATGACCCGCGCCGAGAGCTATGGCCCGCTGCGCGACCTCGAGGCGCTGGTGGACGAGTATTACCAGGCGGCCGGGGTGGACCCGCGCCGGATCGCGCATCTGCGGGGCGAGATCCTCACGCTGATGTCCGCGACCGGCCTCGACCTCGATGCCGGGGTCACCGATGCGGGCGACGACGACCACCGCTTCAAGAAGCTCGACGCCTATCTCTGCGAACTCAAGGAAAGCCAGATCCGCGACGGCCTCCACGTCTTCGGCCGGAGCCCCGAAGGCATCCAGGAACGCGACCTCGCGATCGCGCTGCTGCGGGTGCCGCGCGGCGACGGCAAGGCCGCCGATGCCTCCCTCATTCGCGCCATCGCCGCCGATCTCGGCGTGAGCGCGGGCGGCTTCGACCCGCTCGACTGCGATCTCGGCGCGCCCTGGACCGGGCCACGCCCCGCGACCCTGGAAACCGCGAGCGATGAGCTTTGGCGCACCGCCGGCGACACGGTCGAGCGCCTTGAAGCGCTCGCAGCGCAACTCGTCGACCGGCCGGAGCGGCTGAGCGAGCGGATGCAGCAGACCGGCGCGGTGATCGGGACGCTTCAGGCGACGGTCCTGCCCGCCCTGCGCGCCTGCGGCCGGCGCGAGATCGCCGCGATGCTCGACGGGCTCGATGGCCGATTCATCGCGCCCGGACCTTCCGGCGCGCCCACCCGCGGACGGCTCGACGTCCTGCCCACGGGGCGCAACTTCTTCTCCGTCGACAGCCGCGCGATCCCGACCCGCGCGGCCTGGGCCCTGGGCTGGAAGTCGGCCTGCCGGCTCGTCGAGCGCCATGCCCAGGAACAGGGCGACTGGCCCAGGGTCATGGCGATCACCGCCTGGGGCACCGCCAACATGCGCACCGGGGGCGACGACATCGCCCAGGCGCTGGCGCTCATGGGTGCGCGGCCGCTCTGGGACGCGATGAGCGGCCGCGTCACCGGCTTCAAGATCCTGCCCGCAGGCACCCTCGGGCGCCCGCGCGTGGACGTGACGCTGCGGGTCTCGGGCTTCTTCCGCGATGCCTTCCCCGCCCAGATGGATCTCGTCGCCAGCGCGGCGCGCGCGATCATGGACCTCGACGAGCCGGCCGACATCAATCCGGCGGCGGCGCGCTATCGCGTCGAGGCGGCGCGGGAGGGTGCGGAGCGCGCCGGATGGCGGGTCTTCGGCTCCAGGCCGGGCGCCTATGGCGCGGGCCTCCAGGCGATGATCGACGAGCGGCTCTGGAACGACCGCGCCGATCTCGGGCGGGCCTATCTCGAGTGGAGCGGCTATGCCTATGGCGCGGGCACCGATGGCGCCGAGGCTCGCGGGGCCCTGTCCGACCGGCTCGCGCGGGTACAGGCGGTCGTGCAGAACCAGGACAACCGCGAGCACGACTTGCTCGATTCCGACGATTACTACCAATTCGAGGGCGGCATGGCGGCCGCGATCGAAAGCCTGGGCGGCAGGGCGCCCGCCATCTACCACAACGATCATTCGCGCCCCGAACGCCCGGTCATCCGCACCCTCGACGAGGAGATCGGCCGCGTGGTCCGCGCCCGCGCCGTCAATCCGAAATGGATCGCCGGGGTGAAGCGCCACGGCTACAAGGGCGCCTTCGAGATCGCCGCGACGGTCGATTACCTCTTCGCCTTCGCCGCCACCACCGGCGCGGTCAAGAACCACCATTTCGACCTGGTCTACGAGGCCTATCTCGAGGATGCCGGGACCCGGGACTTCATCGCCGAGAACAACGCCCCCGCCCTGCGCGAGATCGCCGAGCGCCTGGCCGAGGCGATCGACCGCGGCCTCTGGCGCCCGAGGTCGAATTCCGCGGGGCTCCACCTCAAGGCCCTGACGCAGTGACGCGCGGCCGATGCCGGGCGGCGTCACGCCCTCGCCCATTCCGCCCCGAGAATGCTATGACTCGCCGCACCAGACATGTGCCCCTCAGGACAGGCTGACAGGATGACCGACGACCCCGACCGCCACGCCACGAAGATGAAGAAGAAAAAGGCCGCCCGCGAAAAGATCATGGCGGGCAAGACCGAGGAAAAGGGCCTCGTCATCGTCCATACCGGCAAGGGCAAGGGCAAGTCCTCGGCCGCCTTCGGCATGATCTTCCGCTGCATCGCCCACGGGATGCCCTGCGCCGTCGTGCAATTCATCAAGGGCGCCATGAGCACCGGCGAACGCGACCTGATCACCGCGCATTTCGGCGAGATCTGCGCCTTCCACACGATGGGCGAAGGCTTCACCTGGGAGACCCAGGACAAGTCCCGCGACATCGAGATGGCCCGCGCGGCCTGGGAGAAGGCGAAGGAGCTGATCGCGGATTCGGCAAACCGCATGGTCCTGCTCGACGAGATCAACATCGCGCTGCGCTACGATTATCTCGACCTGGGCGAGGTTGTGGACTTCCTGAAGACCGCGAAGCCGCCCATGACCCATGTCGTGCTGACCGGGCGCAACGCTAGGGAAGAGCTGATCGAGGTCGCCGATCTCGTCACCGAGATGGAACTCGTCAAGCATCCCTTCCGCTCCGGCGTGAAGGCGCAGGCCGGCGTGGAGTTCTGACCCTTGCCCGCGGCGCTGATGATCCAGGGCGCGGGCTCGAACGTCGGCAAGTCGATGATCGTCGCGGGCCTCTGCCGCGCCTTCGCGCGGAAGGGCCTTCGCGTCGCGCCCTTCAAGCCGCAGAACATGTCCAACAACGCCGCGGTCACCGCGGACGGCGGCGAGATCGGCCGCGCCCAGGCGCTTCAGGCGCTCGCCTGCGGGCGCGAGCCGCTGACGGACATGAACCCGGTCCTGCTGAAGCCCGAGACCGATTCCGGCGCCCAGGTGATCGTCCAGGGCCGCCGGCTCGCGACGGTGCGCGCCCGCGACTATGCCTCCCTGAAGCCGCAATTGCTGGCGGCGGTCATGGAGAGCTTCGCCCGGCTCCGCGCCGGGGCCGATCTCGTCGTTGTCGAGGGCGCCGGCAGCCCGGCCGAGATCAACCTGCGCGCCGGCGACATCGCCAACATGGGCTTCGCCCGCGCCGCCCGTCTCCCGGTGCTGCTCGTCGGCGACATCGACCGCGGCGGCGTCATCGCGCAGATCGTGGGCACGCGGATCGTGCTCGATCCCGAGGATCGCGCGCTGATCCGGGGCTTCATCGTCAACAAGTTCCGCGGCGACCCGGCGCTCTTCGCCGAAGGCTACCGCATGATCGAGAGCCGCAGCGGCTGGCGTGGCTACGGCCTGCTGCCGTGGTTCGCCGATGCGCGCAAGCTGCCGGCCGAGGATTCGCTGGACATGGCCGCGTCGGGCGAGGGCAGCGGGCTGCGCATCGTCTGCCCTGCCCTCTCGCGCATCGCCAATTTCGACGATCTCGACCCGCTGCGCCTCGAACCCGGCATCCGGTTCGACATGATCCTGCCCGGCGCCCCGCTGCCCGGGGATGCGGATCTGGTGATCCTTCCCGGCACCAAATCGACCCGCGGCGACCTGGACTTCCTGCGGGCACAGGGCTGGGACATCGACATCGCCGCCCATGTCCGGCGCGGCGGCGCGGTCCTCGGCCTCTGCGGCGGCTACCAGATGCTGGGCCGAAGGATCCACGACCCGGACGGGCTCGAAGGCCCGCCGGGCGAGATGCCGGGTCTCGGGCTGCTCGACGTCGCCACGCTGATGCGCCCCGAAAAACGCCTCGCGCGGGTCACCGCGACCCATGCCGCCACGGGCACGGCGCTCGACGGCTACGAGATCCATCTCGGCCACACCGACGGGCCCGACTGCGCCCGCCCCTTCGCGCGGATCGGCGCCCGCGAGGAAGGCGCGACCTCAGCGGACGGCAGGATCGCCGGCACATATCTGCACGGGCTCTTCGCCTCCGACGGATTTCGCACCGGGTTTCTCGGCGGCCTCGGCGCTCCCGCCTCCGCCTTCCGCTACGGCGCCACGGTCCAGGCGACGCTCGACCGGCTCGCCGACCATCTCGAGGCGCATCTCGACACCGACGGGATCCTCGCGCTCGCGCGGCAGGATCAGCCGAGCGCCGCGCGCAACCGCCGCCACTCCGGTTCCGGCCCCGGGATTCCCAGCCGCAGCCAGCCGGGCGCATAGTCGAAGCTCCGCGTCCAGATCCGCTGGCCTGCCAGCATCGCCTGCACGGCCCCCGCGTCGCCGACATCGAAGAGCCGGAAGAGCGCGGTCCCGCCGAGCAGGCGCCATCCCGCCGAAGCCGCCATGTCGTCGAGCCGCACCGCATCCTGCGCGAGCCTTGCGATCATCCGCTCGCGCCACGCATCGTCGGCGAGCGCCGCGGTTCCGACCGCCAGCGCCGGCCCGCTGACCGGCCAGGGTCCGGCGAGGCCCGCGAGCCCCGCAAGGAGCGTCTCCGCACCGATCGCGAATCCCAGCCGCAGGCCGGCGAGACCGTAGAACTTCCCGAAGGAGCGAAGCACCAGGACATTCGCCCTCCCGGCACCGCGAACCACCGAGAGCTCCGGATGCGGATCGGCGAAGCTCTCGTCGATGACCAGCAACCCGACCGTATCCGCCAGGTCGCTCAACCGTTCGGGGGGAAGCCGCCGCCCGTCGGGATTGTTGGGATTGACGACGATTGCGATATCGCTCCCGGAGAGCCCCCGCGGCTCGGTCGCGCGTTCGACATGCCAGCCGCCGGAAAGGAAGGCGGCCGCGTACTCGTTGTAGGTCGGGCCGAGGATGGCCGCCCTGCCCGCCCCGGCGAGCCGCGGCAGCAACTGGATCGCCGCCTGAGCCCCGGCCAGGGGAAGGATCGGCCAGTCCGTGCCATAGGCCCGCCGCGCCGCGGCGACGAGCCTCGCCGAGGCCGCGGCGGTCGGGAGCTCGCGCCAATGCTCGGGCCCGACGGCGGCGAGGAGATAGGGCCGGCGATTGATCCCGGTCGAGAGGTCGAGCCATTCCCCGCGCGCGCCGCCGAAACGCGCCGCCGCGGCCTCGATGTCGCCGCCATGCTGCCTCAATGGCACCGACCGGATCGCCGCCGGATCATGCATCGACGCCTCGCCTCTCCCGCGCGCTGGACGCTCGGACCGCCGCGGCAATGTCCCGGCCGCCCGAATCGATTCCCTCCGAAGCCATCAGAGCAGGGCGAGCGCGAGCAGCACCAGCGCCACGCCGATCCCCATGCGCCGGTAGAGCTTCAGACCCGCCAGCAGCTCGTCGGCGCCGGGATCGCGGGCCCCGCCGTTCAGCCAGGGCTCCTCCGCCACGACCGCGCCATAAATCCGCGGCCCGGAAAGCCGGACCCCGACGGCGCCCGCCATCGCCGCTTCCGGCCAGCCCGCATTCGGCGAGCGATGCCGGCGCGCGTCGGCACCGACGATCCGGGCGACCTGCCCCGGACGCCCGGATGCGAGCGCGAAGAGCCCCGCCGTGATCCGCGCCGGCAGCCAGTTGGCCAGGTCGTCCAGCCGTGCCGCCACCCTGCCGAATTCCGCATGGCGCGGGGTCCGGTGGCCGATCATGCTGTCGAGCGTGTTGATCGCTTTGTATCCCGCGATCCCCGGCAGGCCGAGGAGCACGCCCCAGAAGAGCGGCGCCACCACCCCGTCCGACGCATTCTCGGCAAGGCTCTCGAGGGCCGCGCGCGAGACGCCCTGCAGGTCCAGGGCATCCGTCTCGCGCCCCACGATCTTCGCGACCTCCTGCCGGGCCTGCACCAGATCGTCCTCCACCAGCCGCCGCGCGACGGCCGCCACGTGTTCGTGGAGCGACCGCGCCGCCACGAAAGGCGCCGCCAGCACCCCGGAAAGCACCATCCCGAGCCAGCCGTCCGGGAGGAATTGCGTCAGCATCCAGGCCGCAGCCGCGACCGAGGCCGTCACCACGAAAGTCACCACGCCACCCGCGGCGATGCGCAGCCGGCCCGGGCGGTTCAGCCACGCCTCGGACCATGTGATGGCCGTCCCGATCCAGGTCACGGGATGGCCGATGCGGCGGTAGAGCCCCTCGGGCCAGCCGAACACGGCCTCCAGCCCGAGCGCGAAGAGCATCGCCCCGGCGCTCAGCATGTGCCGCCGCCGCTCGAGAACCGCAGGACCTGCCGCAGGCCCCATTCCCGCAGCCGCTCCTCGACACCCGCCGGAACCGACCCCGGCCGGAAAAGCAGACCGCGCGCGGATCCGGTATGCGCGGCGACGATCCCCAGGGCCCCGAATTCCTCCGCAAGCGCCCCGAGCCGTTCGAAGCCCGGCCGCCCGCGCCTCCGGGCATTGCGCCTGGCCGATTCGAGCGCGAGCGCACCGAGGGCCGCGTGATCGCCGGCCGCCGCGGCCGACGACCAATCCGCGACCAGATCCTCGATTTCGGCAAAGTCCGCGTCGGCAGGATCGGTCCAGGTCGGACGGCCGAAGAATCCACCCACGATCTCGAACCGCGGCGGCTCCGCGAAGATGTCGAGCACGCGACCCTCGCGCGAGGCCCAGAGCAGGCGGCCCGCCCTCCGGTGCATCAGCGGATCGCTCGCCCCTTCGAGCCCGATGCAGAAACCGGCCTGCACCTCCGCCGGCAGCCGCGCGAAACCGCCCCGGGTCACGGCATCCGCCGCCGCGAGCAGTGACGCCGTCGAGGCCCCGGCGCCGCCGCCCGGCGGCATCGCGGCGCGAAGGCGCAGACGGCCGGCTGGCGGAGCGCCGTGCAACCGCCGGAAGAGCGCGACCAGCCGGGCGCGCGTGATCACCGCGCGCCCGTGCTGGTAGAGCGCAAAGCCCTCGCCCGCCGACCAGGAAGCGCGGACCGCGAGCCGGTCGCAGGGGAGCGTCACCAGCGCCACCGGGCCGTTCCTGCCGATCCGGCCCTGCAGGAACTCGCCGAAATGCCCCGCCACCCGCGCGGAATGCCACAGGGCGCTCACGCGGAATCCCTAGTCCCGCACTTCATGGGCGAGCGGCGGGATCCGGGCGACGAAATGGCCCTTCACGCCCTGCGGCCATTCCCGATAGGGAACGACGCCGGAAGCGCTCTCGCGGTGGCGCAGGGCATAGTCCACGATCGCCGCCGCATCCGCGCTCCCAGGTTCGAATCGGCCCAGCACATAGGCCATCTTGCCGGCGTCCGAGATGGCGACGTTGCAGCCGTGATCGCATCCCATCAGGCAGGCGACGCCGCGCACCTCGATCCCCGGCGCAGCCCGCGCCGCCGAAGTCACCTCCGCGAGCAGCGCCGCACCGCCGCTGCCCTCGCCGGGCCGTTCCGGCTTGCCCGCGGTCCGGCAGGTCGTGCATACGGTGATTGTGGTCATGGTCCCGCCCGCCGCCGGAAGCTCCCGCGCGACCTAACCGCCCGCTCCGTCGAGGTAAAGACCGACCGATGAACTTGCAGTCCGAACGCTCCCGTCCCGTTCCGGCCCATGGCTGAGATCGTCCTGGTGACGGGCGGCGCGCGGTCGGGCAAGAGCGACCACGCCGAGCGGCGCGCGGCGCAATTCGGCCTGACGGGCATCTATGTCGCCACCGCCCAGGCGTTCGATGCCGAAATGGAAGACCGCATCGCGCGGCACAGGATGCGGCGCGACGGGTCCTGGCGCACCGAGGAAGCGCCGCTCGCCCTCGTCGAGGCCCTGCGCGCGACCGACGGCGAGGGCGTCCGGCTCGTGGATTGCCTGACGCTCTGGCTCAGCAACCTCATGGGCGCCGGCGCCGATCCCGCTTCGGAAGCCGATGCGCTGGCCGAATGCCTGCAGGCCCAGGCAAGCCCCGTCGTTCTGGTCACCAACGAGGTCGGACAGGGGATCGTGCCGGACAATCCGCTCGCGCGCGCGTTCCGCGATGCGGCCGGCCTGATGAACCAGCGCATCGCCCGGGTCGCGGGCGAGGTGGTGCTCGTGGTCGCCGGGCTGCCCGTGGTCCTGAAGTCCTCCGGACGCGCGGAGACCTGACCATGTCCGGATGGCTCGGATTCGCCCTGGCCTATGCGGCCTTTCTGCTGTCGCATGCGATTCCGATGCGGCCGCGGGTCAAGGCGGGGCTCGCCTCGGCCTTCGGCCAGCGCGGCTATCTCGTCGGCTATGTCGCGGTCTCGATCGCCCTGCTCGCCTGGCTCATCCACGCCGCGAACGATGCCCCCTATGTGCCGCTCTGGAGCCATGCCCCCTGGCAGCGCTGGGTGCCGAACCTCGCGATGCCGCTCGTCTGCCTGCTCGTCGCCTTCGCCCTCGGGGCGCCCAACCCGCTCTCGTTCGGCGGCGCCCGCGCGCAGGAATTCGATCCCGACCGGCCGGGCATAGCGGGCGTCGCGCGGCATCCGATCCTCTGGGCGCTCGCGCTCTGGGCCGGCGCCCATCTCGTGCCCAATGGCGATCTCGCCCATGGGCTCCTCTTCGGCGGCTTCACGGTCATGGCATTCTCGGGCATGCGCGCGATCGACCGGCGGAACCGCCGACGGCTCGGCGAAGACCCATGGCGGCGCCTCGCCGCACGGACATCGACGCTTCCGCTCGCCGCTCTGATCGGCGGGCGATGGCGCCCCCGCGGCCTGCCGGATCTCCGCCGGATCACGATCGCGGTCGCGGCCTGGGCGACGTTGCTCGCGCTGCATCGACCGATCATCGGCGTATCGCCATTGCCGTGACCGCCGGCGCGGAATGCACGCGCCGCGAGTATCCCGGACCGGGTCGCGGGGCGCGATGCGCTGGACGTTGCCTGATCGCGGTATTGCGGTTAACGATTGGAATATCGGAGACGCAATCCGCAAAATTCCAGGGAGATCATCATGCGCATCACCACCCGACTTCTCGCCGCGGCGGCGATCAGCTGCCTCGCGGCGGGGGCCTCGGCCAAGACCCTCGTCTATTGCTCGGAGGGCTCGCCCGAGGGCTTCGACCCGGCGCTCTTCACCGCCGGCACCACCTTCGACGCCTCCTCGCGACCGGTCTACAACCGCCTCGTGGAATTCGAGTCCGGCACCACCAACACCGTTCCCGGCCTGGCGGAGAGCTGGACCGTCTCGGACGACGGGCTGGAATACACGTTCAAGCTGCGCCCGGGCGTCAAGTTCCACACCACCGATTACTTCACGCCGACCCGCGACTTCAACGCGGACGACGTGATCTTCTCCTTCACGCGCCAGGGCGATCCCGCGAACCCGTGGAACTCCTATACCGAGAACGCGAGCTGGGAATATTACCAGAGCATGGACATGCCGGCGCTGATCAAGGAGATCCGCAAGGACGACGACATGACGGTGACCTTCGTGCTCAACCGGCCGGAGGCGCCCTTCATCGCCAACATGGCGATGGATTTCGCCTCGATCCTGTCCAAGGAATACGCCGACAGCCTCGAGGCCTCCGGAACCCAGGCGAACCTGAACCAGGCGCCGGTCGGCACCGGGCCGTTCCAGTTCGTCGCCTACCAGAAGGACGCGGTGATCCGCTACAAGGCCCATCCCGACTACTGGAAGGGCAAGGAGGCGATCGACGACCTGATCTTCGCGATCACCGTGGACAGCTCCGTGCGCATGCAGAAGCTCAAGGCCGGCGAATGCCACGCCGCGCCCTACCCCAATCCCGCCGACATCGCCGGGCTGCAGGCCGATCCGAACCTGACGGTCATGGAGCAGGAGGGGCTCAACGTCGGCTATCTCGCCTACAACACCCAGCAGGCGCCCTTCGACGACCCGAAGGTGCGCAAGGCGCTCAACATGGCGATCAACAAGCAGGCGATCATCGACGCGGTCTTCGAAGGCCAGGCCGCCATCGCCAAGAACCCGATCCCGCCGACGATCTGGTCCTACAACGACGCGGTCGAGGACGATCCCTACGATCCTGAAGCCGCCAAGGCGCTGCTGGCCGAAGCCGGCCAGGAGGGGCTGAAGATGAAGATCTGGGCCATGCCGGTGGCGCGGCCCTACAACCCCAACGCCCGGCGCATGGCCGAACTGATCCAGGCCGATTTCGCGGCGGTCGGCGTCGAGGTCGAGATCGTGTCCTACGAATGGGGCGAGTATCTCAAGCTCTCCTCCGACCTGGACCGCGACGGCGCGGTGCTGCTCGGCTGGACCGGAGACAACGGCGACCCGGACAACTTCCTCGCGGTGCTGCTCGGCTGTGCGGCGGTCGGCAACTCGAACCGGGCGCAATGGTGCTACCAGCCCTTCGAGGACCTGATCCAGGAAGCCAAGGTCACCTCGTCGCAGGTCGAGCGCGCCCCGCTCTACGAACAGGCGCAGGTCATCTTCAAGGAACAGGCGCCCTGGGCGACCATCGCGCATTCGGTGCAGTTCATGCCGCTGTCCAGCAAGGTGCAGAACTACAAGATGCAGCCCTTCGGCAGCCACCGTTTCGACGGGGTCGACATCGCCGAGTGATCGGCCGCGGGCCGGATGGACCCTTCCGTCCGGCCCCTTTCTCGCGAGGCAAGCCGCCGCCATGCCCGACCGCGATCCACGCCTGACCCCGCTCCGGGCCGTCATGGCCTCCGGGTCCCTCGACGCCGTGGCGCTGGTGCCCGGCGCCAATTTCCGCCGGCTTCTCGGCCGCGACTTTCACCAGAACGAACGACCGCTGGTGCTGGTGGTCCCCGCCGAGGGACCGCCCGCGGCGGTGGTGCCCAATCTCGAGATGGCCTCCTTCTCCACGCTGGATTTCAGGGGGGCGATCTTCGACTGGCGCGACGAGAACGGCTTCGAGCACGCCTTCCGCGCGCTCGGCGGCGCGCTCGGCGGGCTCGGGGCCGCCGGCGCGCGGATCGGCGTCGAGGCGCAGCGGATGCGGGTCTTCGAGGCCACGGCGCTGCAGGCGGCCTTTCCCGCGGCGCAGCTGGTGGACGCCCATGCCGCGATCTCGTCGATCCGGCTCCGCAAGGCGCCGGAGGAAGTCGCCCTGCTGCGCCAGGCGATCCGCATCTCCGAGGCGGCGCTCGAGGCGACGCTGACGCAGGTGCGGGCCGGCATGACCGAGACGGAGGTGGCGGGTGTCCTGATGCGCGAATTGTTCGACCATGGCGCCGACGGGCTCGCCTTCGAGCCCATCGTGGCGGCGGGCGACAATTCCGCGCAGCCCCATGCCCGGCCGCGCTTCGACTACCGCATCCGCCCCGGCGACGCGCTGCTCTTCGACTTCGGTGCGAGCTATCAGGGCTATAACGCGGACATCACACGCACATTCTTCGTCGCCGATGCCTCGGAGAAGGACCGCGCCTTCTACGACACGGTGCTCGCGGCGAACGAGGCCGGGCGGGCGGCGAGCCGCGCGGGGCGGAGCGCCCACGACGTCGACGACGCCGTGCAGCGGCTGCTGGAAGCCTCGCCCTTCGCCGCCTTCGCCCGGCACAAGACCGGTCATGGCCTCGGCCTCGACGTGCACGAGGCGCCGCAGATCATGCGCGGCAATGCGGCGGTGCTGGAGAGCGGCATGGTCTTCACCGTCGAGCCGGGCCTCTACCGGCTCGGGGAATGCGGCGTGCGAATTGAGGACGACGTGCTGGTGACGGAGACGGGCATCGACTGCCTGACCACCTTCCCGCGCGAACTCCGGATCCTGGGGGGGCCATGATACTCTTCATCCTCAGACGGATCGCGCTGCTGATCCCGACGATCCTCGGCATCACCATCGTCGCCTTCGGCTTCGTGCGGGTGCTGCCCGGCGACCCGGTGCTGCTGATGGCCGGCGAGCGCGGCCTCTCGGAGGAACGCTACGCCGAGATGCTGAAGCAGTTCGGCTACGACCAGCCGATCTGGCGGCAGTACCTCGATTATCTCGGCGACCTGCTGCGCGGGGATTTCGGCAATTCGATCGTGACCAAGAAACCGGTGCTGACCGAGTTCTTCGCGCTCTTTCCCGCGACCGTGGAACTCGCCTTCTGCGCCATAGTCATCGCGATTCTCGTCGGCATCCCGGCGGGGGTCTTCGCGGCGAGCCGGCGCGGCAAGCTCGTGGACCAGGTGCTGATGGGCACCGCGCTCGTGGGCTATTCGATGCCGATCTTCTGGTGGGGCCTGCTGCTCATCATCGTCTTTTCCGGCAACCTCGGCTGGACGCCGGTCTCGGGGCGGATCTCGCTGCTCTATTATTTCCCCGCCCATACCGGCTTCATGCTGATCGACAGCCTGCTCTCGGGGGAGAAGGGCGCCTTCCTCTCGGCGCTGCACCACCTGATCCTGCCCTCGATCGTGCTCGCGACCGTGCCGCTCGCGGTGATCGCGCGCCAGACCCGATCGGCGATGCTCGAGGTGCTCGGCGAGGATTACGTGCGCACGGCGCGGGCCAAGGGCATGTCGCCCGGCCGGGTGATCGGGGTGCATGCGCTCCGGAACGCGATGATCCCGGTGATCACGGTGATCGGGCTTTCGGTGGGCACGCTGCTCGCGGGCGCGATCCTGACCGAGACGATCTTCTCCTGGCCCGGCATCGGCAAGTGGATGGTCGATTCGATCTCCCGCCGGGACTATCCGGTGGTCCAGGGCGGGCTCCTCTTGATCGCGGTCGTGGTCATGGTCGTCAACCTGATCGTGGACACGACCTACGGGCTGATCAACCCGCGCATCCGGCATTGAGGAGGCGGCCATGACCGACATTCCCCAGAACGACGTCGCCTCCGCCGAGGAAGCCGCGCCGATGCATGCCGCCGTCGAGCGCCGGGCGCTCGCGGAGTTCTGGTTCTATTTCTCCGAGAACCGCGGCGCCGTCCTCGGCCTGGCGGTCTTCCTGACGCTGATCGTGGTCGCGATCCTGGCGCCGGTGATCGCGCCCTACGGGCCGAACGTGCAGGACCGCAACGCGCTGCTGGTGCCGCCCTTCTGGCAGGAGGGCGGCTCGACCGCCTTCCTGCTCGGGACCGACGCCGTGGGGCGCGACATGCTGTCGCGGCTGATCTACGGCGCACGCTTCTCGCTCTTCATCGGGCTGGTGGTGGTCTCCATCGCGCTGGCGGGCGGGGTCACCCTGGGGCTGATCTCGGGCTATGTGGGCGGTGTGGTCGACACGATCATCATGCGGGTGATGGACGTGATCCTCGCCTTCCCCTCGCTCCTGCTGGCGCTGGTGCTGGTGGCGATCCTCGGGCCCGGCCTCATGAACGCCATGATCGCCATCGCCATCGTGCTGCAGCCGCATTTCGTGCGGCTGACGCGGGCCTCGGTGCTGAACGAGGCGGGGCGCGACTACGTGACCTCGGCGCGGGTGGCGGGGGCCTCGCCGTTCTACCTGATGACACGCACGATCCTGCCCAATTGCCTCGGGCCGGTGATCGTGCAGGCGACGCTCAGCTTCTCCAACGCCATCCTCGACGCGGCGGCGCTGGGGTTCCTCGGCATGGGGGCGCAGCCGCCCACCCCGGAATGGGGCACGATGCTGGCGGAGGCGCGCGAGTTCATCCTGCGCGCCTGGTGGGTGGTCACCTTCCCAGGCCTCGCGATCCTGATCACGGTGCTGGCGATCAACCTGATGGGCGACGGGCTGCGCGACGCCCTCGATCCCAAGCTGAAGAGGTCGTGATGGCGCTCCTGGAGATCCGCAACCTCACGGTCGAGTTCCAGACGGCGGGCGGGCTCTTCCGCGCGGTGGACGGCGTCGACATCCTCTGCGGCCGCGGCGAGATCCTCGCCATCGTCGGCGAGAGCGGCTCGGGCAAGTCGGTGTCCATGCTGGCGCTGATGGGGCTCCTGCCCTGGACCGCCAAGGTCACCGCCGACCGCATGGCCTTCGACGGGCGCGACGTGCTGACCATGCCCGCCGCCGACCGGCGCAAGATCGTCGGCAAGGAGGTCTCGATGATCTTCCAGGAACCGATGTCGAGCCTCAACCCCTGCTTCACGGTCGCCTTCCAGATCGGCGAGACACTGCGAAAGCACCTCGGGCTGGACCGCGCCGCGCGCCGCGCACGCACGATCGAGCTGCTCGAGCAGGTGGGCATCCCCGACCCGACCTCGCGGCTTTCGGCCTTCCCGCATCAGCTCTCGGGCGGCATGAGCCAGCGGGTGATGATCGCCATGGCGCTGGCCTGCGATCCCAAGCTCCTGATCGCCGACGAGCCGACCACCGCGCTCGACGTCACCATCCAGGCGCAGATCCTCGACCTCCTGATCTCGCTCCAGCAGGAGAAGGGCATGGCGCTGATCCTGATCACCCACGACATGGGCGTGGTCGCCGAAACCGCCGAGCGGGTGCAGGTGCAATACGCCGGCCAGAAGGTCGAGGAGCAGCCGGTCAGGGGGCTCTTCACCGAGCCGCATCACCCCTATACCGCGGCGCTGCTCGCCGCCCTGCCGGAACGCGCCACCTCGAAGCTGCTGCCCTCGATCCCGGGCGTGGTGCCCGGCCAGTTCGACCGGCCGAGGGGCTGCCTGTTCTCGCCGCGCTGCAACTATGCCACCGACCGCTGCCGCCGCGGCGTGACCCGCCAGGGCGCGGAGCTCGGACATGCGCTCTGCAACTACCCGCTGGTCGCGGGCCAGCCCATGGGCCGCGACGCCGAGGCCGTGCTGTGAGCGGCGCGGGCGGCGCCATCGTCTCGGCGCGCAACCTCTCGCGCCACTACCAGGTCGGCGGCGGGGCCTTCTCGAAGGAGAGGACCGTCCGCGCGCTGCAGGACGCGAGCTTCGACCTCTTTCCGGGCAAGACGCTCGCCGTGGTCGGCGAATCGGGCTGCGGCAAGTCGACGCTCGCCCGGGTCGTGACCATGATCGAGGAACCGAGCTCCGGCACCCTGGAGATCGGCGGCAAGGCGGCGCTCGCCAATGCGGTGGAAACCCGGCGCACCATCCAGATCGTGTTCCAGAACCCCTATGGCTCGCTCAACCCGCGCCACAAGATCGGCGCGATCCTCGAGGAGCCGCTGAAGCTCAACACCGACATGAGCGCGAGCGAGCGCCGGCGCATCGGCCTGGAGACCATGGAGCGGGTGGGGCTGCGGCCCGAGCACTACAACCGCTATCCGCATATGTTCTCCGGCGGGCAGCGCCAGCGCATCGCCATCGCCCGGGCCCTGACGCTCAAGCCCAAGGTGCTGGTGCTCGACGAGCCGGTCTCCGCGCTCGATCTCTCGATCCAGGCGCAGGTGCTGAACCTGCTGGCGGATCTGCAGTCCGACCTCGGGCTCGCCTATCTCTTCATCAGCCATGACCTCTCGGTGGTGCGCCATATCGCCGACGACATCATGGTGATGTATCTCGGCCGGGCGGTGGAGGCCGGCGATGCCAGGACGGTCTTCGCGGCACCGGCGCATCCCTATACCGCGGCGCTGATGAGCGCGACGCCGTCCGCGGATCCCGACCGCAAGAAGACGCGCATCATGCTGACGGGCGAGCTGCCCTCGCCGCTCAACCCGCCGCCGGGCTGCGCCTTCAACCCGCGCTGTGCCCATGCCGATGGGACCTGCCGCGCCAGCCGGCCGCCGCTCGAGCCCCATTCGGGGCGCGATCTGGCCTGTTTCCATCCGCTGGTCTGAGATTGCCGCGCCGCCGAATGGTGTCCCGGACCGGGCTCGGCGGCCCGAAGCCGTGACCGCGCACGCACGGGCCGGAGGCCCGGATTTTACCCGCGAATCGGCCGGGGTGCAGCCGGTCTGCGGCATCGACGAGGCCGGCCGCGGCCCCTGGGCGGGGCCGGTGGTGGCGGCGGCGGTGATCCTGGACGCAAGCGCGATCCCCGCGGGGCTCGACGACAGCAAGAAGCTCACCGCCCGGCAGCGCGAGCGGCTCTTCGCCGAACTCGTCGCCTCGGCGACGGTCGGGGTCGGGCAGGCCAGCGTCGCGGAGATCGAGACCATGAACATCCTTCAGGCCAGCCATCTGGCCATGCGCCGCGCCGTCGCCGATCTCGGAACGGCGCCGCGAAGGGCGCTCGTGGACGGCAGGCAGGTGCCGCCCGGCCTGCCCTGCCCGGCCGCAGCGATCGTCGGGGGCGACGCCCGGGCGCTGTCGATCGCCGCCGCCTCCATTGTCGCAAAAGTCACGCGCGACCGCATCATGGTTGCACTTTCGCAACAGTTTCCTGGCTATGGATGGCATTCCAACATGGGATACGGCACGAAAAGCCATCTCGAGGGGCTGGAGAGGCTTGGGGTGACACCACATCATCGGCGGCTCTTTCGGCCCATCCACAAGATGTTGTGCAAGGCGAAGCCCCTAACCGGTTGATTCACTTAAAAATTGACCCGGAATCGGTTTTGACTCATGGTTTCCATGGGCGACGCAACCGGGATGCCGAATAAAATGACGACCGATACATCGAGCAGTACCAATGACTTGCAAGTCGACGTTATCCATTCCGGTGACTGCATAGAGGTCATGCGCGGCCTTCCGGCCGGCAGTGTCGACCTGATCTTCGCGGATCCGCCCTACAACCTCCAGCTGAAGGGCGAATTGCTCCGCCCGGACAACAGCAAGGTCGATGCGGTGGACGATCACTGGGACCGCTTCGCCTCCTTCGCCGCCTATGACGAATTCAGCCGCGCCTGGCTCGCCGCCGCCCGGCGGCTCCTGAAGCCGGACGGGGCGATCTGGGTGATCGGGTCGTATCACAACATCTACCGCCTCGGCGCCTGCCTCCAGGACGCGGGCTTCTGGATCCTCAACGACGTGGTCTGGCGCAAGTCGAACCCGATGCCGAACTTCCGCGGCAAGCGGCTGACCAATGCCCATGAGACGCTGATCTGGGCGGCGAAGTCGGACCAGTCGAAATACACCTTCAACTACGAGGCGATGAAGGCGCTGAACGAGGGCATCCAGATGCGCTCGGACTGGGTGATCCCGCTCTGCACCGGCGCCGAGCGGCTGAAGACCGCCAATGGCGACAAGGCCCATCCCACCCAGAAGCCCGAAGCGCTGCTGCACCGGGTGCTGGTCGCCTCCACCAAGCCGGGGGACGTGGTGCTCGACCCGTTCTTCGGCACGGGCACGACGGGCGCCGTCGCCAAGCGGCTGCGGCGGCGGTTCATCGGGATCGAGCGCGAGGCGGAGTACAGGGCGGCAGCGGAGGAAAGAATCGGCGCGGTGCGCCCGCTCGACGCGGAATTCGCGGCCGTGACGACACCCAAGCGGGCCGAGCCGCGCGTTGCCTTCGGACAGCTCGTGGAACTGGGAATGCTCACGCCCGGCGAGGAGGTGACCTCGATCAACGGCCGCCACAGGGCACGGATCCGCGCGGACGGGACCCTGGTGGCGAGCGGCCTGCGCGATGTGCGTGGGTCAATCCATCAGGTCGGCGCGGCGCTTGAGGGCGCACCGTCGTGCAACGGCTGGACGTTCTGGTACTGCAAGCGCAAGGGCAAGGACGTCCCGATAGATTTCTATCGTCAGCGGGTCCGTTCGGAAATGGCCCGGTCCTCGGAGCCGGGCCCGCCCCGCCCCCTCCAGTGAGCCCGGGCGGGAAGCAAGGCCCGGACCGAACGACCTCGCGGCGCTCCTCGGCAGGAAACCGGTTCTGCTCCCGATATTCGGTTGCGGTCGGGCTTCTTCCGCAATTTCCTCACGGCCGCTGGGGTCGGGCGGGCGCGGGCCCGGCGCTTCATCACGCAAGCGCGCGGATTCGTCCTTGCCATATCCGCGGGGGCCTGCACCGCCGCCATGGAGTGAAATTCAGCCGGCGAAGAGCCCCGCGAAACGCTCGCGCAGCAGGTTCTTCTGCACCTTGCCCATGGCATTGCGCGGCAGCGCCTCGACGCGCAGCACGCGCTTGGGGATCTTGAACCCCGCCAGCCGGTCGCGCAGCGCCCCGGCCAGGTCGCCCGGCTCGCCCGTCGCCGTCACCACCGCGACCACCGCCTCGCCGAGATCGGGATGCGGCACGCCGATCACCGCGCTCTCGACGATGCCGGGCAGGGCGTCGAGCGCGGTCTCGACCTCCTTGGGATAGACATTGAGCCCGCCCGAGATGATCAGGTCCTTGGCCCGGCCGACGATGCTCACATAGCCGTCCGCGGCGATGGTCGCGAGATCGCCGGTGATGAAATAGCCGTCCGCGCGGAACTCGGCGGCGGTCTTCTCCGGCAGGTTCCAGTAGCCCAGAAACACGTTCGGCCCGCGCACCTCCAGCACCCCGACCTCGCCCGGCGGCAGCGCGCGCCCCTCCCCGTCGCAGACCCGGAGCGCCACCCCCGGCAGCGCGAGCCCGACCGTGCCCGCGCGGCGCTCGCCATGGAGCGGGTTCGAGGCCGACATGCCGGTCTCGGTCATGCCGTAGCGCTCGAGGATGCGCTGCCCGGTGCGGGCCTCGAAATCCGCATGGGTCCGCGCCAGCAGCGGCGCCGAGCCCGAGACGAAGAGCCGCATGCCCCCCGCCGCCTCCCGCGTCAGCCCCTCGGAGGCCAGGAGCCGCGTGTAGAAGGTCGGCACCCCCATCAGCACCGTGGCGCGCGCCATCAGCCCGATCACCTGGTCGGCGTCGAAGCGCGGCAGCAGCAGGATCCGCCCGCCGTTCATCAGCATAAGGTTCAGCGCCACGAAGAGCCCGTGGGTGTGATAGAGCGGCAGGGCGTGGATCAGCACGTCCCCCGGCCGGAACCCCCAGAGCGCGTGCAGCGTCGCGGCATTCGACCAGAGATTGTCGTGGCTGAGCATCGCGCCCTTGGAAAGCCCGGTGGTCCCGGAGGTATAGAGGATCGCGGCGATGTCCTCGCCCGAGCGCGCCGCCACCGCCCGGTCCGAGGGCAGGCCCTCCGCCTGGGCGGTCAGCGAGCCATGGCCATCGGCCCCGAGGGTGAAGAGCCAGGCGCTGCCCTGCTTCGCCAGCGCGGCGAGCGCGGCCTCCGAGCCGGGGTCGCAGACCAGCACCTTCGGCCGCGCGTCCTTCAGGAAATGCCCGAGCTCGGCCGGGGTATAGGCCGGATTCAACGGCACATGGACCGCGCCGCATTGCAGGACCGCGAGATAGAGCGCCACATTGGCGACCGATTTCTCCACCTGCACCGCGATCCGGTCGCCGGGCGCGACGCCCGAGGCCTTGAAGAGCGCCGTGATGCGCCCGGCATGCTCCAGCAGGTCGGCAAAGGTCACCGCCGCCCCCTCCGCGGTCTCGATCGCCACCCGGCCGCGCTCGGCGGGAAACCGTTCGGCGAGCCGCGCGAAAAGCGAAGCGCTCATGCCCACCGGCACGGGCCGTGCCTCCCGAAGGGACCAAACGGCAATGACATCATGCGACCTCCGGTCGAGGGGCCCGGAGCGCGCGAACGCCAAGGCCGAGGAGAGTCGGGCGGCACCCTCCGCTGCCGGATCCGCGGGAGGAAGGCGGCGGCACTGCGGGGGACGCGCGCCCGCCCCAGGCGAAACGGTCTTCCGGCGACGGCATCGCGGGCCATGGAATTCCTCCCCCGGGGGCGCCGGGGCCGGCGGGCGGCCCCGGCGGGTGGCTCAGCTGCCGAGCGCCTTGTCGGTCACCGCATGGGTCCAGGCGCCCTCGGGCTCCCTGGTGATCACAGGATCGGAGCCGGCGGCGAGCAGCGTCTTGACCGTGCGCTCGTAATCGGCCGGGTCGAGCGCGCCGTCGGAACCGGCGGTGAGCTTGGCGATCTCGCTCATCATCCGCATCTGATGCGCCTCGGTCTGGGCGCCGGTCTCGTCGTTCTCGAGCACGATCATCGCCGCCTCGTCGGGATGCTCCTCGGCCCATTTCCAGCCCTTCATGCTGGCGCGC
Organism: uncultured Paracoccaceae bacterium; assembly: GCA_937872465.1. Lineage (GTDB taxonomy): Bacteria > Pseudomonadota > Alphaproteobacteria > Rhodobacterales > Rhodobacteraceae > Amaricoccus. The sequence continues at coordinate 72,854 of CALMSR010000073.1, forward strand.
ACGAACTTGGCCATGGTCTCGACGAAGGCCGGGTCGCTCAGGCGGTCCTCGAGCACGTAGAGCCCGTCCTCCAGCGTCGCCACGCCCTCGTCCTGGTACTTGAAGACCGTCAGATCCTCGGGCGTGAGCCCGGCGTCGATCACCTGCCAGTATTCGTTGTAGGTCATGGTCGAGATGCAGGCGGCCTGCTTCTGCAGCAGCGGATCGACGTTGAAGCCCTGCTTGAGCACCGTCACGCCCTCCGGCCCGCCGTCGGTGGGGATGCCGAGCGTGCTCATCCAGCTCAGGAAGGGATATTCGTTGCCGAAGAACCAGACCCCGAGCGTATGGCCCTTGAAATCCCCGGTCGCGGTCACGCCGCTGTCGTTGCGGCAGGTCAGCATCATTCCGCTCGACTTGAAGGGCTGGGCGATGTTGACCAGCGGCAGCCCGGCCTCGCGCGCGGCGAGCGCCGCCGGCATCCATTCCACGATCACGTCGGCCCCGCCGCCGGCGATCACCTGCGGCGGGGCGATGTCCGGGCCGCCCGGCTTGATCGTGACGTCGAGCCCCTCCTCCTCGTAGAATCCCTGATCCGCCGCGACGTAATAGCCCGCGAACTGGGCCTGGGTGACCCATTTGAGCTGGAGCGTCACCTCCTCGGCGCGCGCGGCACCGGCGAGCATCAGGAGCGTCGCGGACGCCCCGGCAATCATGGTTCTCATCTGCGAACCCTTCCTTCTATCCCGATGTTTCACTAGCAACTCGAGCCGGGCGCCCAGGCGTAGCCCCAGGCCCCCTTGTATTGCGCCCATTGCTGGCATTTCTCCTCCGAGGGGAGGTTCCTGCAGCCGACCAGCTCGTCCTGCGAATTGTAGATCCGGCAACGGCCCCCCGATTCGGGCGCCGCCGCCTCGCCTTCCGTCCAGGCACCGATCGCGCCGACCTTGCCCAGTTCCACGATCTTCTCCGCCATGGTCGTCTCCCTACTTTCTCTGTTCCGGAGGCCTCAGCGGCCCCGCTGCGACGGATGCCAGAAGGTCACCGCCCGCTCCACCAGCGCCACCGCGCCGTAGAAGGCCGATCCGACCAGCGCCGCCACCGCTATCTCCGCCCAGACCATGTCGAGCGCCAGCCGCCCGACCTCGGTCGAGATGCGGAAGCCCATGCCTTCTGTCGGCGATCCGAAGAATTCGGCCACGATGGCGCCGATCAAAGCCAATGTCGTGCAGATTTTCAAGCCATTAAAGAGAAACGGCGCCGCCGCTGGCAACCTTAGCGTGAAAAGTTCCTGCCCGTAGCTCGCGGCATAAGTATGCATCAGGTCGCGCTGCGCCGTCTCGGCGGCGCCGAGCCCCTGCACCGTGTTGATCAGCATCGGAAAGAAGCACATCAGCACCACGATCGCCGCCTTGGAATGCCAGTCGAAGCCGAACCACATCACCATGATCGGCGCCATGCCGATGATCGGCAGGGCGGAGACGAAATTGCCGACCGGCAAGAGCCCCCGGCGCAGGAAGGGCAGCCGGTCCACCGCGACGCCCACGAGGAAGGCCGCGCCGCAGCCGATGACATAGCCCGCCAGCGCGCCCTTGAAGAAGGTCTGCACCACATCGGCCCAGAGGATGCCGGTCGAAGTGGCGAAACGCGCCGCGATGGCGCTCGGCGCCGGCAGCAGCACCGGGCTCACCGCCAGCCCGCGCACCAGGAGCTCCCAGAGCGCGATCAGCGTCGCCCCGAAGAGCAGCGGCGGCAGCAGCCGCCCCGGACCGCTGGTCGCCCGCGCCGCCAGCCGCACGTTCAGCCACCAGGCGCCGGCCCAGAGCCCGAGCGCGGCGATCACCGCGAGGTTCATCGCCGCCCCGCCCGGCTTTGACAGCGCCCGCGCGCCGTGGCACCCCGTGGCCGATGTCCCCCGCCCGCCGCGCCCCGCTCGAGCTCTCCGCCGCCGACGCCCGCCGGATCTGGCTGCGCGCCCAGCGCCTCGATGCGCCGGAGCCCTTCGGCACCGGCCCCGAGGCGGTGCGCAGGGCGGTCGAGCAGCTCGGCTACGTGCAGATCGACACCATCCACGTGATCGAGCGCGCCCATCACCATATCCTCTGGAGCCGCATCCCCGGCTACCGCCGCGCCGACCTGCATGCGGCGCTCAGCCGCGACAAGTCGGTCTTCGAATACTGGACCCATGCGCTGGCCTATGTGCCGACCCGCGACTTCCGCTTCTTCCTGCCGGAGATGAAGCGCCGGCGCGAAACCCCGGGGCGCTGGTTCGGCAGCACCCCGCCGGGCGAGCTGCGCCGCGTCCTCGCCCGCATCCGGCGCGACGGCCCGCTCTCGATCCGCGATTTCGACGACACGCCGGTGGAGAAGGTCCATCTCTGGGCGAGCCGCAAGCCGTCGAAACGCGCGCTCGAATGCGGCTTCCACGGCGGCGCGCTCACGATCAGCGCCCGCTCGGGCATGCTCAAGACCTACGACCTGACCCGCCGGCATTTCGGCTGGGACGCGAGCCCGCGCCCGGCGAGCCCGCGCCAGGTGCTCGACTACCTGCTCGACCGCGCGCTCGGCGCCCAGGGCGCGGTCTGCCTCGATTCGATCTGCTATCTCGACGCCGCCCGCAAGCCCGCCATGGCCGAGCTGATCGCCGGCCGGGTGCGCCGCCGGCGCCTCCTGCCGGTCGCGCTGGGGATCGAGGGCGCACCCCCGCACTGGATCACCCCCGAGGCCGCCGCCGATCCGCCCGCCCCGGTGGACCCCACCGCGGTCCATATCCTCTCGCCCTTCGATCCGCTCGTCATCCAGCGCAAGCGCCTCGGCCTCCTCTTCGGCTACGACCATGTCTTCGAGGCCTATGTGCCGGAGTCCCGCCGCCGCTTCGGCTATTTCGCGCTGCCGGTGCTCGTCGGCGACCGCATCGCCGCGGCCATCGACATCAAGGCCGATCGCAGCAAGCGCCGGCTCGAGATCCGGCAATGGACTTGGACCGAGGGCGCCCCCGCCGCGGGCGACAAGGCGGCGATCGAGGCGGCGCTGCATCGCTTCGAGGCCTTCCAGTTCGCGTCCTGATCCCATGCTCAGGCCCGCCCGCCCATCGCCCGCACGGTCAGCCGCTCGGCGAGCCCGATCAGCCCCACCAGCGTGGCGGCGAGGATCGAGGCCATCATCAGCGCCGACCAGATCTGCACCGTCTGCCCGTAATAGCTGCCCGTGAGCATGCGCGCGCCCAGGCCCGCCACCGCCCCGGTCGGCAGCTCGCCGATGATCGCGCCCACGAGGCTCGCCGCCACCGCCACCTTGAGCGAGGCGAAGAGATAGGGCAGCGCCGCCGGCCAGCGCAGCTTCCAGAAGGTCTGCGCCGGGCTCGCGTTCCAGGTCCGCATCTGGTCGAGCAGCATGGTCTCGGGGCTGCGGAAGCCCTTCACCATGCCGACGACGACCGGAAAGAAGGAAAGATACATCGAGATCAGCGCCTTGGGCAGCAGTCCTGCCACGCCGACCGAGGCGAGCACCACGATGATCATCGGCGCGATGGCGAGGATCGGCACCGTCTGGCTCGCGATCACCCAGGGCATCACGCTCGCGTTCGTGGTGCGGTCGTGCACGATCCCGACCGCCAGCAGGATCCCGAGGCCCGTGCCCAGCACGAAGCCCGCCAGCGTCGCCGAGAGGGTGATCCAGGCGTGGTAGATCAGGCTGCGCTTGGAGGTGACCGGCATGGCGACCGTGGTGTTCCAGAGCTCCACCGCCACCTGATGCGGCGCCGGCAGCCGCGGCCGCTCCTGGCTCCAGGTATCGGCGACCAGCTCGCGCGCCGAGAGCGTCACCCCGTCCCGCCCCGCCTGATCCAGCGCCCAGGCCGAGTTCAGTGCCACCGCCGCGACATACCAGATCGCGAGGATGCCGAGGACCACCACCGCCACCGGAAAGGCGCTGCCCCCGCCCCCCGACATGGCCGCCCGCGACGCCATCCCCCGGGCGCTCATGTCCCCCGCCTCGCATGGCAGGCGTCAACCGCCGCCGCCATCCCGAGGCCGGGCCGCGGGCAATGGCCGCGCCCCGCGCGGCCCGCAGAACATCCCCCCGGACCGAAGACGGCGAGGCGCCGGTGGCGCCTTGCCCGGTCCGGTCGCCCGGAGGCGCAAGCCGCAGGGCGAGGGAGGTCCCGCATCACCACCGGTTGAGGATCGGGCCGCGTCGGCCCTGGACGGCGCGCTTGCGCGCCGGCCCCCCGCAGGGCCGGCGCGGCCCGATCGACACCTGTCGATCGGGCTGGGGACACCCGGCCGGCACGGGCAGGACATCGACCGCGAGGATCGGCCCCGTCGCCCGGCCCCGCCATCCTCAGACCTCCTCGCCCATGCCGGCGCGCAGCCCGTCGCGCACGCGACCCGCGATCTCGAGGAATTCCCGGCTCTCGCGGATATGCAGCGGCCGCTCGCGGGGCAGCGGGCTCTCGATCACGTCCGTCACCCGCCCCGGCCGCGGCGACATCACCACGATGCGCGTGGAGAGATAGACCGCCTCCGGGATCGAATGCGTGACGAAGGCAATGGTCTTGCCCGTGCGCGCCCAAAGCGCCAGCAATTGCTCGTTGAGCTTGTCGCGCACGATCTCGTCGAGCGCCCCGAAGGGCTCGTCCATCAGGAGCAGGTCGGCATCGAAGGCCAGCGCCCGCGCGATCGAGGCGCGCTGCTGCATGCCGCCCGACAATTGCCAGGGATAGCGGTTCTCGAACCCCGCCAGCTCCACCATCTCCAGCACACGGGCCACCCGCGCCGCCTGCTCCGAGCGCGCGTAGCCCATGATCTCCAGCGGCAGCCGCACGTTCCCCGCGATGGTCCGCCAGGGAAAGAGCCCGGCGGCCTGGAACACATAGCCATAGGCCCGCGCCCGCCGCGCCTCCGCCGGGCTCACCCCGTTCACCGCGATCGTGCCGCCCGTCGGCACCTCCAGATCCGCGGCCACCCTCAGGAACGTCGTCTTGCCGCAGCCCGACGGCCCGATGAAGCTGACGAAATCGCCCCTGCCGACGCTGAGATCCACGTCCTTGAGCGCATGCACCGGCCCGTCGCCGGTCTCGAAGACCAGGTTGAGGCCGCGGGCCTCGATGACCGGCCCGTCACGCATCGCGTTCCGCCCGCACTGCTTCCCAGGCGGCGAGGATCGCGGCGACGGCGATGTCGGCATCCGCCTCGCTGGTGGCGAAGCCGCTCACCGAAAGCCGGATCGTCTGCCGGCCCCGCCACTGGCCATGGGAAGGATAGCAGGCCCCCTCCGCCTGCACCCGCTGCAGGACGGCCCTTGTCATGGCATCGCCCTCGGGCCCCTCCGGCCCGAAGCTCAGCGCCACCTGGTTGAGCCGCACCTCGTTCAGCACCGTGATCCCCGGCTGCTGGCCCAGCCGGTCGGCCATGCCGCGCGCCAGCCGGCAGCAGCGGCCGATGACCTCCAGCACGCCCTCCCGCCCCAGCGCCTTCAGCACCGCCCAGACCGGCACCCCCCGCGCGCGGCGCGAAAGCTCCGGCACGTAGTCCCCCGGATCGCGCAGGGTCTCCGAATTCGGCAGATAGGCGGCCGAATGCCCCATGGCGCGCTTGTGCGCCGCCCCGTCGCGCACGAAGACGAAGCCGCAATCATAGGGCACCTGCAGCCATTTGTGCCCGTCGACGGCCCAGCTGTCGGCCCGCTCTACCCCCTCGGCCTGGTCCCACAGCTCGGGATGGGCATTGGCCCAGAGCCCGAAGGCGCCGTCCACATGCAGCCAGGCCCCGGCCCCGGCCGCAAGATCCGCGATCGGCGCCATCGGATCGAGCGCCCCGGAATTGATGTTGCCGGCCTGGGCGATGACGATAGCCGGCCCCGCCACCCCGCGCAGCTCGGCGTCGAGTGCCACGGGCAGCATCCGCCCCTGATCGTCCGCGGCGGCAATCCGCACCCGCTCGTCGCCCAGCCCCAGCATGCGCAGCGCCACCCTGACCGAGGAATGCACCTCCGCGCCGACCACCACTGTGATCTCCGGCGCGCCGAAGAGCCCGCGCGCCTCCACGTCCCAGCCAACGCGCCGCAGCACCTCGTTGCGCGCCGCCGCCAGCGCCACGGCATTGGCCACGGTGGCCCCGGTGCAGAGGCCGAAGGAGCATTCCGGCGGCAGCCGCAGGAGCTCGATCAGCCAGCGCCCGGAAATCTCCTCCAGCGCGCTCGCCGTCGGCGTCGGCGTCGCCATGGTCGCCACCTGCGACCAGCCCGCGACCAGCATGTCCGCCGCGGTGCCGGCGGGATGCGCCGCGCCGATCACCCCGCCGAGGAAGAGCGCCCCGACCGACGTTCCCGACACCAGCGCATAGATCACCATCGGGATCGACGGCGGCGCACTCGGCCCGATCGTCGCCGCGGTCGCGGTGATCGCCCCGGCGAACTCCGGAGTGAAGCGGTTTTTCTCGGTCATCAT
>CALMSR010000074.1 GCA_937872465.1 uncultured Paracoccaceae bacterium
CTCGTCAGGCTCATAACCTGAAGGTCGTAGGTTCAAATCCTACCCCCGCAACCAATAAAAACAGGGCCTTAGCCGATAACCCGGCAAGGCCCTTTTTCGTTACCTCAACACCACCTCAACATTTCCGCTGCAACTCAGGACTCGCACCGTCGCTGTGGAGTGCGTCGCAAAACGAGTTGCTCTTTTCCACTGGTGCTCTAAGACCGGCCTCTACAACAAAAGAGGGGACGGTGGATGCCGGAAGACCAGGGTTCGAGCACAGAAACGACCGGCCATCTCAAGCCGGAAGAGAAGGTGCGCCAGCACGTTCTCAAGGAACTTATCCGCTTGGGATGGCGAGAAAACCAGCTGCAATGGAAGCCCGAGTGGGCGGTGCCGGCGACCGGCGGGCGCTGGTCCTCGAACACCGTGGTGCGCGTCCTGCCGCCGAACCATTTGTGCGAGGCGCCCGCCTTCCAGCCGTAGAGGATCGGCTCGTGCCGCCACTGGTAGTCCGAGCGCCCGAGCACGAGGCTGGGCTTCACCCAGACCAGGCACCCCGACAGCTTGAAGCCGGCGTCCTTGAACGCGGCCCGGAAATTCTGTCCCTCGGTGTCCGCATGCGCCACGTAGATCGGAGCGCCACGCTTCATCACCGCCGCGGCGGCGCCGAAGGCCTCGGTCAGGAAGCGGCGGAAGTCGCCCGACTCCATGTGGTCGTTGGCGATCTTCCCGGCCGCGCCCTCGTAGTTCACGTTGTAGGGCGGGTCCGTCCAGCACGCGTCGACCGGCTCCGAGCCGCAGAGCGTTGCCATGTCCGCCTTGGACGTCGAGTCCCCGCACATCACCCGATGCTTGCCGAGCTGCCAGACCCAGCCCCGCTGGCTCAACGGCCGCGCCGGCGCCTCCGGAACGTGGTCCGGATCGCCCAGCGGCGGCAGCTCACCCTCGTCGTCGAGCCCACCGAGCAGCTCCTCGAGCTCGGTCTCGGAGAACCCGACGATGTCGAGATCGAAGGCATCGTCCCGGAGCGCCGCCAGCTCGCGCCCCAGCAGCTCCTCGTCCCAGCCCGCGTTCTCCGCGATCTTGTTGTCCGCGATCACCAGCGCCCGGCGCTGCGTCGGGGTCAGGTGGTCGAGCACGATCACCGGCACCCTGTCGAGCCCGAGACGCTCGGCTGCCAGGAGACGGCCGTGCCCCGCGATGATCACCCGGTCGGAGCCGACCAGGATCGGATTCGTGAACCCGAACTCGGCGATCGAGGCGGCGATCTGCGCGACTTGCCACTCGGGGTGCGTCCGCGCGTTGCCCGCGTAAGGCGCGAGCGCGCTGACCGCCATCATCTCGACCTGCAAAAGCCAACTCCTGCCCTAGCGGCCACCGGCCTCCCGGGAGGGGAAGCCAGGCGACCTACCGGCGGCGTCCCCGCCGGGTCTGCATCGATCTGGTTGCGGCGGCGGGAATCGAACCCGCGTGGTCCGGGATATGAGCCCGGGGAGGAACCAGCACCCTCGCCGCGTCAACTTGTGCCCCCGCCGCGGCGCGCAAGAAAAAGGCCGGGGCGAGAAAGCCCCGGCCAGTCAGCCCCGCGTCACCGCACGAAGAACGAATGCGAACCCGCGAACCCAAAGGTGCGAACCTATGGCGCGAACCCGAAAAAATCCTTTGCCACTAGAGCTTTAGCGCGCAAAGCCCCCCCGCATACGCTCGCCGCCCGAGAAGGACCCGAAACGGGAGCGGCACCGGGGAGGGGGCGCCAGCTCTCGTGAGCATACTCAGAATCTGCCCGATCTAGCCGCGTTTTGTCGCGCCAAAAGTTCGACGGATCGGGCCGTCACAACAGCGTCTTGGCATCGTCCCGCGCCGCTTCAGCAACACGCTCTTCCGCCACTATCTTCTTGGGGGTCGGGGCCGGCTTCCTTTTCGCGTTATGGTTCAATCGCTTAGCAATCGTGACCAGCGCCGCTGCCCAACGCCGCCACGCGGTCTGCCGGACGCATCCCGTGCGGATGGCGATCTGCCGCCAACGCTTGCCCTCGGCCCGCAGCCACACGATCCGCGCATCGTCGGGGCCGAGCCAGCTCAACCACTCGAGGCATTCCTCCATCTGCTTGATGGCGGCAGGGCTCGGGACCACGCGCAGGCGCGTCTTGTTGTAGCCATAGGACTGCCCGGGGTCGTGGGCATATTCCGGCCAGGCCGATGAGTAGCCGCGCGGCGTCGAGCCCGGCGGATCGGGCAGACGCGCCAGTGTGCGCGCCGCCTCTTCGAAGCGATCCTCGAGATCGGATGGAGTGATGGTGCCGGTCATGCCCCTACGTCCTTTCGCTTGTCTTCGTTCGCGACGCGGTCCTGAGCAGCCAGCCATTCCGACGCCATTCGATGTTGAAACCGCCGGGCCGCGAGCACCGGCCCGATCGGCTCGAGCAGATGGCCCGGCGTGGGCGCGAAGGCGTTGGGCCGGCGCCGCCATTCCTGGCAGGCGGCCGCGATGATGTCGGCCGGCACCGCCGCAAGGTCCGTCAGCCAGTCGCGCGCGACCGACGCCCGTTCGCTGGTGGACATGGCGCGCGTGGGGTAGTGCGAGAGCAGCCCGAGCATCGCGTCCCGGATCTCAAGCGCCGTCGCGGGAATGAGGGAGGTGGACAGCGCCGCCTCGATCTCCACCAGCAACGCCCGCGATTCCGGATTCAGGGGCCGCGTCCGTTCGTGGTGAGGCACCCGTATCAAGTCCTGCAAGAGCCGCATCGAAGGCGCGCTCCCATAGGCCGGTAGCGGATTCCTTGCGGTAGGCGGGTCGAGAGGGTCGAATGCCGGTTTTCCCATCAGCTCGCGCCTCCGGGCGCTGGGGGGTAGGGGGGAAAGGTTCTCTGGATGGTTCTAAGGACGGTTCAAGGGGTGCACCGCGTGCACCCTGGGGGTGCACGTCATGCGCCCTGCTGGCGCACGGTGTGCACCCTGCACCGGGGTGCACCAGATGCACCCCGATTGTGTCCGGGTCCAGGAGGCCCGCCAGATGTAGCTGCTCAAGCACCGGGTGTTCGTCGACCGATGCGGGCCGTTTCCGGCCTTCCCAGCCCACGAGAATGAACGCGCTCGAGCGCTGCGAGCCGTTGTCGCGACGGCGCCGGAACTGCAGGACAAGGCCGCGCTCCTCGAGCGCCTGCAGGGCATACTGCACCTTGCGCTTCGAGCAGCGGCACTTCTCCATCAGGGTCGACTGCTTGGCCCACAGCACGCCCCAGTCGTCGGCTTGGTCGGCCAGCGTCACGAGCAGAAAGGCCTCGTAGGGGTCGGTGACCTCCGCGACCTTGTAAGCCCATGAAATCGCGTGAACACTCATCAGCCCTGCCTCGAGTGCCGAGGCAAGAACGCCATGGCGGTTGCCGTGGCGGGATGGCACGCGGTGGCGGTCGCCGCCGCGCCACCGCGCCGTTGCCGCGATGTTCCGGCGGCGCGCATCACGGCACCGAGGCGAGCCTGGTGCGGAATCCGTTGGCCGCCAGCGCGGCCAGCGTGTCGTCGGGAGAGCGCACGAGCGCCCAGCCATGGCCCTGCGCGAGCACATCATCGCGGAAGGCCTCCTGCGCCGCCGAGAGCGACCCGCGTGGCGCCTTGACCTCGAGGAACAGGACGCGCCCGCCCGCGAGCACGATCACGTCCGAGAAGCCGGGATGGATGCCCATGCCCACCGCGATCGCCTGGCGCCGGCGCGCCTCGTCCCCGCCACTACGCTCCTCGTTGCGCGAGTGATGGACGATGGCGCCGCGCGGCAGCACCACACGCAACAGCTCGACGATCGCACGCTGGATATCCGCCTCGGGATTCCGCCGCCGGCGTGCTGGGCCGCTCACGGGAACAGCTCCGTCTGCCGGTGGTCGAGGTGCCGGTCCATGAAGCGGAAGGCCGGCTCCGCGCCGGTCCAATCCCGATCCCAGATGAACCAGGCATTGCGCTGCGGCGGGCTTCCCTCGCCGGTGAAATCCAACTTCCAGCGCATCAGGTAGCAGTAGGAGAACGGGTGCGCGTCGAGCAGGGCCCCGAGCCCGTTGGCGCGCGCGGCCGGCCAATCCCAGGAGAGCAGCAAAGCGCAATAGCGCCAGCCGGGCATGTTGAGCGTATGGCGCAGCCAGCGGCCGCGCCCGTCCCGGGCATTGATCTCGCAATAGGGCGGGTTTGTGATGATCGCCGGCGCCAAGGCACAGCGGCAGTCGTAGAAGCTCCGGACCTCGACACCCGGGCAACCGTGGTCGGCGACATCCGAGACAGCGCAGGGAAGGCCGAAGGACTCGATCTCGCGGGAGAGGTGCCCGTAGCCCGCGGCGGGCTCCCAGACGGCGCCCAGCGCCCGGATGCGCTCGCCATCGAGCGCCAGCAGGCCACGAATGGCCTCGGGCTCGCCGGTGGGATACAGGTCGAAGTCGCGGCGCTCCTCGAACGGCGCGCGCGCGGCGGTAACGTGCTCGTCGCCCATCACCCGCAACAGCGCAGGCGGCGCCTCGGGCACCGCGCTGCCCGCGATGGCGCGAAGCAGGGACTTGGCGGAGCGCGTCGCCTTCATCGTGGCGCGTCGCCCGGATCCACCAGCGACCTGAGCTCGCTCGCTTCCTCGACCTCGCGCTCGTCGTCGGAATAAACGATCACGATGTAGGCCGCGGCCCGAATGTCGGCGTCCGTGTGGTGCGCCAGGTCGGCCAGCACACCGCGCGCCGCCTGCAGGGCATTCCAGCGCCGGTCCGGGCACCACCGTCCCTCCCGCGCCGCGTCCTGGTTGCCGATGGCCCGGCGCAGCTGCTCGGCTGTGTGGATCGTCCCTTCCGAGAGCAGTCCGCCATTGCCGTCGACCCAGACGCCGCCAACCAGGCGGCCGCGATCATCGCGGATGACGCGCTCGACCAGATCCTGGGTGAGCGCGAGCACGTCGTCGCCGATGGTCGAATCCGGCGCGCTCACGCTGCCGTCAGCTCGGCAAGAGCTGCCTCCCGCGCCGCGTTGAGCTCGGCCATGGCCTCGTGCGACCCGCCCGGCGCATCGGGATGGCGCTGGCGAGCAAGCGCACGGTAGACATTCTCGACGTCCGCTCGGCTCGGCGCCGTCCCTTCCGGCCAGCCGTAGACTGCCCGCCAAGACCGCTGCGGCGAGGGCCGGTCCTCCGGCGGCGGCGGCAGCGCCGCGAAGCCGCGGAACGTAGCGCGCACGATGTGCAGCCCGCCATAGCGCAGCTCCTGCCTGCGCCCCTCGAGGATCTGGTAGATGGCCCGAACATTGGCCTCGACCTCGGGGAATCGGTCGACGGCGATGCAGCGCTGGGCGCCGTCCCAATCGAAGTAAACCGCGACGCCGGGGTCCGATGGCTTCGCCGCGCCGAGCGTCACGTTCGACGAAATCACCACGTTCACGACCGGCAGGCCGCTGTCGTTCCCGAACAGGCGAAGCGCGTCCTGCAGGTCGGACACGGCGCGGTTGAGGCTGACCCGGAAGGGCGATCGCGCCCGCTTTGTGGAGCGGGGCAGGTCGAGCGGCCAGGCGAGGGGATATGCAATGGGCGCGGTCATTCTGAATTTGCTCCGACTGGAATTCGTTCCTGCGCCGACCGAGGCGGCCTTCAGCAGCGGCCTCATCGCAGCACCGCGCCGACCAGGAGCACGCCCAAGAGGATCCAGAACGCGGCGGACGACGTCAGGATCAGCACCATCCAGAATCGGAGTGCCTTGCTCTGCCGCCGGCTAAACTCGGAATTCAGCTGCTCAAGCCGATTGATGATCCGCGCGCGTTGCAGGTTCTGCACGGCCCGGAAGTCATCGTCCGTACCGAACTTGATCAGCGTCTCGCACGCCGCACGGATGGTGGCCGCATCGTGCAGGTCCGGGTGCTCGACGATCTCGCGCGCCCGCGCGATGCCGATGTAGGGGAAGTCCAGCACGGTGCCCATCACCGGCCTCCCGCGCGCCGCGCCGCGCGATCTTCCTGCGAGCGAAGCCAGTCCCGCACCGCGCCGCGGCGGTAGAGCACCCTGCGCCCGACGCGGACGCAGGGCGGGCCGACGCGGCGCGTCTCCCAGCGCGAGAGGGTGTCGACGGAAATGCTCAGCTCGGCCGCGAGCGCATCCCGGCTCATCCAGTCCCCAAGCAGGTCGGCGCCGGTCCTGTCGTCATCCGCGGCAATCGCTTCGCTCATATCGTCCTCCGATCAGGCGACCCCGGACGGGGGCCGATTTCCGACCAGGACGATGCGAGGCGGTGGCGGATGGCGCGAAGGCAGGCGGTGGCGTGGGCCGAGGCCAAGCCACGCCACCCTCGCCGGCACCCCGACCAAAGGACTCCACTTTAGGGAGAGCCAAGCGCTAGATTGCTCGCCCTGAGATCAACCATGAGGCGAATCCGCAGAGAGGCGGGCAAGATGGGGCAGACGATATGGCATTACCTCCAAGGGTGTTATTCACCCTGCTTGAAGTCGCGGCGCGATGGGGCTGCACGACGACCGACATCGCCGAATGGGCGGCCTTAGAGCGGCTGGAGCTCCTCACCAGCGTTCCTCTCGTCCAAGCAGGAGACGCGCCCATAGTGGGTCTCGTCGCCCTGCACGCAGCCGACCTCATGCCGATGTTTCGTCGCGACGGCTCCGGCCCGCCCGAGGTGCGCGTCCACCGCTTGAGACCGCAGAATCAGGATCAGTGGGTCTTCATCACCACGCCCGCCAAGGGCGTCAGGGTGGCCAAGGCCGATCTACTCATCAGCGCCACCGAAATGACTCGCTTCGAGGAGGAAAACGAATTGGTACGTCGCCCGTCCAGCCAGCCGGCCGCCTACAAGTACGATTGGGACGCAATGTACGTCGCCGTCATCAAGCGCAACCGGCGTTCTCGGTTTCACCCCGTCCCGGTGCCGTCCGGTGCCGCTGGATGCGGTTCAATGCGGACGGGAATATGCGTGAATCTCAGCGGGTTAGGCCATAAGGCCCCGAAGACACGGGGTTTTCAGGGATGGCAGGATTCAGGCTCATAACCTGAAGGTCGTAGGTTCAAATCCTACCCCCGCAACCAAATTACACAACATTATCAATGCACTACGCGCTTCGGCGCGTGGGGTACTCTTGTACCTCCGATCCAGGATAACAATTGGTCAACAAAACGGCCGAAACTGCGACGGTGGTGCTGTTGCTGTGACCCCCATCTTTCACCCAGCTGAGCCGGCCGAATGTTGGATCAGGTAACGCTTTCCGGCCCCTTTTGCCTCTATCCCGGCGAAGATTTTGACCCGCTCCGCCTCCGAGAGCTCATTCAGCCATTCGTCGAGGCTGGCGGCGATCGCGGTTCGTCGGGCCTTTTCCTCGCGCTCAATGTCACGCCCGCGCCGCCGTCGCCCGCTGGGTCGCCGACTACAACCACCGCAGGCCGCATTCTGCGATCGGGTACGCCACCCCGGCCGCCTATGCCGCCCACCTCACCGCAATGGGCGATCGGCTCCGCGTGACGGAAGCGCTCCGCCAATCGCCCATTGCTCCGTCGGCGCAGCCGCGCCAGTTTGACCGCCGGACTCCAGCTTCGGGCAAGAGCAACTCGATTGCGTGGCTCGCTCACCAGCTGATCGGGCTGCCTACCCAAAAGCGACCCGGTGCCGTGTGGTGACAGTGTTAGAAATTTTCGAACGATGAATAGAGTATTATTCTATGGCTTGAAAGGCCCGGCGCGGCTATAAAACCCCTGTGCAGCAATGGGCAGTGGGTTGCGCGACCGGAAGGGGCGAGGGGAGCGCGCCTTCCGGTCGCCAGCTGCCGCTCGACGCGGCGCAGACGATCCCGAGACCATCGACGCGACAGGATCCGGGCCGGGACATGCTTCCGGCCGAAGGCTGCCGGCTGCGCGACCCTCGGGCCCGTCCCGGAAAACCTTGGCACGAGGGAGCAAGCCATGAACCTGACACGACGCAACGTCCTGACCGCGATGAGTGCCGCGGCAATCATCGCCCCGGCGCTGGCGGCACCGGCGCTGGCGCAAGGAGGCGGCAATGCACCCCTGAAAATCAACCTGCTGCTGAACAGCGGAATTGCCGGCCCGCATGCCTTCTTCTGTCTGGCAAACCAGCGTGGCTATTTCAAGGAAGCCGGGCTCGAGGTCGAGTTCGCGCCGGGCGACGGCGCCGCCTCGGTCGTGCCTCGGGTTCCGATCGAGGGCTTCGATGCCGGCTATGGCGACGTGAACATGCTGATCAAGCTGGCCGCGCTGCGTCCCGAGAACTGCCCCAAGGTCGTGCATGTCGCCTTCAGTGGCACGCCGCTGACCATCGCCGTGCGCAAGGACGGGCCGATCAAGGAAGCCAAGGATCTGGCCGGCAAGGTCATCATCGGCCACCCGCAGGATGCCGCCATCGAGGCCTTCCCGCCCTATGCGGTTGCCGGTGGTCTGGACCCGCATGCAGTCCATATCCTGCGCTCGAATGCCAGCATGGCGCTGAACTCGAAGGAAGTGATCGACGGCAATGTCGATGGCGTCTTCGGCTTCGTGAACACCGTCATCGCCGCCCTGCGCGGGATCGATATCGACGCGCGCGAGCATCTGGACTTCCTGGAGTTCACCGATCTGGTGCCGGAACTCTACGGCAACGCGCTGATGTTCAGCCCGGCCTTCATCGAGGAAAACCCCGAGGCGGTGCGGGCCTTCGTGGCCGCCGTCAACCGTGGCATCATCGAAACCATCGCCGATCCCGATGCCGGGCTTGCCGCCGTCGCCGAGATGTCGCCGAAATACCGTCCCGAGGTCGACGGCCCGCGCCTCATGGGCACGCTGGAGATGGAGATGAACCATCCCGATGCCGCGGTCCATGGCATCGGCGACGCCACCGACGAACGGATCGCCCGCTCGATCAGCCTGATGGTCGATTCGGCCGGCCTGCCGCGCTCGCCCGCGCCGGAGGAGATCTTCACCCGCGAGTTCCTGCCGCCGCTGGAAGAGCGCGCCCGCCCGGTGGGCTGAAGGCGATATCCGTTTCAATCAGGAGGGACATGATGAAGCGACATTGTGCCGTGGCCGCCTTGCTGGCGGGCATGACGATTGCGACCGCGCCGGCCCTGCATGCGCAGGACGCCGATGCGGAGGACGGCGGCCTCCAGAAGGTGCGGCTACTGATGAACTCCGGCTATACCGGCGCCAATGCCTGGCTGCCGCTCGCCGACGATCTGGGCTTCTTCGCGGATGAGGGAATCGAGATCGAGTTCGTCGCCGGCAAGGGCGCCTTCACCGCCGCGCCGCGCATGGTCGAAGAGGGCTATGATTTCGGCTATGGCGATTTCCAGGCGCTGATCGAGGCCTCGGCGCGGGATCCCGAAACCGCACCGATCGGGGTCTATGTGGTCATGGAGAACTCGCCCTCCGTGATCGCGGTCTCCGCCGCCTCGGACATCGAGACGCCCGCCGATGTGGCCGGGAAGAAGATGACCGCGCATCCCACCGATGTCGGGCTGAACACCTTCGAGCAATTCGCCAGCAAGGCCGGCATCGACGCTAAGTCGATCACCGCGACCGGGCTGGACGCCGGCTGGGCCGAGCTGCTGACCCTGCTCAAGGACGGCGAGACCGACGGTCTCTTCGGCTATATCTCGACCATTTCGGCGGCGGTGCGGCTGAACGGGGACGAGGTCGGGTCCGAAGTCCGCTTCCTCGAGTTCAAGGACGTGGTGCCGGAACTCTACGGCAGCGTGCTGATGGTCGCGCCGGGCTTCGCCGAAGGCAATCCGGAGGCGGCGCAGGGCGTCGTCAACGCCTTCAATCGGGGCGTGATGGCGGCGGTCTGCGATCCCGATGCGGCGATCGCGGCTCTGGTCAAGCGCGACGACACCCGCGACCCGGTGGTCGAGCGCTTGCGCCTCGTGGAGACCATCCGCGAGGACATGGGCGGCGCCGACAAGCTGGCCGCCGGGATCGGCGAGTTCGACAGCGCCCGCGTCGAATCCCTGCTGGCGATGACCGCCGAGACGCGCGGCCTGGCGCGGCAGCCGACGGTGGACGAGGTGACCACCGCCGCCTTCCTGCCGGATCTCGAGCTGCGCCAGGCGGTGATCGACGCCGCGCCCTGCAAGGCGCTGTGATCGCCCGCTGACGGCATGCGCGGCCATCCGGCCGCGCTTGCCCGAACTTGCCGCCACGGCCCCGGGGTCGCACATGGTCGCCGCGGGGCATCCGGGCGGCCGTTTCATTTTGGGAGAGACGACATGTACGACGACAGGTTCATGCTGCGGGCGATCGAAATTTCGGCCCGCGCGCTCGAGGAGCCGGGCACCGAACCCTTCGGCGCCGTCGTGGTCCGGGACGGGCGCATCCTGGGCGAGGGGATCAACCGTTCCTTGCAGAATTTCGATCCGACCTCGCATGGCGAGACCGAGGCGATCCGCGATGCCTGCCGCAATCTGCAGAGCGTCGATCTGCGCGGTTGCGATCTCTACACCAGCTGCGAGCCCTGCGCGCTCTGCGTTGCGGCCATGGAAATCGCCGGCATCGCGCGGCTCTACTACGCGGCGAACCTGGCGCAATCCAACGCGGCGCTGGAACAGTTGCCGCAGGAACAGCGGTTTCCGATCGATTCCGAGCATGTGCGGCGGGAATCCGGCCGGAGCTTGCAGGAACGCTCGATGCCCTCGGAACAGGCCCATGCCGCCGAGGCGGTCAGGGTCCTGACCGACTGGGCCGAACGCGCCCGCCGGCGGGCCTCAGCGGCAGGGCGCGCTACCTGAAGGACCGCCCGCGGCGCGGGGCATCTGGACCATCGTTTCAGGAGCTCGCTCCCTCTCCTTCGACCGACCCGCAGTTGCGACGAGGGCAACGCCCGGCCCGGAGCTTGGGCGAACGGGACCCCGGTGCCGAATGCGATCCCCCGGCAGGGGCCACCGGCCTGAAACGATTGCGGCCCCCGGGGCATCATCCGCTGCCCCGAGGGTCGCGACACGATCCGACCTTGGGGAAATGCAGCGGCCGCCTATGCTGCGGGGTGGGGGGCGGCCGCTGCTGTGCGGATCACGTCATTCCTTGATGCCGGCGGCCTCGATCAGCGGGGCCCAGACCTCGATCTGCTTGGCGACGAAATCGGTGTATTCCTCGGAAGACATGGCGGTATGGGTGATGCCGAGTTCGGTCAGCCGGGCCACGACCTCGGGGTCGGAAAAGATCGCCAGCACGGTGTCGTGGATGGTCTGGGTCATCTCCGGGTCCATCCCGGCGGGACCGGAGAGACCGACCCAGTTCTCCAGCACCACGTCATAGCCCTGCTCGAGGAAGGTCGGCACCTCCGGGGCCTCCGGGTTGCGCTCGGGCGAGGCGATGGCGATGGCGACGGCCTCGTTGTCCTCGATCATCTCGGTGTTCTGGACGACCATGTCGTAGAAGGTGTCCAGCACGCCGGCGCGGAAATCCTGGATCGCCGGCGTGCTGCCCTGATAGGGCACATGGATCGATTCGGTCCCGAGCGCCCTGTCGACGGCGACGCCGAGGATATGCGAGATCGTCCCGACCCCGCTGGAACCGTAGGCCAGCGGGTTTTCCTTGGACGCGGCGATATATTCATCGACCGTGGTGATCCCCGAGGAGGGCTGCACGAAAAGGCCGGGCGAGGAGGCGCCGATATAGGCGATATGGGTGAAATCGCCCATCGTGTCGTAGGGGATGCTGGCGAACCGCGTCGGCGCGATGGTGAAGGGCGCGTTGTTCGACAGGATCAGCGTGGTCCCGTCCGGTTCCTGCTGCGCCACGTAGTCGGCCGCGACCGTGCCGGCGGCGCCGGGGCGGTTGTCGACCACGGCCTTCTGGCCGTAGTCGGTGTCCAGATGCTGTGCCAGGAGCCGGGCGGCCAGGTCGCTGGTGCCGCCGGGCGGGAAGGTGACGACGATGCGCACCGGCTCGCTGCTCCAGCTTCCGGGCTCGGCGGAAGCCATCGGGGCGGTCGCGAGGGCGAGTGCCGCGGCACCTGCGCCCAGCAGGGTTCTGCGGTTCAGTTTCATGTCTTGGGTTCCTCCAGTTGGGTCTGTTCTGCCGCCGTTCGGGCAAGGCGGCGGTTCCTGTGGGTGCTGTAGATGCCGTAGACGGCGATGGCGAAGGTGATCCCGATGAGCGTGGCGCTGATCGGGCGTTCCAGGAACACCATGGGATCGCCACGCGACAAGAGCATCGAGCGGCGCAGTTGTTCCTCCATCAGCGGGCCCAGCACGAAGCCCAGCAGCAGCGGCGCGGGTTCGAAGCGGTAGAGCCGCATCACGTAGCCCGCAGCCCCGATCACCAGCGTCAGCCAGACGTCGAAGACGTTGTTGTTCAGGCTGTAGACGCCCATGCAGATCAGCACGATGATCGTCGGATACATGTATTTGTAGGGGATGCGCAGCAGCCGCACCCACATGCCGATCAGCGGCAGGTTCAGAACCAGCAGCATGATGTTGCCGACCAGGAAGCTGGCGACCAGACCCCAGAACATGTCCGGCTCTTCCACCAGCAGGCGCGGCCCCGGCGTGATGCCATAGATCATCAGCGCGCCGATCACGATGGCCATCGGCGGGCTGCCGGGAACGCCCAGGGTCAGGGTCGGGATGAAGGCGGTCTGCGTGGCGGAGTTGTTGGCCGCCTCGGGCACGGCGACGCCGGGAACCACGCCGGTCCCGAATTTGGCGCGCTGCGGCGAGACCCGCTTTTCTAGCGCATAGGCCAGGGCCGCCGCGATGGTCTGGCCGGTGCCGGGCAGGGCGCCGATGAAGGAGCCGATGGCGCCGCCGCGCAGGATGGGGCCGGGCAGGGACTTCCAGTCTTCCTTGCTCGGATAGAAGTTGTTGTAGTCGAGCTTCTGCGCGACGCCTCCGCCGCTGTTCGAGCGGATCGAGGCGATCAGCTCGGTCACGCCGAAGAGCCCCATGGCGACGACGACGATATGCACGCCATCGCGCAGTTCCGGGATGCCCATGGTGAAGCGCAGCTCGCCCGTGGTCAGGTCGACGCCGATCGTGCCCAGCATCAGGCCGGTGACGACCATGGCGATGCCCTTGAGCGCGCCGCCGTTGCTGACCGCCGAGGCGGCGATCAGGCCCAGCAGGATGACGGCGAAATATTCCGGCGGCCCGAAGGACAGCGCCAGTTGCGCCAGCGAGGGCGACAGCACGGCGATCACGACCATGCCGATCATGCCGCCCCCGAACGAGGCGATCGCGGTCGAAAACAGCGCCACGCCGGCGCGTCCCTTCTTGGCCAGCTGATAGCCCTCGATGGCGGTAATCGAGGCGGCCGGCGTGCCTGGCACATTCATCAGGATCGAGGCTGTCGAGCCACCGTATTCGGCGCCGTAGAAGACGCCCGCGATCATCACCAGGGCGGGCGTCGGATCCAGATAGAAGGTCAGCGGCAGGATCATGGCGATGGCCGCCATGGAGCCGATGCCCGGCAGCACGCCGATGAAGGTGCCGAGGAACACCCCGATGAAGCAATACATGAGGTTGGCGGGTTCCAGGACCACCAGGAGCCCGTGACCGAAGCTAGTCAGAATATCCATCATCAGAGCCCCACGAATGGTTTGAACGGGAGGTTCAGCAGCTCGATGAACAGGCCCCAGCAGGCGAGGGACACGATGACACCGAGGATCGCCTTGCCGCGCATCGGCAGGTTGCGGTCGGGCAGGCTCGCCACCACGATGGTCAGGAAGGTGGCCGGCACCAGGCCGAGGCGGTTCGCGGTCGTGGCGAAGACCGCCAGGGCGCCGCAGATGGCCAGAAAGGCGATCCAGTCGGGAGATTCGACCTCCGTATCGCCGCGCCGTTCCTCGATGCAGATGAACACGGCGAGGATGGCGAGGACGAGGCCGGTCAGGAACGGAAAGGCGCCGGTGCCCAATCGGGTCGGCACCCCCAGTCCCAGGCGCACGCCGCCGATCATGAAGATCGCGCTGAGCGCCAGCAGCAGCAGACCGCCCACCTCGCCGCCCCAACTATGGCCGAGGCGAGCGGCGGCGACACTCGGCTCGGTGATTCCGGATTTCTCGGGTTCTGGTATCATGGCGTGGTTCCGTTCTGGTTGTCGGCGGGGTTCAGGCTTCGTCGCTGCCGAACGCGGCCTGCACGCGGGCGGCGCTAACCGCCGTGATCTGGCCGATCGCGGCTTCGAGCTCCGAGTCGCGGTCATTCGCCAGCCGGGTTCGGAATTCCTGCAGGACACTCTCCATGTCCTTGTGGCGCACCAGGGCGGTGATGAAGGGGAAGCCGTATTTGTCGTTGTAGCGCGCGTTCAGCTCCGCAAGATCCTCCCGGTGCTCGGCGTCGCGCGCCGTCAGGTTCAGCCGGCCTTGTTCGGCCTGCGATTCCGCGGTCATGGCCAGCGGATTGTCCGGCGCCAGCTCGGGATGGGCGCGAAAGAGCGCCACCTGCGCGGCCTCGTCCAGCTCGCGAAGCGCCGCTCCGATCGCATGCGAGAGATCCTCCGCGGTCCGGAACGGGCGACGCGCCGCGACTTTCGCCGCGATCTGGGGTGCCCGCTCGATCAGCGGAGTGACCATTGCAACGGCCGCTTCGTGATCGGCCTGATTGAGATCGCTGAGTTTGCCCATCGTCACATTTCGCCTGTCGCCTTCCCGAATAGCCTAGGGGTGAATCCTGTTGCGGGCTATAGAATAATAATGACGCAGCTGTTCTTCCTATTAGAACGATGTCCCGACAGGCGCTTGCGACGAGTGTGATCGAGGGGCCGCGGCAATGCCCCTTCAATGCGGCATGGCTCCTCGGCAGGCCGGGTCCATCCGTTCTGAATAAGTGAACGAATGGCAAATATCTTTGACATTGTTTGAAACGAATTGCCGTGAGACTGTGCCTGCGACAGCAAGGAAAGACGTCGCATTCCCCACCCGGTCGTGGCCGCGCCGCGATGGATTCAAAGGAACTCAGCTATGACAAACGAGAGTGGCACCACCACGGCACAAGCGTCGCGGACGGCGTTGCTGCCGGTCCGCTTCATTCTCAACACCTTCTATTCGGGCCCGCAGGCCTGGTTCTTCCTCGCCGCCGACAACGGGCATTTCCGGGACGAGAGGCTCGATGTGCAATTCACCGAGGGCACCTCGCTGGCGCGGGCCGTCGAAACCATGACATCCGGCGATTTCGATGCCGGCTACGGCGACCTCAACGAGCTGATCCGCATGAAGGCCGAGGGCAAGCTGCCGGCGCCGGTCGCGGTGATGACCATCCACAACCGCCCGCCCTATACGATCGCCGTGCGCAGCGACGGGCCGGTCGAGACCGCCGCCGACCTGGCCGGCAAGCGGCTGGTCTCGCATCCCCAGGACGCCGCGCTGCTGCTCTTCCCGGAATTCTGCCGGGCCACCGGTCTCGATCCCGAGAGCGTCGACATCACCATTTCCGAGCTGACCCATGTCGAGCTCTCCGCGCAGATGATGAACGGCGAATGGGACGGCATCTTCGGTTTCGTGAACACCATCAATTCGCAGGCCATCGAGGCCGGGATCGACCCGTTCACCGCCCTGCATCACTTGACCTGGCACGAGCATGTCCCCGACCTCTACGGCGGTGCGCTGATGGTCACGCATGATTTCCTGAACGCCCATCCCGGGGCGGTCGCCGGCCTCGTGCGGGCGATCAACCGCGGGCTGAAGGACACCGTGGCCGATATCGACGCCGCCATCGAGGCGGTCGCCCGCCGCAATCCGCAGATCGACCGCAAGGCCAATCGCGAGCGGCTGACCGGGACGCTGGCGCTGGAAATGGGCCATCCCGACGGTTTTGCCGACGGCCTGGGCGATGCCGACGACGCGAGGCTAGAGGGGATCGCCCGGCTGATCGTCGAGACCAAGGGCTATGCCGGCGCGCCGCCGCAGCCGCGCGAGATCTTCCGGCGCGACTTCCTGCCGCCGATGGCGGACCGCGCCCGTCCTCCGGCCCGCTGAGCGGCCGGGGCCACGGCCCCGTCGGTCCCGGGCCGGCCGGTCAGCCGGCCGGCTTGCCGGCGACCACCTGATGCTCCAGGATCTCGACCGCGATGGCGATGATCTTCTGGGTGGTGGCGGAGGCCGGGATCAGCGCGTTGGAGATCACGCTGAAGGATTGCTGGAACATGTCCTTGTCGTTGATGGGCACGAAGCGCAGCAGGCCCTGATGCAGTTCCGCCGCGGCGTCCACCTCAGAGGTCGCGGCGATGAACTGTCCCGACAGGACCAGCAGTTTCATCAGCTGGATGGAATTGACCTGGACGCTCTGCACCGCCGCGTTGAAGATCCAGCCGTGATGCGCCTCCATCAGGCGGCGGATCGACAGCGCCGCGCTCTGCACGGCGATCGGGTAGGTGACGAATTCCTTCAGGCTGATGCTGTCCATCCGCGCGACGGGATGATCGGGGATGGCGAGGCAGCCCAGCGGGAACTTGCGCGACCAATGGACGATCAGATCGTCGTCGGGCCATGCGTTCACCACCGCCGCCAGATCGTAATCGCCGTTCAGCACGCCCTTGACCGCGTGGTCGGGGCTGGTGGTGGTGATCTCGGCATGGACATGGGGAAAGCGCCCGGCGATCTCGCGCGCGAATTCCAGCGCGAACCCGTTCACCATCCCGTCCATGCAGGCGATGCGGATATGGCCATATTCGATGCCGCGCTGGGTGATGAGCGTCGACCAGAGCCGGGTATTGTCCAGCCGCCAGTCCCGCGCGAGGTCCAGGAACATCTGCCCGGAGGGCGTCACCACCATGCCATGGGCGCTGCGCTCGAACAGCATCTCGCCCAGCGCGTCCTCCAGGGCCTTGATCTGCCGGTGAATGGCCGAGGCCGAGATGCCGATCTCGCGCGAGGCGGCCTGGATCGACCCGAGCTGGGCCACCCGTTCGAGATATTGCAGCGATCGCGGCACAAGCTGAATCGACATTTCGGCATTCCTACCTCGGGCGCGGCGCCGGTGCCGCCGGCGCATCCTAGCAGCGCATTCGATCCTTTGGAATGCGTGGTGAATTTATCTGCCATGGAGCGAAACGCTCCGGCATGCCACCCTGACCCCGACCCCTGACGATTCACAAGGAGAGCCCTCTTGTCCATCGATCCCGAACAGAAGGCCGGCGGCATCTCGGTCCATGCCGTCGACATCGCCCGCGGCGTCCCCGCCTCCGGCCTGGGCGTGCGCCTCTTCCTGCTGGGCGCCGAAAGGGTCGAGATCGCCTCCGGCAATTGCTCGGACGGCGGGTTGCTGCAGCACCCGGTCATGGACGGGGCCGGCGTGCAGCGCGGCGTCTACGAGGCCGAATTCGATGTCGGCGACTATTACCGCGCGAACGGCGTCGCGATCCCGGATCCCTCGTTTCTGGACGTGGCGATCTTCCGCTTCGGCATCGACAAGCTGGCCGAGCATTTCCACCTCCCCTTCAAGTTCACCCCCTGGGGCTTCTCGCTGTTCCGCGGTGGCGCCTGAGCGGAGAGGACCAGGCTCGGCGAACCGGCGTGGGCGTGGCACTGCCTTGCGCCGGTTCGTTGGCCGGGGCGTACGGATTTGTCACCTGCCAAATCCGCGAGGGGAAGGTGGCGCCATGGAGGGCGAACTGCCGGTCCGAAGCAATCACCCTGAGACCGCCTGACCGCCCCCCGACCCCGGTATCCAGCGCCGGGTCACCCCGGGACTATCGTCATACCGCGCCTCGAAGATGGGCGAGGCGAGGACGGCCAGCATATGCAATTCGCCGCTCCCGGCATTGCGGAAGCCGTGGCGGCTTCCCGCCGGTATCAGGGCCGATTGACCCGCTCTTGCCAGGACCCTTTCCCCGCCCGTCCAGATCTCGGCCTCGCCCGACAGCACCGTGAGGACCTCCTCGACCCGGTGCCAATGGGTCGGGGCGCCGAGCCCCGGCGCGCACCATTGCTCGAAGACCGACAGAGCCGAGGCGCCGGTCAGCGCCGAGACGCGCATGCGCGTCGAAACGCCCGGACGCCAGTCCTCGCGGGCTTGGCTGGCATGATCGATCAGCGTCACGGCACATCTCCCCTCCTGCAGGCGGCAAAGGGCCGCGCCTGGCGATCAGATTACGCCCCAGCGGTTCGATCCGCGATCCCGTCGTGCCGGCGCCCGTCGATGCCGGCAAGCGCGGGGTCACGGAAGCGGGCCTTCCCGGCGCGAAACCGGCGATTGACATCCCGCGCGCCACTTCGCACTCTCCGACTCTCACCAGGGGTGTCCCGACAAGGGGCTGAGATTCTGCTGGGCCGCGAGGCAGCGCAGGGACCCGACGAACCTGATCCAGTTCATACTGGCGTAGGGATGGTGCGGATGCCTCGCCGGTCGCGCGACCGATCCTTTCAGGGGCGTCCTCCTTCCTTCCGGTCAGAGCTGGGTCTCCGATGCGATGACGCGAGGGGCCTCGACATGACTTCCGAACCGAACCTGACGGTCACGACCGGACCGCTGCCCGCCTCGAGCAAGGTGTTCCGGCAGGGCCAGCTCCACCCCGGCATCCGCGTGCCCATGCGCGAGATCGCCCTGCACCCGAGCGCCGGGGAGCCGCTGGTCACGGTCTACGATTCCTCCGGCCCCTATACCGACCCGGCCGCCGAGATCGCCATCGCGCGCGGCCTGCCGCGCCTGCGGGAGGACTGGATCGCCGCGCGCGGCGACGTGGTGGCCTACGAGGGGCGGCGCGTAAAGCCCGGGGACAACGGCTTCGTCTTCGGGGACAGGCTCACCCCCGAATTCCCCGTCCGCCACCGCCCGCTGCGCGCCCGCGCCGGCGGGGCCGTCACCCAGCTCGCCTATGCGCGCGCCGGGATCGTCACCCCGGAGATGGAATTCGTCGCCATCCGCGAGAACCTCGGGCGCGGCGCCGCGAAGGCGGCGCTCGACCGCGACGGCGAGGGCTTCGGCGCCGCCATCCCCGATTTCGTCACCCCGGAATTCGTGCGCGACGAGGTGGCGCGCGGCCGGGCGATCATCCCGGCCAATGTCAACCATCCGGAATCGGAACCGATGATCATCGGGCGGAACTTCCTGGTGAAGATCAACGCCAATATCGGCAATTCCGCGGTCACCTCGTCGATGGCCGAGGAGGTCGAGAAGATGGTCTGGGCGACCCGCTGGGGCGGCGACACGGTGATGGACCTCTCCACCGGTCGCAACATCCACAACATCCGGGAATGGATCCTGCGCAATTCGCCCGTGCCGATCGGCACCGTGCCGCTCTACCAGGCGCTCGAGAAGGTGAACGGGGTCGCGGAAGACCTCAGCTGGGACGTCTTCCGCGACACGCTGATCGAGCAGGCCGAGCAGGGCGTGGACTATTTCACCATCCATGCCGGCGTGCGGCTGCATTACGTGCCGCTGACCGTGGATCGCGTCACCGGCATCGTCTCGCGCGGCGGCTCGATCATGGCGAAATGGTGCCTGCATCACCACAGGGAGAGCTTCCTCTACGAGCATTTCGAGGAGATCTGCGACATCTGCCGCGCCTTTGACGTGTCCTTCTCGCTCGGCGACGGCCTGCGCCCCGGCTCCATCGCCGACGCCAACGACGCCGCGCAATTCGCCGAGCTCGAGACGCTGGGCGAGCTGACGCGGATCGCCTGGGCGAAGGACTGCCAGGTGATGATCGAGGGGCCCGGCCACGTTCCGATGCAGAAGATCAAGGAGAACATGGACAAGCAGCTCGCGGTCTGCGGCGAGGCGCCCTTCTACACGCTCGGGCCGCTCACGACCGACATCGCGCCGGGCTACGACCACATCACCAGCGGCATCGGTGCTGCCATGATCGGCTGGTTCGGCACGGCGATGCTCTGCTACGTCACGCCCAAGGAGCATCTCGGGCTGCCCGACCGGGACGACGTGAAGACCGGCGTCATCACCTACAAGATCGCCGCCCATGCCGCCGATCTCGCCAAGGGGCATCCGGCGGCGCGGATCCGCGACGACGCGCTGAGCCGCGCGCGGTTCGAATTCCGCTGGGAGGACCAGTTCAACCTCTCGCTCGATCCCGAGACCGCGCGAGGCTTCCACGACCAGACCCTGCCCAAGCAGGCGCATAAGGTCGCACATTTCTGCTCCATGTGCGGCCCGAAATTCTGTTCCATGCGCATCAGCCACGAGATCCGCGCCGAGGCGCGGAGCGAGGGCATGGCCGCCATGGCGCAGAAATACCGCGAGGGCGGCGACCTCTACATGCCCCTCGCCCATGAGGAGGCCTGAGCGATGCCGACACCTTCCGCGCTCCTCGCGGCCCTGCGCGAAACCGCCCCGCTGGTGCAATGCATCACCAATTACGTGGCGATGAACGTCGCGGCCAATGTCCTGCTCGCGGCCGGGGCCTCGCCGGCGATGGTGCATGCCGAGGAGGAGGCGGGCGAATTCGCGGGCCTCGCCGGCGCCCTGACCATCAATATCGGCACCCTCTCGCCGGCCTGGATCGGCGGCATGAAGGCCGCCGCCGGCGGGGCTGCGGCCGCCGGCAGGCCCTGGGTGCTCGATCCGGTCGCCCATTTCGCCACCGCCCTGCGCCGGCGGGCCGTCGCGGATCTGCTCGACCTGCGCCCGGCGATCATCCGCGGCAATGCCTCCGAGATCATCGCGCTCGCGGGCGGCCAGGGCTCGGGCCGGGGCGTCGACAGCGGCGATCCGGTGGAACTTGCCGAGGAGGCCGCCCGCCGGCTCGCCGCCGCGCGCGGTGCGGTGGTCGCCGTCACCGGGCCGGTGGATTTCGTCACCGACGGGACGAGATCGCTGCGGATCCACGGCGGATCGCCCCTCATGCCCCGGGTGACGGCGCTCGGCTGCTCGCTGACCGGGCTGGTCGGCGCCTTCGCCGCGGTCGCGCCGGAGGAACCGCTCAACGCCACCGCCGCCGCGCTCGCCGCCTTCGCGGCGGCGGGCGAGGCGGCCGGGCGCGGGGCGGAGGGTCCCGGGTCCTTCGCCGTGAGGTTCCTTGACGCCCTGCATGCGCTCGACGGCGCATCCCTCGACGCGGATACGAGGATCGCAGCGGCATGAGAGGGCCGGACCTGTCCCTCTACCTCGTGCTCGACCCGGACCTCTGCCGCCTGCATTCCATGGTCGAGACGGCGCGTGCGGCCGTGGCCGGCGGGGCGACAATCGTCCAGCTGCGCGACAAGGCCGCCGGCACCGAGGGTCTCGTGGAGGTGGGGCGGGCGCTCAAGGCCGCGCTGGCCGGAACCGGCGTGCCCCTGATCGTCAACGACGATCTCGAAGCGGCGCTCGCCGTGGGGGCCGAGGGGCTCCATCTGGGGCAGGACGACATGCCGGCGGGCGCGGCGCGCCAGCGGATCGGGCGGGGGCGCATCCTCGGTCTCTCGGTCGAGTCCGAGGCGGCCGCCCGCGCGGTCGATCCGGCGGTCGTCGATTATGTCGGGATCGGGCCCGTCTTCGCCACCCCGACCAAGCCCGACCACAAGCCGCCGATCGGATTCGACGGCCTCGCCCGGCTCGCCGCGATCAGCACCGTGCCCTCGGTCGCCATCGGCGGCCTGAAGGCCGCGCATGTCTCGCCCGTTCTCGACGCCGGGGCGGCCGGCATGGCGGTGGTCTCCGCGATCTGCGGCCAGCCCGATCCCGAAGCCGCGGCGAGAGGCCTGTCCGCGGCGATCCTGAACTGGCGCAGACGCGGTCCGGTGTCCGGCCGCGCGCGCTAGCCTGCCATGGGGCCTCCGGGTCATTGCCTAGGACCGTCGCCTCTCGGCCTTCGCGCTCGCGTGCCCTCCTTTTGGCGTGACGGGGGCAGGGCGGGCACTGCCCGGCGGTGCCTGGCCTCGGCGGGAGGGTGCCACCGGGCCGGCTCGGAACCCGGGCGGACGGGATCCCGATGCCGGATGCGATCGCCCCTGTATCGGAGCGTCAGCGGCGCCGGTCGGGGCAGACCACCGGCGCCTGCGCGGCCCGGAACGTCACCGCACGGTTCTCGCCCTCGGGATCGACCAGGAGGACCATGCTGTTGTGCCCGACCTCGGCGATCTCGCCGCGGATCGCGCGGCCGTCCTCCTCCCAGACCAGGGTGGCGCCCTGGACCCAGCGCCAGGGGGCGAGCCGGTAGCCCTCGCCGCAGCTCGTCATCACCAGCGTTCCGCTGGAGAGGAACGCCCTGAAGGCGCCCGGCGCCGCCTCCGGATCGGTCTTGAGCCAGACGCGGTCCTCGACCATCGCCGCCATGCCCGCATTGCCCGAGCCGGGGATCGCCACCCCCGGCAGGTCGACCCGCCCGCAGGCCGCAGGCAGCCAGGCGAGCGCCAGCACGAGCGCCGCGACCGGGACACGCCTCTTCCATTCCGGCGGATGCCGCGGATCCTCGATCATCGCTCAGGCCCTTCCTCTTGCAGGCAGCGGGCGAGCACGCCCGCGCGGTCGATCCCCCGGGGCCAGGCCCCCGCAACCCGCCCGCCCGCGCCGCCGAGCCGCGTCGCGACATGGGCCTCCGCCACCGGCCCGGCCCCGCCGCGGAGCAGCACCGAGGCGGCGAGCAGCACCGCCAGGCGCTCCACGAACCAGCGCGCCTCCGCCTCAAGCGGCAGGCCTTTCCAGGTGTCGAGCGTGCGGTCGAGCGCGCCGTCGAAGGTCGCGTCGAGGCCGCGCGCGCCCTCGAGGTCCGCCACGAGCCGCGGCATCGCGTCGCGCTCGCGCCCGAAGGTCCGGAGCAGGTCGAGGCAGATCACGTTTCCGGAGCCTTCCCAGATCGAGTTCAGCGGCGCTTCGCGATAGTAGAGCGGCATCGGGCCATCCTCGACATAGCCCGACCCGCCGAGGCATTCCATCGCTTCGTAGATCATGCCCGGGCAGCGCTTGTTGCTGAGGAACTTCGCCAGGGCGACGCCGGTGCGCGCGAAGACCCTGTCGCCCTCGTCGAAGGCGCGCGCCACGCGCAGCCCGAGCGCCAGGGCGGCCTCCGTCTCGACCGCGAGATCGGCCAGCACGCTCGCCATCAGCGGCTGGTCGATCAGGCGCCGCTGGAAGGCGCTGCGGCCGCGGCACCACCAGAGCGCTTCCGTCAGCGCGCCGCGCATCAGCCCGGCCGGCGCCATGGCGGTATCGAGCCGGGTGTGATGCACCATCGCGATGATCCTGCGCACGCCCTCGCCCTCCGCGCCGAGCCGCAGGGCAAAGGCCGCGTCGTATTCGATCTCCGCCGAGGCATTCGCGCGATTGCCGAGCTTGTCCTTCAGCCGCATCAGCAGGATGGCATTGCGCGCGCCCTCCGGCGTCCAGCGCGGCACGAGGAAGCAGGTCAGCCCGCCGGGCGCCTGCGCCAGCGTCAGGAAGGCGTCCGACATGGGCGCCGAGCAGAACCACTTGTGCCCGGTCAGGCGGTACCCGGCGCCGTCGGGCACGGCGCGCGTCGCATTGGCCCGCACGTCCGATCCGCCCTGCTTCTCGGTCATCGCCATGCCGAGGGTGGCGCCGGCCTTCTCCGGCGCCGGACGGGACGCGGGATCGTAGGCCTTGGAGAGGAGCCGCGGCACCCATTCCGCGGCGAGCGCCGCGTCGGCGGCGAGCGCCGGCACCCCGGCATAGGTCATGGTCATGGGGCAGCAGACGCCCGGCTCGACCTGGCTCATCATGTAGACCATCGCCGCATGGGCCACATGCCCGCCCGCCGGCGCGGTCCAGGCCACCGACGGATAGCCGGCGGCAACGCCCAGCCGCATCAGCTCGTGATAGGAAGGGTGATAGTCCACCTCGTCGATCCGCCGCCCGGCGCGATCGAAGCTGCGCAGCTCCGGCGGGTTGCGGTTCGCGAGCCGCCCCGCCTCGCGCGCATCGCTCCGCCCCAGCGCCGCGCCGAGACGGCCGAGCGCCGCCGCATGGGCGCCGCCGCCCTCGCGCGCGACCGCCTCGCGCAGCGCGACATCGCCGGCCCAGAGATCGCCGTCGCCACGGGGCGCGGGCTGGTTCTCCACCACATGGGTCGCGAGGTCGCTGCGGGGTCGAAGGCTCGGCAAGGGAGGACCTCCCGGCGGCTGCGGGGGCAGCATACACGCTCGCCCGACAGGCGCGAAGCGGGCTTCCGTCTGAACGCCGGGGCGGGACCGCCCGGACCCTGCGACTATCCGGCCGGGTTCAGCGCGGGAAGCGGCGCGCTCTCGGGACCGCCGGAGCGGCACAGGGACCGGACCGCCGGCAGCGCCTCCGCGAGCGCCTGCCAGGCGGTCGCCGGATCGCGGGGCGCGGCGGGCCCGTAGAGATCGGCGCCGAGCGCCGTCAGCGCGTCGCGCAGGCGCGGGTCGGCGCGCGGATCCTTCCCGGCCAGGCGCCCGGCCCAGGCGTCGAGCGCGGGGCGGAGCGCGGCATTGTCGCGGCGCGCCACCGCCCGGTGCAGCACGGCATAGGCATGGGCCTCGGAGGCCAGCCACGCCGCCCGCCGGGCCCCCAGCAACCGGGCCAGCGGCGGCCAGGCGCGGCGCTTGAGCCAGACGCCGGCCACGGCCCCTGCGAGCGCCGCCAGCCCGCCAAGCGCGATCATGCGCCAGTCGCGGCCCTGCGCAACGCTCCGCGCGGGCGGACCCTCGACGGCGATCGCGAAACCCTCGACCGAGGCGGTCTCCACCCTGCCCGTCTCCAGATCGTACCAATCGAGCGTGACCGCGGGCACCGCGCCCGAACCGCCGCCCTCGGCCACCAGGGTCACGCGCTCGGTCCGGCTCCCCCCGAGCACACCGCGATCGTCGGTCTCCGCGAGCAGGGGTTCCTCGGGATAGGCGGCGATGCCCTCGATAGCGACCGGCGCCAGCAATTCGGGCAGGAACATCGGCGCGGTGCCCGCCACCGTCGCCACGAGTGTGCGGGTCACGCTGTCGCCCGGCGTCATCGCGCCCGGCTCGCCCTCGATCGTCTGCGCGAGCTCGAGCGCCGTCGCGGCGATGAAGGGATCGAGCCCCTCGGCGCCTGCCGGCACCACGCCGCGGAATTCCAGCGCCTCGCTCTGCAGGATGGCCCTCACCGGGGCGTTGTTCTCGGGATCGGCCCAGGTGACGATAACCTCCTGCGGCGGGATTGCGAAGTCGCCGGGCACCATCGGCGAGATCCGGTAGTTGCGGGTGACGCCCGACCAGGTCTCGCCGCCGACCCGCGCGCTCGTCGGGTTGGTCGAGCGCTCCGGCAGGCGCACCAGCAGTTTCGGCGCCTCGAGGCTCGGCCAGACCGGCGGCTCGGGCAGGAAGCTCGGCACCAGCACCGTCATCCGCAGGCTGAGCGGCTGGCCAGGGATCGCCACGGTCTCGTCGAACTCGACCCGGAGCACCGGGCCGTCCGGTGCGACACCCTCCTGGGCCCCGGCGGGCAGGGCGAAGGCGACCAGCACGAAGAAGGCAACGGCCCTCATCCGGCATCCCCCTCGCCGGCGTCGCCGCCCGGCGTGTCCGGCGCGGGGCCGTCGTCGCCCGGCTCCCCGGCCCCGGCGCGCGCCGCCTCAATGGCGAAGCGCTGGCGCAGGAAGTCGCCGGTGCGCGTGTCGACGGTGTTCATCCACTGCTCGGCGGTCATCAGCCCGTCGCCGCCCTCCCGGGGCGCCTCGATCCGGGTCTCGGCGCCGCGGTTCTCCTCGTTGTCGAAGACCACCTCGTCGGCGCCGATGCCGGCCTCCTCGCCGGTGTCGGACTGCTCGCGCGCTTCCTCGACGTAGTCGACGATCTCCCTGGCCACGGCGAGATTGCCGGCAGCGCCCGGATAATCCGGGTCGCGTGCGAGCACGGTCTCGAAGGACCGGACCCCGTCGCGGTAGGCGCGGGACTTGATCTGCGCCATGCCCTGGATGAAGGCCGCCTGCGCCGTCTCCACCCGGTCGAGCACCTCGACCGCCGCCGCGTACTGGCCGTCGCGGTAGAGCGCGTAGCCGCGCCAGAGCGGGTCGACGAAAAGCTCCGCCGCCCGGCCGAAATCGCGTTCGCGATAGGCGAGGCGGCCCTGCTGGTCGGGCGTCAGGAACCAGTCGGCGATGCCATCGGCGCGGGCGGGCGCGCCCGCAGGCAGCGCGAACGCCAGCGCCAGCACCGCGGCCCAGCGCATGGTCCAGCCGCGGCGGAACCAGAGCAGCGTCAGCAGCGCCGCCGGCCAGGCGAGCCAGTGGCCTTGGTCGAGCCAGGGCTGGTCGGCGTTCTCGAGCAGCGCCTGGCGATAGGCCGCGTTCAGCATGCCGTCGATGCGGCGGATGTCGGCGTCGTCCGGGGTGACGGCCACCACCGGGACCGCGTCGAGCGCATCGAACCCGCGGTCGCGGACACCCTCGGGCAGCATCGCGAGCACGGCGACCGCCGCGTCGCTGGCGTCCAGCGCGGCGGCATCGGCCGGGTCGAGCCCGTCGGCGACGAAGAGCACGCCGCCCGGCGCATCCTCCTGCGCGAGCAGCGCCTCCGCGAGCGCCAGCGCCTCGACGGCGCGCGCACCCTCGCGCGGCATGATGTCGGGGGTCAGCCCCTCGAGATAGGGCGTCATCACATTCGGATCCTCGGTCATCGGCACGACGCCGTGGGCGCTGCCGGCATAGGCGACGAGCGCGGTGCGGGCGCCGGCGCGAAGCTCGAGCAGATCGCGGATCTTCTGCTTGCCCCGTTCCAGCCGCGCGGGGGCGACGTCGCTCGCCTCCATCGAGGCCGTGACCTCCAGCACCACCACGACCGGTGCCGATTGCGCCACGAAGGGATCGGGCATGCGCGACCAGGTCGGGCCGGCCGCGCCCAGCGCGAGGCAGGCGAGCCCCAGCGCGACTCCGTCGATCGGCATGGGCCGACGCCCGCCCGCCGCGCCGACGGTCAGCGCCGCACGCAGGTGCGGCGCGATGCCGTCGGTCGGCAGGTCGCGGCGGCTGCCGGTGCGGCGCACGATCCACCAGAGCCCGGCGACGACCGGCAAGAGCAGGAGCCAGAGCGGCCGGATGAAATGGAAGGCGTCGAGCGCCACCGCGAAGGAATTCATGCCGCGGTCCTCCGCCGGTCCCGGAGCGCGAGGAAACCCGTTGCCCCGGTGCCGATCAGCGCGGCGAGCGCGAGCGGGATCCAGGCGAGCGACTGCCGCGGGCGGTAGGAGAGCGTCTCGACCTCGCGCGGCGCGAGCGCGTCGATGCGGGCATAGACCTCGCGCAGCCCCGCCTCGTCATCGGCGAAGAAGAACGCGCCCCCGGTCCGCGCGGCGACGTCGCGCAGCGTCGCGAGATCGACCCGGTCCTCGCCGCTCGCCTCGGGATCGCCGACGCCGATGGTGAAGATCGCGACATCCGCGCCCCGGGCGATCTCGGCGGCATTGACCGGGCTCATGCGGCTGGCGGTGTCGTTGCCGTCGGTCAGCAGGATCAGCAGGCGCTGCTCGATGTCGCTCGCCTCGAAGGTTCGGATCGCGAGGCCGATGGCATCGCCGAGCGCGGTATGCGGGCCCGCCATGCCAACCTCGGTGCGGCCGAGAAGCTCCAGGATGGTGCCGAGATCCTCGGTGAGCGGCGCCTGGACATAGGCCCGGGTGCCGAAGACGATCAGCGCCATGCGGTCGCCCTCGCGGCCCTCGACGAAGGCGCGCACCACGTCGCGCACCCCTTCGAGCCGCTGCTTGCGCGTACCGTCCGGCGCCGCGAAGTCGCGGGCGTCCATCGAGCCGGAGATGTCGATGGCGAGCACCACGTCGCGCGCCGCCTTGGTGATCTCGACCGGCTCGCCGACCCGCTCGGGCTGGGCGAGCGCGAGCACGCAGAGGATCCAGGCGGCGAGCGCGGCGGCCATCTGCAGCCGCGTGCGCGACAGCACCACCGCGCCGGGCCCGGGCTCGGAACCGGCGGTATCGACGATGTGGCGGAAAAAGGGGAAGCGCAGCGCCGGCACCCGTTCGCGGTGCGGCGGCACCAGCCAGAGCACGAGGAGCGGCAAGGGCAGGAGCAGGAGCGCCCAGGGGGCGGCGAGCGAGATCACGGTCGCGCCTCGACCCGGTGCCGCCTTACCCAAAGCGCGGCGGCCTCCCCCAGGCCCGGCACCGGCACGGCATCGTCGCGGTAGGGCGCCACGGCGAGCGCCGCGCCCGGCCCCCCGGCGAACCCGCCGCCTCCGGTCGCGTCGAGGAAGGCGAGCCAGTCGCGCCCGGTCAGGCTCGCGACCCTTTCGCGCGGCCAGGCGGCCAGCGCGGTGCGGCGGAGAATACCGGCGATGGCGACGGGATCGTCGCCGGCGGCGGCGAGCTCGGCCAGCGCCGCCCGCCGGTAGGCGTTGGCGCGCCAGCGCCGCCACGCCCGCCAGGCGAGCCACGCGAGCGCCAGCGCCAGGAGTACCGCGAGCACGGCCCATCCCCAGGTCTGCGGCGTCATCGTTACCGGCGGCGGCTCGGCCGGCTCGACGAGCTCATGCAGCAGGTCGATCAGGGTCGTCGGGGCGGGGGCGCCGTCCTCGTTCATCGCGCGCCGAGCCCCATCAGCCGCCGCATCTGCGGCAGCGTCGCTTCGGCGGCCGAGAGCGGCAGCACAGGCACCCCGAAGCGCCGCTGCCAGTCGAGGATCGCCGCCAGCCGGCCGCTCGCCATGTCCCGCAGGCTCCGATGCGCGGCCCGGTCGCCGGTGTCGATCTCGGCCTGGAGCTCGCCGTCGGAGACGACCAGCCGTAGCCCCTCCGGCAGATCCTCGCCGAAGGGGTCGCTGACAAGGCCGAGCACCAGGTCGTTGCCGCGCGAGATGCCGGCAACCAGCCGCTCGGTCTCGGCGTCGACCACGTCGAAGTCGCTCAAGACGATCACCAGGTGGTTCCGCGGCGCGATCCGCGCGACCGCGCGCAGCACGTTCTTCAGCGGCATCGGATCGACGGCCGGAGCATCGGCGCGAAGCAACCCGTTCGCGTCGGCGAGCGCGGTGAGAAACCGGTCGAGCGCCACCCGGCTCCGCTGCGGCCGGATCTCGGCGATCTCCGCGTCGCCGAAGACGATGCCGCCGACCCGGTCGCCCTGGTCGAGGATCCGGAACGCCGCGAGCGCCGCGGCCTCGGCGGCGGTCACCGCCTTCATGTTGAGCTTAGAGCCGAAGAACATCGACATGCGCTGGTCGACGACGATCAGTGACGGCCGGTCGCGCTCCTCGGTCATCACCCGCACATAGGGCTCGCCGGTGCGCGCCGTCACCTTCCAGTCGATGGCGCGCACGTCGTCGCCCGGCAGGTAGCCACGCAGCTCCTCGAAGTTCAGCCCGCGCCCGCGCAGCCGCGACGCGTGCCGCCCGTTCAGCACCGAGCGCGCCGGCTGCCGCGGCAGGAAGGTCAGGCGCCGCGCCCGGCCCTCGAGCGCCCGCAGATGCGCCAGATCGACGCTGACGCGCGGGTCGAGCCCACCCGCCGGCGCCGCCGCCGGTTGCGTGCCAGTGCGTATCCGCGCGGCATCGTCGCGCATTCCGCCTCCTCAGGGCAGCGCCACCTGCCGGATCATCTCCTCGACGACGCGGTCGGGGCTCACGCCCTCGCCCTGCGCCTCGTAGGTGAGCTTCAGCCGGTGGCGGAAGACCTCCGGCGCGATGGCGCGGACGTCCTCGGGGTCGACATAGTCCCGCCCCGCGAGCCAGGCATGGGTGCGCCCGCATCGGTCGAGCGCGAGCGACGCCCGCGGGCTCGCGCCGATCTCGATCCAGCGCTTCAGGTCGTCGCCGAACTCCGCCGGGACCCGGGTCGCGTTCACGAGATCCGCCATGTAGCGCTCCATCGCCTCGGCGACATGGACCGCGCCGATCTCGCGCCGCGCCGCGAAGACCGCCTCCTGCGGGATCGCCGCGCGCGCCTCGGGCTTGGCACCGCCTTCGTCGGCCGCCTCGTTCGCGGCGATCTCCTCGCCCCGGACGAGCTTGATCACCTCCACCTCGTCTTCGACCGGCGGGTAGGTGATGAGCACATGCATCAGGAACCGGTCCATCTGCGCCTCGGGCAGGGGATAGGTGCCCTCCTGCTCGATCGGGTTCTGGGTCGCCATCACCATGAAGAGCGGCTCCATCACGTGGGTCTGTCCCGCGACTGTCACCTGCCGCTCCTCCATCGCCTCGAGCAGCGCCGCCTGCACCTTCGCGGGCGCACGGTTGATCTCGTCGGCGAGCACGATATTGGCGAAGATCGGCCCCGGCTCGAAGCGGAACTCGCCGCCCTTCTCGCCCTGGTAATAGACCTCCGTGCCAGTCACGTCGGAGGGCAGCAGGTCCGGGGTGAACTGGATGCGGCTGAACTTGCTCTCGAGGTTCTTGGCGAGCGCCTTGATCGCCCGGGTCTTCGCGAGGCCGGGCAGCCCCTCGACCAGCAGGTTGCCGTTGGCCAAGAGCCCGATCAGCAGCCGCTCGATGACCTCCCGCTGGCCGATGATCGCCTCGCCCATGCGCTCGCGCAGTGCCGCGATCTGCGCCCGCGCGTCGGAGGCGGCCTCGGCCGGGGCGGCATCAGGCGGGCTCACCCCTTCCTACCCTTCCCCGCCTCGGCCGCGAGCGCGCCGCGGGCCTCCGCGAGCCGCCGCCGGTAATCGTCGTCGACAATCGGGAACTTCGGATCGAGCGCCTCCAGCGCCTCCGCGAGCGCCGAGGAGATCACCATGCGCGCATACCACTTGTTGTTGGCCGGAACCACGTGCCAGGGCGCGTCCTCGGTCGCGGTGTTGCGGATCATGTCCTCGTAGGCGTCCATGTAGTCGCCCCAGTGCTCGCGCTCCGCGAGGTCGCCGAAGGAGAACTTCCAGTTCTTGTCCTCCTCGTCGATGCGGTCGAGGAACCGCCGCGCCTGCTCGTCCTTGGAGATGTGCAGGTAGAACTTGAGCACGGTCGTGCCGTTCTCGACGAGGTGCCGCTCGAAGCCGCGGATAGACCGGAACCGGCGCTCCCAGATGTCCTTGCCGCGCAGCGCCTTCGGCAGGCCCTGGCCCTCGAGGATCTCCGGGTGGACGCGCACCACCAGCACCTCCTCGTAATGCGACCGGTTGAAGATGACGATCTTGCCCCGCTGCGGCAGCGCGATCGCGTGGCGCCAGAGAAAGTCGTGCTTGAGCTCGACCGGCCCCGGCTGCTTGAACGACTTCACGTCGCAGCCCTGTGGGTTGATCCCGGTCATGACATGCTCGATCGCGCTGTCCTTGCCGCCGGCGTCCATCGCCTGCAGCACGATCAGCACCGCCCGCTCGTCCTCGGCGTAGAGGCGCTCCTGCAGCTTGCCCAGCCGCTCGAGGTTTGAGGCGATCAGATCCTTCGCCTCGTCCTTCTCCACGTCGAGGCCGGCCGTGTCGTCGGCATCGACCTCGCCGATCCTGAACCCCTTGCCCTCGACGACCCGGTGCCGCCCGGCCAGGTCCGCGGCCTTCATGCCGCCACCGCCGGATTGAGGAAATCGCGCAGGTTCCGCATGGTGTCCGCCGCCTCCTCGGGATCGGGTTCTCGCCCGCGGGGCATCGCGCACGCGCTCCCCGCGAGCCGGCTTCTCCGGCCGCTACTGGGCCATGCCGCTGAGCTGCCTCTCGAGCTGCTCCTGGATCTGGTCGACCGAGAAGCTCGCCGCCCGCTGCGACGGCGGATACTCCTCGAAGGTCGAAAAGAACCTGGACACCTCGACCTGCGCCGGTGTGAGCAGGAATACATGGTCCAGCAGCCAGTCGTAGTAGGTGTTCGACGTGATGTCCGCGCGCTCGTAGGGGTCGGCGCGGAGGTCGAACAACTTGGGGACCCGCAGCTGTGTGAACGGCTCTGCCCAGATGTTGAGGGTGCCGGTCTCGCGCTGCTCGGCGAAGACGACCTTCCAGTTCTCGTAGCGCAACGCGACGATGGCGCCGTCGTCGTTGAAGTAGAAGAACTCCCTGCGCGCCGTCTCGTCACTCTCGCCCGTCAGATAGGGCAGCTGGTTGTAGCCGTCGAGATGGACCTTGTACTCGCTACCGTTGATCGTGGTGCCCTCGAGCAGGCGGTCCTTGATGTCCGCGTCGCCGGCGGCGGCGAGCAGCGTCGGGAACCAGTCGAGCCCGGAGAACATGCCGGTCTTGACCGTGCCGGGCTCGATGTGGCCGGGCCAGCGGATCATGGCGGGCACGCGGAAGGCGCCTTCCCAGTTGGTGTTCTTCTCGCTGCGGAACGGCGTGGTGCCGGCGTCGGGCCACGAGTTCTGGTGCGGGCCGTTGTCGGTCGAATAGATCACGATGGTATTGTCTGCGACGCCCGTCTCGTCGAGTGCGTCGAGGATCTGACCGACGATCGCGTCATGCTCGATCATGCCGTCGGCGTACTCGGTCAGCGCCGTCAGGCCCGGTTCGCTGCGGTTCTCGTCCTTCACATGGGTGCGGAAATGCATCCGGGTGGTGTTCATCCAGATGAAGAATGGATTTCCCTGTTCCACCTGACGCTGCATGAAGTCGATGGCGGCAGCCGAGGTCTCCTCGTCGACCGTCTCCATGCGCTGCCTGGTCAGCGGCCCGGTATCCTCGATCTCGCCGTCGGCCGAGGAGCGGATCACGCCGCGCGGGCCGAACTGCTCGCGGAAGGCGGGATCCTGCGGGTAGTTGAAGTTCTCGGGCTCCTCCTCGGCGTTGAGGTGGTAGAGGTTGCCGAAGAACTCGTCGAAGCCGTGCGCGGTCGGCAGGAACTCGTCCTTGTCGCCGAGGTGGTTCTTGCCGAACTGACCGGTGGCGTAGCCGAGATCCTTCAGCGCCGAGGCGATGGTCACGTCGTCGTCCCTCAGTCCGACATCTGCTCCCGGCAGGCCGACCTTGGAGAGCCCGGTGCGAAGCGTCGACTGGCCGGTGATGAAGGTCGACCGGCCAGCCGTGCAGCTCTGCTCGGCGTAGTAGTCGGTGAACTTGATCCCTTCGGCCGCGATCCGGTCGATGTTCGGCGTCTCGTAGCCCATCAACCCGAAGCTGTAGGTCGAGAGGTTGGTCTGGCCGACGTCGTCGCCCCAGATGACCAGGATGTTCGGCGGTCCGTCGGCCGCCTCGGTGGCTTCCTGTGCCCAGGCCGCCCCGGTGGCCAGCAAGGCGATCGCCGTCGCCGCCGCGACCCGGCCGCGCACATGTGCATATAGCTGCATTCCAATCCTCCCTGTCTGGTTGCCAAGGTAGCAGCGATCGCATGCTTGGCAAGCCGTCGGGATGGTAGCACAATTCGGAATGCCGCGGCACCGGGCCATGGCGCTCCGGGCGGGGCGGTCGCTGCCCGGCGGTGCCCGCCGGGCGGGATTGTGACGCCAATTACGGCCCGAAGACTTCCGTCGACCCGGTCCCGCGGACAATCGCCTTCGCCCCCGCAACCCGAGGGCTCGCCGCTTGGCACCCATCGCGGCGCGCGCTATTCCGGGAGCCCGATGGAATAGGTGGTGGTCACCGGCTCCGGGGACACGCGTGAGCCTTCGCCTTTCGGGGTGATGCGAACCGCCAGCGACAAGGAACAGGCGAGCATGAGCGACGAAGTCACGAGGCGCCTGTCGCTGGCAGAAAGCACCGCCCGCGAGGCCGGCGCGCTGGCGCTCGATTTCTTCATGCGTCGCGGCGAGCTGGAGATCGAGGCCAAGACCAGCGCCCAGGATATCGTCAGCCGTGCCGACCGCGAGGTCGAGACGCTGATTCGCGCCCGCGTCGCGGAAAGCTTCCCCGACGACGGCTTCCTCGGCGAGGAATTCGGCGCGACGGCGGCCGCCTCCGGCTTCACCTGGGTGATCGATCCGATCGACGGCACCAGCCCGTTTCTCAGCGGGTTGCCGCATTGGTGCGTCTCGATCGCGGTGCATGACGGGCGCGACACGGTGGCGGGCGTCATCGCCGTTCCGACCGCCGGCGAGGTCTTCACCGCCCGGCGCGGCGGCGGTGCCCGGCTCGACGGCAGGCCCCTGCGCGTGCCCGATACCCTGAATGTCCTGAACGGCGTCGTCGGCATCGGCGCGAACCACCGCACGCCGCCCCGGGTCGCGGCAGGGGTCATCGAGCGGCTGCTGGAAGCGGGCGGCATGTTCTTCCGCAACGGCTCGGGGGCGCTCATGCTCGCCCATGTCGCCGCGGGGCGCCTCGCCGGTTACTGGGAGGCGCATATGAACGCCTGGGACTGCCTCGCGGGTCTCCTGATCATTGCCGAGGCCGGCGGTCGCTGCGCGCCTTTCTGCGACAGCCGCGACCTTTCGGATGGCGATGCCGTGCTGGCGGCGGCGCCCGGCGCCTGGGGCGGATTGCGCGCGGTGCTGGACGGCTGATGCCGGCTCCGGTTGACCGGAGCGGTTGGCGGTCCGTCCGACCAACATCTCGAAAAACTATGTAATAACAATAATATACTCCGCGTATCATTGTGTAACGCCTCCCCGGCGGACACGCCAGGGTGGGTTCGAAGCCGGCAGGCCGAGCGGATAGGGCGGAGGTCCCGTGACGGACACGGCCCGGATCTTGGCGAGCTCCGCGCCGCGACCGCCTCGTGCCAGCGGCCGGTCCGCCTGACCGCGCCCGCCGCCTCGGCTATCCCGGCTGCGGCGACCGCCGGCGCTGCAGCAGGATCGAGGCGATGATCAGCCCGGCGCCGAGATATTCGGCCGAGGTGAACCGGCTGGCATAGACCAGATAGGCCACGATCGCGGCGAAGACGGTCTGGAGCGCGAGCGCGTTGTTGACCATCGCGGCATGGACCCGTCCGACCCCGTAATTCGTCCCGAAGAGGAACAATACGTTCGCCGCACCCGCGACGAGCCCGATCCATGCCGCATGCCAATCCAGGCCCGAGAAACCGGACGCGCCCCCGGAGCGGACCAGCGATGCGCCCGTCAGGACGACGGCGGCCACCGCGAGCATCAGGAAGGTCTTCTCGACGATCGACAAGGTCTGCGAGATGCTGCGCTGCCCGAGGATGCCCGCGCTCATGAAGAAGCCCGCCCCGAAGGCCGCCACCATCGCCAGGCCGTCGGCGCGCGAAAGCGTGAAGCTGGTGCCGATCACGAGCGATGCGCCGAGGCTGGCTAGGGCGATGCTGGCGATCTGGCGCATGTTGAACCGCTCGCCGAAGAGCAGGAAGCCGGCGATCGCCGGAAAGGGCATGGCCATGACCGTCGCGGCCGAGCCGTATTTCCCGTTGATATAGGCGAAGGTGTTGAGCGAGATCGCGACCACGTAGATCGACACCGAGGAGAGCGCGATCCTCCAGAGATCGCCGCGCTCCACCTGCCCGAGGCGTCGGCGCGCCGCCGGCCGGAGCATCAGGGGCAGCAGGATTGCCGCGCCCAGCGCGCAGCGCAGCGCCACCTGCTCGATGACCTCCAGCGACCCCGAGAGCGCGCGCGAGAAGACCCCCATGACCGACCCCAGCGCCGCGGCGCCCACGAGGGCGAGCGCCCCCCGAAGCGCCTGGTTCATCAGGCCAGCCCGTCGCAGGCGTCCTGCCAGGCCGACCGGAACTCCCCGGCCAGGCGGTCTCGGGTTGCGGCATCCAGCCAGGCGGCCTCGAGCCCGGTCCATATCATGCGCTCGATCTGATCGCGGTCGGCGCCGAAATCGCGGTGCATGGAGGCCCAGACCCGGTTGGGCGAAGTGTTGTGGAAGGTCGGATCGTCGGTATTGGGATGAATGCGCAGCCCTGTTTCCAGCATCCGGCGGATCGGGTGCCGCTCCGCCCATTCCGTGCGCGGCAGCGTGCGCAGGTAATAGGAATTGGTCGGCACCACCGTCACCGCGAGGCCCAGATCGACGATGCGCGCCAGGAGCTCCGGATTGTCGAGCACCGTGTAGCAATGGTCCAGCCGGTCGACCTGCAGCAGGTCGACCGCGGTCTCGACGTTGCGCCAGTGACATCCGAACTCACCGGCATGCATGGTGGTCTTCAGCCCCGCGGCGCGCGCCCTGCGGTAGGTCTTCCAGAACTTCTCGGGCGGGTGGCCGGTTTCGAGATAGTCCGAGCCGATCCCGACCGCGCGCTCGTCGGGATGGACCAGGGCCCGTTCCAGCATGGTCACGGCGTGCTCGGGATCGGCCTCCCGGTCGATCGCATGGATCAGCCGGGCGAGGATCCCGAGATCCCTTTCGGCATCGGCCATGGCCGCGGTGATCGCCGCCTGGGCAGCAGCGAAGCCCATGGCGGGGTGATGGTGCAGCGTGCCGGTGGAGTTCCAGAACAGCTCGGCATGGCGGACGTTCTCCCGCGCCATGTCCTCGAGGCATTCGTA
The DNA here is from genome assembly GCA_937872465.1 of uncultured Paracoccaceae bacterium. GTDB lineage: Bacteria > Pseudomonadota > Alphaproteobacteria > Rhodobacterales > Rhodobacteraceae > Amaricoccus. Next base: position 36,054 of record CALMSR010000074.1, read on the forward strand.
GGTCAGGCGATGCAGGAATTCCGGCCGGCCGAGCACATATTGCTCGAGGAAGCGAAAGGCGTGCAGCACGCCCTTCGGCTTCTCGCCGCGGATGTAGAAGGCGGCGATCTCCTGCGGCGTGATCGGTGCGCCCGCCGCGGCCGCGAGATCCTGGAAGGTCTTCTCGCGGATCGTGCCGTAGAGGTGGCAATGGATGTCGACCTTCAGGATTGCGGCGAAGAAGGTATCGGGAAGCGCCGGAACGCCAGCCATTGAAGTCTCCTGCATGGGTCAGACCTGCGCCAGCGCCGACAGGCACCGGTCACGGATCGCGGGTGCATCGAGGTCGGTGGCCAACCAGCCGTTCGGCCGGGGACTCGTGAAATCGGTCACGGTGCGGCCGCGGGTCAGGGCGCCGCTGCATTCGACCTGGATGCGCGCCGGGGTGAAGGTGAAGAGCTCGGGGGCGATCAGCGCCGCCGCGGCCACGGGATCGTAGAGCGCCATGGCGGGCCTCCCCCGGGAGAGGGCGATGTCCAGGTAGCCGCCCAGGAGCTGCGCCATCGCGACGCTGTTCCGCCCCTCCGCGGCCGCGAGCGCCGTCACGTCGGCCTCGTCGATCAGCACCCTGCGGCAGGCGTCGAGATCGAGGAGATGCAGGGCGACGCCGCGATCGAGGAGGATCTGCACCGCTTCGGGATCCGCGAAGGCGTTGAATTCCGCCGACGGCGTATGGTTGCCCCGCCCCACCGCACCGCCCATCCAGACCAGCCGGCCGATCCGGTCGAGCAGGTCCGGGCGCGCCAGGGCCAGGATCGCCAGGTTGGTCAGGGGTCCGAGGGCCAGGATGCTGCGAGGCTCGTCCGCGCCTTCGAGCCACGCGCTCAGCGGCGGCAGGAACGGGCCGAAGGAGGCGGCGCCGGCGCATGCATCCGCGTCGAAGAGCGGCGCCTCCCCCCGGAGCGGCAGCGCGGAGTCGCCCAGGATTCGCTGCGCCGTCTCCTGCGGCCCGATGACGGGGCGCGCGGCGCCGGCGAAGACGGGAAAGTCCCATTGCAGCATGGTTCCGAACCCGGCCGCGTTGCGCGCCACCTGGGCGAGCGGCGCGTTGCCGGCGACGAGCGACATTCCGTCGATCGGGACATGGCGGGCAGCGAGGACCACCGCGAAGGCGTCGTCGCTGCCCATGTCCGTATCGATCCAGATCCCGGCCATCAGGCGGCTTCCAGCCGCACCGCCTCTCCCTCGGGCAGGTCGAACCGGACCTTTTCGCCCTCGCCGAAGGCGGGCAGCCCGGCCCGCACGCTTCCCTTGATTTCGCCCAGCGTCGAATCGATGACATAGGTCCGGTAGTCGCCGCCGAAGGACATGCCGCGGATCGTCCCCTCATGCGGTCCGTCGCCCAGCCTTATGGCGGTGGGGCGCCAGGCCAGAAGGCCGCCGTCCCGCCCCGGAAGGATGTTCTCGAAACCGAAGAAATCCGCGGCGAACCGGCTGCGCGGGGCGCTGTACATCTCCTCGGCGAGCCCCGACTGGACGATCCTGCCGTCCTTCATCAGGACGATCCGGTCGGCCAGCGCCAGGGCCTCGCTCTGATCGTGCGTGACGAAGATCATGGTGACCCCGGTCGTCTTCTGGATGTCCTTGAGCACCATCTGCATCTCGAGCCTGAGCCGCGCGTCCAGGTTGGAGAGCGGCTCGTCGAGCAGCAGCACCTTGGGCTCGACCACCAGCGAGCGCGCCAGCGACACGCGCTGCTGCTGGCCGCCGGACAGGTCGGGCGTCAGGCGGTTGGCGAAATCGCGGAGCCCGACGGAGTCGAGGCCCGCCATCACCCGTTCCCTGATGTTGGGCGCCTTGCGCATCTTCAGCCCGAAGGCGACGTTCTCGAAGACGGTCAGATGCGGGAAAAGCGCATAGGACTGGAAGACCAGCCCGACCTCGCGAAGGGACGGCGCCAGGCGCGTGACGTCGCGCCCGTCGATGCGGATGGTCCCGGATTTCGGCGTCATCAGGCCGGCGATGGCGCGCATCGTCGTGGTCTTGCCACAGCCCGAGGGCCCCAGAAGCGCGATCAGCTCGCCCTTGCCGATGCCGAAGCTCAGCTCGGGCACCGCAACGGCGTCGCCATAGGCGAGGGTCAGTTTGTCGACGGAGACGAAGTCAGACATAGCGAGAGAACCCCAGAAATCTTTCGGCCAGGAAGACGATGCCGACCGACATGATCGCCAGAAGGCAGGCGAGCGCCGCGACCGACGGGTCGTAGGTGGTTTCCATGTAGGCGAGCATGTCGATGGGCAGCGTCCGCACCCCGGGACCGGAGAGGAACAGCGAGACCGGAACCTGGTTGAAGGAGGTCACGAAGCCCAGGATGAAGGCCGCCAGGATGCCGCCCCTGATGTTGGGGAACACGACGCGGAAGAACGACCCGAGCCGCGAGCAGCCCAGGATCAGCGCGGCCTCCTCGACATCGACCCGCAGATTCTGCAGCGACGAGGTCACCACCCGCACCGCATAGGGCAGGATGAGCGCCGCATGCGCCAGGAACAGCGCCGCCATGATCGTGAACCCGGTCGGGATCACCAGATACCGCAAGAGCGCCAGGCCTACGATGATGCCCGGCACGATCAGCGGCGACGACACGGCGAGCTGGATCGCCCCGGCGCCGGGGATGTCGTAGCGGGCGATGGCATAGGCCGCGGGCACGCCGACGATCAGCGCCGTGAGCGTCCCGAACACTGCGAGGAACATCGAGATCAGGAAGGAGATCCGGAAGCTCTCGACGGTGAAGACCTTGATGAACCACTTGAGCGACAGCCCGTCGGGCGGGAAGGCGAGGTTGTTTCCCGCGGTGAGCGCCGCGAGGATGATCACGATGAACGGACCGATCAGGAAGACGAGCGTCAGCCCGATGATGGTCCCGGTGGCAGTGCTGGACGGCTTCATCTCAGGCCCTTCGGTTGCGCGGCTTGGCCAGACGCTTGAGCAGCAGGTTGGTGACGATGCTCATGACGACCAGGATCATCGCGATGACGCTGGCGGCGGCGTAGTCGTTGGCGACGGTCACGCGCTGGTAGAGCAGCGTCTCGAGCATCAGGACCTTCGAGCCGCCCAGAATGGCCGGGGTGATGTAGGCGGTCATCGAGCCGGCGAAGACCAGCGTTCCGCCCACCACCAGACCCTCGCGCGTGAGGGGCAGGATGACCCGGAAGAAGACGCTGAACCAGTTCGCCCCCAGCACCCGCGCCGCCGGCACCACGTCGCGCGGCATGTTCTCCATCGACGAGATGAGCGCGATGATCATCAGGGGCAGGAACAGCTGCAGCAGGCCGATGAAGACGGCGGTCTCGGTGAAGAGGAGCTGCAGCCCCTCTTCGGAGAGGCCGAGCCCGACGATCACCTGGTTGACCAGTCCGGTCCGGCCGAGGATGACGAGCCAGGCATAGGTGCGGGCCACGGGCGAGATCATCAGCGGCAGGATGATCAGGGCGAAGACCCTGCCGCGGGACTTGGGCGAGAGCTGGACGATGCTGAAGGCGGCGGCATAGCCGATGACCGCAGAGGTCAGCATGACCCAGAGCCCCAGGCGCAGCGAGCGCCAGAAGACCGTGTTGTTCAGTTCCGAGGAAAAGAACTCCACATAGGCTCCGAGGCTGAAGCCGCCCTCGCTGCCGGTGAAGGCCTCCGACAGGAGGATGCCCACCGGCAGGAGGAAGAGCACCGAGGCGAATACCGCTGCCGGCAGAACCAGCAGCAGGCCCGTGTTCTTGTTCTCAAACATCGCTCTCGCCCAACTCGCCTTACCGGACGACGGTGCTGTTCCAGGTCTCCAGCCAGGCGTCACGGTTGTCGAGGATGACCCCGGGATCCATGAACACCAGGCTGTCGATGAGATCGGCGCCGACCGTCAGCCCTTCGGCGGCCTCGGCGGACACCTCCACCGTGTCGTTGACCGGGCTGTCGATCAGGGCCTCGGCCAGCGCGAGCTGGATGTCGTGGGAAAGCCAGAAATCCATGAACTGCAGCGCGAGCTCGGCGTTCTCCGCCGGGATGCCCGTGGGCATGATCATCACGTTCATGTCGCCGAACTGGCCCTCTTCGGGCTCGGCCCATTTCATGTCGAGCCCGTTGTCCCTGAAGCGGCTCCAGGCGAAACGGCCGACCGGTGCGGCCCAGACCTCCTCCTGCTGAACGAGCTGGGCGAGCTGCGAGGAGCGCAGGTAGAAGGTGGCGATGTCGTCGGCCTTCTCGCCCACCAGCTTCATCGGCGCCTCGAGCGAGAGGTCATCGTCGCCGATGGCCTTGCCGATCATCCAGAGCGTGCCGGGTCCCTGGTTGGTGGTGATGTCGGGCAGCGACACATATCCGGCCAGTTCCGGGTCCAGCAGATCGGCCCAGCTCTGGATGTCGACCTTGTCGGCGCGATAGACGATCGAGGTGGCATAGACCGTGTAGCCGACCGCCTCGCCATTGCCGAGCGGGTCCTTGGCGATATCGAACAGGTCCCCGTAATTGCTCAGCTTCGACGTGTCGATCTTCTGCAAGAGCCCCTTGCGCGACAGCGCCAGCGCGTCGTGCACCGACATCACCGCCATGTCGATGACCGGGTTTTCCTTGTTCGCCTCGATCTTGGACATCCGCTCGACCGAATTGCCGGTCTCGACGACGAGCTCGCAATCGCAGATCTCCTCGAAGGGATCGTAGACCAGCTCCTTGAATTCGTCCTGAGCGAATGCATAGACCGAGATGGTCAGGGTCTTGTCCGCCGCCATGGCCGGTGCGGCGCAAAGCGCGCCGATTGCGGCTGCCGCGGCGTATCTACCTGTTTTCATTCAGTTATTCCTCCTTGCTAGCTGTTTGACGGTCTCTCGCCGGACGAGATGCATGGGAACGACTTGGCTTTCGACCGGCGCCCCGTTGTTGATGAGCCTGGTGAGGCCCAGGATCGCGCGTTCGGCGATCTCGGCATCGGACGTGCCGATGGTGGTCAGCGCCGGGCTGATGATCCCGGCGAAGTCCAGATTGTCGAAACCCACGAGGCTGTAGTCCTCGGGCAGGTTCAATCCGGCCTTGCCGAGCTCGGTCAGCAACCGGAGCGCGATCATGTCGGATGTCGCGGCGATCGCCGTGGTCCCGTCACGGATCAGGCGCACGACATCGGGCGCGTCCTCGAGCCAGAGCTCCCACAGCTGCGCGTCGGGGGCCGCGGCCCCGATCATTCCGCCGATGCGAGTCCGCTGAACCAGCGAGGTGCGCGTCTCGCCGACACAGAGAATCCGGCGGTGCCCGGCCTCCTGCAGATGTCCGATCGCGATGGCTCCGCCGCCCGCATGGTCCGCCGAAACGACGTTCTGAGCCGACCCCAGCGCGTCGATGACGGCGACCGGAATGGGCTGGGGACCAACCTCGGTGCCCTTGCGCGGGATCACGATGATCCCGTCAGAGCCCAGCTCCACCAGGCGCTTCATCGCCTCGTTCTGCTTGGCGGGGCTGTCGTGGCTGTCCGCGATGAGCACGCCGAAATCATGCTCCTCGGCGGCCATGACGATCGAACGGGCCATGCGCGGGAACAGCGGGTTGGCCACGTCCGGAATCACCAGGCCGATCACCTGCGAGCGGCCGGTGCGGAGTGCCTTGCCCATCGGATTGGGGGAATAGCCGAGCCGGTTGGCCTCGGCCTTGATCCGCGCGACCATCTCGTTCGAGACGCGCCCCTTGCCCGACAAGGCCAGCGATACCGTCGCCGCGGACACCGACAGATTGCGCGCAATGTCACTCAGCCTCGGTTTCACCGCCTCTACCCCTCCGGTCAAACGATTACCCAACCGTTCTGGGCCGTCCATCAGCAGATTAATCGTTTTACCCATGAGGCAAGCCGAGGCAAAAATCAAGCTTGGCCTTGTGCCTTCCCCAGAATCTCCCGCACGATGTGCTCGAAAATCTGCCGACCGATGGCCAGGGAGCCTTCGTCGATGTCGAAATCGGGCGCGTGGTGCGGTGCAGGGATGTCCGAACCGATGATGAAATAGGCGCCGGTGCCGCCGTTCTCCTGAACCCGGCGAATCAACTTCGAGGCATCGTCGCCACCTCCGATCGGCCAGCTGTCCACAAGCTCGATCCCCGGCAGAGCCCGCACCGCCCGCGCCACCGTCTCGACCGCCTCAGGACTGTTGAAATTCCCCTCCAGGCGCGACACCACGCGCATCGCCGAGGTAACGCCCTGCATGGCCGCGGAAGCGGCGACGATCTCTTCGGCGCGCGCCATCATGTAGGCATGGCCGGCCTCGGATTCGGCGCGCACCTCCATCATCAGGTCGCAGCGGTCGGGAATGATGTTGAACGCGGTCCCCGCGGTCATGCGCCCGACATTGACGAAGGTCTCCTCGCCCGCGACGCGCGAGATCGCATGCAGGTTGCCGGCCGCGGTGGCGCCGGCGAGCAGCGCGTTGCGGCCCTCCTGCGGCGCCATGGCCGCATGCGAGGGCCGGCCGTCGAAACGCACTTCGATCTTGCTCGACCAGAGAAAGCCGGTGGCGCTGGCCGCGACCTTTCCGGATTCGAGGAAACAGCCGAGATGCGCGACGAATATGTGATCGACGTCGTCGAGGATGCCCGCGTCGATGACCGGCTGCGCCCCGCGACCGCCTTCCTCCGCGGGCTGGAAGATGAAGCGAAGCGTGCCGGCCAATCCCTCCGCCTGCGCCAGCGCGGCGGCAACGCAGACACCGATCGCCACATGACCGTCATGCCCGCAGCCGTGCATTCGTCCCGGCCGGGCGGAAGCGAAGCCGCCGTCGCGCGGTGCGTGGCCGCCCCGGTCGGTCTCGTCGAGCGCCAGCGCGTCCATGTCGAACCGCAGGGCCAGGACCGGCCCGTCGCCGAACCGCTTCTCGGCGACGACCGCGGTCAGCCCTCCGGCCATCCGCTCGATCCACCGCGCCACGCCGCCATGGGCGAGCGCATCGGCCTTGCCCTCGTTCTCGATCTCGGCGGGCGGCGGACTGACGATCGATGCCGGCGCCATGGCATCGCGCCCGGTGCGGACCGAATATCCGATCGCCTCGAGGCTTTCGGCAATTCGCGACGCCGTACGATACTCGAGAAATGCCGTCTCCGGGTAACGGTGCAAGTCCCGTCGTATTGCAATCTCGGGCGCATTGCTCTGCGTGAAATGGTCGGAAGAGTAGGTCAAGATCGCGGGTCCTCTCGGTACGGCAAGGCTCGATCGTGGCCGCTCCATGCGGCAGAGGCAAGGAGCGTCGGGGCATGCCGCCAAGGGTTCGCCGTGCCGGTGTCATCGGTCGGGCATTGGCCGACCACACGGGTCGGATCCGGCATCCCGCATCCGCCGGTCACAGTCAGGCGCCTGCTGACATTGCCGCGACAGGACAGGATGCACACCCAGCGAGGAGGGACCGAGATGACGAATTCCGACGGTGCTGCATGGACCGCGAGACGGCGGGTGAAGGCGGTCCTGGCGGGACAGAGGCCCGATCGCGTTCCGGTCAGCGTCCGGCCGCACAATTTCGCCCGCGAACAGAAGCCCGAGGATCTGATCGCCGAAACCCTGCGCCTGCAGGAGAAACCCGATTCCGACGGCCTCGAGCCGCAGTCGCCGGTGCATTCGACATGATGCAATCGAACCCGCAGGCGCTTCACAGGGCACTCGGCGCGATCTCCGGGACACTGGCGGATCTTGTGGAGCAGGTCGTGGAGGCCGGCGTCGACGGCCGCTCCTGCGCCTCGAACGCCTGCAACACCCCCAATACGCGTTCGATGCCGGTCGGGCGATCTTCTCGCCACGTGCGGCCGTGACGGGCCGTGGGAGCTGATCGGATGCCTTCCTGGCGGGGATTCCGGCCTCGCGGGAGGGTCGTCGGGCGGTGTCCCAGACCCGTCCCCATGGGGACAGGCGGCAACCTGCTGATATTGAAGACCTATTTCGGCGTTCAGGCGCCGTTAACCCTGTTGATGGGAGGCCCGGCCATGCCAGTGGCGGGGCCGGCGACGTTCCACCGCATCGGCCATGGTCAGAGCGAGGCCGTGATGCCGCCGTCCACGAAGAGCGTATGGCCGTTGACGAAGCTCGAGGCATCCGAGGCGAGGAAGATCGCGGCGCCCACCAGTTCCTCCACCAGCCCCCAGCGGCCGGCCGGCGTGCGCTTGGCGAGCCAGGCCGAGAATTCCGGATCGCCGACGAGCGCGGCATTGAGCGGCGTGTCGAAATAGCCCGGGGCGATGGCGTTGCATTGCAACCCGTGCTTCGCCCAGTCGGTGGCCATGCCCTTGGTGAGGTTGCCGACCGCGCCCTTGGTCGCGGTATAGGGCGCGATGTCGGGGCGGGCGAGCGCGGTCTGCACGCTGGCGATATTGACGATCTTCCCGGCGCCGCGGGCGATCATGTGCCGCGCGCAGGCCTGGCCGACGTGGAAGACGCTGGCGACATTGGCCTGGAGCAGGCGCTCGAAGGCCGCCGCGGGGAAATCCTCCAGCGGGCTCCGGTATTGCATCCCGGCGTTGTTGACCAGGATGTGGATCGGCCCGTGTTCGGCCTCGAAGCCGTCGATGGCGCTCCGGACGGCCTCGTGGTCGGTCGCATCGAAGGGGAGCTCGGCCACGTCGCAGCCCTGCTCGCGCAGCGCGGCGGAGGCTTCGGCGAGCCTCTGCGCATTGCGGCCGTTGAGGACGATCGCCGCCCCCGCCGCCGCCAGCCCGCGCGCGAGGGCGAAGCCGATGCCCTGGCTCGACCCGGTCACGAGCGCGCGCCGGCCCGTCAGGTCGAAGAGATTCGTGCCTTGCTGCAAGGGTGCCTCCGGGGTTTCGGCCCGTCCGATGAGCCGGTTCGTGGATGGTATCGATAGCATCTGGCGTCAAGGCCTGCGGTTACCGGCCTGAGGGCGACCGCTATTGGGAGCTATTCTTTCTTGTTCGGCCGTCCCAAAGCAAGATGAGGGCAGCGCCCGGCCCGGCGGGTGCGAAGCGCCCGCGTCGTGCCGGAGCACGCCTTCGGCGTGACGGGGCGGTGCGGGCGCTGCCCGGCGGTTCCCGCCGGGCGGGATGGTGAAACCAGGCGCGTGCGAAGGCCGGAGCCGGGACCGGCGTCAGGCCTCGTCAAGGCCGACCCAGCGCCTTTCCCGCGAGGAAAGCTGCGCGGCCTCGATCACCCGCTGCACCTCGTAGCCTTCGCGAAAATCCGCGAAGGGCCGGTCGCCGCCGGCGATCGCCTCGAGAAAGCCGCCCACTTCGATCGTCTTGAGGTCGTTGAAGCCGATCTGATGGCCGGGAGCGACGCAGAAACTCCCGTAGGGCGGGTGCTGCGGCCCCGCCGCGATGGTCCGGAAGCCGTTGCGCGCGCCGTCGCTCTCGACCCTGAAATATTGCAGCTCGTTGAGGCGCTCCTGGGTGAAGACGAGCGCGCCCTTCTCCCCGGTCACCTCGAATTCGAGCTGCATCGTGCGACCGGTCGCGGTCCAGGTGGCCTCGATCGTGCCGCTGCAGCCGCGTTCGAAACGGACGAGCAGGCGCGCCTGGTCGTCCACCTCGACCGGCCGCCGCTCGCTCGATCCGGGCGCGACGGGCCGCGCGGGGATGACGGTCTCCACATCGCCGCAGACCCGATCGATCGGCCCGAGCAGGAAGCGCGCCATGTTGACGATGTGGCTGCCGAGATCCATCAGCGCGCCGCCGCCGCCATCGGGCGCCAGGCGCCAGGTCCAGGGCGTCCCGGGATCGCTCATGAAACCTTCGGCATGGATGCCGCGAAATCCGGTGATCCGGCCGAGCTCGCCCGCGGCGATCATTTCGCGGGCCAGCGCGAGGATCGGATTGCGGATGTAGTTGAAGCCGACCTGGGTCACCACGCCGGCGCCTTCGGCGGCCGCGAGCATGGCATGCGCATCGGCGAGCCTGGTCGCCAGCGGCTTCTCGCAATAGCAATGCTTGCCGGCATCGACGGAAGCGAGGGCGATCGGGGCGTGCAGCGCGTTCGGCGTGGTGATCGAGACCGCCTCGATCGCCGGATCCGCGACGACGGATTTCCAGTCGCTGGAATGGCGCCGGAAGCCCAGGCGGTGCGCGGCATCGGCCGCCTCGCTCGCGCCGGCGCCGACGATCGTGTCGAGCACCACCGGCCGCGGCAGCTCGAAGATGCCCCCGACCATCCGGTAGCCGAGCGCATGGGCCTTGGCCATGAAGCCGGTGCCGATCACGGCCACATGCAGCGGCGCGCCGGCCGGCGCCGCTGGCCCGGCCCGGCCGCCGGCGCCGAAGAGCACGTTCGCCGTCATGGCGCCACCCTGACCGGCAGGCCGGTCTCGCGCGAGCGCGTCGCCGCATCCGCGAGCTTCAGGGCCTTCACCCCGTCCGCGCCGCCGGGCTCGGGCCTCGTCCCGGTCCTGAGGCATTCGAGGAAGGCGTCGAGCTCGTTCCTGTAGGCGGCGGCGTAGCGCTCGAGGAAGAAATGGAGCACCGGCGCCTGCAGGAAGCCGGCCTCGGTGGCCTGTTCGACGGTGGTCTCGTGGAGGTTGCCGGTGCGCAGCAGCCCCTTCGCGCCCAGCACCTCGACCCGCTGGTCATGGCCGTAGGTCGCCCGGCGCGAGAGCGAGATCTGGCAGATCGCGCCGGAGGCGGTGCGCAGGAGCACGGCGGCGGTGTCGATGTCCCCCGCCGCGCCGATCTCCGGATCGACCATGCAGGATCCGAGGGCGAAGACCTCCGTGGGGTCCTCGCCGAGCAGGAAGCGCGCCGCGTCGAAATCGTGGATCATCGAATCCCGGTAGAGCCCGCCGGAGCGCGTCACGTAGCTGACCGGCGGCGGGGCGGGGTCGCGGGAGGTGATCGTGATGATCTCGATCCTGCCGATCGCCCCCGCGCGCAGCCGGCGCGCGAGGGTTCCGAGATGCGGGTCGAAGCGCCGCTGGAACGCGAGCATCAGCGGCACGCCGGCGGCCTCGGCCAGGGCGACCGCCCGTTCGGCGCGCGGGACCGAGAGGTCGATCGGCTTTTCGCAGAAGATCGCCTTGCCGGCGCGGGCGCAGCGTTCGATCAGGTCGGCATGGGTATCGGTGGGCGAGCAGATCAGCACCGCGTCGATCCCCTCGCCGTCGATGATCGCGTCGAGGCTGCGGACCTCGGCCTTCGTGCGCGTCGCCAGCCGCTCCGCCGCGGCGGGATCGGGGTCGGTGAGCGCGACGAGACGCGCGTCGGGATTGGCCGCGGCATTGGTGCCGTGAATGATCCCGATGCGGCCGGCGCCGATGAGTCCGAGACGCTGCATGGCAATTCCCCCCTGGGTGACCGGGCCTTCGGCCGGAAGGTCCGGATTCATGTCGCAGACATCGCCCGGCTTGACCAGCGCGCTCGCAGGCGGGCGCCGTCTTGCATTCCCCGGCGGGAGGATCGAAACACGGGGGCGCGCGCCGGCGGGGCGCGGCGGATCGTCCGCGAAGGGGGTGCCGGGTCATGATCGCCAATGTCCTCAGCATCGCCGGCACCGATCCCACGGGCGGCGCCGGCATTCACGCCGACATCAAGACGGTCTCGGCCCTCGGGGCCTATGCCATGGCGGCGGTGACCGCGGTGGTGGCGCAGAACACGCGCGGCGTCCGCTCCTTCGTCGCCCTCGATCCCGATTTCGTCGGCGAGCAGATCGACGCGGTCTTCGACGACGTGCGGGTGGATGCGGTCAAGGTCGGCATGGTGGCCAATGCCCGCATCGCCGAGACCATCGCGGGGCGGTTGAGGCGCCACGCGGCCCGCAACGTCGTGCTCGATCCCGTCATGGTGGCCAAGAGCGGCCATCACCTGCTGGATCCCGAGGCGGTTTCCGCGATCCGCGAGCATCTGGTGCCGCTCGCCACCGTCATCACCCCCAACCTTCCCGAAGCCGCGGTCCTGCTCGGCGCCGACGAGGCCTGGAGCCTGCCGCGGATGCGCGAGCGGGTCGGCGACCTATGGGGCCTCGGCCCGGACTGGGTCCTGCTCAAGGGCGGCCATCTGGACGGATCGGAGGAAAGCACCGACCTGCTGCACGGGCCATCGGGGACGATCGCGTTTTCGGCGCCGCGGATCCGTACCCGGAACGACCATGGCACCGGCTGCACGCTCTCGGCCGCGATCGCGGCGCTCCTGCCCACGCGTCCGGTCGAAGAGAGCGTGCGCGAGGCCAAGGCCTATATGCACGACGCGCTTGCCGCCAGCGGGGCGCTGGAGGTCGGCCAGGGGCATGGGCCGCTGCACCATTTTCACCGGCTTTGGGGCGGCCGCCCCCTGTAGAACGACATCCGGGTGAATCGACCGGCCGGGGATGCCTCCGGGGAACTGCATCCTGCCAGGCGGCCTCGTCGGCCCGAATCCCTCAAGCGCCCGGCGCACCCTCCCGCCCGCCGGGCCGCATCCGCATCCGTGTTCGGGTCAGGGGCATTCCGGCCGCCGCGGGCGATCCGCCGCGACCAGGGTGTCGGCGTGGACCCTGAGGTCGCGCATCACCGCGGTGAGGACCGCCTTCCCCCGGCCTGCCCCGCGCGGCGAGGCGGTCGCGGAAGAAAGAACGCGGTCCGGAAGGGCCGGCCGCCGCCCTCTGGCAACAGGCCACCGCCGACCGTATATGTCGCCCGACTTCGGGAGAGGGCCATGAGCAAGGACGAGCGTTTCCCCGGCTGGCACGGCACGACCATCGTCGCCGTGCGCAAGGCCGGCAGGGTGGTGGTGGCCGGCGACGGGCAGGTGAGCCTCGGCCAGACGGTGATCAAGGGCGGGGCGCGCAAGGTGCGCCGGATCGAGCCGGGCGGGCATCCGGTGGTCTGCGGCTTCGCGGGCTCGACGGCGGATGCCTTCACCCTGCTCGAGCGGCTCGAGACCAAGCTCGAGGCGGCACCGGGCCAGCTCGCCCGCGCCGCGGTCGATCTCGCCAAGGACTGGCGCACGGACAAGTACCTGCGCAATCTCGAGGCGATGCTGATCGTCACCGACGGGCGGGATCTGCTGGTGATCACCGGGGCGGGCGACGTGCTCGAACCCGAGCACGACGTGACCGCCATCGGCTCGGGCGGCAATTTCGCGCTGGCGGCGGCCCGGGCGCTCTACGACAGCGATCTCGACGCCGAGGCGATCGCCCGCCGCGCCATGGCGATCGCCGCCGAGATCTGCGTCTACACCAACACCAGCCTGACCGTCGAATCCCTCGGGTAGTGATCGCCCGCCTTCGGGGGCGGACAGCGCTGGCGGCGCGGCACGGCCAGAACGCGGCCGGTCCGCGCCCGTGGACCCGCCTCAGAAGATGCGCCGGCGGCGGATCTCGACGCCGGCGGTGCCGTTCCGGTTCGGGCTCTTGTAGTGGAGCGTGACCGTCGCCTTGCCTACCACCTTGAACACCGCGCCGACCGCGTCGAGCGGCGGTTCCTTCGCGCCGTCGACGGAAACCTCGATGATCCCGCCGGCGGGCGGGCTCTCGGTGGCGAAGCGGAAGGTCGTCACCTCGCCGGCCTTGGCCTCGAAGTCCCGTGGCGTGCAGTGGCGCAGTCCCTCCGCGTCCGGCGCCGCAGCCGTCACGCCGATGGGGGCGAGCAGCCCGTCGATGGCGAAGAGTTCCTCGACGAGGAAGCGGAAGCGCCGCGGCGACAGCTGGCCGCGCAGGACCAGCACGAAGGCGCCGACGATGATCAGCGCCTTGGAGATCGTCGCGAGCCCTGGCCCGACCCCGGCGGAGACGCCGGCGAGCGCCTCGAAACGCCGGGAGATGTCGCAGCGACCGAGCGTTCCGGCATCGAGCGAGACGAGCTGCGCCACCCCGTGCAGGTCCTCCGGCGCCACCGCCTGGAGATTGTCGGCGAAGACGCGCTCGTCGAAGCCGGTGTCGCGGCTGCCGGTCAGCGCGACGGCCACCTCGGCGATGTCGAGCATCGTCCCGAGGCGTTCGGTCACGTAGCCGAGCGTCTTGATGTCGGCGGTGGTGAAGCCCTCGCCGCCGCCGCAATCGAGCGCCAGCGCCAACGTGTCGCGGACGCGGGCGGCACGGGTCGTCACCTCCGCCCGGGTGCCGCCGCTGGCCGGAATGCGCGGCAGGATGGCGGCGAAGCGGTCCACCGCGGCGATGAACGCGCCGCCGGCCGAATGAGAATCGGTGAAATCGGACATTCTATCGTTCTCCGTTGTGCGCCTCGGGCGGCCCGATCGAAGCCGGGGCGCCTCGGCGCGTTGCTGCAATGCAAGGGATGCAGGGAGCTCGACGGATTGCCCGCCGGCCTGCCACCCCTCACATCCCTGAACGGAGCGCGGACCCACTTCGGATGCAGGGCCGGAGGATTTTTTTTCGGTCGCGGCGCCCTGCGCGCTGTCGTCGGGCGGTTGTGCCCTGCAAGGCTCACCCTGCGGTCCGGGACCGATGCCGGTGGCGAGGGCGTCGCGTCGGCGGCTGGCGGCTGGCCCCTCGCCCCCGCGGCGGTGGCGGGTCGTCGGGGGCCCCGGTTTTGCATTCCTCCTCACGAAAATGTAGCCAGCCGCGCGCCTGTGCCCCTCGCGGGCCTTGCGCCGTCGCCGGAAAGGCATAGGTCCGCCCGGACCGCCGAGCTTTGGGAGGACCGGACCGTTGAGCGAACTGACCCCGCGGGAGATCGTCTCCGAACTCGACCGGTTCATCATCGGCCAGAAGGATGCCAAGCGCGCCGTCGCGGTGGCGCTCCGCAACCGCTGGCGCCGCAAGCAGCTGCCGGACGACATCCGCGAGGAGGTGTACCCGAAGAACATCCTGATGATCGGCCCCACGGGGGTCGGCAAGACCGAGATCTCGCGCCGGCTGGCGCGGCTCGCGCGGGCGCCGTTCCTGAAGGTGGAGGCGACGAAGTTCACCGAGGTCGGCTATGTCGGCCGCGACGTGGACCAGATCGTGCGCGACCTCGTGGATGCCGCCATCGTCATGGCGCGCGAGGACATGCGCGAGGCGGTCAAGGCCCGCGCCCATGCCGCGGCCGAGGAGCGGGTGATCGACGCGCTGGCCGGCGACGGCGCCCGCGAGCAGACCCGCGACATGTTCCGCAAGAAGCTGCGCGACGGCAGCCTCGACGACAAGGAGATCGAGCTCGAGGTGGCCGATACCTCCAACCCCTTCCCGATGCTCGAGATCCCCGGCCAGCCCGGGATGAACATGGGCGCGCTCGATCTCGGCTCGATCTTCGGCAAGGCGATGGGCGGCCGCAAGACGCGCCGGCGCATGACGGTGGCGGCCTCCTACGAGCTCCTGATCACCGAGGAGGCCGACAAGCTCCTCGACCAGGAGGCGGTGACCCGCGCCGCCGTCGAGGCGGTGGAGCAGAACGGCATCGTCTTCCTCGACGAGATCGACAAGGTCTGCGCCCGCGCCGAGACCCGCGGCGCCGACGTGAGCCGCGAGGGCGTGCAGCGCGACCTGCTGCCGCTGATCGAGGGCACCACGGTCTCGACCAAGCACGGACCGGTGAAGACCGACCACATCCTGTTCATCGCCTCGGGCGCCTTCCACATCGCCAAGCCCTCGGACCTGCTGCCCGAGCTCCAGGGCCGGCTGCCGATCCGGGTGGAGCTGCGCGCGCTGACGGAAGGCGATTTCGTCCGCATCCTGACGGAGACCGACAATGCGCTGACCCGGCAATACACCGCGCTGATGGCGACCGAGAAGGTCGAAGTGACCTTCACCGAGGACGGGATCGCCGCGCTGGCCGCGATCGCCGCGGAGGTCAATCGCGCGGTGGAGAACATCGGCGCCCGCCGGCTCTACACGGTGATGGAGCGGGTGTTCGAGGATCTGGGCTTCACCGCGCCCGACCGCTCGGGGGATGCGGTGACGGTGGACGCGGCCTTCGTCGAGCAGCACCTCGGCGAATTGAGCCGGTCGGTGGATCTCAGCCGCTACGTGCTCTGAGGATCAGGCGAGGATCAGGCGTCCGCCCGCACGATCGTCCAGACGGAGAGCAGCGCGAGCGTGAGCGACCCGCTCAGGGAATAGAGCACCAGAGCACCCAGCAGGCTCCATCCGCCCAGCAGCGCGGCTGCCGCCACGAAGATCGCTGTGAGGATCGAGAGCAGGAGCTGGCCTATGAGCATCGCGTCGCTTTCCGGTGGCTGCTTGTCATATGGGCAGGCGAGTCGGTTTCCGCAATTAACCCGCGCAAGTGTTAACAAACTACTACGTGACCGCGTCGGCGCGCATGTCCGATCCTGGGATCCCTAGGCGCTATCCGAGCCTTCGGACCGGGGCACCTGCCCCGTTGGGCTGCATTCCGCAGGCTTGTTCAACCTACAGGCGATCTAGCGTGGCGTCCACCGATTCGCGACCCATCCGGAGGAGGCGCCGCATCGCCTCGACGCCGAAGGCCGGCCCGAGCGCCATCAGCGCCAGCGTCGCCGGCCAGCCGAGTCCGGCGGCGACCCATGGCACCGCCTGCACGGTGAAGAAGGTCAGGGTGAAGCCCAGGGCGGTCTGGAAGGTCATCAGGCTGCCGGCGCGCTCGGGCGGCGCCGCATCGGCCACCAGCGCCGAGAATTGCGCCGAATCGGGGATGACCGCGGCACCCCAGAGCAGGATCAGCACCGCCGTCAGCTGCCAGACGCCGCCGAAGCTCGCCGCCGTGGCGAGGCCGGCGGCGCCGCTCGTGAGCATCGCGCCCTGCGCGACCCGCGCCTTGCCGATCCGGTCGGCGACCCAGCCCGCGGGGATGCAGAGCAGCCCGCCGAGCGCGATGGCGGCGA
Source organism: uncultured Paracoccaceae bacterium (assembly GCA_937872465.1). GTDB lineage: Bacteria > Pseudomonadota > Alphaproteobacteria > Rhodobacterales > Rhodobacteraceae > Amaricoccus. Next base: position 52,752 of record CALMSR010000074.1, read on the forward strand.
AGCTGACGAGGCGCGCGGCATCGGGCGCGGCGGCGCCGAGCCCGGCGGCGAAACCCGCGGCCGCCGCGGCGCCGATCCAGGCCCAGAAGGCATAGAGCTCCCACATGTGGCCGAGATAGCCCGCATAGGCCAGGCGCAGCCGGCGATTCGTCCAGGCCAGCCGCAGGGCGCCCGGATCGAGGCTCGCGGCGCGGGCATGGAACGGCCCGAGGCCGGCGCCGAGGCCGAGCATCCCGCCCGCGGCGGCGAGGCCGGAGGCGAGCAGGGCGGTCGCCCGCCAGTCCGGCCCGCTGAAGAAGGCGAGCAGATGCGGCAGCGCCGTGCCGACGGTCAGGGATCCGACGAGGATGCCGACCAGGAGGCCCCGGTCCCGGGTCCCCCAGCCGACGACGATCTTCATCCCCACCGGATAGACGCCGGCGAGGCAGGCGCCGGTCAGCGCGCGCAGGCCGATCTGCGCCGCGCCGCCGACCGGGGTCACGAGCAGCGCCGCATTGGCGGCGGCGGCGACGAGCGCCGAGCCGGCCAGCACCCGGCGCGGATCGAAGCGATCGGCCGTGCCATGCACCGCCAGCGCCAGCGCGCCGACGACGAAACCGATCTGGACCGCGCTCGACAAGGCCGCCGCCCGCCCGGGCCCGAGACCCGCCTCCGCCACGAGATCGGGCAGGATCGCGGCGGAGAGCAGCCAGAGGCTCATGGTCATCACCTCCGCCAGCGCGAGAAGCGCGACGCTGCGCAGCTTGCCCGGCGCGCTCACTTGCCCCGCCCGCCCGCGGCGCGGCTCATGCCCCGGCGAAGAGCCGCTGGAGGAGTGCTGCGATCGCCGCGCCGGCGGTCGCGGCATTGGCCAGGATCTCCTCGATGCTGTCGGGCGCCTGGTCGGGGCCGCCCGCGGCCGCGTTCGAGATCGCGGAAAGCCCGAGCACGGGCAGCCCGGCATGGGCGGCGGCGATCACCTCGATCACCGTCGACATGCCCACGGCGCTGCCGCCTGCCGCGCGCAGGAACCGCCGCTCGGCCGAGGTCTCCAGCGACGGCCCGGCCACCGCGGCATAGATCCCCCGCCGGAGCGGAACGCCCGCCGCTTCCGCCGCCCGCAGCGCGGCCTCGCGCAGCGCCGGGTCATAGGCGCGCGAGAGATCGGGAAAGCGCGGGCCGAGATCGGGCTCGTCCGGGCCGGTCAGCGGATTGGCCCCGGTGAAGTTCAGGTGATCCTCGATCAGCATCACCGCGCCGGGCGCGAGGTCCGGGTCGAGCGCACCAGCGGCATTGGTGACGATCAGCCGCGCCGCGCCCAGCCGCGCCAGCAGATAGACCGGGAGCGCGATGTCGCGGGCGGACCAGCCTTCGTAGAGATGCAGGCGCCCCTGCATCAGCGCCACGCGTCGCCCGAAGAGACGCCCCGTCACCAGCCGCCCGGCATGGCCCGGCGCGGTGGAGACCGGGAAGCCGGCGATCTCGCCATAGGGAACGGCGGTCGGCTCCGCCAGGCGGTCGGCGAGCCCGCCGAGACCCGTTCCCAGGATGATCCCGGCCTCGACCGGCGCGCCGACCCGGTCGCGAAGCGACGCATGGGCGGCGGCGACGCGCGCGGCCTGCGACCCGGTCACGGCGCCACGCTCGCCGCGATCGCCGGCACGAGGTCGCGCACGGCGTCGAGCGTCGCTTCGATGTCGTGCAGCAGCAGGGTGCCGTCGCGCACCACCTCGACGCCGCCGACATAGACGCGGCGAACGTCGGACCGGGCGCAGGAATAGACCAGATGCGTCAGCGGATCGAAGAGCGGCACCGCATGGGCGCGGCCGAGGTCGATCAGGATCATGTCCGCGAACTTGCCCGGCTCGAGCGCGCCGATCCGGTCGGCGGCACCGAGGGCCGCGGCCGCGTCGCGGGTCACCATGTCGAGCACCTGCCCGGTCGCGACGGCGCCGGCGTCGAGCGTGGCACCCTTGTGCAGCACCGCCGCCAGCCGCATCGCCAGCCACATGTCGAGATCGTTGCCGGAGATCGCGCCGTCGGTCCCGAGCGTGACGCGCACGCCGGCCGCGAGCATCGCCGGCACCGGGGCGATGCCGCTGGCGAGCTTGAGGTTCGAGAGCGGGTTGTGCGAGACCGTGGCGCCGGTCCGCGCGAGGATCGCGATCTCCTCCTCGTCGAGCCAGACGCAATGCGCCAGCACCGTCCTGGCGTCGAGCAGGCCGAGCGCATCGAGATGGCGGATCACCGAGGCGCCGTAGCGCGTCTCGATATCCGCGCGCTCGGCCCGGGTCTCCGCCGCATGGGTGCAATAGAGCCCGCCGCGCGCCGCCGCGAGCGCCTTCGATTCCGCGAGATGCTCGGGGCCGACGGTATAGCTGCCATGGGGGAAGCAGCCGGCCAAGACGTCCGGCGCATCGGCGAAATCGTCGAAGAAGGCGGCTGCCTGCACCATCCGCTCGGCGGCGCCGAGCCCGTCGATGCCGGGGCCGTCGAAGAAGATCCCGCCGGTGGCGACGCGCATGCCGAGGTCGCGCGCCGCGGCCACGGTCTCGCGCGGGTGCCAGAACATGTCCATCACCGTGGTGACCCCGCCGAGCAGCAGCTCCGCCAGGCCCAGCGTGGCGCCGAGCCGCACGGTCCGCGGATCCAAGGTCGCGGCCTCCGCCTTCCAGACCTTGCGGAGCCAGGGCTCGAGCGGCAGGTCCTCCACGAGGCCGCGAAAGAGCGAATCCGCCGCGTGGCAATGGGTATTGATGAGGCCGGGCATCAGCAGCATGCCGCCGCCATCCACCACCGAGCGCGCCTCCGCGCCGATCTCTTCCGCCGTGCCGACGCGCGCGATCCGCCCCCCCGCGACCGCCACCGCGCCCTCGCGGATCACGCGCCGCTCGGCATCGGCGGTCACGACGACGGCATTGCGCAGGATCAGATCGAACATGGCCCGTCCCGCCATCCCTGTTGCGAGGTCAGGAGCTCACACCCGCCGCCTCCGGCTGTCAACGGGCGCGGCGGCGCGGGGCATTGGCCCGCCGTTCCGGCGCGGTGCCGCCGATGGCCTCGGTGATCCGGTCGGCGGCATCGCGCACCTGGGTGCCGATCTCCGTCGCGCGGGCATGGGTCACCCGCAGCGTCGGCCCGGAGATCGAGATCCCGGCGACCGGTTCCCCGAACTCGTTGAAGATCGGCGCGGCGATGCAGCGCATGCCGTCGGTGTATTCCTCGTCGTCGAGCGCCCAGCCGCGGCCGCGGATCACGGCGAGTTCCTCGAAGAGCCGGTCGTTGTCGGTGAAGGTGCGGCCGGTGAAGGCGGTCAGCGCATGGCCGCGCATCAGCCGTTCGATCACGTCCCGCGGGTAATAGGCGAGCAGCGCCTTGCCGATTCCCGAGGCATGGATCGGCCCGTGCGATCCGGGGCGAAAGAAGGCGCGGATCGGCTCGTGCGTCTCCACCTGGCTGAGGAACATGACGTCGCCGCCGTCGGCGATGGCGAGATTGGCGGTCTCGCCGGTCAGCGACATGAGCGCATGCATCGCCGCGCGCGCCTGCTCCACGAGATTGGACCGGCCGAGGAAGGCGCTGCCGATGCGGAACGCCTGCTGGCCGACGAACCAGAGCTGGGTGGCGGGCTGGAACTCGACCATGCCATGGGTCTCGTAGGTCGAGAGCACCCGGTAGACGGTGGCGGGCGATTGCCCGGAGGCCTCGGCCAGCTCGGTGAGCGACATGCCGTCGCTGGCGGCAAGGGTCTTGAGGATGTGCAGCGCCCGGTCGAGCGCCTGGATCGTGGTCGATTCGGCGGCTGCGGCAAAGGCGCGGGGACGGCCGCGGCTGCGCTTCTGGGAGGGGTCCATGCCGGGCTCCGACGGTGTCTTGCCGTCGGCCCCGGTGCGGCTATTTTTGGTCGTCCCGGTATCCTTCGGCCGATGAAAAACGATTCGTCTCGACATTGCAGGAGCATAGGGCATTTCCGGGGCTATGAAAAACTATTTCAAAAAAATTGCACGCCAAAAATGACACTGCTATAGAGTTCGGCGAACAGACGGAGGAGCGTTCATGTCCAACCAGAACCCGGTCTTCATTCCAGGCCCGACCAACATCCCCGAGCGCCTTCGCCGCGCCATCAGCCAGCCGACGATCGACCATCGCTCGTCGAGCTTCGGCACGATGTTCAAGCCGCTCTTCCCCGGCGTCAAGAAGGTGCTCAAGACCGAGACCGGTGAGGTCATCATGTTCCCCGCCACCGGCACCGCCGGCTGGGAATCGGCGATCTCCAACACGCTGTCGCCGGGCGACAAGATCCTCGCCTGCCGCCACGGCATGTTCTCCCACCGCTGGATCGACATGTGCAAGCGCTGGGGCCTCGACGTCCAGCAGCTCAACGCCCCCTGGGGTGCCGGCGCGCCCGCGGCCGATTTCCAGGCCGCGCTCGAGGCCGACAAGAACCACGAGATCAAGGCCGTTCTCGTCACCCATAACGAGACCGCGACCGGCGTGCGGTCCGACGTCGCCGCCGTGCGCAAGGCGATCGACGCGGCCGGGCACCCGGCGCTCCTGCTCGTCGACGGCGTCAGCTCGATCGCCTCGATGGACTTCCGCATGGACGAATGGGGCGTCGACGTCGCCATCACCGGCAGCCAGAAGGGCTTCATGCTGCCCGCAGGGCTTTCCATCGTCGGCGTCAGCCAGAAGGCGCTGAAGGCCATGGAGACGGCCAAGCTGCCGCGCTGCTTCCTCGACTGGCGCGACATGCTCAACACCAACCCCAAGGGCGGCTTCCCCTACACGCCCCCGGTCGGTCTCTTCTTCGGCCTCGGCGAGGCGCTGAAGATGATCGAGGAGGAGGGGCTCGAGAACGTCTTCGCCCGTCACCACCGCATGGCCGAGGGCGTGCGCCGCGCGGTCGACGCCTGGGGCCTCAAGCTCTGCGCCCATTCGCCGGATCTCTATTCCGAGACGATCAGCGCCATCCTCGTCCCCGAGGGCCAGGACAGCACCAAGCTCGTGGTCCACGCCGCCGACAAATACGGCGTCGCCTTCGGCATCGGCCTCGGCGAGGTCGCGGGCAAGGTGTTCCGCATCGGCCACCTGGGCAGCCTCACGGATGTCATGGCGCTTTCGGGCATCGGCACGGCCGAGATGGCCATGGCGGACCTCGGCTATCCGATCGAGCTCGGCTCCGGCGTCGCGGCGGCCCAGGAATACTATCGGAACTCGGCCGCGGCCGAGCCGAAGCTCGCCAAATCCGCCTGAGGGGGTCCGAATGTACATTCCGACCTTCGCCGACGTGGAGGCGGCGCACGAACGCGTGCGCCCCTACATCCATCGCACGCCGGTTCTGACCTCGTCGTTCCTGAACGACATGACCGGGGCCGAGCTGTTCTTCAAATGCGAGAACTTCCAGAAGGCCGCCGCCTTCAAGGTGCGCGGCGCCTGCAACGCGGTCTTCAGCCTGCCCGACGACATGCTGGAGAAGGGTGTCGCCACCCATTCCTCCGGCAACCACGCGCTCTCGCTCAGCTACGCCGCCGGGCGGCGCGGCATCCCCTGCAACGTGGTCATGCCGCGCACCGCGCCGCAGGCCAAGAAGGACGCGGTCCGCGGCTACGGCGGCAAGATCACCGAATGCGAGCCCTCGACCTCCTCGCGCGAGGCGGTCTTCGCCGAGATCCAGGCCGCGACCGGCGCCGATTTCGTGCATCCCTACAACGACCCCCGGGTGATCGCCGGCCAGGGAACCTGCTCGCGCGAGCTCGCCGAACAGGTCGAGGGGCTCGATGCGGTGGTCGCGCCCATCGGCGGCGGCGGCATGATCTCGGGCACCTGCCTGACGCTCTCGACCATTGCGCCGAAGATCCAGATCTTCGCCGCGGAGCCGGAGCAGGCGGACGACGCCTACCGCAGTTTCAAGGCGGGGCACATCATCGCCGACGACGCGCCGGTGACCGTGGCCGACGGGCTCAAGGTGCCGCTCAAGGAGCTGACCTGGCATTTCGTCTCGACCTATGTCACCGACATCCTGACCGCCAGCGAGCAGGAGATCATCGACGCGATGCGGCTCATCTGGGCGCGCATGAAGATCGTCATGGAGCCGTCGAGCGCGGTGCCGCTGGCGACCATCCTGAAGAACCGCGACCGTTTCGCCGGCAAGCGCGTCGGCGTCATCATCACCGGCGGCAATGTCGATCTCGACAAGCTGCCCTGGCTCAAGGCCTGAAGGGAGGGAAAACTCATGAACGCACCCGTGAAATTCGACGGGCTGGAAGTCGGCTTCGACGTGCCGGCCGTGCCGGGGATGGACGAGAAGGACATCCAGACCCCCTGTCTCATCCTCGACCTCGACGCGCTCGAGCGCAACATCAAGAAGATGGGCGACTACGCCAAGGCGCACGGCATGCGCCACCGGGCGCATGGCAAGATGCACAAGTCCGTGGACGTGCTGCAATTGCAGATGGATCTGGGCGGCGCCATCGGCGTCTGCTGCCAGAAGGTCTCCGAGGCCGAGGTCTTCGCCCGCGCCGGCGTCAAGGACATCCTCGTCTCCAACGAGGTCCGCGACCCTGCCAAGATCGACCGCCTCGCCCGCCTGCCCGGGATCAGCGGCGGCCGGGTCATCGTCTGCGTCGATGACGTCGCCAACATCGCCGATCTCTCGGCGGCGGCGCAGAAGCATGGCGCCACCCTCGACGTCTTCGTCGAGATCGACTGCGGCGCCGGGCGCTGCGGCGTGACCACCACGCCGGCGGTTGTCGAGATCGCCAAGGCCGCCGACTCCGCGCCGGGCCTGCGCTTCCTCGGCATCCAGGCCTATCAGGGTGCCATGCAGCACATGGACAGCTTCGAGGACCGCAAGGCCAAGCTCGACGCCGCCATCGCCCAGGTGAAGGACGCCGTCGAGGCGCTGAAGGCGATCGGGCTCGAGCCGGAACTGGTCTCCGGCGGCGGCACCGGCAGCTACTACTTCGAATCGAATTCGGGCGTCTTCAACGAGCTGCAGTGCGGCAGCTACGCCTTCATGGACGCCGACTACGGCCGGATCCACGACGAGAACGGCAAGCGCATCGACCAGGGCGAATGGGAGAACGCGCTCTTCATCCTGACCAGCGTCATGTCCCATGCCAAGCCCGACAAGGCGATCTGCGACGCCGGGCTCAAGGTCCAGACCCTCGATTCCGGCCTGCCCTTCATCTACGGCCGCGACGACGTGAAATACATCAAGTGCTCCGACGAGCACGGCGTCATCGAGGATCCCAAGGGCGTGCTGAAGGTCAACGAGAAGCTCCGCCTCGTGACCGGCCATTGCGACCCGACCTGCAACGTCCACGACTGGTACGTCGGCGTGCGGAACGGCAAGGTCGAGACGGTCTGGCCGGTCTCGGCCCGCGGCAGGGCCTATTGAGCCCCCGGGGCCCGCTCGCGGGGCCCCGAGACTCCAGGAACCGACGCGATGCGCCGACCGGCGCATCGCAGGCAATCGGCATCGCGCGCCCCTGCGCGCATGTCCCGGCCGCCGCGGCGGCCCGCGGCCGCGAGGCCATCCCGTCACGCGGATCGAGCGTCCTTGATCCGCTCCGAAACAGAACGTCAGCCGGATGTCCTCCGCGCTGAGCACCGGAGGAACCCCATGATCATCGTTCCCGAAAAGGCCTGTCCCGAGCTGATGACCCTCGATGCGGCGGTGGAGGCGGTGGAAGCCGTCTTCGGCGCCATGGCGCGCGGCGATGCCTACAACTTCCCGGTGGTGCGCGAGGCGATCGGCCATGCCGATGCGCTCTACGGCTTCAAGGGCGGCTTCGACCGCGCCGGGCTGACCCTCGGCGTGAAGGCGGGCGGCTACTGGCCGCACAACCTCGAGCGCTACGAGGGGCTCGGCAACCACCAATCCACCGTCTTCCTCTTCGATCCCGACACCGGGCGGCCGGTGGCGGTGGTCGGCGGAAACTACCTCACCGCGGCGCGCACCGCGGCGGCGAGCGCGGTCTCCATCCGGCACCTGGCACGCAAGGATTCCAAGGTGCTCGGCATGGTCGGCGCCGGCCACCAGTCGGCCTTCCAGATGCGCGCCGCGGCGCAGCAGCGCGATTTCGAGCGGGTGGTGGGCTGGAACTTCCATCCCGAGATGCTCTCGCGGCTCGCCGATACCGCCGCCGAGCTCGGCCTGCCCTTCCAGGCGGTGGAGCTGGACCAGCTGGGCGCCGAATCGGACGTGATCATCACCATCACCTCCAGCAACTCGCCGATCCTCAAGCGCGAGCATGTCCGTCCGGGCACCCATGTCGCCTGCATGGGCACCGATACCAAGGGCAAGCAGGAGGTCGAGGCGGAATTGCTCGGCGCCGCGGAGGTCTTCACCGACGAGGTGGCGCAATCGGTCTCGATCGGCGAGGCGCAGCACGCCATCGCTTCCGGGCTCATCGCCGAGGGCGACATCGCCCAGATCGGCGCGGTGGTGAACGGCACCCATGCGGGAAGGTCCTCGGCCGAGGCGATCACGCTCTTCGACGGCACCGGCGTCGGGCTGCAGGACCTGGCGGTGGCGGCATCGGTGGTCCAGCTGGCGCGCGCCGCCGGCAAGGCGATCGAAGTCGAGTTCTGATCCCGACGGCCCTTCCGCCCAGCGGGCCGCGCGGCCCCTGGGCCGAACCCGGGGACAGGCAGGAGGCCGCGCGCCCCGCGCGGCCCGCACCACATGCCCCCGGACCGAAAGGGCGGGGGGGGGGGGCAGTTTCACCGGCGGCCCGATCGCCACGGGTCGATCGGGCTGAGGATCCTTGGCCCGTGCGGGGTGAGGGTCGACGGCGCGGAGCCGCTAAGGTGATACCGACAACCGGTCACGGCCTGGCACGAAGATTCGTTGAGGCCAGGTTAACGCGGCGAGAGAAGTCAAGCGATATCAGTTACATAATGATGTGAGCGCGCGCGCTCACATCCATGCTCGTGGCTTCCGAGGCGATCCTCGCTGCTTCAGCCGCAATAGATCTTCGAGATCGTGTCCGACTTGTCGACCGCGATGTTGAGCCGGCCGGGGACGAAATCCATGGTCGCCGGGGTGGTCGGGAAGAGCACGCGCTTGTCGTCGGGCAGCGCGACGTCGTTCAGCGCGTCGATGCGCTGTCCGACATAGGCCTGATAGGCCTCCGCCCCGCAGCTGCCGTCGCCCGCTACGACTTCCGCGGGCCCCTCGGGCACCGCGGCGCCGGGGATCTGGTTGCAGGCGCCGAGCGCGAGCAGGAGGATCAGGGCGGAGCGCGGGGCTTGAAGGGACATGAAGCGGATCTCCTGAAGTTGCGGGCCGAGACAAGCACGCCCGCCGCGGGCGGGCAAGGGGCCGCGTCGGCACGGCGGGGGGATGGGAGCGCACCCCCGCCGCCCGGCCCCCCGGCCCGGGCTGGTGGGTGCCCACCCCCTGACCGCCGATGATCACGCGACCCGCCGTCACCTCTTCCAGCCCCGCGATCAT
>CALMSR010000075.1 GCA_937872465.1 uncultured Paracoccaceae bacterium
TCCTGGCCGGCGCTGAACCAGACCGTCTGCGCGCTGCGGTTTTTCTACGGGGTTAGGCGCCGGGCCGAACCCGATGCGTCCGGGTCTCATGACGCCGCGCGAGCGCCGGGCAGAACTCTGTCGACTGCTCGCCCTCGGCCTGGTCCGCCTCCGAGCCCGGCAGTCAAGCGAAGTATCTGCCGACGCTGGAGAAAGTTCGCTACACTTTCCGCCCGACCGGAGCGGTCATGCAAATCCGAGCCGACGGAGAGTCGCATGACCGACCATATCCCCGCGCGCCTGGCAGCGCTGAAGTCCACGCCGACGCCCGACCTGAAGCAACAGTGGCGCGAGCTGTTCGACAGCGAGCCGCCGCCATTCAACAGGCGTTACCTGGAAAGCCGTCTGGCCTACCGCATTCAGGAGCTCACCTATGGCGGGCTGAAACCGGCGACGGTAAAGCGGCTGGAGGAATTGGGCGACGAGGTCGAGGCTGAGACGGCGCCAGTCCGCAGGCGCCGCCAGGAGGGCCTGCCGATCGTCGGAACCCGGCTGCTCCGCGAATGGCAGGGCGTCGAACAAATCGTCACCGTCACCGCCGACGGCTTCGAATGGCAGAGGCGGCCGTACAAGTCGCTGTCCGCCATCGCGCGCGCGATCACCGGCACGCGCTGGAACGGCTGGGTGTTCTTCGGCCTCAAGAACCACAGGGGGCGGACATGACGAAGCCACCCGAAAAATCGAAGATCATCCGAAAGCTGCGGTGCGCGGTCTACACCCGGAAGTCCTCCGAGGAAGGGCTGGAGCAGGAGTTCAACAGCCTGCATGCCCAGCGGGAGGCTTGCGAAGCCTACATCGCCAGCCAGCGGTCCGAGGGCTGGGTGCTGGTCCGCGATCAGTATGATGACGGCGGCATCTCCGGCGGCACGCTGGAGCGACCGGGCCTGCAGCGGTTGCTGGAGGACATCGAGGACGGGCTGGTCGATGTCGTCGTGGTCTACAAGATCGACCGTCTCAGCCGGTCGCTGGCCGACTTCGCCAAGCTGGTCGAGGTGTTCGACCGGAACGGCGTGACCTTCGTCTCGGTGACCCAGTCCTTCAACACCACCACCTCCATGGGGCGGCTGACGCTGAACATCCTGCTCTCCTTCGCCCAGTTCGAGAGGGAGGTCACCGCCGAGCGCATCCGCGACAAGGTCGCCGCTAGCCGCAAGAAGGGCATGTGGATGGGCGGCGTCCCGCCCTACGGATATCGCGTCGAGAACCGGAAGCTGGTGGTCGACAAAGAAGCCGCCGCGCATGTGCGCTGGATCTTCGCCCTCTCTCTCGAGATCGGATCCTGCACGGAGCTGGCGCGAGAGGTCGGCGCACGCGGCATCCGCACGCCGCGCGGCAACCGGATCGACAAGAAATACATCTACCGAATGCTGAGCAACCGCGCCTATATCGGCGAGGCGGTGCACAAGGGCGAGAGCTACCCCGGCGAGCACGACGGGATCATTGACCGCGAGACGTGGGACCGTGTCCATGCGATCCTGCAGGAGAGCCCCCGAAAGCGCGCCGCCCGCACACGCGCCGACACGCCCGCGCTGCTGAAGGGGCTATTGTTCGGGCCCGATGGCGCCGCGTTCTCACCGACGCATACCCGCAAGGGCGACAGGCTCTACCGCTACTATGTCAGCCAGACGGTGCTGAAGCACGGCGCCGGGTCTTGCCCCGTGGGCCGCGTGCCCGCTGGCGAGATCGAAGCCGCCGTCATCGACCAGCTGCGCGCCGTGTTCCGCCAGCCCGAGATCGTTGCAGGGACGTGGAAGGCAGCGCGCGCCCATGCCAACGACACCACCGAAGCCGACGCCTGCGCGGCGCTGCAGCAGCTCGACCCGCTGTGGGACGAACTCTTCCCCGCAGAGCAGGCGCGCATCGTCACTCTGCTGGTCGAGCGTGTCGATATCGGCACGGACGGGCTGAACGTCCGGCTTCGGATCGACGGGCTCGGCGGCCTCGCCCGCGAGATGCTGACCGGGGAAATCGAGGCTGCCGCGTGACCCGTGCCGCTCAAATCCCCGAGACCGTGACGCTCCACGTCCCGTTCCGCGTCATGAAGCGCGGCGGGCGGAAGGAGATGCAGTTGCCAGAGGGCGCTGCTCAGCCGCGAAGGCCCGACCACATCTATGATCAGATCGGTGTGCTTCCAGGCTGCATACTGCGGGCCGCTGATGTACACTGGCACGCCGCCGATGTGACCGAGAAGCACGTCGTGATCGCCGACCGCGAACTCACCTTCTGGGTAGCACATCGGCGAGGAGCCGTCGCAGCAGCCGCCGGATTGATGAAAGATCACCGGCCCGTGGTCGGCGACGATTTCGGCGAGGAGCGCGAGCGCCGCCGGAGTGGCGCTCACCTTGCCGGCGGCTGCTCTGGCCATGGCTCAGGCGGTCAGGTCGAGGACGACGCGGCCCTCGATCTGCCCCTTGTGCATCCGTTCGAAGATCGCGTTGATGTCCTCGAGCTTAGCGGACGCCACGGTCGCCTTAACTTTGCCGTCGCCAGCGAAGTCGAGCGACTCCTGCAGGTCGAGCCGGGTGCCGACGATCGAGCCGCGCACGGTGATCCCGTTCAGAACCATGCCGAAGATGTCGAGCGGGAAGTCGCCTGGCGGCAGGCCGTTCAACGCGACTGTGCCGCCGCGGCCGACCATGCCGATCGCCTGCTCGAAAGCCTTGCGGCTGACCGCCGTGACCAGAACGCCCCGGGCGCCGCCGCCGGTCTCGCGCTTGATCACCGTGGCCGGGTCGTCGTTCAGGGCGTTGACCGTCACCGTTGCGCCGAGCCGGCGGGCGAGGTCCAGCTTGGCGTCGTCGATGTCGACGGCGGCCACGTTCAGCCCCATCGCCTTGGCGTATTGCACCGCCATGTGGCCGAGCCCGCCGATGCCCGAGATCGCCACCCAGTCGCCGGGCTTGGTGTCAGTCACCTTGAGGCCCTTGTACACAGTGACCCCGGCGCAGAGCACCGGCGCGATCTCGACGAAGTCGATGTTGGCGGGTAGGTGGCCGACGAAGTTCGGGTCGGCGACCACGTATTCCGCGAAGCCGCCGTTTACCGAGTAGCCGGTATTCTGCTGGCTCTCGCAGAGCGTTTCCCAGCCGCCGAGGCAGTGCTTGCAGTGGCCGCAGGCGGTGTAGAGCCAGGGAACGCCGACGCGGTCGCCTTCCTTCACGTGCTGTACCCCGTCGCCAACGGCGGAAACGTAGCCCACGCCCTCGTGGCCGGGGATGAACGGCGGGTTCGGCTTCACCGGCCAGTCGCCCTCGGCGGCATGTAGGTCGGTGTGGCAGACGCCCGAGGCGCCGATCGCCACCTGGATCATGCCGGGACCCGGCTCGGGCACCGGCACCTCGTCGATGGTCAGCGGTTTGCCGAACTCACGGACGACGGCGGCTTTCATGGTCTTGGCCATATCGAGTTCCTCCTGGTTTCCTAGTGTCGGCGGGGCGGACTGCGCCGCCCCGCGGGTTTTCAGAAGAAGCCGAGCTTTTTCGGACTGTAGCTGACCAGGAGATTCTTGGTCTGCTGGTAATGGTCGAGCATCATTTTGTGGGTCTCGCGCCCGATGCCCGACTGCTTGTAGCCGCCAAAGGCCGCGTGCGCAGGATAGGCGTGGTAGCAGTTGGTCCAGACCCGGCCGGCCTCGATGCCGCGGCCGAAGCGGTAGGCGCGGGTCATGTCGCGGGTCCAGATCCCGGCCCCCAGGCCGTAGAGTGTGTCGTTGGCGATCGCCAGCGCCTCGGCGTCATCCTTGAAGGTGGTGACCGAGAGCACCGGGCCGAAGATTTCCTCCTGGAAGATGCGCATCTTGTTGTGGCCCCGGAACACCGTCGGCTTCACGTAGAAGCCCTCACCGAGCTCGCCCGCGAGCGCGTTGCGGTGGCCGCCGGTCAGGAGCTCCGCGCCCTCCTGTTTGCCGATGTCGATGTAGGCGAGGATCTTTTCTAGCTGCTCGCCCGAGGCCTGCGCGCCGACCATGGTGTCGGGGTCGAGCGGGTCGCCCTGGACGATCGCCTCGGTGCGGGCGATCGCCCGCTCCATGAAGCGCTCGTAGATCGACTCCTGGACCAGCGCCCGGCTCGGGCAGGTGCAGACCTCGCCCTGGTTGAAGGCGAACATGACGAACCCCTCGACCGCCTTGTCGAGGAAGTCGTCATCCTCGGCCATGACGTCGGCGAAGAAGATGTTCGGGCTCTTGCCGCCGAGCTCAAGCGTGACCGGAATCAGGTTCTGGCTGGCGTACTGCATGATCAGCCGGCCAGTAGTGGTCTCGCCGGTGAAGGCGATCTTGGCGATCCGGGGCGAGGAGGCGAGCGGCTTGCCGGCCTCGAGCCCGAAGCCGTTGACGACGTTCAAGACGCCAGCCGGCAGCAAGTCGGCGATCAGGTCGAGAAGGACCAGGATCGAGGCCGGCGTTTGCTCCGCGGGCTTCAGCACCACGCAGTTGCCGGCGACAAGTGCGGGCGCAAGCTTCCAGACCGCCATGAGCAGTGGGAAGTTCCACGGAATGATCTGCCCGACCACCCCGAGCGGCTCGTGGAAGTGATAGGCGACGGTGTTGTGGTCGAGTTCGGAGATCGAACCCTCCTGCGCCCGGACGATCCCGGCGAAGTAGCGGAAGTGGTCGATGGCGAGCGGCACGTCGGCGCCAGTCGTCTCGCGGATCGGCTTCCCGTTGTCCCAGGTCTCGGCGCGCGCCAGGAGTTCGAGGTTCGCCTCCAGGCGGTCGGCGATCCGGTTCAGGATCAGCGCCCGCTCGGCGGGGCTGGTGCGGCCCCAGGCGTCTTTGGCGGCGTGGGCGGCGTCGAGCGCGGCCTCGACATCGGTCGCGTCGGAGCGCGCCACCTCGCAAAGCTTCGCACCGTTCACCGGCGAGAAGTTGTCGAAGTAGCGCCCGGCGATGGGCTCGACCCACCTGCCGCCAATGAAGTTGCCGTAGCGCGCGGCGAACGGCGCCGTGGCGGTCCGAAAGAATTCGATCTTGTTCATGGCTCCCTCCCGGTTCGGGAACGCCGCGGGATGCGACGCTGCGCAAGAAAATTGCGCGAAAGGAATCTTCTGTCAGCCCCGGGGGCCACCGCGGCCGGTGCCAGGTGTCTCAGAATTGAGACAGATCGGCGCACCCAGCCCCTGTAACCGCCGGTCGGAGGCTCAGGAAGCCGCCGAGGGCGCCTATGAGAGTCCGAGGCGGTTCAGTTTTCGGTAAAGGGTCGCGCGGCTGATTCCGAGGGCCTGCGCAGCCGCCGACGCATTTCCGCCCGCACGTGCCAGCGCCCGCTGCAACACTCCACGTTCCGCGGCCTCGAGATCGCCGTCGACGATGCCGAAGAGGTCTGCGACCGGAACGGGCCGCGCCAGATTCTCGCCCGTGAGTCCGAGCGCCTGTCGTGCGGCGCGGGTGGCGCCGATCACCAGTTCGTCGCTGTCGATCGCGATCAGCCCCCCGCCGTTCTTGTCGGTCCCGGGGGCCACGAGCACCCGCGCATCGGGGAAGGCCAGCCGAAAGGTCTCCGCCTCGATGCGCCGCGCCGCGTCCTGAACCGCAACCGCGATCAGCCCGATGAAAGCCTCGGTGAGATCGGCACGGCAGGACGAGACGTCGAGCGCTGCCGCGAGCCGCCCCTCGTGATCGAATATTGGCGCAGTGGTGCAGCTGAGGTCAGTGTTGCGGGTGAAGAAGTGCTGGTCGCGGTGGATGGAGAGCGGGCGCTGCTCCACAATGCAAGTCCCGATGCCGTTGGTGCCTTCGGCCGCCTCGCTCCAGACCGCTCCGGTCCACAGCCCCCAGCCCTCGAACGTCGGATCGTCAGACGCGGCGCCGCGGCGGTCGACCGGTACGCCCTCGCGGTCCGCCAGTAGGATGCAGCAGCTTACGCCGCCAACCGCCTGGAACAGCCGGTCGAGGCTCCCCTGCGCGGCATGCACCAAGAGATCCACCCGCTCGCGGGCGACGCGCAACTCGCCCTCGCTCAACCGCCGGGGCGGCTTGCGGTCCGCCGGGTCGAGCCGGTGCAGGGTCGAAGACCGCCGCCAGGAAGCAGCCAGCGAGGACCGCGCCGGCGCATCGCTTTCGATCGCGGCCAGTACTCGGTCAGCGTGGGCGCCCGGATTAACTCCGCGCATCTCCCTCCCTCCGAGCGGTCACCTAGGGTATCCGCGCATATCCGATGCCTGAACATGGAAACTTTGTCCACCGCGCATGCGAACAACTCACAACCCGGGAGACCCCAGTTCGGCGCGGCCCCAATCGCGGGGAAAGGCCAATCTGGCGAACGCCAGCGGACCAAGGGGGGATATGATCCTTTGACCAGCTCTCGAACGCGCGAGTTCAGCGCTACTGCGAAACCTAGAGCACTTTCCGAGCCGCGTGAATCGACGGGGATTCCCAGAGACGTTGGGTTCTGATTCAAGTTGCGTGCTGGGGATGACCGCCATGGCGATTATGGCGGCAACGGAGATGATCCTCCCGCGCTGGCGCACCTTGAGGTAGGTCGCGTCGAGCCAGAGGTAGGGCCAGTCGGCGGCGATCGGCCGGTCAAAGAACTCCCGCACCCGCTCGTCAATGTCCTTGCACAGCTTCGACCCGGTGCTCTTGGAGATGCCGGTCAGCCCCATGGCCTGCACAAGGTCGTCGACCCGGCGCGTCGAGACGCCGCCGATCCAGGCCTCCTGGATCACCGCGACCAGCGCCTTTTCCGACGTCCGGTGCGGCTCCAGGAGGCCCGGGAAGTACGAGCCCTGCCGCAGCCTAGGCCCCCGCAGGTTCAGCGCGCCGAGGCGTGTCTTCAGCTCGCGAGCGCGATAGCCGTTGCGCCAGTTCTGGCGGCCGTCGCCGCGCTCGTAGCGGCCGGCGCCGACCACGCCCTCGACGTCGTGCTCCATCAGCAGCTGCAGCACCGCCTCGGTGACGGCGCGCAGGAAATCGCCGTCATCATGCTTTTGCAGCAGCTCGATCAGCGGCAAGGTAGATTCGGTCATCGGGGTCTCCATCGGCCCGTGGTTGAAGTCCGCAAACTCCACCAAAACCGACGCCCTCGATGGCCACCCCGGATCACACCGCCGACGCAGCGCGAATTTCCACCACGAGTTCGGACGCTAACCTAGCGCGGAGCTCGGGATGCGTCGGGATGTTAGCTTGGGCCGATCTGGTGGGCTCAGTACAATCTGATCGTCGCGCTTCCGCGCCAGCTACCGTGCTGCTGGCGAAATTCCGACATTAGCTGCGCCTATTGCGCATCCCATGAAAAAGCTCGTTTGCCGAATCCGGATGGATCAACGGAAAATTCCGCGCGGCTATCCGAGCGGCTAGCGGCGGAATGGCCACAAAGGGGGGGAACATGATCCACACAAAAACAGTCTCCGGGTTGGCCGTCGCCTTGGCGATGCTCGTTCCTGCCGCGTCCCGCGCAAGCGAAGATAGCTACAAGCTGGTGCTCACGAGCGAGGCCGGCGACCGGAATTCACCCGTGGGCGAGGCGATGCGGACCTGGGCGTCGCTGATCAATGAAAAATCGGATGGCCGCATCGTTGCGGACGTATTCTATCAGGGCGAACTCGGTGGCCAACAGGAACTGTTCGACCAGTTGGTCAAGGGCAACATCCACCTGATGATCACCTGGCCACAGACCTCCTACGATCCTCGGATCGGGGTGAACTATGTTCCGTATCTGGTGATGGGCTGGGAAGACGCGGTGGTCTCGTTCGGGGACGACGGCTGGGTGCGCAAGTTGATGGATCCGGTCTACGCCGACATCGGCATGAAGTATTTCGGTCCCTTTCCCGAGGGCTTCGGCGGCATTGCCACCAAGAACCGCTACGCGACGAGCTATGAGGAGGCTCAGGGACTCAAGGTACGGTCGCAGCCGATCTTCCCGTTGCCGCAGACGGTCCAGGCAATGGGCTTCGATGCCGTTCCGATCGACTGGGCGGAGGTCTACACCTCTCTCCAGACCGGCGTCGTCGATGGCGATTCCTCAAATGTGATCTATTGGGACTACGAGTATTTCCGCGATCAGCTGGATTACTTTGTCCAAACTTCGCACAACTTTTCCTCGTATTCGCTTCTGATGAGCGCCAAGACATGGGACGAACTGGACGCCGAAGATCGTGAAATCATTGAATCCTCTGCGCGCGAGGTGATCGCGCAGCAGTTCAGGGCTGCCAAGGCGGAAGACGACAAGTGGATTGCGGCCGCACAGGAGTTCGGGATGGAGTACATCATTCCAACACCCGAAGAGAAGGCCGCCTGGGTCGAGCGCGTCCGCAACGAAGTCTGGCCGCAGGTCGAAGAGGCTCTGGGCCCGGAAATCATGGACACCATCCGTGCCAACGCGACCGTTCCGGACGCGGACACGACGATGCGGGATGCGGGTACGGCCATGCCGGAAGCTGATGCGGCCGAGCAAGAATAAATAATCGCTGATCGCGGGCACGCGCGGCGTACCCGCGGTTCCTTCTTCACTCCAACACAGAGAGGGCGGCGCGGTGGGGCTGTTCAAGATCCTCGATTCTATTCTCATGCGAATAATGCGGCCGGTCGTCGTGGTGATCGGCCTGGCGGTGGCGTTCATGCTGGCGGCAGGCATCTTCAGCCGGTCCGTCCTGGGTACTCCCGTCTTCGGTCTCGAGGAGATCATGCTCCTCGCGATCATGTGGTTCTACATGCTCGGGGCATCTCTGGCATCGCGCGAACGCTCGCACCTGACCGCGGATTTCGTGAAGATCTTCTCCAGCAACCCCAAGGTCTGGCGGGCCGCCGCCATTGTCGCCACCGCCATCTCGCTGGTGGTCGCGGTGATGATGGTGGTGTGGTCCTGGGACTTCTTCGCGTTCGGCGTCGAACGCAATCAAAAGACGCCGGTCTTCGGCATTCCGTGGTGGGTGTCCCAGTCCAGCCTTCTCTTCGCCTCCGTGCTGTTCGTGGCCTACCTCGTCCGCGACCTGATTCAGGAGATCAGGGGCGACGCATCGATCACATCCGGCGATCCGCTGGCAGAAGTGGAGTAGTCGCAATGGTCGCCCTGATCGCAATCGTGGCCGTCGTCGTTCTGATGATGATCGGCGTGCCCGTCGTCTTCTCGTTCGCCGCAATGACGCTGATCCTCACGCTCCTCTACGGCGTGGACGTGTCCTTCGTCATGACGACCGGATTCTGGTCGGTGAACTCGGTGATCCTCCTGGCGCTGCCACTCTTCGTGATGACCGGCTACCTCATGCAGACGGGCGGGATCGCCCGGCGGCTGGTAGAGTTCGTCGAGGCTCTGGTGGGCAAGTCGCGCAAGGGTATGGGAACGTCGATGATCGTTTCCTGCGGCATCTTCGGGGCCATTTCCGGCACCGCCTCGGCCGCCGTCGCCTCCATCGGTGCCATCATGATCGACCCGATGGAACGCCACGGCTATTCCCGGGGCTATACCAGCGCCCTGCTGGGGATCGCGTCGCTCCTAGGGCTGCTGATCCCGCCCTCGATCACGATGATCCTCTATGCCGTCGTCACCCGCCAGTCCGTTGCCGCCTGCTTCCTGGCGACCATCGGACCGGGCATCCTGCTGATGATCATGCTGGCCGTCCTGAACAGGATACACGTGGCGCGAAAGATTCCCGGAGAAGATGTCGCGATGCCATGGTCCGAGCGGTTGAGCGAAACGGCCTCTACCGGATGGAAGGCCCTCCCCGCTCTGATGCTTCCGGTCATCATCCTGGGCGGAATCTACGGCGGCTTCTTTACCCCGACCGAAGCCGCAGCCATCGCCGTCGTCTATTCCATCCCGGTTGGTCTCTTTGTCTATCGCGAACTGACTCCGCGCAAGATCGCCGAGGCAGTGATCCATGCGGCGACGACGACCGGCGTCATCATGATCATCCTGGTCTTCTCGTTTGTCGCCAGCCGGATCTTCACCCTGGAGCGCGTTCCACAGCAGTTGACGGATTTTCTGCTGGGCGCATTCTCCAGTCCGATCCTGATCCTGCTCGTGGTCAACGTCTTCCTGGTGCTGATCGGCATGATCATGGATGACGTCAGCGTCATCGCGATCATCAGCCCGATCATGGTGCCGGTCATGGCCGAGATCGGCGTGGATGCCGTGCACTTCGCCGCGATCATCGGCACCAGCGTGGTGATCGGCGCCAACTCCCCGCCCATGGCGCCCATCTTGTTCATGGCCTGTCGGGTCGGAAAAGTCGGCATGTCGGAGGTGATGAAGCCAGCGTTCTTCTTCATGGCCTTTGCCGCCTTCCCGGTGATGCTGGTCACCACGTATTGGTCGCCTTTGGCGCTGACCCTGCCACGGCTGTTGGGTTTCATGGAATAGAGGGCGCCAGAATCGTGATACGACAAGGGGCCTCCGCGCTGCGGTGGTCCACGCTCGCCGGGGTCTCAGCGCTCCCGGCCATTCACTCTCAGGAGCTTCTGGATGGACCGCCGAAATGACGTTTAGACTTACACTCGAGGGGATATACACGCCGATCGTGACCCCGATGCGCGCGGACGGATCGTTCGACCTGGACGGGCTTGCCGACGTAGTGGAGCACCTGGTCGCGAACGGCGTGCATGGCATAGTTTCCGGCGGCTCGACTGCCGAGAATTACTCGCAGACGGTCGACGAACGGCTGGAGCTTGCACGTTTCATCAAGGACCGGCTGAATGGCCGTCTGCCGCTGATCGTGGGCACGGGATCGATGCGCACGCCCGATTCCATTGCATTGGCAACCGGCGCGCGCGAGATGGGCGCGGATGCGATCCTGCTCGGGACGCCACCCTATTCGGTGCCGACGGAACGCGAGAACGCGCTAAACGCACTGGCCATCGACCGCGCTGCCGATCTGCCGGTAATTCTCTACAACTACCCGGGTCGGATGGGGGTGGCGATGGGCGAGGAGTTTCTCGACCGCGTCTGCCGGTCACGCAACTTCGTGGGCATCAAGGAAAGTTCCGGCGACATCAACCGGGTGCACCTGCTGGCGCGGGACTATCCGCATATCCAGATGTCCTGCGGCATGGATGACCAGGCACTGGAGTTCTTTGCCTGGGGTGCGCGCAGCTGGATCTGCGCCGGGTCGAACTTCCTGCCCGAGGAGCACGTGTTTCTCTACGAGACCTGTGCGGTGCACGGCGATTTCGCCAAGGGCCGCCGGATCATGTCGGCCATGATGCCGCTGATGCGGGTGCTGGAGCAGGGCGCCAAATTCATCCAGTGCGTCAAGCACGGAACCGAAATGGCGGGGCTGCGCACCGGACCGATGCGGCCGCCGCTGCGCGGTCTGAACAAGGACGACAAGCGCGAACTTGAGCAGGTTGTCCGCGTACTGAAAACCACGATTGCGGCCATCAAGGCAGGGAACTGAGTCATGAGCGATCTGCTAATACGGGACGAATACGAATCGATTGCCCGCGACCTGGTGTTGCCGACCAACGCGTTCATCGACGGCAGCTTCCGGCCGGCGAAATCGGGCAAGACTTTCGAGACGGTAAACCCTGCGACCGGCGCAAAGCTGGCCGATGTGGCGGCATGCGAAGCCGAGGACGTGGATTTCGCGGTCGGCAAGGCTCGCGAAGCCTTCGAGGACGGCCGCTGGTCGAGACTGCACCCGTCCGAGCGCAAGGAGATTCTGATCCGGCTATGCAAGCTGCTGACGCGCAATGCGCGTGAGCTGGCCGTGATGGAGAGTCTCGACAGCGGCAAGACCATCTATGACTGCTCCAACGTCGACGTTCCCGAGACGATCCACTGCATCAAGTGGCATGCCGAACTGATCGACAAGATCTACGACCAGGTGGCGCCGGCCTCTGACAATCACATGGCACTTGTGGTCCGCGAGCCTGTGGGTGTGGTGGGCCTGGTGCTACCATGGAACTTCCCGCTCCTGATGCTGGCGTGGAAGATCGGCCCGGCGCTGGCCGCAGGCTGCTCGGTGGTGGTCAAGCCGGCCGCAGAAACCTCGCTGACGGCGCTAAGGCTGGCCGAGCTGGCGTACGAGGCCGGCGTCCCTGCCGGCGTCCTGAATGTCGTCACCGGCGGCGGCGGTGACGTGGGCGAACCCTTGGGCAAGCATCCCGACGTGGACATGGTGTCCTTCACCGGTTCCACCGTGACGGGGCGGCGGTTCCTGCACTATTCGGCCGACAGCAACCTGAAAGAGGTCGTGCTCGAGATGGGCGGCAAGAATCCCTGCATCGTCATGGACGACGCCGAGCATCTGGACGCGGTGGCCGCCCATGTGGTGAACGGCGCTTTCTGGAACATGGGCGAGAACTGCTCGGCCGCATCGCGCCTAATCGTCCACAAGGACGTCAAGGACTCGCTTCTGGAGAAGGTGAAGGCGCATGCCCGTGAATGGAACGTCGGCGATCCGCTGGACCCCACGGTGCGGGTCGGTGCGCTGGTCAGCAAGGCACATTTCGACAAGGTCTGCGGCTATCTCGGCAAGGCCGAGGCCGCCGAAATCGTCATGGGGGGCAAGAATTCGGGTGGGGCTTTCGTCGAGCCGACGGTTGTCGATGTGAAGAGCAACGAGTCGGTGCTGGCTCGGGAAGAAATATTCGGTCCGGTGTTGTCGGTCATTACCGTATCGAGCTTCGACGAGGCGATAGCGGTGGCGAACGACACGCCGTACGGGCTGGCGGCCTCGCTCTTCACGTCGAATGCGCGGCGGGCGATGCGCGGCGCGCGGGCGATCCGGGCGGGAACGGTCACGGTCAACTGCTTCGGCGAGGGCGACATCACCACGCCATTCGGGGGCTACAAGCAGTCGGGGTTCGGCGGGCGCGACAACTCGATCCACGCCCACGATCAGTATACCCAACTCAAGACGATCTGGCTGGACCTGACCGACCCGACGGACACCGAAGTGGCCTGATGGCACGCATCGGCTTCCTGGGCACCGGTGAAATCGCCTCGGCGATGGTCAGCACCATCGCCGGGGACGACCATGAGATCCTCGTTTCGGAGCGAAATTTGAGGATCTCGGGGGATCTCTCGCATAGGTTCGACACGGTAGGTCGCGCGCCAAACGAGACGGTCGTGGCGCAGAGCGACATCGTGGTCCTGTGCCTTCTGGCCGACGTGGCGCTGGAGACGCTGCCGCACCTGCCGTTTCGAGAGGGGCAGACGGTCATCTCCGTCATGGCGGGCATGTCGGTCAAGGAAATCACCGACCTCTGTGCGCCGGCGCGCGAGATCGCCGTGGCGATTCCGCTGCCGATTCTGCCGCTCGGCGGCACGCCGCTCGTTGCCTATCCCGAAACAGCAGCGCTGGACGCGCTTTTCGGTTCGCACGCGTCGATCCATCACTGTACGTCCGAGGAGGCGCTGAACGCGCATTTTGCGGCAACAGGGCTGCTGTTGCCGATCCTCGATCAGATTTCCGTGGCTGCAGGTTGGCTTGCTGGCTTTACCGAGGATCGAGGGGCGGCCGAGGCGTATCTTGCGGCACTTCTGGGCGGTTATTGCCGGTTGCTGGGACACTCGCCCGACATCGACCTCGGGGAACTGCGTCGCGGGCTTTCCACCGAGGGCGGGCTCAATCAGACCCTAAGTGCTGCCCTTGCCAGCAATGGAACACCGGAGGCCCTCGAGGCGGGACTCGATGGGTTCCGGGCGCGGCTTGGATTGAGCGAGAAACGACGGCGATGAAATCCGAATACGCTGCCAAACGCCTGCCCAAGCACGCGGGACCGGCGGCGTGGGACGCGATCCTCGGCCCGCGTGCCGCCGCGAGAACGCTCGACGGTGACATGTCCTGCGATTTTGCTGTGATCGGTGCGGGGTTTGCCGGGCTGGCCGCCGCGCGGCGCCTGGCTCAGCTCAATGCGGGGGCGCGGATCGTCGTACTGGACGCCGGACGGATCGGCGAGGGCGCGGCCGGTCGCAATTCTGGCTTCATGATTGACCTCCCCCACGAACTGACTTCAGTGAACTATGCCGGGACGGATGAAAGCCTCGATCGCAGACTCATCAGGCTCAACCGCCTTGCGATCGAGTTTGCTCGCGACGCCGTGCTGGAATACGAGATCGACCCAAATCACTTCGATCCTGTGGGCAAGACCAATGGCGCTGGCAGCGAGGTCAGTCACACCCGGAACCAGAGCTACGCCGCGCACCTCCGCGAACTGCGCGAGCGCTACGAGTTACTCGACGCGCAGGCGATGTTCGAGCTGACCGGCAGTCGCTACTATCTTTCGGGCCTCTACACACCCGGAACCGTCATGCTGCAGCCGGCGGGCTATGTCCGCGGTTTCGCCGGGGGGCTGTCGCGGGTCGCGCAGGTCCGCGAGAACTCGCCGGTAACAGGTTTTCGGCGCGAGGGTTCGGCTTGGCGCATCGCTTCCCCGGGAGGGAGCGTTACGGCGCCAAAGGTCGTGTTGGCCAACAACGGACAGATCGAGAGCTTTGGCTTCAAGCGCGGCCGACTCATGCATGTCTTCCTTTTCGCCTGCATGACCGAGGAACTCGGTCGGGATGCATTGGCGAAGCTTGGCGGCAGGGCACGCTGGGGCGTCACGCCGTCGGATCCAATGGGTACGACAATGCGGCGGATCGACAGCGGACAGGGTGGCAACCGGATCGTGACGCGAACCTGCGCGGAATTCCGCCCCGGCATGGAATCCTCTTCTCGCGAGATGCGTCGCGCCACCGCGGTAATGCGCCGGAAGTTCGACACCCGTTTTCCGCAGCTGGCGGACGTGCGGATGGAATATGTATGGTCGGGGCACCTGTGTCTGTCCCGCAACGGCGTGTCCGTGACAGGCGAGGTCGAGGACGGAATCTTTGCAGCCTGCTGCCAGAACGGGCTCGGCACAACTAGAGGCACGTTGACCGGGATTTCCGCGGCCGAGTTGGCAAGCGGCAGCACCTCGTCGATCACGGAGTATTTTGTGGCGCAGGCCGAACCCGAACGGCTCCCGCCAGAACCGATTGCCACTGTGGGTGCGAACCTGGTCCTGCGCTGGAAAGAGTGGCTGGCGCGACGGGAATGACGTCCTGGGCGCCTGGTCGCGCTGCCGCTCTCATCGCCAGCGAAATGGCGCCGTTGCGCAATGGAACACCAACATCGTAATCTTCGCCATGCTGACGAAACGACGCTATCTCCCCTCTCTCGGCTCATTCGCCACGTTCGAGGTCGCGGCCAAACATCTGAGTTTCACGCTCGCAGGCAACGAACTCCACGTCACGCAGGCGGCCGTCAGCCAGCAGATCCGCGGCCTCGAGAAGGCGCTCGGCACGACGCTCTTCGTCCGCAAGCACAACAGCCTGGAACTCACGGCGGAGGGTATCCGTCTGCTTTCGGCGGTCAGCGACGGTCTGGACTCCATCTGCGATGCCATCAGCGAGTTCAACGACCCCGCGGATCCTGCGGTGATCACGTGTTCCGGGACGAACGCCGCCGTGACCTACTGGTTCAAGCCTTATGTCGACCGGTTTCGCGCATCGCGGCCCGAGCTCAGGTTTGTTCTATTGGCTTCCGACGAGGACGACACGCTACGCAACTTCGACGAAGTCGACGTCTCACTGATCTGTGGAAACGAACGTTGCGAGGTCGGCGAGGTGCTGTACTTCCTGTTTCCCGAGATCGTCGAGCCGATTTGCAGCCCGGACTATCTGGAGCGATATGGCCCGTTCCCCGATCCATCGAGCCTAGCCGGTGCGGATTTGCTGGAGCTTCACCGGAAGCACTGGTCGTCGGAGGCGATCGGCTGGTATCCGATAACCTGGAGCGACTGGTTCCACGCCCGCGGTCTCGATATGCAGCCGAAGCTTCCCGCGATGGTGAGCAACAACTATGCGCTGCTCGTCGAGGCTGCGATTGCAGGCGAGGGCATCATACTCGGCTGGCGTCACCTCGTCAGATCGCAAGTGGCAGATGGCAAGCTCGTTGTGCTTTTCCGGTCTCCACTGCGCGTCGATCGTGGAAACTATCTCAAGGTCAACAAGGCGTCACTCGACAAACCTTACGTTCAGGAATTCGTCGAGTTCATTCTTTCCGATGTTGCCGCAGTGGAACGCGGGCGTCCATAGCCCGCCGCGGACTCTACCCGTTGCTCCGTCAGTGGAGAATGCCGAAGTGAAGCGCCGACTCCGCTTTCAACTGGATGATCGTCGGAGGTCAGAGCACGGTTGATGTAGGGATGAGCCGCCGGGCAGCGGCGGGTCGCTTCGGCGTGTCGGTGTCCTCGGCGAGCCCCAGCCGCGCCAGCAGGTTCCCGGTGTTCGACACATGCCAGCGCCCGCCGCGCCGGGTCTGCATGCCGCGGGCGTTGAGCTCTCCGGCGATGGCGCGCAGGCTGGTGGCACCGCCCGCCCGGATGTCGGCGATCACCGGGGCGAGGTCCCGGGCATGGGCGTTGGCATTGGCCGAGACCGCCGCCCTGAGCGCCGCGCCGCCCTTGCCAGCCCGCCTGAGCGCCGCCGCACCATTCGGGTTGCCGAGCTTCACGCCGCGGGCCCTGGCCACCGCCAGCGCCTCCTTCGTGCGCCGGGAGATCGCCTCGCGCTCCGCCTGGGCCACCAGCGCCATGACGCCCACCGTGAGGTCGTTCGCCTCCGGCATGTCGGCCGCGGCGAACCTCACCCCGCTGTCGCGCAGGGTCAGCAGGAAGGCGGCGTTGCGCGACAGCCGGTCGAGCCTGGCGATCACCAGGAGTGCCCCGGTGACCCGGGCCAGGTGCAGGGCCTTGGACAGCTCCGGCCGGTCCGGGTTGCGGCCGCTCTCCACTTCCGTGAAGCGGGCGACGAGCTCGCCGCCCCGGGCTGCCACGAAGGCCTCGATCGCCTGCCGCTGCGCCTCCAGCCCCAGCCCGCTCGCGCCCTGGCGCGTGGTGCTGACCCGCTCGTAGCCGACGATGCGCATCGCCTCCCCCGTACAGACCTGCCAAACCTTCGTTGCGCAGGTCTGTACCGTGGCGTGCGGCGCAAGTGTAGCTCACGTCTGCGGGTCGTCCTCCGAGGCGTAGGCCAGGCGTTCGGCAATCGCGTCGATCATCGCCGACAGCCGCTCGTGTGCCCCGGAGGTCTGGGCCACCGGCGTCGGCGTGCGATCTAGCACCGAGACCCTGCTCCGCGAGGCCGGGGTCATGCCCAGCTCCACCATGTAGCGCCCCATCAGCTCCAGCTGCTTGTTGGCGATGGAGATCCAGGGCGATTGCTGCACGTAGCCCGAGGGGGTCCTGATCAGGATCGGCGTCTCCTTCAGCTTCTCCTCGGCCTCCACCCAGCGCCCCCAGGCCTGGCAATAGGCGGCGAGCGCGGCCCGGTCGATCGCGGTGAGCACCCCCATGTCGTGCAGCAGCCGCGCGACCCGCCGCCACTCCTTCGCGCCATGCGCCGTCAGATGGCCGGGACAGCGCGGCAGGCCCGGCCCGGTTCGCGGCGCCGGGTTCCGGTCCCGCGGCCGCAGCATCGCGCCGACGAGCTCGTCGTCGGACATCTCGCCGACGCTGCGAACGGGTGCCAGGCTGCGCGTCATCTTGCCCGATCCGGCTCGTCCTTCGTCCCGACCCGCTGCGCGACAGCGTCGAACGGCATGTCGTCGACATACTCCCGCAGCCGCGCGGCCGCGGGGGCCTCCTCGTAGATGGTGCGGAACACGATCTCCGGGATCTCCATGCGCGGGTCCACCGCCGTCACCCGGCTGCGCGCCGCCGGCGTCATGCCGAGCTCGGTCATGTAGCGCCCCATCAGCTCCAGCTGCTTGTTGGCGATGGAGAGCCAGGGCGATTGCTGCACATAGCCCGAGGGCGTCTTCACCAGCGGCGGCGTCTCCTTCATCTTGCGTTCGGCCTCGACCCACTTGGCGTAGCTCTGGCAATAGGCGGCGAGGGCCGCCCGGTCGATCACCGTCAGCACCCCCATGTCGTGCAGCGTCCGGGCCACCCGCCGCCATTCGGCCTTCGCCACCGGCGCGAGATGGGCCGGGCAGCGCAGCATGGCATCGGGCGGCACCGGCTCGGCATGGTTCCAGGCCCGCTTGCCGGGATTGCCCTCCCGGCGCCGGATCGCCGTCGGCTTCGGGCGATGGCTCATGCCGTGCTCCGCATGGTGGCGATCTCCGCGAAGCCGCGCCCGTCAGCTTCGAGCACCGCGACCTCCTCGGTGAAGTCCTGCCAGCGCGTCACCGCCACGTCCACATAGGCCGGATCGAGTTCCAGCGCGAGGCAGCTTCGCCCGCAAGTCTCGGCGGCGATGATGGAGGTGCCCGAGCCGCAGAACGGCTCGTAGACCGCCTGGCCGGGGGAACTGTTGTTGAGCATCGGCCGGCGCATGGCCTCGACCGGCTTCTGGGTGCCGTGCACCGTCGCCGCGTCCTGCTCGCGGCTCGGGATCGTCCAGAGCGTGGTCTGCTTCCGGTCCCCGGCCCAATGCCCCCTGCCCTTGCGGCGCACCGCGTACCAGCAGGGCTCGTGCTGCCAGTGGTAGTCGCCGCGCGAGAGCACCAGCCGCTCCTTGGCCCAGATGATCTGGCTGCGCACCGCGAAGCCGGATGCCTCCAGGCTCGCCGCCACCTCCGCGGCATGCAGCGCCCCGTGCCAGACATAGGCGACCTCGCCGGGAAAGAGCGCCCAGGCCTCGCGCCAGTCCGCCCGGTCGTCGTTCAGCACCCTGCCGGTGCGCTTCGTCGCCGAGAGGCCCGCGGCATTGCGCCAGGACGGGTCGTAGGCGACGCCGTAGGGCGGGTCGGTCACCGTCAGATGCGGGCGCAGGCCGCCCAGCAGCCGGGCCACGTCCGCCGCTTCCGTCGAGCTTCCGCACAAGAGCCGATGCGGTCCGAGAACCCAGAGGTCGCCAGGCCGGGAAACAGGGACGGCCGGCGGCTCCGGCGTCGCCTCCTCGCGCGGGTCGGGCACGCCGTCTCGCAGTAGCGCGTCGATCTCGCCCGCCTCGAAGCCGAGGGTGCCGAGGTCCACCCCGAGCGCGTCGAGCTCCGCCACCTCCAGCGCCAGCAGCTCCCGGTCCCAGCCGGCCGCCTCCGCCAGCCGGTTGTCCGCGAGCACGTAGGCCCGCCGCTGCGCCGCCGAGAGATGGCCGAGCTCGATCACCGGCACGGATACCATCCCGAGCTTCCGCGCCGCCAGCACCCGCCCGTGCCCGGCGATGATGCCGTTCCCGCCATCCACCAGAACCGGGGTCGTGAAGCCGAACTCGCGGATCGAACCCGCGATCAGCGCCACCTGATCCTCGGAATGGGTGCGCGCGTTGCGGGCGTAGGGGATGAGCGCGTCGACGGGGCGGTGGTCGATCGCCAGCGGCTCGGGTGTCTCGATCTGGTGCAGGCGGACGGGCATCGTGGCTCCTCTTGGCCCCGGGGGCGGCATTCGCGGCACCGGGCCGGGGCGTCGACGGCATTCTATCAGAGCGTGCAAGCCATTGTAACCATGACGCTTTCTGAAGGAGGCTGACATCAGGTGACAATCGGTCAGCCGTCATCGCGCCACGCCGCCAGATGCCCTAGAGCCGCTTCGAGCCTCTCTATGGCGGCCTTGTCGTCGCCATCGATCCACCACGCGCGCTGCCAGGAACGTCCCCGCCCGAGCCGACGATAGGCAGCCGATTTCACGGACATTTCCCTATAGAGATCTCTTATAGGGAAATGTCCGCCAAATCCCTCCCGCTGGAACGCCTTCTCGGCCGCGGCGCTGCCGGGAAAGAACCCCGGGTGCAGGAGCAGCGCGTCGCCCGGGCTGTCGACGGCCAAGCCGGCGAGCAGCATCCGCTGGAAGAGGTCGGGACGCACCGCCTCCCAGGCAAGAAGGCGGTCATGGACGAGCGGCAGCGCCACGTCGGCAAGCACATGCACCTCGAGCGGGTTCATGGCCGTCCGGTTCACGCCCCGCCCGCGCCCGATCGCCTGCAGGACCTCGTCGTCGGAGATCGCAGCGCGGATGATCTCGGCGGTCTCGTCCTCGTGCGCCGCGACCCGCACCGCCCGGCTGCTCCCATCCCGCATTCTGATGCCGCTGAGCCGGGTCGTGTAGCCACCCGCCGGCCGATGCCCGAACAATGCCCTGGAGAGAGGCGCCAGTGCCAGGTCGGAAGGCAAAGGCCGGCCGACGACGACGAGGAGCCGAACGCCCCTGTATCCGTCGAGGCCGGCGATGGCGTTGAAGTGGCCGGTCGACACTCCAGGGATACCGGCGAAGGCATCCTCGCAGTCCTTGTAGGTGACCACGAGCACAGGCGAGAGGCGGCGGGCCAGCCACCGTACGTAGGTCACCACCTCCTCCAGGCGATTGGCCCGCCGTTGCGCTTCCGTGGCGGACAGCGCCGGATCGGGGCACAGGACACCCTTGCCGAAGCTTCCGGCGACGAGGTGCAGCTCCATGTGCGGCATGGCAGCCTCGGCCTCCACCACCTCCAGACCGGGCAGGACACGAAGGGCGAGACCAGGGCGAAGCGTCGCATCGAGATGCAGGATTGGCTTGTCCCGCAATGTCGGGTGGATCGCGCGCAAGCCGGAGACGATCACCTCGTTGCCCGAGGTCCTCAGCAGCCGGCTGTCAAATTCCGTTGTCCCTTCCACCAGGTTGGCCATGGCGTTCCAGAGCCCGATCAGGTCATGGGTCCGGGCGTTCACCGCCACCCGCGCCGCTGCCCGCTTGCGATCGCAAAGGGGCATCCCGGGATAGAGGCCCGGACCCTTGATCCGGCGTGCCTCCAGCCCGGCCGCAAGCCGACAGGTCTCGGCGTTCAGCCCGGCGCGCAAGAGGGCCGTACGAGATACCGGTCCGACCTCCGCGAAGGCAGTGACCGCCCGGCGTCGGAGATCGTGGAGGTCTGCCACGGCGCCTTCCCGGCGACCGAGCGAATGGCCCAGAAGGTCGTGGGCAAGCGTTTCGAGATCGAACCGCCGGTCCTCCTGCAGGGCGCTCGCCCAGAAACCTTCGTCGATGATCATGGCCGCAAGGCTCCCCGCGTCGACGGCGAATCCGCTGTAGAGCGCCTGGTGGGCGGCGACGACGACCTCGGCATTCGCCACCTCGTCGCGGTTCCGCTGCTTGCTGCAATCCTCGAAGAACCGGCACCGGCGGCCGGCACTGGCACAGGCGGTCTCGTGCACATCGAGCCGCGCCTCGACGGCCGTACGGACCGCTGCGAGATCCTGGCACATCGGCGCGCCGGTCGCGGGATCCTCGGCCTCGTAGCCACGGAGCACCGCGACGCGGGGACCTTCGGCTCGCCAGGCCGTCGCGGCTTCCTCCGCGAGCGCGAGTGACGGCGTCAGCAATAGCAGCCCGGCCGGCAGATCTGCGGCAACGAGACGGTCACGAAGCGCGAGAAGATGCTCTCGGGCCAGCGTAGTCTTTCCGAGACCGACGGTCGCCCTGATGCCGATCCGCGGCGGGGCCGGGCCCGGTTTCCAGAGATGATCCTCGATCCGCGAACAGGCCCAAGGTGCACGCGATCCTTGCGGAGAACGCGCGCACCCGCTCCGCCAACACCCGGGCGCAGACTCCGGCGCTGCTGAAGGGTCTGATCTTCGGGCCGACCGGCGCGGCGATGTCGCCGACGCACACCCGCAAGGGCAGCCGGCTCTACCGCTACTATGTCAGCCAGGACGTGCTGAAGCGCGGTCCGGAGGCCTGTCCCGTCGGGCGGGTGCCGGCGGGCGAGATCGAGGCGGCGGTCATCGACCAGTTGCGCGGCATCTTCCGGCAGCCGGAGATCATCGTCGGGACGTGGCGCGCCGCACGGGCCGAGCAGAACGATGTCATTGAGGACGAGGTCCGGGAGGCGCTCACCGAGCTCGACCCGCTGTGGGACGAGCTGTTCCCGGCCGAGCAGGCGCGGATCGTGCAACTGCTGGTCGAGCGGGTGGATGTGCGGATGCAGGGAGTCGAGGTTCGGCTGCGGCCGAACGGGCTCGCCGGGCTGGTGCGCGAAGTGGCCGGCAGCAGGAGGGCGGCGGCATGACGCGCGCGACGGTGTCGGCGGACGGCGAGACGATCACCGTACACATCCCGCTGACGTTCTGGAAGCGCGGCGGGCGGAAGCTGGTGGTGACGCCGGAGGGGGCTGAGTGGGCCCCGCGACCGCGGGTCGACAATGCCATGGTCAAGGCGCTGGCGCGGGCGTTCCGGTGGCGGAAGTTGCTGGACGAGGGTGTGTACGCGACGATCGAGGACTTGGCCAAGGCCAAAGGGATCGGGAAGACCTACGTCAGCCAGGTTCTGCGGCTGACGCTGTTGGCGCCGGAGATCGTGGAGGCGATCCTCGACGGGCGGCAGCCGGCAGGACTGCAACTGGATGGTCTGCTGGAGGGCTTCCCGTTGGAGTGGGGCAGGCAGCTCGATTTGGCTGCTCTGGAAAGGCTTCTGGATCCGGCGAAGCGGGTCGAGCACGCCGAAAGTGTCCGATCTTCCTGCGCCCGAAGCTCTGCGACCCATACCAGCAGTCCGGTCAGCAGAACATGCATTCACGATTTTATGCCACCAGCTCATCAATGTAGGTGAAGTCAATGTAGTCTGTCCGGATCGGCTCGCCGCCTTCGCCATAGCCACGGAGTTCAATCAGGTCACCAGCACGAATTTCCACTCCATCCACTGCATGAACGGCGCGGGTCGTTGGTCCCGCAGAATCCGACCCAAGATCCTGATTCCAGGTGAAGCTGTCGACCAGGACCCCATCAACGTAGAGCGCAAGCTGACCGGCACCGTCATTCTCATCAAAATACCCGATGCTGACGCCATAGACGCCGTCATCTCCACCGAAATCATGGCTCGCGCGGGCTTCACCGCTACCGCTCGCCTTTAGAACTCTATCGCCCGACGCGGCGCCATGCTGTTGCCAGACAACGCCTTGGTCATAGGTCATGTCTTCCGCCTCCACACGGAACTGGACTTGCGACGGGTGAAGGCGCGCGGTCATCGCAAAGTCGAAATAGTCGGTTCGCATCGGTTCGCCCCCGTCGCCGGAACCGCGAAGCTCCAGCAGGTCGCCAGTCCGCATCTCCACATCGTTGATTGTGTGAACCGCACGCGTCGCGTTCCCAGCATTCGCCGAGCCCAGATCCTGGTCCCAGACGAAGCTGTCGATCTGCCGACCATTCACGAACAGCGACAGTTGGGCCGCCCCATCGTTCTCGTCGAAGTAGCCGACATCGATATCGTAGACACCGTCCTCGCCCTCGAAGAAAGCGTTCGCCCGGGCCGGATCCGTTCCGCTGGACCTGAGCAGCCTGTTGCCGGAGGCCGCTCCGTGCGACTGCCACATCGAACCCTGCTTGGCGACGAAATCCTCCGCCTCCATTCGGAAAGTGTCCGAGAGGTAGTTCAGGTTATCCATGACGAGGCGCCCGTTCACAGTGAGCAGCTCTACGCCGCCCAGATCGGGAGCGCCGCTAGCTGGCATGAACAGGCCATCGCTCTCGGACTCGAACAGAACGCCATCCACATCGATGAAATCGATGGCAAGATTTCGGTTCACTCCCTCTGCCGTGCCGTCGTTGAAATAGACGATCTCGAAGGTTGACGGCAGATCTCCGCTGAACTGGAATGCGTAGTCTTGGAAAAGAGAGTCGTCGGAAACGTCGAATCCGGAGCCCGCCACGGGAGCGGCAATGCTCCGGACACCGAGCGAAACGCCGTCGGCGGTCACTTCGAACATCGGAGCCGAGGCCAGAGTGCCACTGCCGCCGGCGCGGACCGTCACAGTGTGAAACTTGGTCGAGGGATCAATCTGCATCGCCCCGTCGGAGAACTTGAGACGCTCGACGCTGACCAGCTCGTCCGCGCCCTCGTCACCGTCAGCGACGTTGGTATCGGTGACAGACGTGAAACCGATGACCCTTCCCTGCGCGTTGACTGTCTCGACGACGTCATAGTCCTCGATGGAGCCTTCATAGATCGCCGCGTCGAAGCCCCCGCCGCCGTCGATCTCGTCATCGCCCTCGCCGCCAAGGATCAGATCATCGCCACTTCCGGCGCTGATCCGATCACGGGCGCGGGTGCCGCCGAGCAAATCCTGACCGGACGTGCCGCTGGCCGCGACGAAGGGAGGGATGGCCGGATCCGGCTCTGGCAGCGCCGGCATTCCACCCGCGGCGGCGTCGGAGCCGAGCGCCGCGAAGAACGAGGTCCCGAGGGTGCTGGCGAACTCGCGCCCCGGAACCCGGAGATCGGAATACAGCGGTCCGAAATCCTCGGGATCCGCGTATTGCGCGGCTATGAAGATTTCCTGGCCGGCGTTCTGGAGCATGTCTCCCGCGCCCAAGACGGAGTCATCCGAAAACCGGAAAGACACGCTGCTCGTCTGGTTGAAACGCTGGACGAAGTCGGGGTCCCAGTTCGGGTCGTTGTAGTACCCGAAGTTCGTGAACCACGGGAGCACCAGCGACGCTCCCGTACTGATGACCTCGAAGCCGAAAGTGGATATGGAGAGATCCAGCCCGTCATCGTAAGTGTCGGCGCCTTCCACGGTGACGAATAGATCCGAGAGAAGCAGGTCCTCGAAGAATATCTCCGTCACCGCATCGTCGTCGGTGAAGACCACGTCGTGCCCGCCGTTTTCGCTGAACACAAACCGCGACATCACCGTTTCGTCGTCCACGAAGATGTCGTTGTCCGGCAACGCGAGCAGCGCGGCCTCTTCGAGGTCGAACTCGTCGGCCAAGGCGGCCACGTCCTCCGGGAGCATGCCCCCGGCGATGTGAGCGGTCGCGCCATTGGAAAAAATCACATCGTTGCCGAACCCGCCGTTTATTTCCGTGAAATCTCCCCCGGCGCGGATCGTGTCGCCATAGGACGATCCGACCAGACGCTCGAAATCCGTGACGTTTAGGGTCCAGCCCGGGCCGCTGATCGCCCCGCCGCCGCCTCCGAGATTGATGTCGAGAGCGCCCGAGGTCGGAAGGAACGAGAAGTCGAGCAGATCGCCGTTCTCGGCCTCGCCGCCACCGTCGATGGTGTCGAGCACGTTGTCGAATCCACCGCCAGTGTTTGAAGTAAGCATATCGGGATCAATGGCAATGTAGACCGCATCGTCGAAATCACTCAGCGTATAGCGTTCAAATCCGTAAGACAGGTTTGTGTTGGGCGCGAAAGGCCAAGGTTCGAAAGGCGGCTCTGTTTCAAATGTGACGGCCGCGCGCCACTCGAAAGCGCCGTCGACTTCCTCAAACGTCACAAAAAGGCCTGTGTCTGTCCTATCTCCATAGACGAGGCTACTGAAATCCAGCTTGTCAGATCCGTCGCCGCCATCGAGAATCTTATGCTTTGCGAAATTAGTAAGCCCAATTTTTTCGGCGCCCAAAACGACGTTGTCGTTTCCCCATCCCGCATGAAGAATTCCCCGGCCATGAGAGATCTCCAAAGCGCTGTCATTCTGCAGCGTTCCCAACTGATAGCCAACTGAATATAGGAATGATGTAAAACTATTGAATATAAGTGCATCACCAACACTCAAATCAAAATCACTGGAGATGTCATAGTATGAATTTGAATAGTTTGTTGTTTTGAGGATTAAGTCCTCATGGTCGAATTGTGTGGGAAATCCGACGCCAAACGCGATCCGGAGAGCCACGACTGCAGCGGTGGGAGAAAGCTCGGTTGCGTCACGCGATGCGACGATCGTGCTGATGAGATCGTAGGAGCCTGGAATCGTCTTAAAGACGATGCCGTTTTCTCCGTTTACCGAGCCTATGATCTGCCCGTGCGCGTCTGGATCGTCGCCGTCGAACGGGATCAGCCAGTCCTCGAAGAGCCTCTTGGTGTCGTCATCGTAGCCCGCTCCCTGAAGGTACGGCATCAGCAGCGTACCGGCCCAAGGAGCGTAGCTGCCTCTATCCGCCGTAACGGCATCGGGAAGATTCGAAAAAACGTCCTGGGCCGCGGCGACGGCATCATTCGAACCGATGCCGATAATGCCCGGCATGGTGCTGGCGCCGAACTCGGCCCCTTCCTCAGGCGGAAGCATGCTCGCAAGAATGTCTCGTGCCAGATTTATCCCGATATTGTTGGAAGCCTTTTGGCCCAGAAACTCCGCGTCACCCGTTCCCCCACGCAGTGCGTACTGCGCTTCGGTATAGGCGTGGATGAATCGGCCGAAATAGGAGTTCTTGTTGTTTACGTCGCTGGCCCCGGCCAACCAACTCCAGACTTCCTGCTTGACGCTATCGATCTTCGTCCCATCAGGGTTCGAAAGGAATTCCAGAAGCGTCTCATAGATTGGGGCGGCAAGGCCGCGGACAGCCTCGCCGGCCTGGTGGCCATTACCCGCAAGAAAGGCTTGGTACTCGGGTGTGGACGCGGTTGTGAGACCACCTTGTATGGTTTCAGCATCGGCCAAAAGATAATTTATCTTTTCTGTTTGCCACGCGGCGAATGTGAACCCCCCGAATCCGCGCTCGTAGGAAGGATTGTTGGACATCTACCGCCTCCTGTTGGATTTTTACTGATCGTATTCGGGCACGCGGCGCGCCTCGATGAACGCCCTGACCTGAAGATCGAACTCCGCCACATGCGCAAGCGGGATGCGGCCATCCTCGAAGCGGTACATCAGCGACAACCCGTCTCTCATTCGGTAGTGAGCGTCGCAGGACCGTGAGCCGCCCGGGGAAAAGGCCCCGTCGCAACGGACCGCGAAACGGCGCCCCTCATGCTCGATATGGGTTCCAGGCCTCGCCACCATTGTGGAGGGCCCCAGGATATCCGGGGTTCCCGGAGTCAGGCCGCGGCATTCCTGGAGCACTGGCGAAACATTTTCCAGAGCCCGTCCATGCTGGAAAACCTCCGGCCGTTTGATGCAGAACTCCGAAAACCTGTCGAGGGCAATGTCCTGAAGGGCAACCGGCCCCCCCCAACTGAAGATCTGAAGCAGTTCCGGCCGCCACCTCCCATCGGCCGGTTCTCCCGGCGAGCGCGGCGCGACCGGTTGGTATCTCACCACCATGGCATGGGCGACAATCGGATTGAGCGGACAGCCCTCCGGCTCGTCCGGGTCGGCGACCGGGCCGGGATCGTCCACCGGCCCGTCGCGCAGCCGCAGTAGATCGAACGCGGGGAATGCGAACGCCAGTCCCGACGCCAGCCGCACGAATACCCGGCCGTCCGTCTCCGTCGTGCAGCTCTCGGGGTCGTAACTGATCGTTTCGGCGCTCACTTCGGCCGCCCGAAGCGATGCCAGAGCGACAACGACAAGAAGGAGTTCCGCCAATGGCAGCTGGGTTCGCAAAGACCTTGTCGTCCGCATTGCCAGGCCCCCTAAGGCTGCTCTGCCACACCGAAGGAAAGCAGCGTGACGGCTTAGAATTTGATCGAGGTCAGCCTCTGTGAAAATGGGTTAACAATGTGTAAATCCGAAAACTGCGATCAACAAATCTCCCCGCCGGGACCAGGAGATCGATGGTCAGTTTGATGAGGCGGAGAACGCCTTCTTGCAATCACGCAGAAGGAGACCGGATCAGGATTCTATTGGCATGGGAGCTTGGCGGCGGCCTTGGCCATGTCGCACGCCTCGCGAGACTGGCGAAGTTGCTGCTCGACCGCGGCGCCGAGGTGCTCGTGGCCACACGTCCCGGAACCAATTGGAACTGGGCTTTTGCGGTTTCAGCTCGGTATGGGAACAGGTTCCGCCTGATCAACGCGCCGGTCGTCGATCCGCAGGATGCGGCAACGTGGATTGTTGCGAAGAAGGAAACGCTCGCCGACGCGCTTGTTGGTTTCGGATACGACCGGCCGGAACTAGTTTTCCAAAGCGCAGATCTCTGGAACTCGATCATGGCCCGACTTCGACCCGATCTTGTGATCAGCGACAGCGCGCCATCCCTGAACCTGACCGCCGCCGGCCGCGTTCCGCTCGTCTGCGTCGGCCCGCCGTTCCTTGTGCCCCCACGCGGACGTTCGCTCCCGCCCCTTCGTCTGGGTGTTCAGGACGTCAGCGCGCGGGGGCGCAGGCAGGAACGTCGTGTCCTCGAGACGGTCAATCTGATCAGACGCGCGAACAGGCTGCCAAGCTACCAGTTCTGCAGCGACGTATGGCACGGAGACTTGACGTTTGTCGCCGGACCACCCGACCTCGACCCGCACGCATGGGACACGTCCCGGATCCATGCAGGTCCTTTCGACATGGCACCAGCCGCTGCTGCAACGGCCACCCAGACCGATGTGTACATATACCTGCCAAGGTCCGCGAAGGCCGGACGGCAGCTTGTCCAGCACTTCACCGGCATTGGCCTGAGCTGCATCGCCTATGTCGGTGGCGGCGATGCCATGCGCGTCCAAGAGCAGGGGGCGATCTTCCTCGATCGCCCGGCCGCGCTGTTGGCCCAGCTGGCCGAGTGTCGTCTGTTTGCGCATGAGGGCGGGCTCGCATCTACCTGGGCTGCCTTGCGGACCGAAACACCGCAGCTCATCCTCCCGCTCGACGCCGAAAAAGCGAACACGGCCGCTCTCGCCGCGCGGCTCTCGCCGGACGTCTTCGCTCATCGTTCGCTTGCAACTGAGAGACTCGCAAAGCAAATGGTGGCGGATGTGGAAGCATGCACCGTGCCTGCAAGGCCCCGTCAGATCAAGCTCGGCCAAACCTGCACGGCCGAAACACTGATCCACAAGGCGATGATGCTCTGTGGGCCGTACCAAGGGTAGGTGGGCGGGTACTCGGCTTGGGCTTGTCCGACCCACCCACGAGGGGACCGTTATGGTTCCGTACGGCGGCAGCGATAGGCCTCGGTCCCGAGATGGTTGGATTTCAGAGTGTCTTGCTACCCAGCGTTCCTGTCGAAATCGGTTCGCCTCGCCGCCAAGAATGCTCAATGATAACAATGAGCCGAAGCTCCCCACCAAAACGTCCGAGGTGAACAGGCTCAGAGAAAACTGGCCTCCGGAGAGCGGACCCCAGGCTCTGTGAGTACTTCGAGGTGAACAGCCTCACAGCTACAACCCTCGAAAACAACGAGAAATTTCACGCACGTTGGCAAGCGGAGAATGGGTTGTGTCGGGAGGTTGGCGGAGGGGACGGGCCTGATATCCAACCTTCTCCAAGTATAACCCATTGTTTTCATTATCACGTCGGCAAAACTTTCCAGCATGATCCGTCTGCCCGGTCATGTGTCGGCCCGGCCGGGATACCTCAGTTCGCCTGTGACACGCTCTCTTGGTAGCTCCGCTCGCGCTCCGGCCAGGTGCTCTTTATGTAGGCGAGCACGGCCCGGATCTCCGCGTCGCTCAGCACGTCCCCGAAACCTGCCATGTCGCTTTCGTATCCGCCCCCGACGATGGCGGCCGTGCCTTCCTTGACAATGCGGAGCAGGACATCGTCGGGATGGTGCCATGTGTGTCCGTTCGCGTCGTGCGGTGGCGCCGGCAGGCGGCCGGACGGGAGAGGTGACTTCCAGTCTGGCTGTCCTTCAAGGCCGGCGCCGTGGCAGCTGGCACACTGATCGACATAGACCTGCCGACCTTGCGCGAGGACTTCCGCCGACATCCTGCCGGAGGATGTGCTACCGGCATAGTTCCACGCGGCAAAGATCGCCAAAACTACGCCTGCAAGGAGCGCTCCGATCCAGACAGTATTGCGGAGGTCTTTTCTCAACAGTTGTTATCTCCGATTGCGCCGGACCCGATTGGCTTCACGCCGAAATGACCTGATGCCCGAGAGGCGCTGACTTCGACAATGGACAATCCCGTGAGCGATGCCTATCTTCGACGCATGCTCGCGCGTGCCGTCACCATGCTTGCCATACTCGCGATCGCCGTGGTCACGACGATGACCTCGGCGCATGCGGCACGCATGAGCGCCGTGCCGGATCACGCCGTGCATGTGGCCGAGATGATGCAGGCCTCACACAGCGGTGATGCTTCCTGCGACGGCGATCGGCACTGCGGTTCGGCCGATGCGGGAATGTGCGAACTCGTCTGCACGGGTCTCTCAGTCTTTCTTCCGTCGCCGAGCAGCGGTGCTGGCCACAGCTGCTCGCCGGTCAGCCACGACCGGCCTTCGGAGGAACTCCATGCCGGTCGAGCGTCTGGCCTGAGCGAACGGCCTCCCAAAATCCGTCTCCTCTGATCGCGCCCGGGCCGAGGCCCGCGGCGTCCCATCGGCTTTGATGAACGGGACTGGATGTCCCGAGGAGACGACAATGAACACCCTTTCGCGACGCGGCTTTCTCGCCGCAAGCGCGGCGGCGCTTGCCGCTGCCCATCTTCCGCGCGCTGTCATGGCGCAGGCGGCGGCGCCGCTTGCCCTGTCACCCGAGACCCGCACGCTCGACATCAATGGCCGCGCGGCCACCGTCTTCGGTCTTGCCGGCCCCGGCGGGCAGGGGCTGGTCCTTGACGCCGGGCAAAGGTTCCAGGTGGATCTGACCAACAATCTCGACATCGGCACCATCATCCACTGGCATGGCCAGATCCCGCCGAACGCGCAGGACGGGGTGCCGGACCTGCCAATGCCGATGCTGAAGCCGGGCGAGACCAGATCCTATGATTTCGCGCCGCTCGCGGGCACATACTGGATGCACAGCCATGTGCCGGTGCAGGAAATGAACCTGCTGGCGGCGCCGCTGATCGTCCGCAGCGCCGAGGATGTCGCGGCCGACCGGCAGGAGGTCACGCTGTTCCTGCATGACTTCGCCTTCAAGACGCCCGAAGAGGTCATGGCCGAGATTAGTGGCGGACATGGGGGCGGCCACGGCGCAGGACATGGCGCCGGTTCCGGCGCATCGCCCATGCAGGGCATGCCCATGGGCGGCGGCATGGGCATGATGCAGGGCATGGACCACGGCGCCATGGGCAACATGCCGATGGGCGACATGGCGGGCATGGCCGGCATGGCCATGGACCTGAACGATTACGACTGGGACGCCTATCTCGCCAACGACCGGACCCTGTCGGACCCCGAGGTGGTTCAGGTCGAGCGCGGCGGCCGCATCCGGCTTCGGGTCATCAACGCTGCCGCCGCGACGGTGTTCTGGATCGACACCGGCGCCGCACAAGCCCGGCTTGTCGCGGCGGACGGGCATGGCGTGCAGCCGCTGTCGGGCACGCGGTTCGGGCTCGCCATGGGGCAACGGCTGGATCTCGAGATCGACCTCCCGAACGAGGGTGGCACCTGGCCGATCCTCGCGCTGCGGGAAGGTGCGCGGGAGCGCACCGGCCTGATCCTCGCCACGCCGGGTGCCGACATCCGGCGCATCGACATCCTGGCAGAGGCCGAGGCGCCTGCCTTCGACACCGATCTTGCGCAGGAGTCGCGCCTGGTCGCGCTCAATGCCCTGCCGGACCGGCCAGTCGACCGCGGCCAAATACTGATGCTGGGCGGCACGATGCAGCCCTATGTCTGGACGATCAACGGCGCGGTCTGGGGTCAGCATCGCCCGATTGCGGCCCGCAGCGGCGAGCGGGTGGTGCTGTCGTTCCACAACATGTCGATGATGGGCCATCCGATGCATTTGCACGGCCATGTGTTCCAGGTCGTCAGGTTGAACGGCCGGGCGGTCTCGGGGGCTTTGCGCGACACGGTCTATGTGCCACCGATGTCGATGGTCGATATCGCCCTCGACGCGGGCGAGGCCGCCCGCTGGATGCTGCATTGTCACCACATGCCGCATCTGGAAACCGGCATGATGACCGAATTCGCCGTTTCGGCCTGATCGTTCCGCCGGGGCAGTCCTACCCCGGCCTTCAGGCGCTTCGCCGCCACTATCATTGAGGAGACCGAACCCATGTCGATGTCTCACGGCGGTCACACCGGCCACTTGCCAGCAAGCGGCGATCGCAAGGCGCTGGTCATCTCGGGCTGGCTCACTGGCATCTACTTTTTCATCGAGCTCGGGATCGGGATCTGGACCGGCTCGGTCGCCGTCATATCCGATGCCTTTCACACCTTCTCGGCCGTGGGCGGCGTGCTCATCGCGCTGGTCGCGAACCGTCTGGGCGAGCGAAAATCCAGCCCTGCGCGCACCTTCGGCTACATCCGTGCCGAAATCCTCGGCGCGCTCTTCAACGGCCTCTTCCTCGTCGCCATGGCTCTGCTCGTGTTCTGGATGGGGGCGATGCGCCTCATGGAACCGATCGAGCTTGCGACCACGCCAATGCTGTTCGCGGCAGCGGGCGGCATCGCCACCGAACTCGTCGCGCTCTGGCTCCTTTACGAGCGCCAGAAGGGCAACCTGAACATGCGTGGCGCCTTCTGGCACGTCATGCAGACCTTTGTCGGCAGCTTCCTCATCATCATTTCGGCCCTGGTGATCCGGTTCACGGGCTTCCTCGCCATCGACCCGCTGCTCGGCATGGCTTTCGGCCTCGTCCTGCTCTGGGCCTCCTGGAGCATTCTGCGCGAAGCGCTGCACATCCTGCTGCAAGGCACGCCGGAGGACCTCGACCTGGAAGCAGCCATCGAGGCCATTCGGGAACTGGATGGCGTCACCGATGTGCATCACGTTCATGCCTGGAGCCTCACATCGGGACGGAACGTTTTCTCGAGCCACGTCTGCGTCGATGGCTGGCAGAATGGCGAACGGGTGCTGAAACAGGTCACCGATCTCCTGCGCGATCGGTTCAATGTGTATTTCTCGACGATTCAGATCGAAGAATACTGTCTCGATCGTGAGGATGTCGCCACCGAGATCGACATCATGCGACCGCAATCAGAGACCGGGCAAGTCATGCAGCCAGACAAGCCTCGGGAACGCTGGGTCCATCATGGTCCCTGACGAAGTCCATCGATGCTGGTTGAATCATGTCTTGACCTTGCCATCGCTGGAAGGTGCAGGACGATCACAAGCCGCGTAGCGGGCAATTCGACGAAGAGGTGGGCCATGGCCAACAGAACCGAACAGGATCACCCGGTTGTCCCGAATACGGGGCAGGACGCTGAAGGCGAGCGTCACCACTCCGGACATCATCACGACCACGCGCACGATCATTCGGCGCATCGGCACGGGACCGAGCATCCACAGGACGCGGAGAGCGGGGTGGCCGATGACGCCCACAAGGTGAAGGATCCCGTCTGCGGCATGATGGTCGATCCGCACACGGCCAAGAACAAGGCCGAGCATGCGGGCCGGACCTACTACTTCTGCTCCGCGGGATGCCGGTCAAAATTCCTTGCCGAGCCCGAACGCTACCTCGATCCGGCCGCCGCCGCGGCAGCAGCCGAGCCGGTGCCGGAGGGGACGGTCTACACCTGCCCCATGCATCCGGAGATCCGGCAGGTGGGTCCGGGTTCCTGCCCGATCTGCGGCATGGCGCTGGAGCCGGTGCTGGTCAGCCTCGAGGCCGAGCCGAACGAAGAACTGATCGACATGACGCGGCGGTTCTGGATTGGGCTGGCGCTGGCGATTCCGGTGGTGATCCTCGAGATGGGCGGACATTTCCTCGGACTGAATCACTATATCGGGCAGCGGACCTCGAACTGGCTGCAGCTGATCCTTGCGACCCCCGTCGTCCTCTGGGCGGGCTGGCCCTTCTTCCAGCGCGGCTGGCAGTCGCTGGTCAACCGCAGCCTCAACATGTTCACGCTGATCGCCATGGGCACGGGGGCGGCCTGGGTCTACAGCATGGTGGCGGTGCTGATGCCGGGCATCTTCCCGGATGCCTTCCGGCAGCACGACGGGTCGGTCGCAGTCTATTTCGAGGCGGCGGCGGTCATTACCGTGCTGGTGCTGCTGGGGCAGGTGCTGGAGCTGCGCGCGCGAGAGAGCACCAGCGGCGCGATCCGGGCGCTGCTCGATCTGGCGCCCAAGACCGCCCGGTTGATCCGCGACGACGGGACGGAGGAGGAGGTGCAGCTCGATACCGTCCAGGTCGGCAGCCGCCTGCGGGTGCGTCCCGGCGAGAAGGTGCCGGTCGACGGCGAGGTGATCGAGGGGCGCAGCGCCGTCGACGAATCGATGGTGACCGGCGAGTCGATGCCGGTGACCAAGGAGACGGGCTCGAAGGCGATCGGCGGCACCATGAACCAGTCCGGGGCACTGGTCATCGAGGCGAAGAAGGTCGGCCGCGACACCATGCTGTCGCAGATCGTTCAGCTCGTCGCCGAGGCGCAGCGAAGCCGCGCGCCGATTCAGCGGCTTGCCGATCAGGTGTCGGGCTGGTTCGTGCCGGCGGTGATCGTCGTCGCCGTTCTGGCCTTCATCGCCTGGTCGATCTGGGGACCGGAGCCGCGCATGTCCTTCGGTCTGATCGCAGCGGTCTCGGTCCTGATCATCGCCTGTCCCTGTGCGCTCGGACTGGCGACACCGATGTCGATCATGGTCGGCGTCGGGCGCGGCGCGCAGGCGGGCGTGCTGATCAAGAATGCCGAGGCGCTGGAGCATATGGAGAAGGTGGACACGATCATCGTCGACAAGACCGGCACGCTGACCGAGGGCCGGCCCGCCGTCACCGCCATCGTTCCCGCGGCGGGCTTCACCGAGGAGGAGGCCCTGCGCCTTGCCGCCAGCGTCGAACGCGCCAGCGAGCATCCGTTGGCGCTCGCCATCGTCCGCGCCGCCGAGGAGCGCGGCATCGCGACCGCGCCGGTCGCTGATTTCGACTCGCCGACCGGCAAGGGCGCGCT
This sequence comes from uncultured Paracoccaceae bacterium, assembly GCA_937872465.1. GTDB lineage: Bacteria > Pseudomonadota > Alphaproteobacteria > Rhodobacterales > Rhodobacteraceae > Amaricoccus. The sequence continues at coordinate 34,512 of CALMSR010000075.1, forward strand.
CGGGTTGGTCGAGGGCAGGCGCATCCCGCTCGGCAACGCGAAATTCCTCGCCGAGCAGGGCGTCGACGTGGCGCCGCTGGCCGAAGAGGCCGACCGGCTGCGCGAGGATGGGGCGACGGCGATCTTCATGGGCGTCGATGGCCGCGTCGCGGCGATCTTCGCCATTGCCGATCCGGTCAAGCCATCGACGCCTGAGGCGCTTGCCGCGCTGAAGGCGCAGGGGATCCGGGTGGTGATGCTCACCGGCGACAACTGGACGACGGCCAAGGCGGTCGCGCGCCAGCTGGGGATCGACGAGGTCGAGGCGGAGGTGCTGCCCGATCAGAAGAGCGCGGTCGTGCAGCGGCACAAGGCGGCGGGGGAAGTGGTGGCGATGGCCGGCGACGGCGTCAACGATGCCCCCGCGCTTGCGGCGGCCGATGTCGGCATCGCCATGGGCACCGGCACTGACGTGGCGATGGAGAGCGCGGGCGTTACGCTGCTCAAGGGCGATCTGACCGGCATCGTCCGGGCCCGGCGCCTCTCGGAGGCCGTCATGGGCAACATCCGCCAGAACCTGTTCTTCGCCTTCATCTACAACGCGCTCGGCGTTCCGGTGGCGGCTGGGGTTCTCTACCCGTTCTTCGGCATCCTGCTGTCGCCGATTATCGCGGCGGCGGCCATGGCGCTGTCGTCGGTCAGCGTGATCGCCAATGCTGCACGCCTGCGTGGGGTGAAGCTGTGACAGCTGGCGAGGCCATCCGCCCGGGGCTGCGGCAGGCGACAAACTGCCGCGCCACCGCCGAGCTCACCCCTTCGTGCGTCGCGCCCGAACCGGGACGGCGAGATAGTGAAACCCATGATCGAGGCTTGACGATGCGAAACGATCTCACCATCAGCCGGCGCGCCATCCTGGCGGCTGCCGGCGCGCTTCCCCTGGCGTTTTCTCTGCCCGGTCCCCTCCGGGCCGAGACCCTGCCGCTGGTGACGGTCACCAAGGATCCGTCCTGCGGCTGCTGCGATGGCTGGGTCGCGCATATCGAGGCCGCCGGCTTCCCGGTGCGGGTGATCGAATCCGACGACGTGTTCAGCCTGAAGCAGCGGCTCGGCGTGCCGGCGGACCTCGCCTCTTGCCATACCGCCGAGGTGGACGGCTACGTGATCGAAGGCCATGTCCCGGCGGTCGCCCTGCGCCGCCTGCTGGCCGAGCGGCCGCAGGCCATCGGCCTTGCGGTACCGGGGATGCCCGCCGGTTCGCCCGGCATGGACTTCCCCGGCGTCGAGCCGGAACTTTATGATGTGCTGCTGTTCGACGCCTCCGGTCGCAGGGCGTTTTTGCGCTTCAACGGCGCACAGGAGATCTGATCGAAGTCCGCGCATGATCGCTCAACCCGTGACCAGCCCGCTGTCCTGTCGTGCTCCGGCACGCACCACCCGAGAGGGAGGTCGCGCCGCGAGCGGGCGCGCGCGGGCGCTGTTCCGGGTACGGCGCGACTGGCTGCGGCATCTGTCGCTCGGGCTCCTGCTGTTCGCGCTCAGTGCCTTCCTTCTGCAATCGGTGGCGCATGCGAGCCCGGGCGGGCACGCCGTCCACCACGACGCGGCCGTCGCCGTGATGGCGCAGCCCTGTGCCGATTCCCATGCATCCGGCGAGGACGTCGAGACTTCCGTCGAACACTGCGAGTCTGGCAAGGCAGGATCGGGCCTGCTCGACTGCTGCCAGGCATGCCTGGTCGCCGCCATCCTTCCCGAGACGCAGTCGCTGTCCCCCAATGTGAGCAGCGACCATCCGAGCCGCATGAGGCCGGATCGCCTTGGGCGGATCCCCGCGGGCATCCTGAAGCCTCCACGTCTGATCACAGCCGCGTAAGTCGCGCATGTCCGGGAGGGTCCTGATCCTCCTCGGGCCGCTGCAATCAGACGAACACGGAGCCGTGCGTCGGCGAGCGACGCCGTTCTCCGGTGCCAAAGGATGAAACCCATGAAACGAACAGCAATCGCCCTTTCCGTCAGTCTCCTGACCGGGCTGCCCGGCGTTGCTCTGGCGCAAGCCGAGCATGACGCCCATCACCCCGGGAACTCCCCGGTGCAAACCGAGCAAGCTCCTGCGCCTACCCCTCCTTCCGCGACAATGCCCCCGATGCAGGGCATGCCGGAGCAGTGTCAGGCCATGATGCAGGCCATGTCCTCCCCCGAATGCATGGGTGCGATGCACCAGATGATGCAGGACGGAGTGATGCAGGGAATGATGGGCTCGCCCAACGCGGCAGCGGCCCCGGCCAGCAGCAACCTTCCCGACTTCACCAGGGCCTATGTCGATGCGATGAACGAAATGCACGGGCCGATGATGGACGGGGTCATGGCTGAAGACCCCGACGTCGCCTTCGTCCGGGGCATGATCCCGCACCATCAGGGCGCGATCGACATGGCGAAGATCGTCCAGCAATACGGCGACGATCCGCAAACGAAAGCGTGGGCCGCCCAGATTATCGAGGCGCAGGAGCGCGAGATCGCCGAAATGCAGGCATGGCTGGAGGTAAACGCCGGCGGTGAACCGGCGGCCCTCGGCCAGGCAGTTGGCACCGTCTATTCCGCCAATGAAGGCGGCAATTCCATCAGCGCCATCGACCTCGGCACCGGCGCGGTCAGGACGGTGTCGATCCCGGTCTCGCCGCACAACGTCGACCTGACGCCGGATGGCAAGCTACTGCTGGCGGTCGGGGATCCCGCCGCCGAGGGCGATCACGGAGCGGGCGGCCACGGCGGGGACGGCGCCGCCGAAGGTCTGCTGGTCATTCTCGACTCGCAGGACATCTCGGCGCCCAGGACGGTCGCGGTAGGCTCCCATCCGGCCCATGTCGTTGCTGACCGACAGGGGCGCGCCTTCGTCTCGCTGGCCGGCGGCGACGCGATCGCCGTGGTGGATCTCGCACGGGCCGAGGTCATCGGGCGCATCGCGACGGGCGACTATCCGCATGGTCTGCGGCTCAGCCCGGACGGGGCCGAGCTTTACGTCGCGAACGTCGAGGACGGGACGGTGTCCGTCATCGACACGGCCAACCTTTCCGAGGTCACCCGCATTCCGGTCGGCGCGGCCCCCGTCCAGGTCGGCTTCACGCCCTCGGGCGATCAGGTCTACGTCTCGCTTCGCGACGAGAACCGCGTGGCGATCATCGACACCGCATCCCGGAAGGTCACGGGCAAGGTGGACGTGGGGCCGAACCCGATCCAGGTCTTCGTGACCGCGGATGGAGGGTCCGTCTATGTGGCCAACCAGGGCACCGAGGAGGCGCCGAACGACACCGTCTCCGTGATCGACACGGCGACCGGACAGGTGGTGAAGACCATCACCACCGGCGGCGGTGCCCATGGCGTGTCGGCCTCGGCCGACGGGGCCTACGTGTTCGTGACGAACATCGCCGACGACAGCGTCTCTATCATCGACGCTGCCACCCAGACGGTCATCCGCACCGTTCCGGTCGGCGACCGGCCCAACGGCATCGTCTACGGGCGGTCGAACTGACGGAAGCCGGGGCGGGCTAGTGGATGCGGTAAGCCGGGACGGTCGTGGTGCCGCCCGGTGATCGTGCCGCACAGGCGCGTCCCGGCTGCTGAGAACGAGGGTAAGCGAAGGGCGCGGCCAAGCAAGCAGCGGCCGCGCCTGCAAGGCTATCCTACGCAGCCGCTGGCTGATCCTTGCGCTGCGCAGGATAACCGGCTTCGGCAAGCGCGGCGACAAGCGCCTGCTCGTCCGCCCGAGTGGTGACCTTCACGTCGCGGGCGGGTGGATCGGTGATGACCTGCGCTTCCGGGTCGACGCTCAGGATGGCGTTGGTCACCCGACGGGCGCAACCGCCGCAGGTCATGCCGGGAACGGTGAACTGGAACATGCGAACTCTCCTCGATGATGGTGTTCGCTGTCTGATCTGGGCCTTGCCACGATGGCAAGGTCAAGACCGAAGGCTGAAAAAGACGATCCTGTCTGCGGGGTCTTGACCTTCCCATCGTTGGAAGCCCCATCTGGGGTGCAATGGATTGAGAAGGAAGACAGCCATGACAGATATTGCTCCATTGCAGCGGGGGGCTAAAGCCGGGTCCACGCTCAGCATTCCCGTCGAGGGGATGACCTGCGCGTCGTGCGTCGGCCATGTCGAGAAGGCCATCGCCAGGCTGCCGGATGTGGCCAAGGTGAGCGTCAATCTGGCGACCGAGCGCGCCGATGTTTCCTTCACGGGCAAGCCTGATGCCGCCGCGGTCGTGCGCGCCGTCGAGGGCGCGGGCTACGGCGTGCCGGAGGTGACGGCCGAACTGGGCGTGGCGGGAATGACCTGCGCCTCCTGCGTCGCCCATGTTGAAAAGGCGGTCAAGGCCGTGCCCGGCGTCAACGCCGCCACGGTCAACCTCGCGACCGAGCGGGTCAGCGTGCGCCACCTCGCCGGTGTCGCCTCGGTCGAGGATATCGAGGCCGCGATCCGCGGCGCCGGTTACGAGCCGCACCGGCTCGGCGGCGACAACACGGCAACCGACCGCGAGCGGGAGGCGCGCGAACGCGAGCTGACCGGGTTGCGTCGCGCCACCCTGATTGCGGCGGCGCTGACCCTGCCGGTTTTCGTGATCGAGATGGGATCGCATTTCGTTCCGGCGATCCATGACTTCGTGATGAACAGGATCGGGATGCAGACGAGCTGGCTGATCCAGTTCGTGCTGACCACCATCATCCTGTTCGGGCCGGGCCGCCGCTTCTTCCGCAAGGGCGTGCCGGCGATGCTGCGCGGCACACCGGACATGAACTCGCTTGTGGTGGTCGGCACGTCTGCCGCCTGGGGCTATTCGGTGGTCGCGACCTTCATGCCGCAGGTTCTGCCCGCCGGCACGGCCAATGTTTATTACGAGGCCGCGGCGGTCATCGTCACGCTGATCCTGCTTGGCCGCTATCTGGAGGCGAAGGCCAAGGGCCGCACCTCCGAGGCGATCAAGCGGCTGGTCGGGTTGCAGCCGAAGACCGCGCGCGTCGAGCGTGACGGCCAGACCGTCGAAGTGCCGCTGTCGGAGGTCCGCGCCGGCGACATCGTTCAGGTCCGCCCCGGCGACAGGGTGCCGGTCGATGGCGAGGTGGTCGCGGGCGCGTCCTATGTCGATGAATCAATGATCACCGGCGAACCGGTGCCGGTCGCCAAGAGTGCCGGCGCCGAGGTCGTCGGCGGCACGATCAACAGGACCGGCGCCTTCTCGTTCCGGGCGACCAAGGTCGGCGCGGATACCGTGCTGGCGCAGATCATCCGCATGGTCGAGGAGGCGCAGGGCTCGAAGCTGCCGATCCAGGCGCTGGTGGACAAGGTGACGGCGTGGTTCGTGCCCGCCGTGATGGCGGCTGCCGCGCTCACCTTCCTGATCTGGCTGGTCTTCGGCCCGGAACCCGCGCTCACCTTCGCGCTGGTCAATGCGGTCGCCGTCCTCATCATCGCCTGCCCCTGCGCGATGGGGCTGGCGACGCCGACCTCGATCATGGTCGGCACCGGCCGCGCGGCCGAACTGGGCGTGCTGTTCCGCAAGGGCGAGGCGTTGCAGGCGTTGCGCGATGTCGCGGTGGTGGCGCTCGACAAGACCGGCACGCTGACCAGGGGCCGGCCGGAACTGACCGACCTGACGCCGTCGGCCGGGTTCGAGCGAGACGAGGTGCTGGCGCTGGTCGCAGCCGTCGAGGCGAAGTCCGAGCACCCGATCGCCACCGCTATCGTGGCGGCCGCCGGGGAGCGCGGATTGCGGATTGATACGCTCGAGGGCTTCGACGCGGTGCCGGGCTACGGCGTTGCCGCGACCGTCGACGGCCGCCATGTCGCGGTCGGCGCTGATCGCTACATGACGAGGCTCGGTCATGACGTGGCGGCGTTCGCGGACGAGGCCGCGCGGCTCGGCGGCGAAGGCAAGTCGCCGCTCTATGCCGCGATCGACGGCAGGCTGGCGGCGGTGATCGCCGTCGCCGACCCGATCAAGGGAACGACGCCCGAGGCGATCCGCGCGCTGCACGATCTGGGCCTGAAGGTCGCGATGATAACCGGCGACAACCGGGCGACCGCCGAGGCCGTCGCGCGCCAGCTCGGCATCGACGAGGTCGTTCCCGAAGTGCTGCCTGACGGCAAGGTGAAGGCGATTCACGAACTCCGCGCGGGCGGCCGCAAGGTTGCGTTCGTCGGCGACGGCATCAACGACGCGCCGGCGCTGGCAGAAGCCGATGTCGGGCTGGCGATCGGGACGGGGACGGATGTCGCGATCGAGTCGGCCGATGTGGTGCTGATGTCGGGCGACCTGCGGGGGGTGGTGAACGCGATCGCGCTGTCGAAGGCGACGATCCGCAACATCAAGCAGAACCTGTTCTGGGCCTTCGCCTACAATGCGGCCCTGATCCCGGTTGCGGCCGGGGTGCTCTATCCGGTGTCGGGCACGCTTCTCTCGCCGGTGCTGGCGGCCGGCGCGATGGCGCTGTCGAGCGTCTTCGTGCTGTCGAACGCGCTGCGGCTCAGGGCCTTCAAGCCCGTGCTCGCGGCTGAAGTGGAGGCCGCCGGCACCGGAGCGGAGGCTCAAGCCCGGTTGGCCGCCGCGTAAGCATCTGACGGGCCGGGGTGGGAATTTCGCCCCGGCTCTTCCTGTCAATGGATGGAGGACCATCGGATGGATGTCGTCATCTATACCACGCCGACTTGCCCCGACTGCCATGCGCTCAAGCGTTGGCTGCAGGCGTCAGGCATCCCATATGAGGAGCGCGACCTGACCGACCGGGCGATCATGGAAGAAGCGAAGGCCCGGACCGGGGTGCGCGTGGCGCCGATCACCTTCGTCGGCGATGCGTTCTTCTACGGGACATTCGCCGATCAGCGGCCGAGAATAGCAGCCGCCCTCGGGTTGATCGTCGAAGGTGCCGAGAAAGGAGCAGGATCATGAATATCGGCCAGGCTTCCGAAGCTTCAGGGGTCAGTTCCAAGATGATCCGCTACTACGAACAGACCGGCCTCATTCCGAGAGCGGCGCGGCGCGACAGCGGCTATCGCGACTATGACGACGCCGATATCCACCGCCTGCGCTTCATCCGCGGCGCGCGCGACCTCGGCTTCACCGTCCAGCAGATCGCCGATCTGCTGGCCCTGTGGAGCGACCGCCAACGTGCCAGCGCCGATGTGAAGGCGCTCGCACTCGGGCATGTCGACGCCCTGAAACAGAAGCAGGCCGAGATCGCGGCCATGATCGCGACGCTGGAAAACCTGGCTAACCGTTGCCACGGCGATGACCGGCCCGATTGCCCGATCATCGAGGGCCTTGCCGAAAATGATGGCAGCCAGCCGGCTAAGGCGAAGCCCCGCCGCTTCGGCAAGGTGGACGAACTGCGAGCGTGACGCCGGTAGAAAAGCTGCAGCCGCCTGTTCTCCATGTCCGGGCTTGGGGCTAGCGCGCGAGATCCCTGAAGGCATGCAACGGATGCGCGGTCAGCGCTGGCAGCTTCTGCCCTGTTCCCGCATCACGGAGTAGTCGGAGAGCATTTCGGCGATGGCCGACCCGTCCGGCAGCAACCCGACTTCCTCGGCCGCGCGCCGTTGAAACTCGCGGCTGTACTCAACGACGGGCGGGCAGACGATGGCAATGCGCGGCTCAGAACCGACCGTCGCGCAGCCGGCCAGAAAGCTCGTCGCGATCGCGAGGGCGGCGAGCTGCTGCTTCCAGCATCCGGCGTTGGACATCATTGGCGTTCTCCGTTGTCTCAAGGCGTTCGGCGAGCCGCCCGGCGTGCTCACCGGACCGCCTGAGGGAAAGCAGGAACAGGACAATGGCGAGTACGATGGCGCCGTAGCGCAGTGCCGCCCGTGTCCAGGAGTTGGCCGCGAGCCCGGTGAGAAGCGCGGTGATCATCGCCGCCCCCGCTTCCAGTCGTCGAGCCGGGCGTAGATCGTGACCGCGATTCCCCCGAGCGCCACGGCGATGAACAGCCAGCGCAACGTGTCGAGATACGGGACGAGCGGCAGGATGGCGGACTGGGTCTCGGCCAGGACGTTCTGCGCGACCTCGACGCCCGCCGCGCCCAGCGTCGCCACACCGGCCGCGCCACCGCCCTTCATGGTGCGGCTCTCGGCCAGGACTTCGCGCGCGACCGGCGTCTCGGCTGCAAAGGCGGTTTCCCGGACCGGGAAGCGCTCGCCCCACTGCCGCGCGGGTCCGAGGTCGACATGGATGAAGCCCGAACGCGGGTAGGAGCCGAAGCCGAGGAAGCCGGCCTCCCGCGCCGCCGCCTCGAACGGCACCGGATCGTGGTTCTTCATGGCGATGTCGAAGGCGGCGCCGTCGAGGTGCTTGGAGCGGGTCGCGCCGCCCACGGCGCGGTTGTGCTCGGGGCTGCGATAGGCGGAGCGGACGATCAGCGGCTTGCCGAGCCGGTCGCGCAGCGCCTGCAGCTTGTCGAGCGCGGGTTCGTTGATGAGCAGCTTGCCGGTGCCCCGGCAGGCGATCTCGGCCGGGCTGAAATTCGGCCAGCGCCAGGTGCCCTCGGGCACGTCGCGCCAGTGGCTGTGGAAGGTATTCGTCATGGGGTCCTCCGAAAACGAAAAACCCGCCTCGAGAGCGGGTCATTGCGGGCCGATGAATGGAATGGTGAGCGGCTACGGGCTGCCTCCGAAGATCTTCAGTTTGATGGCGATGCCGGCGAGCAGCGCCAGCATGACCCCGGTGGTGATCATGCGGACGGCTGTCTGCATGGCGGTGCGGCGCACCAGCCGGATGCAGTCGACAAGGGACCGGAGATCGCGGATGTCGAGCGCTGCCTCGTCGCCGTCGAGGCCGACGTCGGCGAGCGCGCGCCTGGCGCCTTCCTCGGCCGCCCGCGTCAGGATTGCCTCGAACTCGGCGTCGGGCATGCGCACGAAGCCCTCGGATCGGGGTGGTGTCATCGGATCCTCCTTCCGCCGCTCAGCCGACCTTGCAGCCCCAGAAGGACGTGTGATCGGCGGCGAAGTAGCCGTCCGCGACCCGGAAATACCCCTGCAGCTCGACGGTATCGCCCGCGGTGAGCGGCACCATGGTCTGCAGCCAGATCGCGGTGGCGAGCGAGACATGGGTGGCGGAGATTTCGCCGAGGGAGCCGCGGATTTCCGTCGCGCCGTTCAGAACGAGCCGCCCCCGCATGCGCGCGGTCGTGCTGGAATTGACCTTGTAGAGCAGCGTGGCGCCGAAGAGGTAGGTGCCGTCGACTGGCGCCACGAAATGGTTGTTCGCAGCGTCGAACGCGCCCTGATCGTTGTAGTCGGTGTTGTTCAGGCCGATCTTTGTCCAGGTGCCGACGCCGACGTAGTTGTCGTAGTTGGTGTACGCCTTGAAGCGGGGCAGCCGGGGCTGATCGACGATGCCGTTCGCATTGTCGACGCTCAGCCCGTCGAAGAAGGTGCTGCCGTCGGCCGAGACGGCAAGCCGGAAGCGGTCGGAGCCGAAGAGCCCCACCAGCGCCTTGGTCACGAAGCCGGTCTGCAGCGTCAGGCCGAGATCGTCGCCCGCCGCCTCCTTGTTCATGGTGTAGAAGAGATCGCCGGTACCGCCCTCGGCCGCGGTCTTCGCCGTCCAGAGCGCGGCGTTCAGCTTGGCCGAGAACGGGTTCGACGCATCCGCCGTCGTGCCGAGCCCGAGGAGCGCCATGTTCTGCAGCGCCGCCGGTGTGGTCCCGACCCAGCCCGCGCCATCGTAGACCAGCAGCAATCCTTCGTCCTCGACCCACGCCCGCCAGCCCGTTCGTGGCGGCAGGCGCAGCCAGGCTCCGTCGGTCCAGAGCGCGACGTTCAGATCCCAGCCTGCCCAGTCGCCGGTTGCGCCCGAGCCGACGATGTATCGGTCGCCGTCGGCAGGGCTGCCGGGCGGCTCCATCAGGTCCCGGTCGAGCACCGAGAGCTGGACGAGCCCGTCGAGGATCCGCAGCGCCTCGTTGTGAGTGACATGCTTCTGGGCCTGCGCCGCAAGGATGTAGGGCAGCAGGAGATGTGTCGTTGCGTCGGACATGGGGTCCCTCAGAAACTTAGCGTGACGGTCTTGGGCGCGCCCCGCCCGACGAGGGCGGAGAGCTGGTAGATGCGGACGGTGAGGCTGTCGCCAGGTGCGAGCGGCGCGCCCCAGTCGGCGGTCTGCTGGGCAGCGGTGTAGACCGCACTGGTGGTGGTCGTACTCAGCACCCGCTTCACGGTGGCGCCGTCGAGGATTTCGACCTCGTAGCCTTCCAGCTCCTCGGCCATCGGCACTTCGAGCCCGCCCCAGCTGTCGGCCGCGAGCGCGCGGGACCGGCGCGTCCAGCGGATGGTCAGGTCCCCCACAGTGCGCGGCCGGCGCCACGGCTGCTCGACATGGGCCACCGAGAATGGCCGAAGCCCGACGCCCCCGGGCATGAAAGTCTGCGCCACATAGGTCTCGTCGCTGACCGGGCGGCTCGCCGGGCCGATGCGCCAGTTCCACGGGATGCCGAGATCGGCCTCGGCGATCGGCAGCGATGCGAGGCTGTCGTCGAGCGCCACCACCCGCGCGCCGGCGGGCGCGGGATTGCCCATGGCGCCTTCCGTGCCGCGCTGGCCGCGCAGGAGCCGGGTCAGGCGATACCGGCCCGGCGCCAGAAGTTCTGCCGCGCCCGCCTGCACGATCTCCCAGACGCCGGGCGCGCTCTCGATGGCGAGCGCGTTGGCCCCTCCGAACAGCGTCAGGTCGGTCACGCTCTCCAGCGTGCCGGTCAGCAGATCGATGATCAGCGCATTGCCGAGATCGAAGCGTGAGGTGGGGCCCGCGTAGAAGTCCGAGACCAGCGCGCCGATCCGGGCGCGGCTCCCGAATGTAGTCAGCAGCTCAAACCCATCCGTCGAGGGGCTTCGGAATACCGCGATCTCGCCGGGCCAGGGAACGGCGTGCGCGGCGACCATCGGTCGATGCGCCGGCTGGTCCTCGGTCAGCTGCGGCAGGTCCATCAGCACCGCATCCGGTGCGCCGAACACCACGGCGCGCGTCAGTGACGCAGCGCGGGGATCGCCGGGCGGTAGATCGTAAGACGCCCGGTCCTGGCGCACCGCCTCGATCCCGCGCGCCTCGGCGTCGGCGATGGAGACGAGCCGCAGATCGACCAGCCGCCCGTCGTGCTCGAGCCGGATCACGTCGGCCGGATCGAGCGCCAGGCGCGAGGGCGGCAGACGGAACGCCGCCGTCTCGCGCCCCACCCATGCCTCCATGAGTGCGCGGCGGCAGCGGCGTTCGGCCTCCTCGGGCGGCACGGCCATGGGGAAGGACTCCGAGGCAATCCGCGTCGTGTCCACCGTGATGCGCCGGGCTTCGACGAGGGCCGCGTCGTAGTCCTCGTCGGCCCGCGCGACCTGCCACTTCAGCGCCTGCGGCAGTTCGGTCTCCTGGCCGCGGGTCAGTTCGAGCACGTCGCCCTCGCGGGCGGCGACCAGATCGTCGGGCGCAAGGGTGGCTACGGAGGCTCGCCCGCGCATGATGAAGCGGATCACCCCCTCGGTCTCGACGGCGTCGAAGCCGAAATGCCGCGACAGTGTGGTGATCGAGGCGCGCGGGCTCTCGAGCGCCGTGATGGCGTAGCCCTCGACCGCGCCCCAGAGCCCGGTGACGTCGATGCGGTCTTCGGGCAGCCCGGCGCGCAGGCAGAGGTGCCGAACCAGCGCGGCCAGTGACACCGCGCCGAGCCGCCCCGTCAGCCAGTGGCCGAGCCGCCAGTTCGCCCCGTCCGTCCAGACGTCGGTCAGCGCCGGGAAGAACGGATAAGGCCGCGCGTCCCAGGTCCAGGCAGCGCGCTCGGGCACATGCACCATCCGGTCGCCATAGACCGACGAGACCGGGTTGTTCGCAGCGTCGCCCCACCAGAGATACGTCGCCTCGAGATACGCCCGCTGGATCGCGTCGTCCCGCCAGCCCCGCGAGAAATGCGGCGTGAAGCTTTCCGACGACTTCGGGTCGAAGAAGACGTTCGGCTGGTTGGTGCCCCGGTCGATGGCGGGACAGCCGAGCTCGGTGAACCAGATCGGCTTGGACTCGGGCGTCCATGCCGTCGGCGTCGCGCTCTCGACCCCACCGGGGCGGTCGTAGTGCGGGTTCGACCACCAGGCGCGCAGATCCTTGTAGCGGAAGACCCACGGCTTGCCGGCCGCGCCATCCGTGATCGGCGTGCGGACCTGCGCGGTGCGGTCAGCCGCGCTGGCATAGAACCAGTCGAAGCCTTCGCCGCCCGCGATGTTCGCCTGCAGGTAGGCCCGGTCGTAGATCGCGGGCCAACCCTCGGCCGCGTCGAGATGCTCGAACCCGTCGCGCCAGTCCGAGAGCGGCATGTAGTTGTCGATGCCGACGAAATCGATCTCCGGATCCGCCCAGAGCGGGTCGAGGTGGAAGAACACGTCACCGCTGCCGTCGCCCGGCTGGTGCCCGAAATACTCCGACCAGTCGGCGGCATAGCTGATCTTCGTCCCCGACCCGAGGATCGAGCGCACATCCGCGAGCAGATCCCGATAGGCCTGCACCGCCGGATAGGTGCTGGCGCCCGAACGGATCGTCGTCAGCCCGGGCATCTCGGTCCCGATCAGGAAGGCGTCCACCCCGCCAGCCGCCGCGCAAAGATGGGCGTAGTGCAGCACCATGCGACGCAGGCCCCAGTCGCCGGGCGCCCCTGCCCACGAAACCGACTGGCCAGAGACGCTGTAGCTCGCGGGCGTGGCTGCGCCGAACAGCGCGGCGACCTGGCTTGCGGCCGTGGCCGTCTTGTCCACGGTCCCCGCGAACCCTGCAGCCGGAGAACAGGTGATCCGCCCCCGCCACGGGAACGCGGGCTGGCCAGTCTCGGCGGCGTTGTCGGAATACGGGTTCGGCAGCATGTTGCCGGGCGGCACGTCCATCAGGATGAACGGATAGAAGGTCACCCGCAGCCCGCGCGCCTTCATCTCCTGGATCGCCTGCACGACGGCGAAGTCGGATGGGGTGCCACCATAGACGGGGCGATCCTGATCATCGCGGCTGACGAGGAAGGCGTTGGCGCGGCTCACGCCGTTCACCGACCAGCTGGCGGGCGTGGTCGACTTGGCGGACACCTCGACGCCCGGCCGGACCTTGCAGGAGCCCGCCCGAAGATCGTCGCCGAACCAGGCGACAACGAGGCTGACGCTCTCGACCGCAGGGGCCATGGCCTGCAGCCGGTCCAGCGCCTCCACCATGTCGGTGGAGTCGGCCAGAGCATTCAGGTTCTCCGGCACCGTCGCGCCGCCATCGGTCTTGCGGATCGCCTGTGTGGCGTAGGTGAACTCGCCCGAGGCCGGGATCATGGTGACGGCGCGGGTCAGCCCCTCGGCGGTGTCGGGATCGGCGAGCGGGCGGAACACCTCGAAGGAAAGCTGCGGCAGCCGGTTACCGTAACTCGACAGCGGCAGCTCCTCGAAGACGACATAGGCCGTGCCGCGATAGGCGGGCGTGTTGGCCGCGCCCATCCTGGCCGCGATGAACGGGTCCGCCGTCTGCGCCTCGTCGCCCGAATACCAGCGCCAGGTGACGCCGGAGAGATCCATCGGCTTGCCGTCGGCCCAGATGCGGCCGATGCCGGTGATCGGCCCTTCGCAGAGCGCCACGGCGAAGCTCGCGTAGTAGAGATACTCGGTGGTCTTGACCTTGCGGCCCCCACCGCCCTTGCCGCCGCCCTGCGTGGTGGTCTTGGTCTCCTCGCGGAAATCCGTCGCCCAGATGATGTTGCCGCCCATCCGCATCCGGCCGTAGAGGCGCGGGATCACCGCCCCCTCGGTGGCCGAAGTGATGCGCAGCGTGTCGAGCCGCGCGCCCTCGATGCGCTGCGTGGGCGCCAGCGACGAGATGATCCAGCTGTCGACGACCGAGCCGATGGTGGAGCCGATGAAGCCGCCGATGGTGGCGGCGCTGACGCCGAGGATCGCGCCGCCGATGCTGCCGCCAATGGCGGCGCCAGCGGCACCGAGAACAAGCGTGGCCATGTCGGAGTCTCAGCGTTGCGGGAACAGGAAGGCGAAGGCGATGCGCCGCCGCCAAGATGGGGTGAGTGGTTCCTCGATCACGCCCAGCCGCTCGTAGGCGTGGACGAAGGTGGCGGGGCCCGTGAGGATCCCGACATGCTTGGCGATGGCGCGCGCCCTCATGCGGAAGAGGACCAGCGCGCCGGGACATGACTCGGCGGCCGACACCTCGATCATCATGCTGCGCGCGCCCTCGGCCAGAACCTCGTGCGGCCCTGCCTCGCCCCAGTCGCGGCTGTAGGGCGGGATCGGGAACGGCTCGGGGCCGACGACCTCGCGCCAGACGCCCCGCGCGAGCCCGAGGCAATCGCAGCCGACGCCGCGCAGGCTGGCCTGGTCGTGGTAGGGCGTGCCGAGCCAGGAGCGTGCGACGGCGACGACACGCGCGGGGTCGGCCGATGCGAGAGGTTGCGTCACAGCACGCCGCCCTCGTGGCCGCCATCCTTGGTGGCGTAGCGCAGGACCGCGTCCTGGCCGGGGATGTGCGGGAAACCCCGGAAGTTGGCGGTGTTCGCGAACTTCGCGCCACAGGTCTCCATGCGCTTGTCGCAGCCTGCGCGGACGGTGAAGCCGTCGCCCTCGGCGACGGGGCGCACCGGCGCCTCGAGAAGGGTCAGGATCGCGATGCCGTCGGTGACGTCGTGGCCCAGCACTTCCGCGCGCCGCCCTGCGTTCGCGCCGCTCGTCCATTCGACGGTGCCGAAGGTGAACCAGCCGGCCTCGAAGCCGCCGAGCCCCGAGGCGGTGAACGCCCGATCGCGCAGGAGATCGATCACCGTGCCCGTGTCCTTGTAGGCCGAATCCTCCGGATCGACGCCGCAGCGCACATCGCCGAGCGCGGCGTCACAGGTCGCCTGAAAGGTCCGCCCGACCGTCTGGCCCAGCACATGGGCGAGCGAGCGCACCTCCGCGACGAAGGCCAGCCGCCCGCGCCGGATCTGGCCGATGGCCCCGCGCCGCATCAGCACCCGCTGGCTCGGATCGGCCCAGTTCACGCGCCAGACCTCGACTTCGGCGTTGTCCCAGCGGCCGTCGAGGATTTCGGTCTCGGTGATGCGGTCGGAGGTCAGCACGCCTTCGGCGTCCTGCGCATCGACGGACAGGTCCGAGCCCGAGCGGACCTCGGACGCCGTGAACCCGCTCTCGGGTTCGAAATCCGTGCCGTCGAAGGTCAGCGTCCGGTCGTGATCGGTGAAGCCGAAGGTGACGCCATCGGCGCGGGCGATCCGCCAGCACCAGGCGAGCGTCGTCGTGCCCTCGTCGAGATGGGCTTGCAGGGCGGGAGCGAGGGCCTTCATCGGCGCAGTTCCAGAAGCGGAATGGAGGTGATCGAGCCGAGCCGCTCGAGATCGAGCGTCACGTCGAGCACGTCGGTGTCGAAGCGGACCGGCACGTCGAACTCGAAGCCCGCGGTGATCGCGACGCCCTCGGCGGGCGCAGTGTCGAAGGTGGCGACGCCGGTGGTCGTGTCGACCGACCAGCCGGAGGGCTGCTCGACGCCTGACACCGCGATGCGGACGCTACCCGTCACCGGCTTGGCGATGGCGCGCATCCAGGATTGCGCCCCGGAGGCGTAGCGCTTGACCAGCTGGAAGGCGGTCGTCGCGCCGTCGCCGGTGCCGATCGTCTGGTCGGTCGGCGACGGCGTGCCCGAAGGCAGGCAGGACTTGTGGTCGCCCCAGTCCTTGAAGCGGAAACCGTGGAGCCGACCGTTGCGCGCCTCGAAGAAGGCGACCACCGCCGCCAGATCGTCCGCGCGGCGGATGCCGTATGCGACGTCGTAGCGGCGGCGTGAGTTGGCCCAGCTGGCGTTGCGCTCCTCGTCGCCCGAGGCGAGCTCGACGATCTGGGTACGCCTTTCGGGCCCGCCCCGCGCGCCCCGGCTGATGTTGTCGGGGAAACGGACCTCGTGGAACGCCATCACATGCCTCTCCGCCCGAGCGACACAGCACGGGCGATGTCGGCCGCGACCTGTGTGCGGGACTGACGGAAGCTCTCGGCGTCGCGGGCCATGATGGTGACGTTGACGCCACCGCCTGCGCCGTAGCTCTGTGCCTCCCGCCGTGACAACACCCGTTCGCCGCGTTGCAGGATCGCGGGCACCTCGTCGTGTCGAAGTCCGGCCATGCCGCCGCCATGCATCCGGGGCGCGGCGGCGAAGGCCATCGCCGGGACCATGCGTGAGGGCCCCGCGGACCCCACCATCCCGCCCGCATGCAGGACGCTGGCGAAGATCCCGCCCGCCCCGGAGAACACACCGGAGAGCGCGTTTGCGATTGGGCCGAGGATGAAGCGCCGCGCCGCGAGCTGGGCGAGATCGGCCAGCAGCGAGGTGACGAGGTCGCGGAAGTTCAGCTTGCCGGTCTTCACGAACTGGCCAACGGCGTTCTCGGCGGACTGGAAGGCGCCGACAAGGCTCTGGCCGATGTCGCCACTGATGTCTCGGGCCTTGCTGGCGTAGTCCGACAGCGCTGCCGTGACCGCCTGCCAGCCGGTGACGGCTGCCTGAGTGGCGGGCTCCGCTGCAGCAGCGGCAGCTCCGGCCGCCGCGCCGGCCCCCGTGGCGGCGCGCCCGGCATCGCCGAGCGCCGTCTCCAGCCGCTCGGCCGCGCCTGTGGCCTCGGTCAGCGCATCGGCCCCGTCCTCGTCGGTCCCGCGCACGGCATCGCGCAGCGCCTGCCAGCTTTCCAGCGGCGCACGGGCGCCCTCGGCGAGATCGCGCGCGGCGCCGCGATAGAGGTTCGCGGACTCGAGTGCGCGGGTTGCCGCGTCAGTCAGTCCGAGATCGGGCGTGGTGAGCGGGTTGTCCTCGAACGCCCGGTCAAACGCCGTCTGCGCGGCTGTCGTCGCGGCCGTCGCCGCCCCTTCGAAACGGTTCTCGATCTCGCCGATGTCGAGATCTGGCACCAGCGAGATGCGCCGCTCCGACCCGAGCGCTTCGAGCCCCTGGTTGATCCCGCCGATGAAGCCGTTGATGCGTGAGACCACGCCGTTCAGCATCGCCTCGACGCCGTCGACAAGGCTGTTGGCCGTCTGGAACGCCAGATCACCGATGGCGGCGGGCAGCAGCCCCCAGATCGCCTTGATCGCCTCGTAGGTGCCCTCGAAGGTATTCGCGGCGGTATTGCCGAAAGCCACCACGCTCTCGATGGCGCTCTGCATGCCTGAGGCGGCGTCGGCCTTCAGGTCGAAGAACATCGCCGTGGCGGCTGCACCCGCGGCAGCGGCGCCCATCTTGATCCGCTCCCCGACCTCGACGGCGAGATCCTTCAGAAGCGACATCGCTTCACCGAAGCCGCCCGCACCAGAGACGAGACGGGTGAACTGGTAGACGAGCTCGCCCGCGCCGACGATGAGCGCCCCGATGCCGGTGCGGATCAGCGCCCCACGCAGGACGACCAGCGCGGTGGCGAGGCCGCGCACCGAGAGTGCGGCGGCGGCCATGCCGGCCACCCAGCGTCCCGCGAGGAAGGCCGCGAAGGTGGCGGCGTAGGTGGTCAGGCGGCCGATGTTGTCGAAGAGACCGCGGATCGCGATACCGAGCGGGCCGGTGCGGCTGGCGACCGCCGCCATCGCGTTGGCGACCGCTTCCAGCGCCGGAGCCGCGGCGACAGCCAGCTGGTTCGACAGCCCGCGCCAGATCAGCCCGAGCCGGGAGATGGCGTCGTTGGTCCGCTCGATCTGGTCGGCGTCCTGTTCGGAGACCACGACCCCGAAGGCGAGCACGTCCTCCGTCGCCTGGCGCAATGTCGCGGTGTCGATCCGCGACATGGCGATGGAGCCTTCCTCGCCGAACAGCTGGCCCGCGACAGCTGCGCGCTCGGCGGCGGGCACGAAGTTCTCGATGGCCGCATTGATCGCGCCGACGCGCTGGTCCAGCGGCAGCGCGATCAGCTCGTTGGCCGAAAGCCCGAGCCGGTCGAGCGCGTCGGCGGCAGGGCCGGTCCCGGCGGCGGCCTGACTGAGACGGCGCGTCAGGTCCTTCGTCGCCTGTTCGATCCCGGACATGGAGACACCGGCCAGTTCGCCAGCACGCTCGAGGGTCTGGATGGAAGCGACCGTCGTCCCGAGCGATTGCGCCAGCTTGGCCTGCGCATCGACCGTTTGCAGACCGGACCGGATCATTGCCACACCAGCGGCGGCAGCGGCTGCCACGGCGGCGGCGGCAGCGACCCGCACCCGTCGCGAGAAGGCCGCGAGCCGGGCGTTGGCCGCTTCCATCTCGCGGCTGAGGCGACCGAAGCCGCGCGATCCGGCTTCGCCGACACCTTCCAGCTCGGCGCGCACCTGCCGTCCGCCCACGGCCGCGAGGCGGACGCTGACCCTCTTCTCAGCCATGGGAATGATCCATCTGTTCGTTGAACTTGGCGACCATCACCGCTTCGATGACGGGCAGCAGTTCGGCCATGGCCAGCGGCGGCACGCCGAGCGCGTCACCGAGCGCGAGCGCCGCCGACATGTCCCAGCCGATCACGGCGCCCGGCAGGACGCGCAGCTGGCCGCCGAGACGGCCGACCAGGTCCCAGACCTGCCAACCCTCCGGAGTTTCCGGATGGTTCAGCCGCGCCGGGCAGTCCGGGCAGGCTTGCGCGCAGGCTTCGCAGTATCGCTCGCCCCCGCCGAAGGACCATTCGGCGAGAGCGCGGAGGCGTTTTTTTCCCGCTCCAGCAGCAGGCCCTTGGACACATAGGTCAGCTGGAAAGCCTCGAAGATCGGCCAGACATCGAGCAGCGCGTCGATGGCCTCGGGGCCCGGCTCGATGGGGTTGCCGTCGGCGTCGCCGATGCCGTCCCATGCGAGCACCGCCCGCCGCGCGAGCGCCTTGGCGAAGGCGACCGCGCGCTCCTCGTCGGAAGCGTCCTCGGGCACCGCCTCGACAGCCGGATCGCTGCGCGTCGCCACCATCAGCGCGGTGGTCAGCGGGCGCAGCTGCACCCGCACGCCGGGCGCGAGGTCATGCCAGCGTGGCGCGTTGGTCAGGTCGAGCGTCAGCATCAATACGTCTCCAAATCGTTCACGAGGGTTGCGGTGCACATTCGGCCGACCACGCTGTCGCGCGCCGCCTGCCAGTCGAAGGTGGCTTGCACGCCCTGCGGCCCGGAAATCTCGATGCGTGGGCGCGGCAGGTAGACGGCGTGCACCGTGAAGGTGAAGCTCTCGCCGGACGGCAGGACGTAAGCAAATTCCATCTCGCAGGCCTCGCCATTGATCGCCTGCGTCACCAGCGTCTGGTCGGCGAAACGCACCTCGATCCGGCCGGTGAGCGCGGCGATGGACGGGTCCGCGCCGTCAATGCGGCCGTCGTCTCGGATCGTCTCTATCCGGTCGAGATTGTTGGCATAGGTGATCTCGGCCGAGACCACGTTGCCGAGCGCCGTGCCATTGCGCGTGATCGACCCGTTGAAATGGCCGAAGCGTTTCAGCTCCAGCGCGGCAGGCGTTCCGGCGCTGGTCGTCGTGCCCACCGTCTCGCCCTGTGCCACCAGCCGCGCCGTCGCGGACAGCAGGCCCGAGCGCTGCATCTGCCAGGTGATCTGGTCGAGCACGCAGCCGGAATATATCGCATAGCGCGGGACCTCGGGCATGCCGGTTTCGATCGACATGCTGGGCAGCGTCCAGGATCCCGACTGGAACTCGTGGGTGTAGGGCGCTTCCGCACCCGTGGTCGTAGGCGCGCCGAAGGCGGCCTTGAGCCAGAAGCCGAAGGCCTCTGCGTCGAGCGGCACGACGACATCGCCATCGGCCGTGACCGCATCCTTGATCGGCGCCAGCGGATCGCGGCCGTAGCCGAGCAGTTCCGAATTCAGCAGCGGTTGCTCCGCGCCGAGCGAGGTGCTGGCGAAGGGCATGCGGGTGAAGCCGCTCATGGGCGGCGTGCCATAGGTCGTCTCGAACGCAAGCGCCATCTGCGCCCGCGCCCCCTGGGCTCGTGCCATGGTGTTCTCCTGTGGTCGGTTGGATCAGGCCAGTTGGTCGGCCGTGGAATAGTGCAGCACCACCGGAATGACGGCAGCCTTCAGGCTGGCCGCGCCCTCGACCGGCAGATCGACGGGCCGTGGCCCTTCCGCCTCGACCCAGTCGCAGAGCCCGCCCAGCGTCCGGTCGGCGGCGAGCGCCGCACCGATGCTGGCACAGAGCGCGTCGAATGCCGCGTCACGGTTGGTGCCTTGCACGACAGCCTCGATCTCGGCGCGGTGCTGATAGTGATAGGCCAGCGGCGACAGCGTCACCTCGGGCTCGCCCGGCTCGCCGTCGCACAGGATCAGCAGCCCATCGGCGGGCACGCGCTCGGGCAGAACCTCTCCACGCAGGGTGGTGGCGGGCAGCGCCGAGAGCCGCGCGTGCAGCGCGGCGAGGATGGTTTCGCGGGGGCTGGGCATGGGGACCTGTTTGCTTTCCGAAGCGCCCGCGCGCGGGCAGCTTGACCTTTGCAATTCTTGACAGTTTCAGCGCGTTGCCGGTAACTGAAGCGATGGGGATTGCGAGCTCCCCACGAGGCGCCAGCCGAAGATCGCGTTCCTGTTCAACCCCGGCGACGGAGGAACGCATATGCCTGCGCCCAATGCCATTTCGTTCGACAAGCTCTCCCGCATCATCGGCACGCCTCGAAGCCCGCTGCTCATCGACGTGCGGTCCGA
This sequence comes from uncultured Paracoccaceae bacterium, assembly GCA_937872465.1. GTDB lineage: Bacteria > Pseudomonadota > Alphaproteobacteria > Rhodobacterales > Rhodobacteraceae > Amaricoccus. The sequence continues at coordinate 55,168 of CALMSR010000075.1, forward strand.
CGAAGACTTCACCGCCGACCCCAGGCTTTTGCCAGGCGCCATTCGAAGCGACGACCGCGCGCTGACCGAGCTTGCCTCGCAGCTGGCTGGTCAACCTTCTATCGCCGTATGCCAGGCCGGGCATCGCCGCAGCCAGGGCGCGGCGGCCTGGCTCCGCGCCGAGGGCTGTCCGGCCGAATACCTCGACGGCGGGTTCGAGGCCTGGCGCGCAGCCGGTCTGCCTCTGATCGATCCGGCGAAGCTGCCCGCACGCGATGCGCAGGGCCGGACCGTCTGGGTGACGCGGTCTCGGCCGAAGATCGACCGCATCGCCTGTCCCTGGCTGATCCGTCGTTTTCTCGACCCCCGCGCCGTGATCCTGTTCGTAGCGCCGGCCGAGGTGGTGGGCGTCGCCGAACGCTACGAGGCAGCGGCCTTCGACATCGAGGACGTGTTCTGGAGCCATCGCGACGAGCTTTGCACCTTCGACGTGATGCTGGCCGAGTTCGGCCTCACCATTCCGGCGCTCGACCGGCTCGCGACCATCGTCCGCGGGGCGGACACCGCCCGGCTCGACCTCGCGCCCGAGGCGGCGGGGCTGCTGGCTGCATCGCTCGGCCTGTCGCGCATGTATTCCGACGATCTGGAACAGCTCGAGGCCGGCGTGCTGCTCTACGACGCCTTCTATCGATGGGCACGGGACGCCACCGACGAGACTCACAACTGGCCGACCAACAAGCCGAAGCCAGAATGATGCAGGACCGCGCTTACCCCACCCTGGCCGAGGCCACCCGCATCTGGGCCCGCATCGGCCTCCTGAGCTTCGGCGGCCCCGCCGGGCAGATCGCGCTGATGCACCGCATCCTCGTCGAGGAGCAGCGCTGGCTCGGCGAGAAGCGGTTCCTGCACGCGCTGAACTACTGCATGCTGCTGCCGGGGCCGGAGGCCATGCAGCTTGCCGTGTATATCGGCTGGCTGATGCACCGCACGCTGGGCGGCATCATCGCGGGGGTGCTGTTCGTGCTGCCGGGCGTCGCGGCGATCATGGCGCTAAGCTGGGTCTACGCGCTCTACGGCAATGTCGGGCCTGTCGAGGCGCTGTTCTTCGGCCTCAAGGCGGCGGTGCTCGCCATCGTGATTCAGGCGGTCATCCGCATTGGATCGCGCGCGCTGAAGAACACCGCCATGCTGGCCATTGCCGCCGCCTCCTTCGTGGCGATCTTCGGCTTCGCGGTGCCATTTCCGCTCATCATCCTGGTAGCGGGTCTGATCGGGTTCTTCGGGGCCCGGGCAGACCTGCCGGCGTTCCGGGGCGGCGGCGGCCACGGCAAGGTGGGCAAGGTGCAGGTCGATGACGCCGACACCCTGCTGGGCGAGGAGTCGCCCGACCACACGCAGGTCAACCGGGCGTGGGCGTTTCGCATCTCGGCGGCGTTCCTCGCGCTTTGGCTGGTGCCGGTAGCCCTGCTGTTCGCCTTGCTCGGCCCTGCCAATGTCTTCTCACAGATAGCTGGCTTCTTCAGCGTGATGGCCGTCGTGACCTTCGGCGGCGCCTATGCGGTGCTGGCATATGTCGCGCAGGAGGCGGTGCAAAACTACGGCTGGCTCGCTCCTGGCGAGATGCTGGACGGGCTTGGCATGGCGGAGACCACGCCCGGCCCGCTGATCATGGTGACGCAATTCGTGGGCTTCATGGGCGCCTTCCGAGAGGCGAGCGGCCTGTCGCCCCTGATGGCGGCAACGCTTGGCGGGCTGTTGACGACGTGGGTTACCTTCGTTCCCTGCTTCCTGTGGATCTTCCTCGGCGCGCCCTTCATCGAGCGTCTGCGCGACAACGCGGTGCTCACAGCCGCGCTGACGGCGATCACGGCCGCAGTGGTGGGCGTGATCCTGAACCTCGCAGTCTGGTTCGGTCTGCATGTGGTCTTCGACGAGGTGAGGACGATCGCTTCCTTCGGGCTCGACCTCGATGTCCCCGTCTGGTCGTCGCTGAACCTGTCGGCTGCGGCGCTGGTGCTGGCCGCTCTTGTGGCGGTGTTTCGGTTCAAGCTTGGGGCGGTGACGGTCCTTGCCGGCTGCGCTCTGGCGGGCATGGCGCTGGCGCTGATGGGCCTGACCTGAAGCATCCGTCGGCAATGGGATCGACTATATCTTCGCCTCCACCCAGTTCGCCACGATCAGCCCCGGCACGCTGTCCAATGCCCGGTCCGCGTCTCGTGCGAGGTCTAGCCGCTTCGGCAGCTTGACCTGCGGGACCAACAGGAAGATCGGTGCGGTCACCTTACCGCGCCCGGTCTTCGAGCGCGACACTACCGCCTGGCCCTTCGTGTTGAGCCGCCCCTCGGCGACCAGCAGGCTCGGGCCCGTCCGGCGATAGACGAAGCGCAGGCGCAGGCCACGGCGGCGCTCCCATTCGCCGGGCGTGATCTTGCCGCCGCGCAGGGACTTGCCTGCGGCGGGCAGTGGGATCGCCAGCCAGAAGCCATCCTTCGAGCGGATCAGCGGGCCGGTGTCGTGCGCGCCCACGATGACCGGCGCCTTCGACCAGACCAGCGCCGCGGCTTCCAGACTTTCGCCCGACCTCGGGAAGTTCTGGCTCCGGATCGAGTTGGCCAGCCGTGTGCCGAGCCCCGCGCCAGTGATCTGGAACCGCCATGCGCTCTTCAGCCCGGTCCCGGCCTCGCGCATTGCGGCCGTCACGGCGCGTTCGCCCACCGCGATCTCGGCCTGCATCATCGCGACGATGTCGGGATCGATGTCGAGCTTCAGTTTCACGCTGGCCTCAGATCCACGGTCCAGACCAGCCGCTCGCGGTCGCGGGCGGGCTCGCCCTGAATGAGGAAGGCATCGCCGTCGATTTCCAAGCGGTCGCCGGGACGCGGGTTCGCCACCTCGGCGACACGCAGGTCGATCCGGGTGGTCTCGGACCAGAGCCGCGCGTCGCCGAAGTCGGTGATCGCGTCCGCGCGCCGGGCAACGACCCGCACCAGCACGGGCGCACCGCCGTCCGCGATGTAGACCGCGTCCCGGCCGATGTTGGGATCGGCAAAAAGCGCGCCCACGGCGGCGGCGAAGGCGCTCATCAGAAGGCCGCGTTCAGGCGTACGCGGCCGATGGTGTCGCCCGCGCCGCTCGCAACCGCCTCGACGGCCACACCGATGGCGGAAGATGCTGGATGACCTCCTGGCGCAGGCCCTCGCTGATGGCGCGCACGCCGAACTTGGTGGCCGA
>CALMSR010000076.1 GCA_937872465.1 uncultured Paracoccaceae bacterium
ACAAGGATCTGCGCGCCTGGTGGTCGAACCCGCACTACAACCGCCCGGGCGGGGTCGAAAGCGCGACGCCGACGGCGTGGGTGCCGCAGTCCAAGCCGATCTGGTTCAGGCGGCCCGCGAGATCGTAGATCGTGGAGACGCGGTCGCGCTCGGCCTCGCGGGCGCGGGTGGCGACAGCCGATCCATGATCTCGCGCATATAGGGCGTGCGCACCGTGCGATACCGTCCGGGCTCGGCCGAGGCGCGGCCCGAGAGCATCCGGTGCCGATCCGCCCATTCCGAGACGGTCAGGTCCGGGTCGGGCCGCAGCCCGTTGCCCCACGACCGCAGGATCTCCGCCGCGCCGTCGAAGTCCGTCAGGCCATCGCCGCTCTCACCGGAAGTCGGGCCGGACCTCGGCGAGTTCGTCGAGGTGGGCGCGTACATGTCTCTCCAGCACCTTCTGCATCGCGGCTGAGTGATCGCGCATGCTGACCGTTCGCGGCGGCCTGATCGTGACCGGCACGACGATCTCGCTGTCGTCCACTTCGATGGTCACGTCGATCTTGGCATGAACGATCCGCACGTCGCCAACGTCGATCTCGGGGGCTACCTCCTTCAGGCGCCTGAGCGCATTCTCGGAATCGCCGAGCGACAGGAACCACGGCGAGAGACGCAGACGCCCCGTGGCGGTCAGCTGTGCCTCGTCGATCCGCACTTCCCGCAGGGCGACATGCGTGACCTCCCCCTCGGGATCAAAGTTGAACCTGAACTTGTCGCCCTGTCGCTGCAGGGGGCCGAGGGTGTAGAGTTCCTCCTTCGCCGAGGCTTCGAAAATGTCGCCGTCGCCGAGAACATATGCGCCGAAGAGTTTCACCAGCTTCTTGGCGTCCGTCGCGGACTTCGAGCCCACAGCGATTGCGCTCCTTCGCTGGTCGTACTCGATCGTCGACTGCACGATCTCGCGGAACTTCAGCGTGTCCTCGGCGCCTTCCTGGTCGACGTTCTTCGTCTCCGGCTTGGAACCGTGCAGGATGAGCACGCGCAGCAGATCCTCTTCTTCGAACCATCGAACGTCGCAATAGTGCCCATTGTAGCGACCCGCGAAATGCAGCCGCGCCGCCTCGGCGAAGCCATCCTGCACCCCGGCATCATGGTGCCGAAGTTCGACGTCCTCGCGCTCGGCGTCACGTTCGAGCTTGGTCGAGTGCGCAAGAAATGCCGCAGCGCTGAGGGAGCGGTCGAAGATGGGACGGTGGTCGAGCCAGGTGACCAGTGCCATGAAGCGCGGTGTGAAGCGCAGATCGTCAGCGGCGCCCTCGACGCGGTAGGCGGACAGGACATCCACTCCGGCCTCCGAGGCGATCTCCTGGATGATCCGCGCGCCGGCATCGGTCGAAAGCGTCGTGATGTTGTAGAGGGCGAATTGCAGCTTTGCCGGGAATCGCAGGTCAGCCTTCGCGAAGAGACCGAAGATCGCCTCGCGCCGTTCCCCGTCATCCTCCGGCAGCCCATCCCAATCGAAACCGATCTGGCCGAGATAAGGACTCAGCAGGCGATGAAGCAGTTCCAGATCGACAGTCCTGGAGAAGGCGCGGTCGACGAAATTCCTGATCCTCTTTGCCACGGGAGCTCCTTTCGCCCTGAAACCATCTCGCTGCGGTCGTAAACCGGATCACGCTTCCACCGCAGGCATTGCGCTGGCGAGAAGCGCATTCGGTTCACCGGGCGAAGGTGAAATATGTTCCGATTATGTTCTACGCGACAGAACAACCGGGAGTCGAGTCAGATTGGTGCGCATGGTCGCAGCCCGCCATCGTGGGACGGTTCGCGAAGCCGGTGAGTAGAGGCCAGAGGAGACGACCGCTCCGAGGCCCGCATGAAACGCCCCAATCCCCTGCCGCCTGACCAGATGACACTGGCCGAACGCCGCACCGAGCTTTGCGGCCTGCTGGCGCTCGGGCTGGTCCGGTTGCGGAAGCGGGAGATGGGCGAAGTAACTGACGAAACTGGAGAACGTTGCCTACACTATCCGCCCGACCGATGCCCTCATGCAACTCCAACTCACCGGAGGAATGCATGAACAAGCCTGATCCCATCCCCGCGCGCCTGGCCGTGCTGAAGACCACGCCAACGCCGGACCTGAAGAAGCAGTGGCGCGACCTGTTCGACAGCGAGCCGCCCCCGTTCAACCGTCGCTACCTCGAAAGCCGCCTGGCCTACCGCATCCAGGAACTCGCCTATGGCGGGCTGAAGCCCGAGACGATCAGGCGGCTGGAGCGGCTCGGCGAGGAACTGGACGGCGGCGACCGGACGAAGCGGAACATCCGCGCCGATCGCGACCGCCCGATCACCGGCACGCGGCTGCTGCGCGAGTGGCAGGGCGTCGAGTACGTCGTCACCGTCACCGCCGACGGCTTCGAATGGCAGGGGCGGCCGTACAAGTCGCTGTCCGCCATCGCCCGCGCGATCACCGGCACGCGCTGGAACGGCTGGGTGTTCTTCGGGCTCAAGAACCATAGGGGGCGGACATGACGAAACCGCCCGAAAAGTCGAAACCCGTCCGCAAGCTGCGGTGCGCGGTTTACACCCGGAAATCCTCGGAGGAAGGGCTGGAGCAGGAGTTCAACAGCCTGCACGCGCAGCGCGAGGCCTGCGAATCCTACATCGCCAGCCAGCGTTCCGAGGGCTGGGTGCTGGTCCGCGATCAGTATGACGACGGCGGCATCTCCGGCGGCACGCTGGAACGCCCCGGCCTGCAGCGGCTCATCAACGACATCGAGGACGGGCTGGTCGACGTGGTCGTCGTCTACAAGATTGACCGCCTCAGCCGCTCGCTCGCCGACTTCGCCAAGCTGGTCGAGGTGTTCGACCGGAACGGTGTGACCTTCGTCTCGGTCACGCAGTCGTTCAACACGACCACGTCCAGGCGCCTGCGGTACATCCTCGATACCGTCGGCAAGCCGGAATGGCCTGGCGGCAAGGTTCCCGAGGACTGGTCCGAACTCGTCCGAAAGCACAACGACAAGGTCGCCAGCGACGATAACGACGGATCGCTGAAATGGATCGACGAGCGAATCCCACCAGGGCGGGATATTCGCTGCATCGTCTCCGTGGCGATGCTGGCCGAGGGCTGGGATGCCAATACGGTCACGCACATCGTCGGTTTGCGGCCTTTCGGCTCCCAGCTCCTGTGCGAACAGGTCGTCGGACGGGCGCTGCGGCGGAAGAGCTATGCGCTCAACGAGGAAACCCAGATGTTCGCCGAGGAGACGGCGAAGGTCTTCGGCGTTCCGTTCGAGCTCATTCCGTTCAAGGTGAAGCCCGTCGGCCCGCAGCCGCCCCAGCCGGACCCCAACCACATCTTCTCAGTGCCCGAGAAAGCGGAGTACGAGATCAACTTCCCAATTGTATCCGGTTATCACCAGTCAGGGCAGTTTGAGGTTCACATTGACTGGAGCAAGGTGGCCAAGGTCACGCTGGACCCGATGAAGATCCCGCAGGTCGTCGAGTTGACCCCGCTGACGACACCGGACGGCAGCCTTGCCGCGTTCGGCCCGGGCGAGCGACCGATCCTGTCTCTCAAGGATTGGCGCGCCCGCTTCCGAGACCAGCAGGTGGCGTTCAGGTTGGCACGCGAGATATGCGACCGATGGCAGGCCGACAACGGCGCTGAGGCCGTGCCTGTCCATCAGCTGTTCCCGAAGGTCGCCTTCGCGGCGAAGCGCTTTCTCGCAGAGAAGCTGGACCGGAAAGGTGACAGCCGCCCGTGCGATGTGCTGCTCGTCGGAGAGTATATGCAGTCGGCCATCGGATCGCTTCTGGAGGCGATCAAGATGGGTTCCGCGACGGATCAAGGGGAAGTGGCGATTATCCCCCAAGGCGCGGCGGGCAGGGGCAGCACGATATACGTCGACTTCCATACGACGAAGCCGATCTATCCGGTTACACGGTGCCATCTGAATGCGATGGTGGCAGACACGAAGAAGTGGGAACAGAGCGCGGCGTTTCTGCTGGATAGCCACCCCGGCGTGAAACGATGGGTGAAGAACGACCGACTGGGTTTCACGATTCCCTATCGGCAGCGCGGTCTGCTTGCTCGCTATATTCCGGACTTTGTTGTCGTCACGGACCGGGACGAGAACGTCATCGTCGAGATCAAGGGGCAAGTTACGGACGACGCCGATGCCAAAGCGAAGGCCGCCGAACGGTGGGTGGAAGCGGTCAATCGCCTCGGCGGCCATGGGGTCTGGCGCTACCTGCTCGTTGAAGATCCGGGGAGGCTTGGTATCCAGCTGAACGCGTTCACCGGCCGTCAGTGGGACGAGGGACCGTTTCATCTGGCATAGATGCAACGGCTGCTCTGTACCAACAGCATGCGGCCAAAGGGGTGTGATGAACTAACCGTAGGGCTGAGGTACAGGTTAGTTGGACGTGGGTCGCGTCAACCAAACGCGACCAGCGTCGAAGTGCTCAGCTGAGCGCGCAGATTATCATTGAAGATCAGTTGCTTGAAAAAATTCACCAGAACCGCGCAGTCCACAGGTCCGGAGAATATCGGCCCTGAGAGAACGCTTCTAGGCCACTTGGCGGCAGGGCCAGTGCTCAGCCCCATCCGCATAACCCTCGAAAACAACGGAAAAATCCGGCCGCAGCCGGATCGGGAGAACGCTTTCGCGGGGGCAAGTGGCGGAGGGTCGGAACCGCGAGGAATCTCGGCTCAGAAGGCTTCCAAGAATCGCCTTCGGTCCGAGGATTCAAATGGCGGCCTCATCTACACCGAAGGCGATTCTAGATCCTTCGCCGACATGATTTTTGCATTTTTTACCAATCGGGTAAGTGAAAATCACCCTTCGCGGTTCTGGCCATCGGAGCGCATGTCGCGCACCGCCGCGAGCAACTCCTCTATCGCCTGTTCGGCCGCCGCGAGTTTCATCGCCACCATCAGGTCCTGACGCCCTGCCAGCGCGAGGAACGTTCCCAGCACCTCGTCGGAATGCCGGGCCAGCGCCACCAGATGCTCGCCACTCGGGCCGTATCGGCCGGCAAACCAGTTCTTCACCGTCTTCTCGTTCGCCCCCGTCCAGGACGCAACGATCTTGGCGCCCGCCCTGCTGTCCTCATGGGACCGGCGCAGTGCAGCTGCGATTTCGTTGGCGAACCCGTTCGCCGGATCACTCCGACCATATCCGTTTTGTTTCGGAAAGAACTTGCCCTTTTTCGGAAACGACATTCCGGCCTCCCTCGCTGTAGATGGACGAGAGGGATTCAGCCCTGGATTCAGGCGGTTCGGATGGATTGGCCAGCAATACCGAGGAGATGCATGTGTGAGCGGTCGTTTGGTGACCAATTCGGGCAAGAGCGACGGTGCGGCCGAGCCGGACGTGCCCGCCGTCGCCTACGTCCGGATGTCGACGGATCACCAGAAATACTCGACCGAGAACCAGCTGGACGTCATTCGGAACTACGCCGCCGCGCGGGGCCTGCAGATCCTGCGCGTGTTCGAGGACTCCGGGCGATCCGGGCTGCGGCTCGATGGTCGCGAGGCCTTGCAGAACCTAATGGCCGAGGTCCGTTCCGGCCACGCCGATTTCAAGGCGATCCTCGTCTATGACGTCAGTCGGTGGGGTCGGTTTCAGGACGCTGACGAGGGCGCTTACCACGAACACGTATGCTCCCGCGCGGGGATCCGGGTCCATTACTGCGGCGAGCAGTTCGAGAACGACGGCAGCATCGGCTCTAACCTCCTGAAGACCGTGAAGCGCGTTATGGCCGGCGAGTACAGCCGGGAGCTGTCGGTGAAGGTCTTTGCCGGGCAATGCCGCCTGGTGGAGCTCGGCTATCGTCAGGGCGGCGCGGCCGGATACGGGCTGCGGCGGGTGCTGATCGACGAGCACGGCAATCCGAAGGGCGAACTGTCGCGTGGCGAGCAGAAGAGCCTGCAGACCGACCGCGTCATCCTTGTCCCCGGCCCCGAGGAGGAGCAGCGGGTCGTCCAGCGCATGTACGAAATGTTCGTGCGCGAGGGGCGTCCG
>CALMSR010000077.1 GCA_937872465.1 uncultured Paracoccaceae bacterium
CGGCTTGCGGCTGGCTTTCGCGGCCATGGTCTTCTCCTCGATTCTAGAAGGGGATTTCGTCGTCGAGTTCGCGCCCGTAGGAGCGGTCGTCATTGTCTCGGGACGTTTCGGAAGATCGGTCGGAACGGCTGCTCTCGCGGCCGTAATCGTCAGGTCCGCCCGCGCCGGGGCGTCCGCCGGAACCGTTGCCCTGCGGCATGAGGACGAGATCGCCGGCGAAGGCTTTCAGAACGACCTCGGTCGAATACCGCTTCTGGCCGCCCTGATCTTCCCACGACCGGGTGCAGAGCATGCCCTCGACATAGACCAGATGGCCCTTCTTCAAGTATTGCTCGGCGACCTTGCAGAGATGCTTGTTGAAGATGACGACGGTGTGCCACTCGGTGCGCTCGCGCTTCTCGCCCGAATTCTTGTCGCGCCAGACCTCGGACGTCGCCAGCCGCATGTTGACGATCGGGTCGCCGCTGCTCATGTGGCGGATTTCAGGGTCGGCGCCGAGCCGGCCCATGATCTGCACCTTGTTGATCGACGACATCAGACCAGACCTTTCTCGATGGCGAGCCATTCGGGCATTGTGATTTCGGCATTGCCGCCGGGGCGCTTGACGACCTCGACCTGCGAGATCGGGATCCAGACCGCGTCCTTGCTTTCGCCCAGCGGGGAAACCTTGATGGCGCGCTCGGTGATCGCGTGCAGGGCGACGGTGACGTCGACGAGGTCGGATTTCATGCCGGCCTCACCACGATTCCGAGATACCGCTCCAAGCGGTCGATGAAGGCCATTTCGGCCTTCGCTGCGCCCCACGGCTCGATCGGCGAGGTGAGCTTCGGCGCGGGCCTGCGCGCCGCAGGCAGATGGGCGGCGGCCTTGCGGCCGAACAGCGCCAGTCCTTCCGCGCGCAGCATGCGCTCGTCCATGTCGTGAACCTGCCGCACATAGGCGGGATAGAGGCGCGGATAGCCGACGCCGGCGGCGGCGAAGACCGCATCGTCGATCGCCGCCTTCGCGACGCGGATCGCCTCGGCGACGGCCCCGCTCGCGCGCTCGGCGATGTCGGGGGCGAATCCCCCGTCGCGCAGGATGGCGGCGACATTGACGGCGATCAGCGAGGCGAAGGGCCGCGTCAGGTCGCCGATCAGGTATTCGTGCCCGTCATGCAGGAGACCGCAGCCGGCCAGCACGGCGTCGCCGGTTTCGGCATAGAGCGCGTCGGCGCAGAAAACCGAGTGCTGCGCGTCGGAATAGGCGGCGCAGGCATAGCGTCCGTTGAAGCGGGCGATCTTGGAAAGACCCGCGGCCATTTCCGCGAAGTCGATGTCGGAAACCTGCGGGGCCGCGAGGTTCATCACCGTGCCGTCACGGCGGAAGGAGGGAACGATGGTCAATGCCGCGCCCCCATCGTCTTCA
>CALMSR010000078.1 GCA_937872465.1 uncultured Paracoccaceae bacterium
TCGCGCCGGGCGGCTTCCTGCATTACGGCCAGGGCAAGTGGTATCCCGGCGAGACCCTGCCGCGCTGGACCTTCTCGCTCTACTGGCGCCGCGACGGCAAGCCGATCTGGTCCGACCCCGACCTGATCGCCGAGGAGGCCGCCGCGACCGAGGCCGGACCGGGCGAGGCCGAGACGCTGCTCAGGTCCATGGCGACCGAGCTCGGCGTCGAGCCGGAGATGGTGACCGCGGCTTTCGAGGATCCGGCGGAATGGATCGTCAAGGAGGGCAACCTCCCCGAGAACGTCACCCCGGAGAACTCCAGGCTCGCCGACCCCGAGGAACGTCACCGCATCGCCCGCGTCTTCGAGCGCGGCCTGACCGAGCCCTCGGGCTACGTGCTGCCGATCCAGCGCTGGCAGGCCAAGGCGAGCGGCCATCGCTGGCGTTCCGAGCGCTGGAAGCTGCGCCGCGGGCATCTCTTCCTGGTGCCCGGCGACAGCCCGGTCGGCTACCGCCTGCCGCTCGGCAAGCTGCCTTATGTCCCGCCTTCGCAATTCCCCTACACCAACATCGCCGACCCGACCGAGCCGCGCGGCCCGCTGCCCGACCCGGTCGAAGGCCCGGGCCTGCATGTCCAGCGCATCGCCCATGCGACGGCCGACGACACCGTGCAGCAGGACCGCATCGAGCAGGAGCTCGGCGACCTCTCGGGCGCCGTGCGCACCGCGCTCTCCGTCGAGCCCCGCGACGGAAGGCTCTGCGTCTTCATGCCGCCGGTGGAGCGGGTCGAGGATTACCTCGAACTCGTCGCCGCCGCCGAGGCCGCCGCGAAAGCGATGGGCCTGCCGGTGCATATCGAGGGCTACGGACCGCCCACCGACCCGCGGCTCAACGTGATCCGCGTCGCCCCCGACCCCGGGGTGCTCGAGGTCAACGTGCATCCGGCGACCTCCTGGGAGGATTGCGTCGCCATCACCACCGGCGTCTACGAGGAGGCACGCCAATGCCGCCTCGGCGCCGACAAGTTCATGATCGACGGCAAGCACACCGGCACCGGCGGCGGCAACCACGTGGTCGTCGGCGGCGGAACCACGCTCGATTCGCCCTTCCTGCGCCGTCCCGACCTGCTGCGCTCGCTGATCCTGCACTGGCAGCGCCACCCCTCGCTCTCCTATCTCTTCTCCGGCCTCTTCATCGGGCCGACGTCGCAGGCGCCGCGCATCGACGAGGCGCGCCACGACGGGCTCTACGAACTCGAAATCGCGCTCGCGCAGATCCCGCCACCGCGCGCCGGCGAGCCGCCCGCGCCCTGGCTCGTGGACCGGCTCCTGCGCAACCTGCTCGTCGACGTGACCGGCAACACCCACCGCGCCGAGATCTGCATCGACAAGCTCTATTCCCCCGACGGCCCCACCGGCCGCCTCGGGCTGGTGGAGTTCCGCGGCTTCGAGATGCCTCCCGACCCGCGCATGAGCCTCGCCCAGCAACTGCTGATCCGCGCCACCATCGCCCGGCTCTGGACGAGCCCGCTCGCCGGCGACCTCACCCGCTGGGGCACCACGCTGCACGACCGCTTCATGCTGCCGCATTTCGTCTGGGAGGATTTCCTCGAGGTGCTGCGCGACCTCGCGCGCCACGGCTTCGACATGCGCGCGGAATGGTTCGAGGCCCAGGCCGAGTTCCGCTTCCCCTTCTGCGGCGAGGTGGAGGTCGACGGCGCGCATCTGGAATTGCGCCAGGCGCTGGAACCCTGGCACGTGCTGGGCGAGACCGGCGCCATCGGCGGCACGGTGCGCTATACCGACAGCTCGGTCGAGCGCCTCCAGGTCCGGCTCACCGCCGCCGACCCGGAGCGCTACACCGTCGCCTGCAACCGCCGCCGCATGCCGCTGCAGGCGACGGGCAGCAACGGCGTCTCGGTCGCCGCGGTGCGCTACAAGGCCTGGAAGCCGGCCATGGCGCTGCACCCGGTGATCCCGGTGCATGCGCCGCTGACCTTCGACATCTTCGACACCTGGACCGGGCGCGCCATGGGGGGCTGCACCTATCACGTCGCCCATCCCGGCGGGCGCAGCTACGACACCTTCCCGGTCAACGGCAACGAGGCCGAGGCCCGCCGCCTCGCCCGCTTCGAGCCCCACGGCCACAGCCCCGGCGCCTGGAGCCCGCCGCCCGAATCCGCCCATCCCGCCTTCCCGATGACGCTGGATCTGCGTCGGGCCCCGGGGATCTGAGCTTGGCGGCCCGCGACACCCATGCCGAGGACCAGGTGGCGCGGCTGCTCGAGGGCTACCGCCCGCCGCCCGGCGTCGCGGACGAACTGCTCGACCCCGAGGGAAGGATCCGCCCGGCCTGGCGCGGCTTCATACAGCATTTCGCCGGGCTGGGGCCCGAGGAGCGTGCCCGCCGCTTCGCGCGCGGCGACCAGTATCTGCGCGACGCCGGCGTCTTCTTCCGCCAGTACGGCGAGGGGTCCAGCGTCGAGCGCGCCTGGCCGCTCGCCCATGTTCCGATGCTGCTGGCGGAGGAGGAGCTCAGGCGCATCTCCGACGGCCTGCGCCAGCGCGCCGACCTGCTGGAGGCGCTGGCGGCCGATCTCTACGGGCCGAACCGCCTGGTCGCCGGCGGGCATCTTCCCGCGAGCCTCATCGCGCGCAGCCGCGAATGGCTGCGCCCGCTCGTGGGGGTGGCGCCCCGCGACGGCCATTACCTGCATTTCCTCGCCTTCGAGATCGGCCGCGGCCCGGACGGCACCTGGTGGGTGCTCGGCGACCGCACCCAGGCGCCCTCGGGTGCGGGCTTCGCGCTGGAGAACCGCGTGGCCACGGCGCGGGTCTATGCCGATCTCTTCGCCGAGGAGCATGTCCACCGGCTCGCGGGCTTCTTCCGCGCCTTCCGCGACGCGCTGCAGGGGCTCTCGGCCGATCCCCATGACGAGATCGGCATCCTCACGCCCGGCCCGCTCAACGACACCTATTTCGAGCATGCCTATATCGCGCGCTACCTCGGCTTCACCCTGCTCGAAGGCGAGGATCTCGGGGTCGAAGCCGGCCGGGTGATGATGCGCACCGTCGAGGGTAGCCGCCCGGTCAGCGTGCTCTGGCGGCGGCTCGACGCCGCCTTCGCCGATCCGCTGGAACTCGACGAGGCCTCGCGCATCGGCACGCCCGGCCTCGTGGGCGCGCTGCGCCAGGGCAGCGTCACCCTCGTCAACGCGCTCGGCTCGGGGGTGCTGGAGACACGCGCCCTGCTCGCCTTCATGCCGCGCATCGCCCAGGAGCTGCTCGGCGAGCCGCTGGCGCTGCCCAATATCGCCACCTGGTGGTGCGGCCAGCAGGCCGAGCGCGCGCATGTGATCAAGAACCGCGAGCGGATGATGATCGGCCCCGCGCACTCGACGCAACTGCCCTTCGAGGCGGATGCCACCACCATGCTCGGCGGCCAGATCCGCGACCCCGCCCTGCCCGCCCTCGACGCCTGGCTCGAGGCCGAGGGCGCCGATCTTGTGGGCCAGGAGGCGGTGACGCTTTCGACCACCCCGGCCTTCGTCGACGGCCGCCTGGTGCCGCGCCCCATGAGCCTGCGGGTCTTTGTCGCCCGCACCCCCCGCGGCTGGCAGGTGATGCCCGGCGGCTTTGCGCGCATCGGCCGCAGCGCCGAGCCCGAGGCCATCGCCATGCAGCGCGGCGGCGAGGCGGCGGATGTCTGGGTGGTCAGCGAGACCCCGGTCGAGCCGGTCTCCATGCTGCCGGGGCCCGCCACCTCCTTCGCCCGCATCAAGCCGGGCGCCCTGCCGAGCCGGGCGGGCGACAACCTCTTCTGGCTCGGCCGCTACGTCGAGCGCGCCGAGGGCGTCATGCGCTTCACCCGCGCCTGGCACGCCCGGCTCGCCGAGACCGCCGACCCCGGATCGCCGCTCCTGGAGCATTTCCGCGCGCATCTCGCCGGGATCGGCATCGACATCGCCGAGGCCCCGCCGGGGGCGCTGACCGATGCGCTCCGCTTCGCCGTGACCAGCGCGAGCCACGTGCGCGACCGCTTCTCCACCGACGGCTGGACCGTGCTCAACGATCTCGCGGCGGAGGCCACGGATCTCGGGCGGGGCATCGCGCCCGGCGACGAGACGGCGCGGGCCATGGGGGCGCTCCTGCGCCGGATCACCGGCTTCTCGGGCCTCGTGCACGAGAACATGTACCGCTTCACCGGCTGGCGCTTCCTCTCGATCGGCCGCGCGCTGGAGCGCTCGATCGCGGTGGCCGGCGCGCTGGCGGTGCTCGCCGACCCGGAAGCGCCGGAGGGCGCGCTCGATCTCGCCGTGGAGATCGGCGACAGCGTGATGTCCCACCGCCGCCGCTACTCCGTCACCACCAGCCGCGAGACGGTCGTCGACCTGCTCGCGCTCGATGCGATGAACCCGCGCGCCATCCTCTACCAGCTCTCGGAATTGCGCGATCATGCGGCCTTCCTGCCCGGAGTCGATCCGCTCGGGCCGCTGACGGAGCTGACCCGCGCCGTGCTCCAGCTCCACACCGGACTCGCGATCCAGACCCCGGACCGGCTCGACGACATGGCGCTGCGCGCGCTCCAGGCCGAGGTCGAGGGGCTTTCCGACCTGCTCTCGGAGACCTATTTCCGGTGAGCCCATGATCTACGACATCGGCCTGACCATCGGCTATCGCTACCAACGTGCCGCCGTGGCCGGTCGCCACCTCCTGCGCCTGATGCCCGCCGACCTGCCGGGGCAGCAGCGTCGGCTGAGCGGCAGCCTCGCCATCGCCCCCACGCCTTTCGAGCGCCGCGACGTGCTGGATTTCTTCGGCAATGCCGCGGTCGAGATCGCCTTTCGCGAGGCCCATGACGAGATCGCCTTCCGGGTCGCGGCACGGATCGAGCGACTGGCCCAGGCCTCGGTCTTCGACATCTCGCCCGGGCTCTACCGGCTCGCCGACGAGATCGCCGGCTATCGCGGCCTCGATCCCGAGGCGCCGCATCACTTCGTCGGCCCGAGCCCGCGCATCCCCGCCTCGCGCGAGATGGCGGCCTATGCCGCCGAACGGGCCGCGCCCGGCATGACGGTGCGCGAGGTGATCCGGGCGGTCGGCCTCGGCCTTCACGCCGATCTCGCCTACGACCCCCAGGCGACCAATGTGGAGACGACGCCGGCCGAAGCCTTCGCGCGGCGGCACGGCGTCTGCCAGGACTTCGCCCAGATCATGATCGCCTGCCTGCGCGGCATCGGCGTTCCGGCGGCCTATGTCTCGGGCTTCCTGCGTACCGAGCCGCCCCCCGGGGAGCCGCGCCTCGAGGGCGCGGACGCCATGCATGCCTGGGTGCGGGCCTGGTGCGGCTGGGAGGCCGGCTGGGTCGAGTTCGATCCCACCAACGCCGTCTTCGTCGCCGCCGACCATGTGGTCATCGCCCGCGGTCGCGACTACGGCGACGTCTCGCCGGTCAGGGGCGTGCTGCGCACCGCCGGCAGCCAGACCAGCGAGCAATCGGTGGACGTGGTGCCGGTCGGCATCTGAGCGATTGCGCGCGCTGCGAAAAGACCTAGTCTCGCCGCGACTGGCAGAGTGGAGGCTCCCCATGACCCGACCGCCGCTGACGGCCCTGGCCGTCGTCCTCGCATTCCTCGCATCCCCCGGCCAAGCGCAAGAGGCGCAGCCCGAGACCACGACGGCGCTGGCCGAGCGCGCCTCGGTGACCGCCGAGGACTTCATGGTCGCGACCGCCCATCCGCTGGCGACCCAGGCAGGCTACGAGGTGCTCGCGGCAGGGGGATCGGCCGCCGACGCCGCGGTTGCGGTGCAGATGATGCTCGGGCTCGTCGAGCCGCAGAGCTCCGGTCTCGGCGGCGGCGCCTTCCTGCTCTACTGGAACGCCGCCTTGGGCGAATTGACGACCTTCGACGGCCGCGAGACCGCGCCAGCCACCGCCGAACCCGGCTACTGGCTCGCGCCCGACGGAACCGCCGTGGGATTCTGGGACGGCGTCGTCGGCGGTCGCTCCGTCGGTGTGCCCGGCACGCCGAAGCTGATGGAGGAGATCCATGCCCGCTACGGCCGCGTCCCCTGGGCCGACCTGCTCGCGCCCGCCATCGACACCGCCGAGGCAGGCTTCGAGATCTCGCAACGCATGGCCGACGCCATCGTCGAGGGGCAGGAACAGCGGCTCGACGCCTTCCCGGCGGTCAAGGCCTACTTCTTCGACGACGACGGCAGCCCGAAGGCCGAAGGCAGCCTGCTGCGCAATCCCGCCTATGCCCGCACGCTCCGCCTGCTGGCGGCGGAAGGGACGGCGCCCTTCTACACCGGGTCGATCGCGCGCGACATCGTCGCCGCGGTCCGCACCGAGACGAACCCGGGCGAGCTGACGCTCGCCGATCTTGCCGGCTACCAGGTCAGGGAGCGCGCGCCGGTCTGCCTGGACTACCGGGCCTACGAGGTCTGCGGCATGGGCCCGCCCAGCTCCGGCGCGCTGACCGTCGGACAGATCCTCGGCATCCTGTCGCACTGGGATCTGGGTCGGCCCGGCGCCAACACCGACATCGACCATCTCTTCATCGAGGCGTCGAAACTCGCCTACGCCGACCGCGGCCTCTACATGGCCGACAGCGATTTCGTGAAGATGCCCGCGGGCCTGCTCGCCCCCGCCTATCTCGAGAGCCGCGCCGCGCTCATCGACCCCGGCGCCGCCATGGGCACCGCCGCGCCCGGCGAGCCGCCCTGGGAGGAGACGCGGCTCTATGGCCCCTCGGCAGACCAGCCGGAATTCGGCACGTCGCATTTCGTGATCGTCGACCGCTACGGCGACATGGTCTCGGCCACCACCACCATCGAGACCGGCTTCGGCAGCCGGGTGATGGTCGACGGCTTCCTGCTCAACAACGAGCTGACCGACTTCTCCTTCGAGCCCGAGGCCGACGGCAAGCCCGTCGCCAACCGGGTCGAGGGCGGCAAGCGTCCCCGCTCCTCCATGGCGCCGACCATCGTGCTCGAGAACGGCGAGCCGCGCCTGCTGATCGGCTCGCCCGGCGGCTCGCGCATCATCGAATACGTGGCCCAGAGCCTGATCGGCATCCTCGATCTCGGCCTCGACCCCCAGGAGGCGATCGACCGGCCGCATGTGGTCAACCGGAACTCCGACACCACCGAGGTCGAGGAAGGCCCCGGCGCCGAAGCGACCATCGCGCGGCTCGCGACCTTCGGCCATGCGGCCGAGGCCGCCAACCTGAATTCCGGGCTTCACGCGATCCTGATCGGGGACGGCACGCTCACCGGCGCCGCCGACAAGCGCCGCGAGGGCCTCGCGATGGGCGACTGATCTCCGGCCCTCCTCCGGCGTCCTGCCACGTCTCGGAAGCACGGGCGGCAGTCAAATCCTCGCGACGCATAGTGACGCGATCAGACCGTCGGTCGGCAGGGCCTCCGATCGCTCACGGTCGCTCCACACCCGCGACGCCATCCTCAGGCGCCGCGTCCGCGATCTCCAGGATCAGCTTGCGCCGCACCGCGCGGGCGAAGGACGGCCCGTCCTCGGCGGTGACCACGAAGGCGCCCGGCCCGCCGATCAGCTGCCCGGCGAATTCGGCCTCGAGATTGCCGGCCCGCGGCCGCCCCGAGCAATTGCCGCGGCAGAGGATCGCCAGCCCGTTGATCACCACATCCGCGCCCAGCACCACGTCGCGCGCCGCCGCGATGCTCGGCCCGCTGCCGTTCCACGCCGAATCCGCGGAGAGGTCGATCACCCGGCGGCCGCCCTCGAAGCCGTTGCCCTCGATCAGCGCGAGGCCCCTGAGCAGCGCCGCGCCGATCGCGTTCGAGCCAAAGGCCCGCCGCGGCGCCGCCACCAGCGCCGCGCCGAAAGCGCGCGCATCCGCCTCGCCGGCGAGCACCGTCCAGTCCACCACCACGTCCTGGCTCGCCGCGCTGGCCCATTCGACGTAGGTCACCGCCACCCGGCCGAGCGCGCCGCCGTTGCGGATCGCCCAGAGCACCTCCGGGTCGAGCAGCGCCGCGGCATAGCCCTCGCGCTGCAGGCGGATCTCGGCGTCGTCGATGGAGCCGGTCGCATCCGCCAGCAGCACCAGCTCCAGATCGACCTCTTCCGCCGCAGCCGGCGCCGCGAGCAGCATCGCCAGCAGCATCCCTCTCAGCATCGCCGCCTCCCCGCCATTGCCGACCAGATAGATCCCCACGCCGCTGCGTCCACGCCGAATGCCCCTCCCCCTCGCCCCCGCGAGCGCCTAGGCTCCCTTGGGAGCCCGATGCCCGGAATCGCCATGTACATCTGGATCTACCTCGCGGCCGCGGTCGCCCTCGGCATCGTCGTCGCGATGCAACCGTTGATCAACGCGGTGCTGGCGCGCGCCACCGGCTCGCCGATCACCGCCGCCACGATCTCGATCCTCGTGGCCTTCCTCGGCAGCCTCGTGCTCTTCGGGCTCGGGGATCGCGGCGACACCAGCCGGGCGGCCCTCGCCTCGGTGCCCTGGTGGGTCTACCTCGCCGGGCTGATCGGCACCGCCTTCGTCGCCGGCGGCGTGGTCATCGCACCGGCGACCGGGGCGCTGCTGTTCTTCCTCTGCGTCGTCGGCGGCCAGCTGCTCGGCGCCGCCCTCGCCGACCATTTCGGCGCCTTCGGCCTCGAGCACCGCCCGCTCTCGCTCCTCCGCCTCGCCGGCCTCGCCCTCGTGCTCGCTGGCGTCATCCTCGTGCGCCGGGGCTGACGGCCTGCTCCCTTGCGCGTGCATGGAGGGTGCATGGAGCGTGCACGGGTTGTGTACGCACCGTGCAGCCGCTTCAGGCCCGCCGTGCGCCGACCTGCGCCAGGCCCATCAGATCGAGGACCCGCGCCTCGATCTGCGCCGCATTCATCGCCGCGACCTCGTACATGCGTGCCGGGCTGTCCTGCTGGATGAAGCTGTCGGGCAGCACCATCGAGCGGAACTTCAGCCCCCGGTCGAAGACGCCGGCCTCGGCGAGAAGCTGCGCCACATGGCTGCCGAAGCCGCCCACCGAACCCTCCTCGATGGTGATCAGCGCCTCGTGCCCGGCCACCAGGCCGAGGATCAGATCCCGGTCGAGCGGCTTGGCGAAGCGCGCATCCGCCACCGTGGGCCGGATGCCCCGCGCGCCGAGGCTCTCCGCGGCCTTGAGGCATTCCCCCAGCCGCGCGCCGAAGGACAGGATCGCGGCGCCCCGCCCCTCCTGCAGGATCCGGCCGCGGCCAATCTCGAGCGGTACGCCGCGCTCGGGCATCTCGACGCCCATGCCCTCGCCCCGCGGATAGCGGAAGGCGCTCGGGCGGTCGTCGAGCGCCGCCGCGGTCGCGACCATATGCACGAGCTCCGCCTCGTCGGCCGCGGCCATGACCACGAAATTCGGCAGGCAGGCAAGGAAGGCGATGTCGAAGGCCCCGGCATGGGTCGGCCCGTCCGCCCCCACCAGCCCGGCCCGGTCGATGGCGAAGCGCACCGGCAGCGACTGGATCGCCACGTCATGCACCACCTGGTCGTAGCCGCGCTGCAGGAAGGTGGAATAGATCGTGCAGAAGGGCTTCAGCCCCCCCGCCGCCATCCCGGCGCAGAAGGTCACCGCATGCTGCTCGGCGATGCCCACGTCGAAGCATCGCTCGGGGAAGCGCCTGGCGAAGAGATCGAGCCCCGTCCCGTCCGGCATCGCCGCCGTCACCGCGACGATGCGCTTGTCCTCCTCGGCCTCGCGGATGAGGGCATTCGCGAAGACCTTCGTGTAAGTCGGCGCGTTTGAAGGGGATTTCTTCTGCGCGCCCGTCACCACGTCGAAGGTCGCGACGCCATGGTAGCGGTCGGAGGATTCCTCCGCCGGGGCATAGCCCTTGCCCTTGCGGGTCAGCGCATGGATCAGCACCGGCCCGTCGGCGCGGGCCTTGACGGTGCGCAGGATCGACAGGAGCTGCTCCATGTCGTGCCCGTCGATCGGCCCCACATAGGAGAAGCCCAGCTCCTCGAAGAGCGTGCCGCCGACGGTCGCGGCCTTCACCAGCTCGCGCGCCCGCTTCGCGCCGTCCTGGAACGGCTGCGGCAGGAGCCGCACCGCCCCCTTCGCCGCCGCCTTGAAATCCTGGAAGGGTGCCCCGGCATAGAGTCGCGAGAGATAGCTCGACATCGCGCCCACCGGCGGCGCGATCGACATCTCGTTGTCGTTGAGGATCACGATCAGCCGCCGGTCCATGTGCCCGGCATTGTTCATCGCCTCATAGGCCATGCCGGCCGAGATCGCGCCGTCGCCGATCACCGCCACCACGTCGCCGACGCCTTCGCAGCCGAGATCCCGCGCCACGGCGAAGCCGAGCCCGGCCGAGATCGAGGTCGAGGAATGCGCCGCGCCGAAGGGATCGTAGGGACTCTCCGCGCGCCGCGTGAAGCCCGAGAGCCCGCCGCCGGCGCGCAGAGTGCGGATCCGGTCGCGTCGCCCGGTCAGGATCTTGTGCGGATAGCACTGATGGCCCACGTCCCAGATCAGCTTGTCCTTGGGCGCGTTGAAGACTGCGTGGATCGCCACGGTCAGCTCGACCACCCCGAGCCCGGCGCCGAGATGCCCGCCGGTCTCGGAGACCGCCGAGATCGTCTCCGCGCGCAGCTCGTCGGCGAGCTGGCGCAGCTCGGCATTGGTCAATCCCTTGAGATCGGCCGGCACGTCGACCCGGTCCAGAAGGGGCGTCTTGGGTCGCGTGTCGCTCATGCTTCGCTCCTCCGCCGGATCAGCTTTCGCGCGCCACGGCGAATTCGGCGGCCAGGCGCAGGTTCTCCGCCGCCGATCCGTAGGGGGCGAGCACGTCGCAGGCCCGCGCGGCCAGCTCGCGGGCCTTCTGCGCCGCGCCCCCCGGCCCGAGCAGGGTCACGAAGGTCGCCTTGCCCGCCGCCTCGTCCTTGCGCAGCCGCTTGCCGGCGGCCTCCGGATCGCCCTCGAGATCGAGGATGTCGTCGCGGATCTGGAACGCCAGCCCCAGATCCGCCGCATAGGCGCGCAGGGGGGCGCTGTCGGATTTCCCCAGGATCGCGCCCGATTCCGCCGCCCAGCCGATCAGCGCGCCGGTCTTCAGCCCCTGGAGCGCGGTGATCTCCTCGAGCGTGAGCGGCGCGGCGGCCGCCTCGGCGGCCACGTCGAGCGCCTGGCCCCCGACCATCCCCGCCGGGCCGGCGGCCTCCGCCAGCCGCGCCACCAGCCGCACCTGGAGCCGCGGCTCGATCCCGCCCTGGGGTGCGGCGAGGATCTCGAAGGCGAGCGCCTGCAGCGCATCCCCGACCAGCACCGCCGTCGCCTCGTCCCATTTCACATGCACGGTCGGCTTGCCGCGCCGGAGCGCGTCGTCGTCCATGCAGGGCAGGTCGTCATGCACGAGGCTGTAGGCATGCACGCATTCCACCGCCGCCGCGGTGCGCAGCGCCTGGGCGGCGGGAACGTGAAAGAGCGCGGCCGATTCCATCGCCAAGAAGGCGCGCATCCGCTTGCCGCCGGAAAGCGCCGCATGGCGCATCGCCTCGGCCAGCGGCGCGCCCGCCTTCGGCAGGAAGCCGTCCAGCGCCGCCTCGACCCGGGTCGCGGCCTGGCTCAGGACCGCATGGAATTTCAGCGTCCGGGGATCCATCGCCTCAGGGTATGTCGACCGGGCGCGCGCCCGTGGTTCCGTCCGGGCCCCGGGTGATCTCGGCCACCCGCGCCTCGGCGGCCTTCAGCTTCTCGTCGCAATGGCTGCGCAGCTCCGCACCCCGCTCGTAGAGCGCAATCGATTCTTCCAGCGGCACCTCGCCGGATTCGAGCCGCCCGACCACCTTCTCGAGCTCGGCCAGCGCCGCTTCGAAACTCATCCCCGCGACCGGTGCCGCGTCCTTCTCAGCCATGCCCCCGCTCCATCAGCACCCGCACATGCGCCGCGACCGACGCGGCGAGCGCCCCAAGATCATATCCGCCCTCGAGAGTCGAGACGACGCGTCCTGCGGCATGGCGGTCGGCGAGCGCGCAGATCTCCGCCGTCGCCCAGGCGAAATCCGCCTCGCGCAGGTTGAGATTGGCGAGCGGATCCCGGTGGTGCGCGTCGAAACCCGCCGAGATCACCACCAGTTCCGGCGCATGGGCCTCGAGTGCCGGCAGGACCTTCGCCCCGAAGGCCGCGCGGAACTCCGCCCCGCCGGCGCCCGGCGGCAGCGGCACGTTGACGATCTGGCCATGGGCGCCGCGCTCGCTGGCCGCCCCGGTCCCGGGATAGAGCGGCATCTGCTGGGTGGAGGCGAAGAGGATGCGCGCGTCGTTCCAGACCAGATCCTGCGTGCCGTTGCCGTGATGCACGTCGAAATCGACGATCGCCACCCGCGCGAGCCCATGCGCCTCGAGCGCGTGCCGCGCCCCGATCACCGCATTGCCGAGGAGGCAGAAGCCCATCGGCGTCTCGGTCTCGGCATGATGACCAGGCGGGCGCACCGCGCAGAAGGCGTTGCGGACCTCGCCAGCCATGACCATGTCGACGCCCTGGACCACCGCGCCCGCCGCGCGCCGCGCCGCCGCCAGCGAGCCGGGACAGAGGAAGGTGTCGGCATCGAGCGCCGCGAAGCTCCGCTCCGGCAGCCGTTCGGCGAGGGAGGCGAGATAGCCCGCCGGATGCGCGCGCAGGATCTGCGTGTCTTCCGCGAGCGGCGCCTCCACCCTCACCAGATAGGCGAATTCCTCGCCTTCCAGCGCCGCGGCGATCGCCTGCAGCCGTTCCACCCTTTCGGGATGGCCCGGCGGATTGACATGGCCGAGGCAGTCGGGATGGGTGATGAGCGCGGTGGTCATGGGGGCGGAGTCTAGGGGCTGATCGCCGGGCATTCAAAGCCTATTCCACCTGTCGCATCGGCGATCACCCGCCCGCCTGCCAGAGCCGGATGGCTTCCGAGGGCCAGAGCAGCATCAGCACGTTGAGCGCCAGCCCGTCGCGGATGAGAATCGTCGTGGCGAGCTCGAAGCCGATCACGATCGCCACCGAGAGCCAGACCGGCAGCCGCGACGCCAGCCAGAACCCCAGCATCATGAAGAGCACGTCGGAGGTCGAGTTCAGCACGCTGTCGCCGTAGTAGTCCAGCGACACGGTCACGGCGCGGTAGCGGTCGATCACCATGTCGGTGTTCTCGACGATCTCCCAGGCGAGCTCCACCAGGGTCGCGATCAGGAGCCGCCAGCGGAAGGCCAGCCCCGGCACGAGGATGGCGAGCGCCCAGTAGAAGAGGAAGCCGTGGATGACATGCGATGGCGTGTACCAGTCGCTCAGCTGCTGGGAATTCTCCGGCCCCGTCACCACGCCGTTCCAGAGACGGATCGTGCCGCAGGGACAGATCGGGGACCGGCCCATGGCGAGCAGCACCAGTGCGCCAGCCAGGACCAGGCCCGAGGTCAGGAGCACGGCAAGGCGGGTCGATGATCGCATGTGCAGGGGTCCCGGAGGCGCGGCGCGCGGCCTGCGGGATCATTCACCGGCGCGCCCGCGCAGTCCACCGCAAAGCCGCCCCGGCCTGCGGCGGGACGACCGGCATCGGCCCCCCCCGCCGGGCCTATTCCTTGATATAGGGCTGGCCGTCGGCTGCCGGCGGGCGGGCGCGGCCGATGAGCCCGGCCACCAGGACGATGGTGGCGATATAGGGCGCCATGGCGAGGAATTCCGACGGGATCGGCGTCTGCAGGAGCGCGAGCTTCTGCTGCAGCGAATCCGCGAAGCCGAAGACCAGCGCCGCGGCCAGCGCGCCCACCGGATGCCAGCGCCCGAAGATCATCGCCGCCAGCCCGATGTAGCCGCGCCCCCCGGTCATGTTCTCGTCGAAGCGCCCGACCGAGCCGAGCGTGAACCAGGCGCCGCCGAAGCCCGCGACCATGCCCGCGATCGTGACGTTGATGTATCGCGTGCGATAGACGTTGATCCCCAGGGTGTCGGCCGCCCGCGGATGCTCGCCCACCGCCCGGGCGCGCAGCCCGTAGCGGGTGTGGAAGAGGTAATAGGTCGCCACCGCCACCATGACCATGGCGCCGTAGACGAAGAGGTTCTGGTTGAAGAGCACCGGCCCGATCACCGGCAGGTCGCCGAGGAGCGGGATCTTGACCGGCGCGAAGACCGGCGCGTTGTTGAGGAAACGGTACTCCTGATAGACTTGGCTGCTGACATAGGAGGTCACGCCCAGCACGAAGAGGTTGATGACCACGCCGGCGATGATCTGGTCGACGCGATAGGTCACCACCAGCGCGGCGAGGATGAAGCCGAAGACGCCGCCCATCGCCACCGCCGCGGCGAGCCCGCCCCAGCCCCCGAGGAGCGAGCCGATCAGCGCGCCGGTGAAGGCCCCGGCGAGCAGCATGCCCTCGATGGCGATGTTGACCACCGCGACCCGCTCGGAGAGCACGCCCGCCAGCCCGCCGAGCGCGATCGGCACCGCCCGAACAACGGTCGCCTGCAGCATTCCGGTCAGCGAGAAGGCCTTGCCGGCGGTGGCCCAGACGAGAAAAGCCGTCACCGCGATGAAGAGCCCGAGCCCGAGCGAGAGGCTGGTCCAGCGCATGCCGCCGCGCATGAACTGCCGCGCCCCGAGAAAGGCCAGCAGCGCCGCGGCGAAGTAGTTGTAGGGCGCGGCGGCGACGACCAGATCGGGCAGCGCCAGCGGATCGTTGGGCCGAGAGAGCCGGAACACGGCCATTCCCGCGCTGTCGCGCGCGAAGACCAGCGCCACCAGCACCGCCAGCCCCATCAGCACCCAGCCCGCGACGCGCGCCTGGCGCTGCCTCGCGGTATCGAGCTTGCGGGCCGGACGGGCGGGGATGTCGGGAGTATCGGGCATCGCGGTCACCGTCTCACTCCTTCGGCGTCTTTGCGGCGCGGCGGAAACCCCAGGGGAAGATCGCACGCACCAGGAGCGGCGCGGCGATGAAGGCGATGATCAGCGCCTGGATGATGCCGATGAGATCGATGCTGACCCCGGCGCTCACCTGCATCTGCCGCCCCCCGGCCTCCAGCGCCCCGAAGAGCAGCCCCGCGGCCAGCACGCCCCAGGGATGCGACCGCCCGAGCAGCGCCACCGCGATGGCGTCGAAGCCGATGCCAGAGGAAAAGCCCGGCGTCGCCCTGCCGAGCACGCCCAGCACCTGATTGGCGCCCGCAAGGCCGGCGAGCGCGCCTGCGCAGGCCATCACGATCACGATCAGCAGCCCCGCCCGCATGCCCGCGTAGCGCGCCGCGTCCGGACCGGCGCCGCTTGCGCGGAACTCGAAGCCGAGCTTGGTCCGGAAGAGCACCCAATGCACCAGGAGCACGGCCGCCAGTGTCAACACGATGCCCAAGTGCAGCCGCAGGTTCGGATCGAGCCAGGTGAAGATGCGCGGCAGCTCGGCGCTCGTCAGCACCGAGCGCGAGATCGGGTCGGCGCGGCCCTCCCGCTGGATCCAGGGCAGGCGCAGCATGTAGTCGACCAGCCGGAAGGCGATCAGGTTGAGCATGATGGTCAGGATCACCTCATGCGCCCCGGTCGCGGCCCTCAGCCAGCCGGCGATGCCGGCATAGAGCCCGCCGGCGACGGCGCCGGCCAGGAGCGCCAGCGGCAGGTGGATCGCCATGGGCAGGCCGGGAAAGGAGAATCCGGTGATCACCGCCGCCATGCCGCCCACCAGCAGCTGCCCCTCGGCGCCGATGTTGAAGAGCCCGGCGCGGAAGCCCAGCGCGATCCCGAGGCCCGCGAGCGTCAGCGGCGCGGCGGCGGTCAGCGTCTCGGAAAGCGCGTTGAGCGAGCCCACCGAGCCCTGCACGAGCGCGAGATAGGACTTGCCGATGGTCGGCAGGTCGACGTTCGTGGCGAGCATGGTCAGCGCGCCGAGGATCAGCGCCACGACCACCGCGAAGATCGGCACGATCACCAGATCCTCGAACTCCGAACGGTCGGGCGCGGCGCGACGCAGGAGCGATTCCGCAAGCCCCGCTTCGGTCTCCCGCTCGCTCATGCCGTCGCTCCCGCCATGGCCAGGCCGATGGCCTTCCTGCTGATGCCCGGATCGTTGCCGTCGAACTCCGCCACGATCCGGCCGCGGAACATCACCACGATCCGGTCCGAGAGCGCGAGGATCTCGTCGAGCTCCGAGGAGACGATCAGCACCCCGTCGCCCTCGTCGCGCGCCTCGGCGATGCGCCGATGGATGTATTCGATCGAGCCGACGTCGATCCCGCGCGTGGGCTGCGCGGCGATCAGGAGCTGGGTGTCGCGCGACATCTCGCGGGCGATGATGACCTTCTGCTGGTTGCCGCCCGAGAGGGTCCCGACCGCGTTGAAGACCGAATCCGTGCGCACGTCGAAATCGATCGAGGCACGCGCCGCGGCGCGATTGACCGCATCCCAGCGGATCACCGGCCCGGCGGAGAAGCGCTCGTCGTAATAGGTGTCGAGTACCATGTTCTCGGCGATGGTGAAGGCGGGGATCAGCCCGGTGCGCTGGCGATCCTCGGGGATATGGGCGATGCCGAGCCGGTGGCGTTCGCGGGTGCTGGCGCGGGTGATGTCGCCGCCGGCGAAGCGCAGGGTTCCGCCCGCGATCCGCGCCAGCCCGGTCAGCGCCTCCACGAGCGCCGTCTGGCCGTTGCCCTGGACGCCGGCGATCCCGACGATCTCGCCCCGGTGCACCTGCAGGTCCAGCCTGTCGACGGCGAGCGAATCGTCGTCGCGCAGCACGGTCAGATCGTCGACCTCGAGCAGGACCTCCCCCGGCGCGAAGGGCGCCTTGGCGACGGTGAAACTGACGGGCCGGCCCACCATCATCTCGGCGAGATCGGCCTCGCTGAGCGCCTTGGGGTCGCCCTCGCCGACGATCTCGCCCGCGCGCAGCACGCTGATGCGATCGGCGATCTCGAGGATCTCGTTGAGCTTGTGGGTGATGAAGACGATCGCCTTGCCGTCGTCGCGCAGCGACCGCACGATCTTGAAGAAATCCTCCACCTCCTGCGGCGTCAGCACCGCGGTCGGCTCGTCGAAGATCACGAGTTCCGCCGAGCGGAACAGCACCTTGATGATCTCCACGCGCTGCTGCAGCCCGACCGGCAGATCCCCGACCAGGGCGTCCGGGTCGACCTCGAGCCCGTAGGTCTCGTTGATCGAGCGGACCTGGGCGCGCGCGGTGACCAAATCGAGCCGGTCGAGCCTTCCTGTCGGCTCGACGCCGAGCACGACGTTCTCGGCCACGCTGAAGACCGGGATCAGCATGAAATGCTGGTGCACCATGCCGATCCCCGCGGCGATGGCGTCACCCGGCCCGGCGAAGCGCACCGGCTTTCCGTCGATCAGGATCTCGCCCTCGCTCGGGGAATAGAGCCCGCAGAGCACGGTCATCAGCGTCGACTTGCCCGCGCCGTTCTCGCCCAGGAGCCCGAGCACCTCGCCCGCCCGGATGGTGAGGTTCACGTTCCGGTTGGCGGTGATGGGTCCGAAGCGCTTGGTGATGCCGCGGAGCTCGACGTCCAAGATCGGGACCTCCTGAAGCGGACGGGATCCGCCGCCCCGCGCGGGGGCGGCGGGGCGGGCTCAGCCGTCGACCGCGATCGAGCCGTCGATGATGCCGGCCCGGATCGCCTCGACCTGCTCCTTCAGCTCGGCGGGCACCAGATCCTCCATGTCGTGGAAGGGCGCGAGATCGACGCCGCCGTTCTCAAGCGTGCCCACGAGCACCCCGCCCTCGAAATCGCCGGCCTGGGCGAGCGCGATCACCTCGCGCACAGTGGCATCCATGCGCTTGGTGATCGAGGTCAGATAGACGTGCTTCTTCTCCGGGTCGGTCAGGTAGAGATCGGCATCGACCCCGACGATCTTGAGCGCGTCGATGCCCAGCTCGTCCGCCAGCGCCGCCGAGCCAAGCCCGACCGGCCCCGCCACCGGCAGCACGATGTCCGCGCCCTCGTCGTAGAGATTCTGCGCGAAGGCCCTCCCGTCGTCGAGCGAATCGAAATTGTTGGTGAAGAGCCCCTCGCCCGTGTCGGGATTCCAGCCGAGCACGGTGACCTCGGTGCCGTTCTGGGCGTTGTAGTACATCGCGCCGCGGTAGAAGCCGTCCATGAAGATCGTCACCGGCGGGATGTTGATGCCGCCGAAGGTGCCGAGCGTCCCAGTCTGGGTCATGCCGGCGGCGAGATAGCCCGCGAGGAACGCAGCCTCGTCGGTGGCATAGACCTGGCCGAGCACGTTCGGGATCGTCGGATCATAGGCGAAATCGACGATGGAGAACATCTGGTCCGGATTGGCCTCGGCCGCCTTCTTGGTGGCGTCGCCGAGCAGGAAGCCCACGGTGATAATGATGTCGCACTCGCCAAGCAGCGAGTTGATGTTCGCCTCGTAATCGGTCTCGGCCGTGGATTCGAGATAGCGCCCGGTCACGCCGAGCTCCGATACCGCGTCCTCCACGCCCTTCCAGGCGGTCTGGTTGAAGCTGTTGTCGTCGATGCCGCCGGTGTCGGTCACCTGGCAGGCCGAGAAATCGGCGGCGAGGCTCGCGCCCGCCCAGGTCGCGGCCACCGCGGCGGCCGTGACGATCCGGCCGGATTTCGTCTTCGTCATGGGTCAGACTCCCTTGTTGTGGTCCGAGCATGCGTGCAGCGGCAGCACTTGTCCACAAGGTCGCATCAATGCGGCGCCGCATTCCGCGCCGCCCCCCGGCTCGCCCGCGCGAGGGCGATCTGGGTCAGGAGCGGCCCGACGAGCTCGAAGGCGATGGTGCTGGCGATGGTGATGGCGAGGATCGGCCGGCCGAAATCGGGAAAGCGCTCCGCGGCGACCAGCGCCATGCCGATCGCCACTCCGGCTTGCGGCATCAGCGCGAGCCCGGTCAGCCGGCTCTCGCGCCCCGGCAGCCCGGCGAGGCTCCCGCCGAGCCAGCCCCCGAGGATCCGCGAGGCGAAGCGCAGGACCACATAGGCGATGCCGGCGAAACCCATCCCGGCCAGATCCGTGGTCTCCAGCGAGGCCCCCGCCATGACGAAGAAGAGCAGCATGAACGGCCATTCGATGCGTTCGATCTCGTGGATCGGGCGCTCGTGATGGCTGGCGAAATTGACGATGGTCGCCCCGCAGACCATGCCGGCGAGCAGGAAGGAGAAGCCGAGCTGGATCGCGAGGCCGGCGCAGAGAAAGACCAGCCCCAGCGCCTCGATCAGCGTGGGCTCGCCGGGCTTGATGCGCCCGGTCAGGTGGGCGGCCGGAAGCCCGATAGCCAGCCCCAGCGCCACCGCGCCCCCCGCCTCGCGCAGGCCGAGCAGGACATGGTCGCCCGCCTCGCCGCCGGTCATCACGCTCGCGATGGTCAGCACGATGCTGAAGGCGATCAGGCCCCAGGCGTCGTCGATGGCGACGATGCCGAGCAGGTTGGTCGGAAACCGCCCCGTGGCTCCGGATTGCTGCACCACGTCGCGTGTCGCCGCGGGATCGGTCGCCGCCGAGATGCCGCCGAGCAGCAGCGCCGAGGCGATCGGCACGCCGACGAGGATCAGCCCGAAGGCGATCACCAGCACCGAGACGATCACCACGGTCAGCGAGATGAGGATGATCTCGCGGCCATGGGCGCGCAGGGTGGAGGGCTCGAGCGCGCTGCCGAGCAGGAAGGCCACCATGGTGAGCGCCGTCGGCGCGAGCAGGTTGCTCGCCCCGTCGATGCCCGCCGGCAGCAGGTCGAGTACCGGCGGCCCGACCACGGCGCCGAGCATGATCAGCAGCGTGACCCGCGGCACATGGACCCGGCGGCCGAAGGAATCGAGCGCGAGCCCTGCCAGGAAGAGGATGCCGAAGGCGATGAGGAACTCCGGCGACCCCATGGCTCAGCGATCCGCCGCCGTCACGGACGCGTCATGCCGCCCATGTCGATGTCCACCTTCTGGGACAGATTCTCGAGGCTGTCGTAGGTGATCTGCGTGGCATAGCGCGGGTTGTGGGCGAAGGCCCCCGGATCCTTCGCCACGAACTGGTAGTTGTAGGCGGCCCGGAGCAGCCGCGGCGTCCAGCTGGCATAGCGGTTGGGAAAGACCGCCTCGTGCTCCCCGACCGCGCCGTCGCCGTTGGCGTCGTTGAAGAAATACGGGTAGACATGGGCATCATAGGCGATCGGCGTGCCCGCGACCGCCGCGGCATAGGCCGCGATCCCCTGCCCGAGGCGCTCGTGCAGCGTGGCGACCTCGCCCGCCACACCCTCGGTCACGTCCCCGTCCCCGTCGAGATCCGCGGTCCCGGTGCGGATGGCGGAGATTGTCTCGCTGGTCTTGTGGCAGGCGACGCAGCCGGTCATCGCCACTTCGAGCGAATGCGGGTTGTGGCAGCCGGTGCAGCTGTTGAGGGGCGCCGGGTGCACGAAGCGCTCCACATAGGTCTTGCCGTCGTATTGATAGCCGCCGCGCACGGCAGCGCCGAACAGCGTCGCCGCCGCGGCACGGTAATGCACGTTGATGAAACCGAGATCGGCCGAGACCGCGTCGTCCTCCATTCCCGCCACGGCCGCGGCGACGCTGTCGCCCGATTCGCGCCCCTGGTGGCAGACCGTGCAGACGCTCGAGGTCCCGAGCCCGGCGACGGTCACGCCGGAGGGAAAGGTGATCGATTCGAGCGCCACGGCGGCCGGATTGTGGCAGGTCGCGCAATCGACCGGCGCCCCGGTTGCCGCGGGATGGTCCACGACGCCCGCGGCACTGCCGTCCGCGCCGACGAAATCGATGAAGCCCGGACCGGAATGGCATCGCGCGCATTCCACCTCGACCGCACCCTCCTCGTTCCAATGGGTGAAGGCCTCCGCATCGCGCTTGGCATGCGGCGAGGCGAGCCAAGCCGCGACGATCGCCGAGAGGTTCGGCGGCACCTCGGCGGAAACCGGCAACGGAGCCGTCGCGACGAACACCAGTGCCGCGGCCGCGACGACGTTTCGCAAGGTCATGCCGGGACTCCCTCTCGTCTCGCCGCGTGTTTCGGCGGTTTCGCATGGCGATATGTGCAGGGACGATACCGCCGCGCCGCCGCCCCGGCTTTGATCGAGGTCAAGGTGCCGTCGCACCGCTTCCCGCAGCCTCGGAGACGGATTCGGCCATCATCCCGATCCTCCCGGTCGGCGCCGCGTGATTGAAGGACAGGAATGCTTTTCTCGATCAGGAAGGGCTACGATCCCGCCCTGCCCGGAGCGCCGCGGCAGAGCGTGGAAGACGCCGCCCCGGTCGGATCGGCGGCGATCCTCGGTGCCGATTGCCCCGGGCTCCGGCCCGCCCTCGCGGTCGCGGCCGGCGATCCCGTCCGGCGCGGCCAGGTGCTCTTCACTGACCGCAGGCACCCGGCGATCGCCTATGTCTCGCCGCTCACGGGCGTGGTCGAGGCCATCGACTTCGGCCCCCGCCGGACGCTCTCGGCCATGGTGTTGCGCCGGACAGCGGAAACCGGCCCGGAGGATGGGGCCGGACCGCCCGCGCCGACGGGCGATGCGCGCGAGACCCTGCTGGCGCGGGGTCTCTGGCCGGCCTTCCTCGCACGGCCCTTCGGAAGGGTGCCCGCGCCGGACGGGACGCCTGTGGCAATCCTCGTCAGCGCCACCGACAGCAACCCGCTCGCACCCGACCCGCGCGTCGTGCTCGCGGACCGCCGCCCCGCCTTCGACCGCGGCCTCACCGTGCTCGCGGCGCTGACCGCCGGGCCGGTCTTCGTCGCCCAGCCGCCCGGCGCCGGGCTCGCCGCCGCGGCCGGGGACCGGATCCGCGCCGTCGAGATCTCCGGCCCGCATCCTGCCGGGCTTCCCGGCGCGCAGCTCTACCGCCTGCGCCCCGAGATCGGACCGGGCAAGGTCTGGACCATCGGCTATCAGGACGTGGCCGCCATCGGCCATCTCTTCGCGACCGGCGACTATCGCTCCGAGCGCGTGGTCGCGCTCGGCGGCCCCCGCGCCCGCGACCCGCGGCTGGTCCGCACGATCATGGGCGCGAGCCTGCGCGACCTGACCTCCGGAGAGGTCGCGCCGGGTGGGCGCGGCGGCTTCGCCCGCATCCTCTCGGGATCGGTGCTGGCGGGACGCGAGGCGGCCTGGCTCGGCCGCCACCACCACCAGGTGACGATCCTCGACGCCCGGCCCGAAGCCCGGCGCCTTTCCCTGCCCCGGTGGCTCGGGCGGTCCCGCCGGGGGCCGCGCCCGCTCATCGCCAGCGAAAGGCTCGAGGGCCTGCTGCCCTTCGGCATCCCGCCCGTGCCGCTGATGCGGGCGCTGGCGGTCGGCGACAGCGAAACCGCCGAGCGCCTCGGCGCTCTCGACCTCGTCGAGGAGGACGTGGCGCTGCTCTCCTGCTTCTGCACCAGCGGCGCGGATTACGGCCGCCTGCTGCGGCGCGTCCTCGACGAGCTCGCCGAGGCCGCATGAACCCGCTCACCCTCTCCGCTGCTACCGATGCGGCGCCCTTCCTGCGCGGCCGCTGGGAGCCGGCGCAGGTCACCCTCGCCCAGGCGGCCGCGCTGCTGCCCCCGCTCGCCGTGGTGCTGGTCGCGGGCGGCGGCCCGCAGGCGCTGCTGCTCGCCACCGCCCTGGCGGTGACCTTGTTCTGGGAGACGCTCTTCGCGCTGCTGCGCGGGCGCGCCTGGAGCTGGCACGGCGTCACCACGGCGCTGGTCGTCGCGGTCATGGTGCCCGCCGGCGCGCCGCTCTGGCAGCCGGCGCTGGCGCTCTCGCTCGGGGTGGTGCTGGGCGAGCTGATCTTCGGCGGCAGGGGCTTCGGCTTCCTCGCCGCCGGCGTCGTGGCGCTCGCCTTCCTGCGCTACTCCTTCGCCGCGATCCCCTTCGCGGGCGACGGCGGCGCGGTAGCGATTGCCACCCTCCCCGGCACCGCGCTGCTGCTCTATCTCCGGCTGATCTCCTGGCGCGTCGCCCTGGCGGCATTCCTCGGCTTCGCCGCCGCGAGCCTCGTCACCGGCCAGCCGCTCGACCCCGGGGCCACCGGCGCGAGCCTCGCCTTCGGCCTCGTCTTCCTGATATGCGACCCCTTCGGCGCGGCCTCCACCAATGCCGGGCGCTGGCTCTACGGCGCGCTCGCCGGCGGGCTCGCCGCGGCCTTCGACACCGCGCCGGGCGCCGCGGTCGCGCCCGAGGCGATCGTCTTCGCCGCACTGCTCGCCAGCATCTTCGCGCCGCTCCTCGACCATGCCGCCGTGCTCGTCATCGCCCGGATCCGGAGGCGCCGCCATGGCTAGCCCGATCGCGGCCTGGCGCCGCTTCCTCGCCCGCCCCAACAACGACCGGGTCAAGACCCTCGGCATCGCCTTCATCGTCGCCTTCTGCGCGGCACTCCTGGTCTCCACCGCCTCAGTGCTGCTCAAGCCCCGGCAGCAGGCACATATCGAGGCGGCCCGCCAGGCGCAGCTCGACCGGATGCTCGACACCCTGCCGGGCCTGCGCGACTTGATGCTCGAAGCCGGGGTCGACGCGCTCCAGACCCGGCTGGTCGATCTCGGGACCGGCAGCTTCGCCACCGGAATCGACCCCGCGACCTTCGACCTGCGCGCCGCCGCCCAGGATCCGGCGACGAGCATCGACCTGCCGCCCGAAGCCGACATCGCCGGGCTGAAGCGCCGCGCCACGCTCGCACCCGTCTACCTGCTCGAAAGCGAGGGGGCGCTGAAGGTGATCGTCCTGCCGGTGGAGGGCGCGGGCTACCAGTCGACGATCCGCGCCTATCTCGCGCTCGAGGCCGACCTAAACACCATCGCCGCCCTCACCATCTACGAGCAGGGCGACACGCCCGGCCTCGGCGCCCGCATCGCCGAACCCGCCTGGGCCGCGCTCTGGCCCGGCAAGCAGATCGCCGACGAGACGGGCGAGGTCGTCATCTCGGTGGTGCGCGGCCAGGCGACCGGACCCTTTGAGGTCGACGGCATCGCCGGCGCCACCCGTACCAGCAACGGCGTCAACGACATGCTGCGCTTCTGGCTCGGCCCCTACGGCTACGGCCCCTTCCTCGAGACGCTGAAGGCGGAGGGACTCTGATGTCACTGATGCGCCATGTCACCGCGCCGCTGATCGCCAACAACCCCGTCACGCTGCAGATCCTCGGCATCTGCTCGGCGCTCGCGGTCACCACCTCGCTCGCGACGGCGCTGACCATGTCGATCGCGCTGACCGCCGTGCTCTGCGCCTCGGCGGCGATCATCAGCGCGATCCGCAACCACATCCCCGCCTCGATCCGGCTGATCGTGCAGATCACCATCGTCGCGGCGCTGGTGGTGGTCATCGACGAATTCCTCAAGGCCTATGCCTTCGAGATCAGCGGTCGGCTCTCGATCTTCGTCGGGCTGATCGTGACCAATTGCCTCGTGCTGGGCCGCGCCGAAGGCTTCGCCATGCACAACCCGGTGTTGCCCAGCGTGCTCGACGGCCTCGGCAACGGGCTCGGCTACAGCCTGATCCTGCTCGTCGTCGGCGCGATCCGGGAGCTTCTCGGGGCGGGCACGCTCTTCGGACAATCGGTGCTGCGCACCACCGCCGAGGGCGGATGGTTCGAGCCGCTCGGCCTCATGGCGCTGGCGCCGAGCGCGTTCTTCATCCTCGGCCTGCTGGTCTGGGCGATCCGGAGCTGGTGGACGGTCCAGAACGAGGCCCCCGACTTCGCGCTCAAGTCCGCGCCGGAGGCGCCGCGGCAATGACCGAGATCTTCCTCTCCGCGATCCTCGAAGACAATCTCGCGCTGTCGTTCTTCCTCGGCCTCTGCACCTTCCTCGCGGTCTCCAAGCGCTTCGAGACCGCTCTCGGCCTCGGGATCGCGGTGATCGTGGTGCAGACCATCACCGTCCCGCTCAACAACCTGATTTTCAACGGCCTGCTCGTGGAGGGCGCCTGGGCCTGGCTGGGGCTGCCGGAGGTGGATCTGAGCTTCCTGAAGCTGATCGGCTTCATCGGCGTGATCGCGGCGATGGTCCAGATCCTCGAGATGACCCTCGACCGCTACATGCCCGCGCTCTACCGGGCGCTGGGGATCTTCCTGCCGCTGATCACGGTCAACTGCGCGATCCTCGGCGGCAGCCTCTTCATGGTCGAGCGGCGCTACGATTTCGCCGAGGCGCTGGTCTATGGCCTCGGCAGCGGCATCGGCTGGGCGCTGGCGATCGTCGCCTTCGCGGCGATCCGCGAGCGGCTGCGCTACAGCGACATGCCCGCAGGCCTCCAGGGGCTCGGCGGCGCCTTCCTGATCACCGGCCTAATGTCGCTCGGCTTCACCGCCTTCGCCGGGATCGGCGGCCAATGAGCGAGATCGCCCTCGGCATCCTGCTTCTGACCGGCCTCGTGCTGGCACTGACCGCCATGGTCATGCTGGCGCGCTCGGTGCTGATGCCGGCCCGGCCGGCGCATGTCACCGTGAACGGCCGCACCGAGCTCGCCACCACCACCGGCACCAGGCTGCTCGGCGTGCTGAACGGCGCCGGCATCCTCGTGCCCTCGGCCTGCGGCGGCGCCGGCACCTGCGGCCTCTGCAAGGTCCGCGTGACCGAAGGCGGATCCGAGGCCCTGCCCACGGAAGCCGCCCGGCTGACGCGGGCCGAGCTTCGCGCCGGGACGCGGCTCGCCTGCCAGATCACCCTGCGCGGCGACATGGGCATCGCGGTCGAAGACGACCTGATGGGCGCGGAGGCCTTCACCTGCACCGTGGCCTCGGCGCGATTCCTGACCCCGCTGATCCGCGAGATCGTGCTGGAGATGCCGCCGGGCCGGTCGCTCGAGCTCACCGCCGGATCCTTCCTGCAGGTCACCGCACCGCCCTACGCCCTCTCCTTTACCGATCTCAAGATACCGCCGGACCATGCCCCGGCCTGGGAACGGCTCCGGCATTTCAGCATCGCGACCGAGGAGCCGGTCACCCGCGCCTATTCGGTCTCGAACCGACCCGAGGACACCGACGCAGGCAGGATCGTGCTCAACATCCGCCTCGCCCTGCCGCCGCCGTCCGTGGCCGAGGCCCCGCCCGGCATCGTGTCGAGCTGGCTTTTCGCGGTGAAGCCGGGCGACCCGGTCGGCGTCTCCGGGCCTTACGGCAGCTTTCACGCCCAGCCGGGCGAGCGCGAGATGGTGCTGATCGGCGGCGGCGTCGGCATGGCGCCGCTCAGGGCCATAATCTTCGACCAGCTCGAACGCCGCGGAGCCGTACGGCCCATCAGTTACTGGTACGGCGCCCGCAGCCGGACCGAGCTCTTCTACGAGCAAGAATTCGCCGCGCTCGCCGAACGGCACCCGAACTTCCGCTGGACCGTCGCCCTCTCCGATCCGAATCCCTCCGACAATTGGGACGGCCCGGCCGGATTCATCCATGCGGTGGTATTCGAGGACTACCTCCGGAACCACCCCTCGCCGGAGAGCTGCGAATACTACCTCTGCGGCCCGCCGCTGATGATCCGCGCGGTGCTGGCGATGCTCGACAGCGTCGGGGTCGACAAGGAGAGCATCTTCAACGACGATTTCGGGATATGAGCATGCGATGCGACAGACGCGGCTTTCTTCTCGGCGCGGGCGCGTTCCTCGCGGGCGGAACCCTGCCCGCCCGTACCGGGGCGAGCCGGATCCTCGGCGGCCCCGCCTTCGGCAGCTACTGGCGCGCAGTGCTGCCCGAGGGCAGCGATGCCTCGGCTGCCGGCGCCGCCATCGAGGCGGTCGTGCGAAGCGTGGATGCCGCCATGTCGCCCTACCACGCCGATTCGGAGATCGGCCGCTTCAACCGCGACATCCGGCCCGGGCCCACGACGGTTTCCGCGCCGACCCGCGCTGTCGTCGCCGAGGCGCTCGCGATCGCCCGGCTGACCGGCGGCGCCTTCGACCCGACGGTCGGCCCTCTCGTCGCCCGCTACGGCTTCGGTCCCGTCGCGGGCATTGCCGGCGGGCTCGACACGCTGTCGGTGCTTGCGGATTCGATCGAGAAGACCGCCGGCGGAACCACGCTCGACCTTTGCGGCATCGCCAAGGGCCATGCCCTCGACCGCGCCGCCGCGGCGCTCGCGGCCCTGGGCATCGCCGACGCGCTCGTCGAGATGGGCGGCGAGATCCATGCCGCCGGCCGCCACCCCGAGGGCCCTGCCTGGCAGGTGGCGGTGGAGGCACCGGGGTCCGACGGCCCGCTAAAGGTCCAGCGCATCGTGACGCTCGCCGACGAGCGCATGGCCACCTCCGGCATCGCGCCGAACGGCTTCCGCGAGGGCGGCCGCAGCACCACGCATATCATCGACCCGCGGTCCGGCCGGCCCCTGGCCGAACGGCTCGCCGCGGTCTCGGTCATCGCCCCCTCCGGCGCGACGGCGGATGCGCTCGCCACCGCGCTCATGGTGCTCGGCGAGGAGGAAGGAATGGCACTGGCCGAGCGCGAAGGGATCGCGGCACTCTTCCTCGTCAGCGACGGACCGGGGCTGCGCGAGGTCATGACCGACCGCTTCCGCGCCCGGATCCTGGCCTAGGAGGGCGGAACCATGGGCACCTTCCTCCTCGGCCTCCTCGTCACCCTCCTCGCCCTCGGCGGGCTCGCGCTCGGGGTGATGCTGGGCCGGCCGCCGATCAGGGGATCCTGCGGCGGCCTCGCCTGCATCCGCGGCGCCGATTGCGCGGGCTGCCCGGAACGCCGGGGCAAGAGGCAGCAGCCGTGACCGGACATTCCCACGTCAGTGACATCATGACCCGCGATCTGGTGACGTTGTCGCCCGGCACCGAGATCAACCAAGCCATGCAGATCCTGCTCGACCGCCGGATCTCCGGGGCGCCGGTCCTCGACGACCAGGGCTGGCTGGTCGGGGTGCTCTCCAAGAAGGACTGCCTGCGCGCCGCCCTCTCGGCCAGCTACTTTCGCGAATGGGGCGACACCGTGGCCAATTACATGACGAACCCGGTCGAGACCCTCGATGCCGATCTCGACATCGTCGCCGCCGCAGAGGCCTTCATCGCCAGCGCCTACCGGCGCTTCCCGGTGCTGCGCCAGGGCAGGCTCGTCGGCCAGGTCAGCCGAACGGACGTGCTGCGCGCCCTCGCCGAGCAATGGGACGGCCCCCGGTCCGTCAGGGCGGGGCCCTCCGGCTCGTGAGCCCGGGAAACGACGGCGCCGCCTTCGCGACGCAGGGCCTGACCAAGACCTACGGCGCCGGGCCGGCGGCGGTGCATGCGCTGCGCGGCGTTGACCTCGAGGTGCCCGCGGGCGAGATGGTGGTGCTGCTCGGCCCCTCGGGCAGCGGCAAGTCGACGCTCCTGAACATCCTCGGCGGCCTCGACCGCGCCACCGCCGGCTCGGCCCGGTTCCGCGGCGCCGAGCTGACCACGATGAGCGACGCGGCCCTCACCCGCTACCGCCGCCATCACGTCGGCTTCGTCTTCCAGTTCTACAACCTCATGCCGAGCCTGACCGCGCGCGAGAACGTCGAGCTCGTCACCGAGATCGCCGACGATCCGCTGGACGCGGCCGAGGCGCTCGCCCTCGTGGGCCTCGAAAGCCGCCTCGACCATTTCCCCGCCCAGCTCTCCGGCGGCGAGCAGCAGCGCGTGGCGATCGCCCGCGCCGTCGCCAAGCGGCCCGAGGTGCTCTTCTGCGACGAGCCCACGGGCGCGCTCGACAGCACCACCGGCCGCGCGGTGCTCCGCGTGCTGCAGGACGTGAACCGCGAGACCGGCGCCACGGTGATGATCGTCACCCATGCCGCGGCCACTGCCGCCATGGCGCATCGGGTGATCCATTTCGCCGACGGCCGCATCCGCGAGGTGGCCGTCAACGCCGAGCCCGCGCCGGCGGAGGCGATCGAATGGTGAGCCCGCTCGACGCCAAGCTCGGCCGCGACCTCTGGCGCATGAAGGGCCAGGCTCTGGCGATCGCCGTGGTCGTCGCGCTCGGCGTGCTGATGCTGGTGATGATGGACGGCCTGGTGAACTCGCTGACCGAGACCCGCGACGCCTATTACGAGCGCTATCGCCTCGCCGAGGTCTTCGCGCCGCTCAAGCGCGCCCCGGACCGGGTGCTCGACTACCTCCGGGCGATCCCCGGGGTCGCCGCGGCCGAGGGACGGGTGACCGGCGGCGCGCTGATCGACCTGCCCGGCCTCGCCGTGCCGGCCCGCGCGGAGGCGATCTCCCTGCCCGCCCACGGCCCGCCGCGGCTCAATGCCGTGCATCTCGCACGCGGCCGGCTGCTCGACCCGACCCGACCGGACGAGATCCTGCTGCTCGAGGGCTTCGCGACAGCCCATGGGCTCGAGCCCGGCGACCGGATCGCGGCGACCATGAACGGCGCCCGGCGCGACTTCCGCATCGCCGGCCTGGTGGAGGCGCCGGAATTCCTCTTCTCCGCACCGCCGGGGGAGCTCATGCCCGACGACAGCCGCTTCGCGGTGATCTGGGTGAACCATTCGGCGCTGGCCGCAGCCTATGACATGGACGGCGCCTTCAACGAGGCGCTCCTGTCGCTGACCCGCGGCGCGGAGACCCGGGCGGTGCTCCGCGCCGCCGACCGCATCCTCGAACCCTATGGCGGCCTCGGCGCCTACGGGCTCGAGGACCAGGTCTCGAACCGCTTCATCACCGAGGAGATCGCCGGGCTGGTGGTGACCAGCCACGTGGTGCCGCCGGTCTTCCTCGCCGTGGCGGCCTTCCTGCTCAACATCGTCGTCTCACGGATGATCCGCGCGGAACGCGAGCAGATCGGCCTCTTGAAGGCCTTCGGCTACGCGAGCTTCGAGGTCGGCCTGCATTACTTCAAGTTCATCATGGCCATCGCCGTGGGGGGTGCCGTGCTCGGCTGCCTCTTCGGCGTAATCGGCGGGCGCAGCCTCGCGACCGTCTACCAGATCTACTACAAGTTCCCCTTCCTGGTGTTCCGGGTCGATCCCGCGGCCTTCGTCACCGGGGTCGCGGCCAGCGTGCTCGCGGCGGCGGCGGGCGGCCTCCTCGTGCTGCGCGGGGTCTTCACCCTGACGCCGGCGGTGGCGATGCGCGCCGCCGCCCCGGCCGATTACAGCCGCTCCGCGGCGATGGGCGGGATCCTCAGGACCCTGCTCGACCAGCCGAGCCGCATGGTGCTCCGCCGCATCGCCCGCGAGCCGCTCCGCACCCTGCTCGCGGTGATGGGCATCGCCGCGGGCATGGCGATCTCGGTGGCCATGGTCAATGTCACCGCCGCCTTCGACATCACGGTCGAGCGCAACTTCACCCTCGTCGACCGCAGCGACGTGACGCTGGCCTTCATCGAGCCCCTGCCCGACCGCGTCATCCACGACCTGCGCCGGATCGCCGGCGTGATCGAGGTCGAGCCCTTCCGCAGCGTGCCGGCGGTGCTGCGCAACGGCCCGCGAAGCTACCGCGGCGGCATCAGCGGCCTCGTGGCCGAGCCGCGGCTCAACCGCGCCGTCGGGGCGGATCTCGCACCGCTCCCGATCCGCGAGGACGGCGTCCTGCTCGGCTCGGCGCTGGCCGAGCTGCTCGGCGTCGCACCGGGCGACCGCCTGGAGATCGAGGTGCGCGAGGGCCGCCGCCCGGTGATCGAGGTGACCGTCGCGGGGGTGGCGGAAACCCTGATCGGCTCCCCCGCCTATATGCGCATCGAGGCGCTCAACCGGGCGCTGAAGGAGCCGGGCCGCGTCTCCGGGGCCTGGCTGCGCATCGACGCGGCGCAATCGGGGGAGATCTTCCGCAGGCTCCGGGGCATGCCCGCCGTCGCCGGGGTGACCGTCGCCACCGAGGCCCGCGCGGCGCTGGAGAAGGTGATGGATTCCGGCGCCGGTGCCGTGCGCTACCTGATGACCGCGATCGCGGCGGTGATCACCTTCGGCATCGTCTACAATTCCGCCCGCATCGCCTTCGCCGAACGCGCCCGCGACCTCGCCAGCCTGCGGGCCATCGGCTTCACCCGGGCCGAGGCCGCCTTCGTGCTCCTGGGCGAGCTGGCGGTCATCATCCTGCTCGCCCTGCCCATCGGCGCGGTGCTGGGCTATTTCATGGGCGAGGCCGTCTCCGCGGGCTTCAGCACCGATCTCTACCGGGTGCCGGCGCTCTTCGTGCCCGAGGGATACGGCGCGGCGGGGGCGGCGGTGATCCTGGCGGGCGCGGTTTCCGGCTGGCTGGTCAAGCGCGACGTCGACCGGCTCGACCTGGTGGCGACGCTCAAGGCGAGGGAATGATCCGATGGCCCGCAGACGTTCGCGCCACTGGCTGACGCTCGCAGCCGCCGCCCTGATCGCTGCGGCACTCGCCTGGGCCTTCTGGCCGCGGCCGGTGCTCGTCGATCTCGGCCGGACCCTGCGCGCGCCGATGACCGTGTCCATCGACGCGGAAGCCAAGACGCGGGTGCGCGACGCCTATGTGGTCTCCGCCCCGATCGCCGGCCGCCTGCAGCGGGTCGAGGTCGAGCCCGGCGATCCGGTCGAGGGCGGCGTCTCGGTGATTGCCCACATGCTGCCGACCAATCCCGCCGTTCTCGACATCCGAACCCGCGAGCAGGCGCTCGCGGCGATGACCGCGGCGGAAGCGGCGCTTCGGGCCGCGCGGGCCGATCTCAGCAAGGTCATGGCCGACAACGACCTCGCGCGCGCCGATCTCGCGCGCACCGAGGCCTTGCGCGAAAGCGGCACGGTCGCCCAGGCGGTTCTCGACCGCGCCGAGCGCGAGGCCCGCGCCGCCGCCGCCCAGCAGGACATGGCGGAGGCGGCGATTTCCATGCGCGAGGCCGACCTCGCCAATGCCCGTGCGCGGCTGATCGACTTCACCGACCGCACCGACCCGGGCTCCGGCCCGGCCCTCGGCCAGGAGGCGATCCCGCTCCGCGCCCCGATCACTGGCCGCGTGCTGCGGGTCATGCAGGTGAGCGAGACGACCCTGCCCGCGGGCGAGCCGATCCTCGAGATCGGCGACATCTCCAACGACCTCGAGATCGTCGCGGAACTGCTCTCCAGCGACGCGGTGCGCGTCGCCGCCGGCGACCGGGTCATCATCGACGATTGGGGCGGGCCGCGCCCGCTCGACGGTATCGTCCAGCGCGTCGAGCCCTGGGGCTTCACCAAGTACTCCGCCCTCGGGGTCGAGGAGCAGCGCGTCAACGTCATCATCGGCTTCACCGGTCCGCCCGAGGAACGCTCGAGCCTCGGCCACGGCTTCCGCGTAGAAGTCGGCATCGTGGTCTGGGAAGATCCCGACGCCCTGACCCTGCCCTCGAGCGCCCTCTTCCGCGATGCCGGCGGCTGGGCGGTCTTCGCGGTCGAGGACGGCCGCGCCCGCCTCACGCCGGTGGAGATCGGCCACGACAACGGCATCGAAGCCGAAGTGCTCGGCGGCATCGGCGCCGACACCAGCGTCATCCTCTATCCCGGCCCCTATCCCGGCCCCGGCCTCGCCGACGGAACCCGCGTGGCGAAGCGCAAAATCGGCTAGCGAGCCTTCCCGCCCCTGCCCGCCGCCTCGCCCCAGGTTCAAGCCGCAGGAAGGAGAACAGGCCACGCCCCGCGCGGCCCGATCGCCACGGGTCGATCGGGCTCGGCACACCGCGGCCGCGGCCCTCGCGCACGGCCTTGACCGGCTCCCGAATTCGGCATACTCGACCCCATGGCGCGGGTGTAGCTCAGTTGGTAGAGCATCAGCTTCCCAAGCTGAGGGTCGCGGGTTCGAATCCCGTCGCCCGCTCCAGGAAAT
>CALMSR010000079.1 GCA_937872465.1 uncultured Paracoccaceae bacterium
TCTATGCCGGTGGGGTGAAATGCATTTACCTCAGCCCGCCCCACAAGGGGCGCCCCGGTTGCGAGCGCTAGGGGGAAAACCGCCGAGGGGTTCGGGGCTTCAGCCCGCCGTAGGCCAGCTCCTGGATGCGGTAGGCGATGCGGTTCTCGAGGTGGCGGCGGTTGAAGGGCGGCGGCTCGGTCTCGAACAGCGTGCGCCACTCGGCCTTCAGCTCCGGCATCGGCATGATCTTGAGCGCGGCGACGCGCGCAGGGATCGGGTCGGTCATGCGGTTCTCCGTCGTTTCGGTTTCGCATGACCGCTCTGGTCGGGCAGGAAGTGTAGGAAACTTTCTCCCGACAACTCAGATAGTTGGCTTGACTGTCGGGCCCTGAGGCGGATCACCGAGATCGCCAGCGTGAGGTTCGCGCCATGTCCATCTGCGCCGTCTGCCGCCGAGAGGCCCGCGGCCACGGCTGGTTCGACGCCCGCTTCAAGGTCTCCGACCCTCGTCGCGAACGCTCCCGCCACCGGCTCTGCGGCCGGACCTGCCAGGACATCTGCCATCGGAGACGCGGCATGATCGATCCCACCGCCAACGAGCAGGCCGCGATGGCGGCCGGCGGCGACGCGGCCGGCGCGTACCTGGAAAGCCTAGAGAAGTCCGACCTCGCGACGCTCAGCCAGCCCGAGTGGCGGCAGCTGATCGAGATCGTGGTCACCGGCTACTGCGACACCCTGCGCGAGCTCGGGCTGCCGTGGAACTGGCGCATTGGTCCCGCGAGCCGCCCGGTCAGCGACGAGACCTATGTCGCGCGGGCCTTCACGCCGGTGGGCGTGGGCCTGCGACCGTTCTCGGTCGGTCATGTCGAGCAGCCATGGCGCAGGCCGCGCACGCCCGGCGATCTGACGATCCGCTGGAAGAGGCGGTCGCGTGCGCTTGTGGCCGACAGCTGGGGTGCGGTCGAGGCGCTGCTCGCCGAGGAGCTGGAAGCCTACGAGGTCGAGATCCTCGACGGCGCCACCGTGAAGCGGACGCTCGCCACGACCACGACCAGCGTCACCTACACCGCCGCTCAGCAGACCGCCGACTGGGGCGCGCTGCTCGGTCCCGGCGACACGCTCGACGTCCGCATCCTCCAGCTCTCCGCGCTCGTCGGCCGCGGCACCCCGAAATCCGTCACCTTGCA
Organism: uncultured Paracoccaceae bacterium; assembly: GCA_937872465.1. Lineage (GTDB taxonomy): Bacteria > Pseudomonadota > Alphaproteobacteria > Rhodobacterales > Rhodobacteraceae > Amaricoccus. The sequence goes on from CALMSR010000079.1 coordinate 1,170, forward strand.
GTTCTGAAGGCACTCATGCCCGACACCAGCACACATCTCCTGCTGCCGTATCTCCTGGCGGCGCAGGCGCAGAAGCACGTCACCGTCAACGAGGCGCTGCGCCTGCTCGACGGACTCGTACAGCTCGCCGTTCTCGACCGGCACCTGACCGCGCCGCCGGCGAGCCCGGCCGACGGCGACCGTTACGTCGTCGCCTCGGGCGCGACAGGCGCCTGGAGCGGCTGGGACCTCAACGTCGCCTACTACGTCGACGGCGCCTGGATGCGGCTGGTGCCGCGGCCGGGCTGGCAGGCTTGGGTGGTCGACGAGGCGACCTTCCTCGCCTGGAACGGCAGTGCCTGGGTCGCCGCCGGGCTGCCGGCCTTCTTCTCCGACGCGGTCTTCGAGCTCGCCCATGATGGCGATCTTACTCGGCGGGCGGTGTTCGATCTCGCGGCGATCGCGGCGGGCGCGACCCGCAGCTTCGCGCTGCCCGACGTCTCGACCGAGCTCGCCGGCCTCTCGGGCGCGCAGACCTTCGACGGCGACAAGACCTTCGCAGGCGAACTCGAAGCGAGCGGGCCAGTGGCGACGATCGGCACCGCGTCGGGGAACGCGACCTACGGCCTCGGCACCGGGGCGACGGCGGCCGGCGCCATCAAGACGGTGAACCTCGGCACCGGTGGCGCGGCAGGCTCGGACACCGTCGTCAACATCGGCTCGGACGTGGCCGGCGCCGACGGCAACATGGTGGTCAACACCCCCACCGTCACCTTCGCCAATGGCGTCACCGTCGTCGGCATGCCGCAGGCGAACCTCACGGCGCTGCTGCTTGGGCTCGGTGGTGCGGTCGCCGATGCCTGGAACCGGCTCTCGGTCAACACCCCGGCGGTGCTCCTGAACAACGCAGGCAGCTCGATCGAGGCGACGGTCAACAAGGCCGCACCCGGCAACGACGCCGCCTTCGCCTTCAAGACCGGCTTCAGCGCCCGGGCGCTGATCGGACTGCTCGGAACCGATGACTTCAGCTTCAAGGTCAGCCCGGACGGCTCGGCCTACTTCGACGCGATCCTGATCGACCGCACCTCCGGACGAGTCGAGTTGCCGAAGCCGGCAATCCTGCCCGCCGCGAGCAGCGCCCCGGCGGCGCCGGCATCGGGGAAGCTGGCGCTCTTTGCTCGCAGCCGCGCCGGCCAGCCTTGGCTCGACGCCATGCGCCCGAACGGCCGCGACTTCTCGCTGCAGCCGCATCTCGGGTTGGCGCGGCCAGCGACCTGGCAGCCGTCGTCGGGCGCCACCATCGCCACCGAGGGCATGTCGAACTCCACCGTCGGCACGGTCTCGACGCCGGGGCTTGCGGCCACCTCGCTCGCGGCCAGCATGCGGCGCTGGCGTCTGACCTCTGCGGCCGTGGTTGACTCTGCCGCTGATCAGCGGAGCGGCGTCTTCACTTGCTGGCGTGGCAATGCCGCCGGACTTGGCGGTTGGACCCTTGTGACCCGCATCTCGCTCGCCACGCTGCAGGCGACCGGCATGGCGTTCTTTGGCCTCTATGGCTCGACCGCGGCGCTCGCCACGACCCTTGCGCTGAGCGCCGTCGTCAGTTGCATCGGCATCGGCTTCCAGCGCGGCACCCACACGCGCTGGCAGCTCGTGGCGAACGACGCAAGCGGGTCACCGACCCTCGTCGACATGGGCGCGAGCTTCGCCATCGCCACCGGTGGGGTGCTGACCCTGACGATCGCGGCAGCGCCGAATGCTAGCTCGGTCTGGGTGCGGGTCGTGGACGAGGTGAGCGGCGCCGTCTTCGAGCAGGAAGTGACCGCCGACCTGCCAGCGGCGAACCAGTTCCTCAGCCCCCGGCTCTTCATGAACAACGGATCCACCGCGGCCGCCGTCGCCTTCGACTGCTCAGGCGTCTACCTCGAGACCGATTTCTGATCCCATCGACCGGGGGCAACGGCGGGGTCGGCACGAGCCGGCCCCGGCCCCCTGATCTGGAGACTGATGATGACTCCGCCCCGTCGGGAGGCCGTCCGCCCGTCCGACCACGACCTGGAGCAAATGCCGGAGCGGGCCGCGGAGGAAGGCTGCGGCGGGCGCTCCGACGTCGGCCTCGGCGGCAAGGCCTCGAAGCACTTCGAGGGCATCGCCTTTGACATCGTCATGGCGAACCACGATCCGGAGGCGTTCGAGGCGGCGGCGCGGCGCTCCCATATCGACCTTGACCCGGCGTGGAGCCGGCGGGAGCCGCTCCCGAAGCACGCGACTGCCTTCGCCGAGAGCCCCGCCCGATCTTCGGCGGCCGAGTGGCCCGTCGGCTACCCCGAGCCCTGAATGCCGAGATGGCAATGGCCAGCCACACCACCGTTCGCAGGGTCATTGCCCCTACGGTGCGGGCCTCGTAGGCGCCGCCCCCCGCGACATGGAGTCCGAAGGCGGCAAAGACGGCGAGCGTCGCAATCGCGATCGCGGCGGACAGCCAGGCCGCCCAGCACCGCCGCGCGAGCAGCCCGAGACCTGCCGCCACATAGGCGAAGCCCGCGACGGTGTTGAACCAGAGCACGAACGGCACCGCATCGCCAACCGCCGCCCGTGCCGCCGCGCCGCCGAAGAGCGCCCGGCCGCCGGAGGCGATGGTGAGGATCCCGAACACGATCGCCACGCCGGCGGCGATCCGCATCCCGGTACGCGCCGGACCTGTCCGTGTCATGCTCATGCTCCCTCTTGGGACTCCAACCGCCCGTCGCGAAGATGGAAGATCCGGTCGAACCGGTCGTAGATCTTCTCGTCGTGGGTCACGGCGATGATGCAGGCGTCCTGCTCGGCGGCGAGCCGGCGCAGCAGGTCCATGACGATGCCCGCGCGATGGGAATCGAGCGCGGCGGTCGGCTCGTCGGCGAGGATGATGCGCGGGCTGTTCGCCAGGGCGCGCGCGATCGCCACCCGCTGCGCCTCGCCGCCCGAGAGCTTCGCCGGCATCGCGTCCTTGCGGTTGCCTACCTCGAGGTAGTCGAGCAGCTCGACGGCGCGGCGGCGAGCGGTCGCGCCGTCGTGGCCGGCGAGGTGCAGGACGAGCGCCACGTTGTCGGTGGCGTCGAGAAACGGCAGCAGGTTGTGGAACTGGAAGATGAAGCCGATCTTGTCGAGCCGCAGCCGCCGGAGGTTCCCGCGCAGCCAGCGGCCGTCGAAGACCGTCTCGCCGTCGAGGACCATCCGCCCGGCATCGGGGTCGAGGATGCAGCCGATGACGTTGAGCAGCGTCGTCTTGCCCGATCCCGACGGCCCGAGCAGCGCCACGACCTCGCCCGCCGCCACGGAGAGCCCGACCTCGCGCAGCGCATCGACGCGAGCCTCGCCCTCGCCGAAATGCTTGGAGATGCCGGAGATTTCGACGAGCGTGTCGCGCGGCGCCATCCCTCACCCCCCGAGCGCGGTCGCGGGATCGACCCTGAGCGCCGCCCGGACGCCGAGGCCGCTCGCCGCGATGCAGACGACGAAGACGATGCCGGCAAGCGCCAGCGCGTTCACCGGCTCGAGCACCACGCGCCGCGGAAAGACGTCCTTGATGAGCATCACGAGGATCAGCCCGAAGGCCCAGCCGACGCCGCCGAGCGCCAGCGACTGCTGGACGATGAGGCCGACGATGGTGCGGTCGGGCGCGCCGATCAGCTTCAGGGTGGCGATCTGGCGCAGCTTCTCCATGGTCATCGTGTAGATGATAAGCGCGATCACCACCGCCGAGACGGCGAGCAGGATGCCCATGAAGAGCCCGATCTGCCGGCGGGCGCGGTCGACGACGGAGGCGGTGAGCAGGTGCTCCTGCTCGGCCTCGGTCAGCGCCGCGAGGTGCTTCCAGCGGCGGACGGTCTCGACCACGGCCTCGGCGGAGGCGCCGGGCGCGAGGCGCGCCACCACGGCGTTGACCGTGTTCTTGCCCTCGATCGCCGCGCCACGCGCGATCTGGACCCGCGCGGCCGGCGGCGCGAGCTCGAACTGGAGCCGCTGGGCATCGCGCAGCGGCAGGTAGATCGCGGGGTCACCGCCGGAATTGACCTGATCCCGGACGAGGCCGACGACCTCGAACGTGTCGCGCCCGAGCGGGATGCGGTCGCCGAGCGCCAGCCCGGCCCCGACGTCGGCGACGATCTCGTGGTGGCTGCGCCCGATCGGCCGCCCGGCGGCCAGATCGCTCGGCGCGCCGAGCCGGCCCGGCTCGACCCCGACGAGGTAGAGCCGGTGCGTCCGCCCGCCGAAGGTGGCCTCGGCGGTCTGGTAGGTCAGGCTGCCCGCCTCCTCGACGCCGTGCAGGCGCGCGATCGCGTCGCGGGTGTCGCCGGGGATGCGCGACGCCTCGGCGAACGGACCCTGCGTGCGGGCCTCCACCACCCAGACGTCGGCATCCGGCGCCCGGACGATGGTCAGCGCATCGACGACGAGGCCGTTGTAGATGCCGATCATCGACAGCACGACCGCCATCAGCAGGCTGAGCCCGAGGCAGGTCAGCAGGAAGCGGAAGAGGTTGTGGCGCACGTCACGGAAGGCGAGGTTCATCGCTCGCCCTCCGGCCGCACCCGCGCCCGGCGGCCTTCCTCGACGCCATCGAGGCGCGTCGCGACGATCTGCGCGCCTTCCGGCAGGCCGCCGGCCACCTCAAGTCGCGCGTCCTCGCTGCGGTGGCCGAAGCTCAGCTCCGCCCGCACCAGCCGGCCATCTTCGATCAGCCAGACCCGGCCCGTGCTGCCGTCGAAGCCGCTGACTGCGAGCTCGGGCACGAGCAGCGCATGGTCGAGCTCGGCCACGGTGATCCAGACCTCGACCTGCTCGCCGAGATGGACCCGCGGCGGGCACTGGCCGCACTTCACCCAGACGCGGCGCTCCTCGTTCACCCGGTCGCTCTCGATGCCGATCCGCGCCACGGTCGCGGGGAAGATCGTCCGGGGCTGCGAACGCAGGCGGACCTCGGCGATCTGGCCCTCCTCGATCGCGCCGGCCCGGCCCTCGTCGATATAGGCGAGCGCCCAGATCGTCTCGGGTGCCATCAGCGTGAAGATCACCTGTCCGGGCGCCACCACCGTTCCGGCCTCGACATGGCGCTCGACGACCACGGCGTCGAAGGGCGCCCGCAGGACGTGCTGCTCGAGGACCGTCCGCTCGTAGCCGAGCGCCGCCTCGGCGTCGGCGACCAGGGCCTGGGCGACATCGACCTCGCTCCGGGCCACGGACAGGTCGGCCGCCGCGACCTCCGCGTCGCGCTGCGCCTCGTCGGCGGTCTGCTGCGAGGCCGCATTCCGGCTTAGAAGGCTCTGCTGGCGGGCGTTCGCGCCCTGGCGCTGCGCGAGCACGGCGCCGGCCCGATCGACATTGGCCTCGGCCTTCCTGACCGCCACCTCTGCCGCCAGCTTCGCCGCCTCCGCCCGCCGCACCCGCGCTTCCTGGTCGGCGGCGCTCAGCCGCGCGAGCACGTCGCCCTTGGCCACCTCGTCGCCATGGTCGGCGTCGAGCTCGGTCAGGGCGGCGCCGACCTCGAAGCCGACCCGCGACAGCATCCGCGCCTCGACCGTGCCGAGGCCGAAGACACGGATGGTGACCTTCTCCTCCGGCTCGACCACGCTCACGCCTATCGGTCGCACGGCGAGGATCGCGTAGACGATGGCGGCGAGCGCTGCCAGCGCGAGAAGGCCGAGGGCGACGCGAGGCAGGGAGAGCTTCACGACCCGTCCTCCCCCGCCGTCGACGACGGACGAAGCAGCGCCAGCTGGACGGCGAGGAGCCGCGCTCCCTCCGCCTCGAGCGCGAAGCCCTTCCGGTTCAGCGACCAGCGTACCGCCAGGCCCTGCACGAGCCCGATGAGCAGGAAGGCCACGTCGTCGGGATCGAGGTCATCCCGCATCTCGCCGTCCTTCTGCGCCCGCAGGACCTCGTCGGCGATCGTCCGGTGGAAGCGGCGCATCAGATCGAGGAAGCGCGCGCGAAGGGCATCGTTCTCGACATGCAGCTCGCGCGAGAACAGGATCGCCGGGATGGCGGGCGTCGCCTCGATCAGGCGAAGCTGGGCGCCGACGAGATCGCTGACCCGCTCGACTGGCCCCGACGGTCGGCCGAGCGCGCCGCCCCAAGCTGCCGTCATCCGGTCGGCAACGGTTTCGGCGACGGCCTGCCAGATGGCCTGCTTCGTGCGGAAGTGCCGGAAGATGGCCGGCTGGCTCAGGCCGATCTCGGCGGCGATCGCCTCGGTCGTCAGTCGATCCGGCCCCATCGCGTCCGACAGCCGCAGGGCCGCCGACACGATCTCCGACCTTCGCTCCTCTGCGGTCTTGCGCAACATCATGGCGATCCCATTAGTGAGTGATAACTAACGTACCTCGACAGCGTTTCAAGGCGCATTCCCTTCCCTCCGCGATGCGGCGAGCGCGGGCCGGTCCCGTCCCGCCTTGCTGCCCCGGATCAGGGATGTCGCGACGATGCGGCCCCGGGTCCACCGTCCGCTTCGACCGGAAGGCGAAGCGAGGCCTCGAAGCCCGACGATGACCCGGGGCGGGGCGATCGCAGGACGAGTTCGCTGCCGATGCGCTCCGCGATCGCGGCGACGATGGCGAGGCCGAGGCCGCTGCCGTCCGCCGCCTCGGTCGCCCGCTCGAAGCGGTCGGCGAGGCGGCCGAGCGCATCCGGCGGCACGACCGCCCCGTCGTTGGCGACCGTGAAGGTTCCGTCGGCGCGCAAGCCCACCGCCACCGGCGCGGCGCCGTCGCCGTGGCGGATGGCGTTGTCGACGAGGTTCCGGCAGATGATCCCGAAGGCGTCGGGGTCGAGGTCGGAGAGGACCGGGCGGTCCGGCAGGTCGAGGGTGACCGCCGGGCTCCCGGCCGCGCGCCCCATGTCGTCGACGACGAGCCGGGCGACGCCGCGCAGGTCGCCCGCGTGGTCGAGCCGGAGCCGCCCGCCTTCGGCGCGTGCGAGCTGCATCAGCCGTTCTGCGAGGCGGGTGAGGCGCTTGAGGGTCGCCTCGATCTCCACCGCGCGGCGGACCGTGCCGGGGTCGGCGGCCTCGGATCGCAGGCGCTGGACCTGGGCGATGGCGCCGGCGAGGGGCGTGCGGAACTCGTGGGCGGCGTTGGCGGCGAAGCTGCGCTCGGCCTCGAAGGCCGCCTCCAGGCGCGCGAGCAGGCCGTTCAGCGTGACCGCCACCGGCGCGATCTCCGCCGGCAGGTCCCCGGCCGGAACCGGCGACAGGTCGCGCTCGCTGCGCGCTTCGAGACGCGCCCGGAAGCGGCGCAGCGGCGCGAGGCTCAAGCGCACCGCAAGGACGATCGCGACGAGCGCGAGCGGGATCACCGCGAGAAGCGGCAGGCCGAGGCCCATGCGGATCTCGCGCGCGACGGCGGCGCGGTGGTCGAGCGGCTCGGCGATGGTGATCCGGACGCTGCCCCTGAGCGCCGCCTCGCTGTAGAAGCGGTGGGTCGCGGACCGCGCGAACCCGGGCCCGGCATAGGCGGGGAAGATTGCCGGATCGGCGGTATGGGACTGGAGCAGGATGCGCCCCTCGGCGTCGCGGACGACATAGGTGAGGAACTCGTCGTGCTCGCGGATCGTCGCGAGCCGCTGGGTGACCCCGTCCTCGTCGCGCCCGACAATGTCGAGGACGGCGAGCGGCAGGAGGCGTTGCGCTGCTTCCTGGAGCGCCGAGTCGAAGACCCGGTCGATCTCGTGGCGCAGGATGACCGCCGTCATCGCGGCCGCCGCGATCCAGAGCACGGTCAGCAGGAGCCCGATCCCGAGGCCGAGGCGCCCCTCGAGGCTGCGCGGCACCCTCATGGCCGCCCGAGGCGATAGCCGAGGCCGCGCTCGGTCTCGATCACCCCGGCGCCGAGCTTCTTGCGCAGCCGGCTGACATGGACCTCGATGGCGTTGCTCTCGATCTCGGCGCCGAAGGCATAGAGCTTGTCCTCGAGCTGCGCCCGCGACAGGAGCTGGCCCGGCCGGGTCAGGAACGCCTCGAAGAGCGCCCACTCGCGCGCGGTCAGCTGCACCGGCCGGCCGTCGCGGCGGATGCTGCGCGACGCGAGGTCGATCTCGAGCGGACCGTGGACGATGATCGGGTTCGGGTTGCCGGCATAGCGCCGCGCCACTGATCCGATGCGGGCGGAGAGTTCGTCGAGATCGAAGGGCTTGACGAGGTAGTCGTCGGCGCCGGCGTTCAGCCCCTCGATGCGGTCCGAGACCTGGTCGAGCGCGGTCAGGATGATGACCGGCGTCACGTCGCCGCGCGCCCGGAGCGCCTTGAGAAAGCCGATCCCGCGGCCGTCGGGCAGCATGAGATCGAGGAGCACGAGGTCGTAGGCGGCGCCGGCCATCGCATCGCCTGCGGCGTCGAGCCGGGTCACCCAGTCGAGCGACTGGCCGGCGTCGGCGACCTGGTCCCTGACCGCGGCGCCGAGAACGGTGTCGTCCTCGATGAGCAGGATGCGCATGGCCTCGTCTCCCGTTTTCGGCCCTCCCTGTCCGCCCGGGCTGACGCGAGGCTGACGCGCGGGGGGCAGAGGCTTCAGCTTCCCGTCAGCTTCGCCGCGCATGGTCCCCGCGAGATGACCCGGACCGGAAGTTTGGCCCATGCGGAAGACGCTGACAATTCTGACCCTTCTCGCTGCCCTGCCGGCCGGGGTGGCGCGGGCCGACCGCGACTGCTTCGTGCCGATGGCCGACTGGCAGCCGCGCGAGGCGGTCGCGCGGCTGGCAGCGGAGAAGGGCTGGACCGTCCGCCGGATCAAGATCGACGACGGCTGCTACGAGATCGACGGCACCGACGCCGAGGGGCGCCCGATCGAGGTGACGGTCGATCCGGGGACGCTCGAGGTGATGGAGATCGACTACGACGACCACGATCGTTCGCGCCGTGATCGGGGGGATCGCAGCCGCCACTGATACCCGACGGTCGCGAGGTCTTGCACTCGCCTGACCTCGGGCTGAATCGGAGCGCGGGCTGCGACGCCGCACACTACACGACTCTGGGTTTTCTGACCTTGTCTGAGGCGATGACGAGCCATGGCTCGACGGCGGCGACGGGGTCGTGACGGAGGAGCCTTCGGAGTTGATCGAAGCCGATGCGGAACCAGGACTTGGCGAGGTATCCGTGGGCCTTGCGCGCCGGGGCCTTGCGTCCGACGAGGATGGCGGCGGTCCTGGCTGCCCAGGCGACCGCGAGTGCGACGAGGCCGAGGAGCCGGTCGAGCTTGCGGGGGGTGACGAGCCGGGTGTCCTCGAGGTTGAGGCCGCGGGTCTTGGTGTCGCCGAAGAGGCATTCGATGGCCCAGCGCTTGCGGTAAGCCGCGAGCGCGGCGCGGGGCGGGGTGTTGGAAGCGATGATGAGCAGCGCGCCATCTTCGAGACGCCGGGCGGCGAAGTTCAGCCACAGCGGGCCGCGGGCCTCGTCGTGACCCGGGACGTCGTTGCCCAGGGCGGCGCGGAAGGTGCGGACGCCGCGGCACTTGCGCAGCATCGAGCCGAGGGCGAGGTGGCGGCCGTCCTCGGTGGTCACGATCAGCTTCTCCTTCATGCGGATGGCGAAGGGGATGTTGCTTTCGTTGAGGAAGTCCATCCATGCGCGCCCGACGAACTCGCGATCTGCCAGAAGCAGCCGGATGCTCGCCGCGCCGAAGATCGCCAGGTAGCGGCGCATCAGCGCGATCCGCTGGCCGCTGTCGCTGGTGCCGCCATTGTTGTCGAGCACGCTCCAGATCAGCGGCACGCGCGCCCGCCGGGTGACGACGGCCAGCATCAGGATGTTGACGTCACGGGTGCCGAGCTTCCACTGGGTGCGGTCGAGCGCGAGGTGCCACGGGCCGTCGAGCCCCAGAAGCCCGACCACCAGCGGCGCCGACCAGTCGGCGCCGAGGCGGACGTGCTGGAAGAACCGCTGCAGCCGGCGATAGGTCGAGGCCACCAGCGCCGTGGTCGGACGCTCGCAGGCCAGATGACTGAGGTTCACCGTCCGGGCGCTGACCATGCCGACGACGATCAGGCACAGCGTCTCCAGCCGGCTCTTGCTCAGCCCGACATGCGGCCGCAATGTCTGCTGGAGGGTGGTGATGGCACGGTGAGGCATCGGGCAATCCTTTGGTGAGAATCGTCCAGAAAATCACCTCACGCCGCCCGGTGGTGTCGCGTACGTGGTGGAAATTCCCGAGCGGCGGTCTCCGGGCTGGTGAGGGTTTGCCGCTTCAAGCGGCGAGGTCAAGGGTTTGGGGGTCGAGAGCAAGGCTCCGAACTCATGTGACAGGTGACAGGCGGGAGTTTTGCTGAATCGATGCGACGGCCCTGATTCGGAGCCGCCGATGACCTCGCTGACCGAGAGCCTGCCCCGGAAGTCGCGCCTTACCGCGCTGCTCGATCACTTTGCGCAGGTGGAGGACCCGCGCGACGTGCGGCGGATCCTGCATCCGCTGCCCGAAGTGCTGTTGCTGGTGGTCTGCGGCGCCATCGCCGACTGCGACGACTACGAGGACATCGCCGCCTGGGGCGCGGCGCATCTCGATTTCCTGCGCCAGCATCTGCCTTTTGAGCATGGCGTGCCCGGCGAGCGCTGGTGACCATCCTGATGAACCGGATCAACCCCGCGCTCTTCGCCGCCGCCTTCGCGGCCTGGGTGCGGGAGAGTTGGCCGGGACGCGCCCCTCTCGTGGCGATCGACGGCAAAACCTCGCGCCGCAGCCACGACCGGAGCCAGGGCGCGGCGCCCCTCCACCTCGTCTCCGCCTTCGCCACCACCGCCCGCCTCGTGCTGGCTCAGGAGGCGGTGCCCGACAAGGCGAACGAGCTCGCCGCGATCCCGCTCCTCCTCGACCGGCTCGGCGCCGAGGACGGGCTGAGGGGCGCGCTCGTCTCCATCGACGCCATCGCCACCAACGCCGCCGTCGCCGAGGCGATCACCGCCCAGGGGGCCGACTACCTGCTCGCGGTCAAGGCCAACCAGCCGACGCTCCGCGCCGAGGTCGAGGCCGCCTTCGCCGAGGCCGGGGCGAGCCTCGACACCTGCGTCGACCTCGACAAGGGCCATGGCCGCATCGAGGAGCGCCGCATGAGCGTCCTCCGCGCGACCGACTGGCTCGCCGGCGCGCGCCGCTTCCCGGGCGAGCTGCGCCTGCCCGGCGCCGCCTGCCTCATCCGCGCCGAGACCCGCGTCGAAAGCCGCGGCGCCACCCGCACCGAGACCCGCTACTTCATCTCCTCGCGCGCCCTCACCGCGACCGACGCCGCCGCGGCCGTCCGCGGCCACTGGGCGATCGAGAACCGCCTGCACTGGGTGCTCGACGTCACCTTCGCCGACGACCAGTCCCGCCTCCGCAAGGGCCACGGCGCCCGAAACATGGCCACCGTCCGCCACTTCGCCCTCAACCTCGTCAGAACCGCCAACGACAAACGATCCCTCAAGTCCAGGCGAAAGCTCGCAGGATGGGATCCCCGCTACCTCAACGCCATCCTCTCCTCACGGCCCGCGTAACTTGGATTCGGAGCCCTGGGGTCGAGAGGCTGCGAAAGGGTCTGCCATCCGTCGACCTTGCGCATCACGATCTGGCCGGACGCCAGCAGGGCCCAGAACAGCATCGGCGCGGTTTCGGCGTCGGGCAGCACGGCCTGGGTCTTGATCCGGCGTCGGAACTCCTCGTGCAGCCGCTCGATGGCGTTGGTCGTCCGTGCGGACTTCCACTGCGCGGGATCGAGGCGGGTGAAGGTGAACAGCCGGTCTCCGGCTTCCTCCAGGCTGTCGGCCACCACCCTGCACTTCAGCCGCCACTTGCGGAGGAACGCCTTGCGGCGGGCTTCGACCTCGGACTTGGTCTCGGCATAGACCATGTCGCGGTAGTCCTCGGTGAGCTCGGCGTGCAACGTCTTCGGCGCATGCGCGAGCAGGTTGCGGTGCTTGTGAACCGTGCAGCGCTGCACCGGCGCGTCGGGCCACAGCTCGGCCAGTGCCGCCTCGAGGCCGGGCGCGCCGTCGACGATGACGAGGTCCGGCGCCTTCAGGCCACGGGCGTCGAGCTCGCCGAGGAACGCCCGCCACGCCGCGGTGCTCTCGCCGCCCATGTTCCTGATCGCGAGCAGGATCTTCTGCCCGTCCCGGCGCACGCCGATCGCCGCCAGCACCGAGATCGCCGTCGCCTTGCGGTCGATGCGCGCCTTCACCACCGAGCCGTCGAGGATCAGCCGCACGATGTCCTCGCCCGCGAGGCTCCGGGCCGACCATGCCTCCCAGTCGGTCTTCACCTTGCGCCAGGCCCGGCTCACCACGTCCTTGCTCACCGCCCCTTCGAAGAGGCCCATGAGCGCGCGCTTCACCCGCCGCGTGTTGGTCCCGGCCAAGTAGACCGCCGCAATCAGCGCCTCCGCCTTCCGCGTCAGCCGCTGGTAGCGGCGCAGCGCCTGCGAGCGCCATTCGCTCGTCTCGCCGCGGTCGTCGACCAGGCGCGCCCGCGGCACCATCACCGTCTCGGCTCCGGACGTGCCGACGATCCGCCGCTCCCGGTGGCCGTTTCGATGGCCCGGCCGCGCCCCCGGCAGAACGCTCGTACCGGCCGCGGCCGAGTGCCGCCCGCAACTCCTCCTCGATGATCGCCTCGATGAAACGGCGCACCTGCTGGCGCACCCCGTCCTCCAGCGGATCGAAGGCGTCATCGCCGGCCAGTAGCGCGAACGTCGAGCACTCGGTATCTTTCTTCATGGCGTAATCTCCTTGGCGGTGCCAGCCGCCGGTCGGTGCTCCGTGGCACCCGGAGATTACGCCGCCCGCCAATTCCCACCACGTTCGAGACGCGACCCGCCGCCCTCAGCCACCCCAGTGTCGTGCAGTGTGGCGACGCCGGCGACGCCGGCTGAATTCCAATCAAGATCCTGATAGGGCTGAATTTTCGGCGTATGGAAGCGATATGGAACGCGTATGGAAACCATATGGGTTCCTTCGGCCCTTCGGCACGAGTCGGCTGTCCCCGGGGCCGTTCGTTCCCGGCCAGGTCAGAGCCCCGCCCCCGACAGGGCTTCCTTCGTTCCTGACGCCGGGCTGAAGCGAAAAGCGCGCGCCCGTCAGGAAGCCCTCAGGTGGCGTCCCCAGATTGATCGCACGGTTGAAATAACCGCATCGGTTGAAAGGAGAATGTCATGCCTGCGAAGTTCACTATCTCTGCTGTCGCATCGGCGTTCGCCGCCACGGCTTCGGCAGCCCCCTTCGAGCCCCCGTACGCCCTCAGTGCAGTTCACGCGGACTTCCAGTCGCAGCTCGAACAGGCCGCCGACATGCCGGGCGAGATCGGCACCGCGGCCCGCGCCGCAGCCGATCTTCTGGGCCCGCACAACGCGGCAGAGGAAGAGTTTGTCCTGCCGTTTCTCGGGTTTGCGGATGCGGCCACGGTGGGAGGAACGACGGATCCGCAGTTGCTCGAGCAGTTGGCGAGTCTCGAGGCGGAGCTGCCCCAGCTCCGCGACAGCGACCTGAAGCTTGTCACCGCGCTGGTCGAACTCTATGCCGCGGCGGAGGAAGCAGGACAGGCCGAGGTCGCGCGCCTTGCCGAACGGATGGTCTGGCATGAGGTGAGCGACATCGAGGTGCTGTATCCTGCGGCGGTTCTCGTCGGGTCGGCCGTTCAGGGGCAGACGATCGGCACGGAGCCGGCCACCATCCTCATCGGCCCGGGGCTCTACGGGCAGGACCCGGTCCCGATGATGGGCGTTGGCAATCCGCACGCGCCCGGCGCCTCGAACTGAGGACACTTCCCGGGCAGGAAGCCGGACGACAATCCACTCTACGCCAAGGCGCATGAGCGAAGGCCGGCTGCCGCAGCCGGCCTTTCGCTTCCCCGTTCCTGACGCCAGGCTGAAGCGGAAACCGCCTCCCCGTCAGGAAGCCCTCAGGTGGCGTCTCCAGCTTGATCGCATCGCACAGAAGGAGACACCCCATGCGAAAGACCCTCGCCCTGCTTCTCGTCACCACCGCGCTGACGGCGGATGTCGGCGTACCGGTGTGGCGCGCCATGGCCGCCCCGGGCGGCGCCGGTGAACGCCCCGTCGCTGCGGTATTCGGAGAGGCACAGGAGGCGCTGCCGCTCGTTCTCGCCAGCGACGATGACGACAACGATCGCGAGCACCGTCGCGTTTCCCGCCATGGCCATGACGACGATCGCGACGACGATCGCGACGACGACGATGACGACGATGACGACGACGATCACGGCGGCCGCCGCGGCGCGCGCGAGCCGGCGCCGGTCGGTCCGATCGTCCCGCCGCAGAACGGGCTCTTCGGCGACGGTGCGCCGCCGCAGGTCAAGGTGAACTGATCTCGACCGCCACCCCGACTTGAACCACAAGGGCAGATTCCCATGAATACCCTTCTCGCGACGCTCGCCCTCACCACGGCGCTGACGCTGCCCGGCCTCGCGATGGCGCGGCCGGTCACGCTGACCGCGACGCTCGACGCCTACGGCGGCGACGGCGCCTATCTCGTGCTCTACGTCACCGACCCGCAGGGGGCCTATGCCGGCACCCTGTGGGTGGCCGGGGGCAAGTCCAAGTACTACGAGCACCTCTCCGACTGGTACCGGGCGACCGGCGGCGACCCGGCGCAGATCGACGGCATCACCGGCGCGAGCGTCGGCGCCGGCCGGACGCTCGAGATCACGCTCGACCTCGCCGACGCGCTCTTCGATGCGGGCTACACGCTGCACATCGACGCCTCCGTCGAGGACATGCGCGACAGCCCGAACGAGGTCGCCGTGCCGCTGACGACCGCGGGCGCCGGCCAGCCGGTGCGCGGGCGGCGCTACGTCGCGAGCTTCGGCTACGAAATGTGAGAGGGCAGGCCGATGATCCGCGCGCTTCACCGCTGGCCGGGGCTTCTCGCCCTCGCCCTCGTCACCGTGCTGGCGCTGAGCGGCGCGGCCCTGTCGATCTTCCCTGCAGCGGAGCGCCTCGCCGCGCCGCAGGCCGAGGCCGGCCTGACGGTCGCCGAGCTCGTGCCGCGCATCGCGGCCGTCTATCCCGGCGTCGAGCAGATCCGGCGCGCGCCCTCGGGCCGGATCACCGCCTACTGGTTCGAGAACGGCACACCCGGCGCGGCGGTCATCGACCCCGCGACCGGCGCGGGGGTGGCCGCGGCCGACCCCAGGCCGACGCAACGCTGGCTCACCAACCTCCATCGCTCGCTCTTTCTCGGCGACGGCGGCCGCATCGCCATGGCGGCGGGCGCAGCGGCCATGCTCGTGCTGGCGGTGTCGGGCACGCTTCTCGTGGCGCGGCGGGCGGGCGGCTGGCGGCGCTGGTTCGCGCCGCTCCGCGGTCCGCTCGCCGGTCGCCTGCACGTCGAGATCGCCCGCGTCGCGGTCCTGGGGCTCGCGCTCTCCTCGCTGACGGCGCTGTGGATGACCGCCTCGACCTTTGATCTCCTGCCCGACGGCCCCGCGGCGCCGGCCTTCCCCGCCGAAGTGAGCGGCAAGACCGGCGTCGCGCTTGCCGAGATCGACCTCCTCGCCGCCACGCCCATCTCTGAGCTGCGCGAGCTGAGCTTTCCCTATCCGGGCGACGCTTCGGACGTCGTCACGCTCAGGACCGACCGCGGCACCGCCTATCTCGACCAGGGGACCGGCGCGCTGCTCGCCTGGGCCGACCTCGGCGCGTGGGAGCGGGTCTCGGAGACGATCTACATGCTGCACACTGGACAGGGCGCGGCGACGCTCGGCCTCGTCCTCGGGCTGACTGCGCTCGCCGTGCCGGTGATGGGCGGGACGGGCCTTGCCGTCTGGCTCGCCGGGCGGCACGGGCGGCCGCGCATCCGCGACAACCAGCCCGCCGCGCGCGCCGAGACGATCATCCTCGTCGGCAGCGAGGGCGGCAGCACCTGGGGCTTCGCCGCCACGCTGCACCGGGCGCTGAGCGGGGCCGGCCAGAGTGTGCACGCCGCGCCGATGTCGGCCTTCGATCCCGCCCGCTACAGCCGGGCGCGGCGGATCCTCGTCCTTGCCGCCACCTACGGCGACGGCGACCCGCCGGCCTCCGCCGGGAGCTTTCTCGACCGGCTGGCGGCAAGCGACATCGCGCCCGCGCCGCTCGCGGTGCTCGGCTTCGGCGACCGGGGCTTTCCCGCCTATTGCGCCTTCGCCCGCGCCGTGGCCGAGGCGGTCGAGGCGCGAGGCTGGACGCTTCTCCTGCCCTTCGACACGGTGGACCGCCAGTCACCGGAGGACTTCGCCCGCTGGGGCCGGGCGCTCGGCTCGGCCCTCGGGATCGCGCTCGAGCTCGCGCACCAGCCGGTTCCGCCTACGACCGAGGCGCTGAGCTTGATCTCGCGCCGGGACTACGGGACCGATGTCCAGGCGCCGACGGCGATCCTGCGCTTCGCCGTGCCGCAGGTCCCGCTCCTCCGGCGTCTCACCGGGGGCGGCTTCGGGCGTTTCCGGGCCGGCGATCTCGTCGGCGTCCTGCCGCAAGGATCGGCGGTACCGCGCTTCTACTCGCTCGCCTCCGGGCGACGCGACGGCTTCCTCGAGATCGTGGTCAGGAAGCATCCGGGCGGCCTCTGCTCGGGACAGCTGATGACGCTCGCGCCCGGCGACACGGTGTCGGCCTTCCTGCGCCCCAACCCCGGCTTCCGCGCCGGGCGCGGCCGCAAGCCGCTGATCCTGATCGGCGCCGGCACCGGGATCGGCCCGCTCGCGGGGCTGGTACGCGACAACGCGCGCCGGCGCCCCATCCACCTCTTCTTCGGCATCCGCCACCCCGACAGCGATTTCCTCTACGGCGGCGAGCTCGCCGGCTGGAAGGACGAGAGCCGCCTCGCGCGCCTCGTCACCGCCTTCTCGCGGGGGCCGAGTCCGCGCTACGTGCAGGACGCGCTGCGCGGCGAGGCGGCCGAGGTCGCCCGGCTGATCCGGGACGGGGCGCGCGTCATGGTCTGCGGCGGGCGCAACATGGCCGCCGGGGTGGCGGACGCGCTCACGGACATCCTTGCGCCGGCGGGCCTGACGCCCGCGGCGCTGAAGGCGGAGGGACGCTATGTCGAGGACATCTACTGATCGCGTGCGCCACGCGCTGAATGGCCCGACCATGGGCACGCGTTGGTCGGCGCTCGTCCACGCCGCGCCGGGCTTCGACCCGGCGCCGCTCCACGCGGCGCTGCAGGCGGCGGTGGACGAGGTGGACGCGCAGATGTCGACCTGGCGGCGCGACAGCGACCTGATGCGGCTGAACGCGGCGCCGGTGGGCGCGTGGGTGGCAGTGCCCCCGGGGCTCATCGAGGTGCTGCGGCTGGGTGTGGAGATAGGCCGCGCTTCGGGCGGCGCGTTCGACATCGGTATGGGCGACGCCGTCATGGCCTGGGGGTTCGGTCCGCGGACGGCGGACCCGGACGCGATCCGCGCCGCCATGCGGGCCCGCCGACCGGCGCACGAGGCGCTGGATCTCGACGCCGCGGCCGGGCGAGCGCGCAGGAACGCTCCGCTGTCGCTCGACCTCAGCGGCATCGCCAAAGGCTACGCCGTCGACCGGCTGGCGGGGACGCTCGCGGGCTTCGGCCTCGTCTCCGGGCTCGTCGGCATCGACGGCGAGATGCGCGCGCTCGGCCTGCGTCCGGACGGCGAACCCTGGACCGTTGCGGTCGAGGCCCCCGACCCTGACCGCCGCGCGCCGCAGGCGATCCTCGCGCTCGATGACGCGGCGGTGGCAACCTCCGGCGACTACCGGCACCGGGTCGAGGTGCAGGGCCGACGGCTTTCGCACACCATGGACCCCCGCCGCGGCGCTCCGCTGCTGGAGTCGCCGGCCTCCGTCACCGTCGTCGCGCGGACCTGCGCCGAGGCCGACGCCTGGGCGACGGCGCTCATGGTGCTGGGCGCCGAAGCGGGCTCGCGGCTGGCGAGGCGGCTCGGTCTCGACGTGCTGTTTCTGGTGCGCGATGATGCGAGCCGGATCCGCACCGCGACGGTCGGACACCTGTTCACGAGAGCGCCCGCGGCAAGGACCGCGGCCGAGGCGGATTGATCCCGGTGCAATACGCGAAGACCGACCGCCTGAAGCGCGTTCTCCTGCTGATTGCCCTTGTTGGGCTCTCGTCAGGCCTGGCCTTGCATTTTCTTGGCCGCGCCGGCGCCGCCGACATCGCCTGGACGGCGGGCGTGGCGCCGGTTCTGGCGGCGCTCGTCGTCGAGATCCTGCGCAGCCTGTGGCGCGGCGAGGTCGGGCTCGACGTCGTCGCGGCGCTGTCGATGTCGGCCGCGCTCACCTTCGGCGAGACGCTGGCGGCTGCCGTAGTCGCCCTGATGTATTCCGGCGGCTCCTTCCTCGAGAGCTTCGCCGAGGGCCGCGCGCGGCGCGAGATGCATGACCTCCTGTCGCGCGTCCCCCGCACCGCTACCCGGCACCGGAACGGCGCGCTCGAGGAGGTGCCGCTCGACGACATCGCGCCCGGAGAAAGGCTCCTGATCCGGCAGGGCGACGTCGTGCCCGTCGATGGCCGGATCGCGTCGAAGACCGCCTTTCTCGACACCTCGGCCCTGACGGGCGAGTCGCTCCCCCTCCGACTGGGCGAGGGAGACGACGCCATGAGCGGCTCGACCAACGCCGGCGAGGCCTTCGACCTGGTGGCGACTCGCGTCGCAAAGGACAGCACCTATGCCGGCATCGTCCGCCTGGTCGAGGAGGCGCAGCGCTCGAAGGCGCCGATGTCGCGGCTTGCCGATCGCTGGTCGATCGGCTTTCTCGCCGTGACCGTCGCGATCGCTTTCGCCGCCTGGTGGTTCACGGATGACCCGATCCGCGCCGTCGCCGTGCTGGTGGTGGCGACCCCCTGTCCGCTGATCCTCGCCGTGCCGGTGGCGCTGGTGGCCGGCCTGTCGCGGGCGGCGCATTTCGGCGTCCTGATCAAGGGGGCGAAGCCGCTCGAGGCGACGGCGCGCATCCGCACGCTCGTCCTCGACAAGACCGGCACCTTGACCGACGGGCGCCCGCAGATCGTCTCGATCGAAAGCCATGACGGAATGTCGGGGGAGGACATCCTGCGCTTCGCCGCGGCGCTCGACCAGGCCTCGAAGCACCCGGTCGCTCAGGCCATTGTCGCTGCGGCCAGGACGCAGGGCTTCGACCTGCCGGTTCCGGTGGAGGTGGCCGAGATCCCTGGCGAGGGCGTCGAGGGGAGCGTCGAGGGCCACGGGGTCGTCGTCGGCGGCCACGGGTTCGTGGCGCATCGGGTGGGTAGCTCGAATGATCCGCCCAATCTGGCTGCTGGTTCGGTCCTGGTGGCCGTGGCCGTGGACGGTCGCATGGCGGGGTATCTCGTCATGTCGGATCTGTTGCGCGAAGGCGTTCGCGACATGCTCGCCGGGCTGCGCCGCGAGGGGATCGGCCGCATTCTCCTGGCCACCGGCGACCGGGCCGAGGTCGCGGAACGCGTGACCGAGGGGCTGGGCCTCGACGGTCTGCCAGAAGCTGCTTCGACCCGAGCCTTACGGGCGGTGGTTCGAGGTGGTCCCCGGCGTCCGGGCGCGATTCTGAAATGCGGGACATCTCCTCGGCTCGGCGTCCGTCGAGATGGAGGTCGCCGACGGCGAGCGGCCGCTGCGGCTGCTGTTCTCGGCGGACATCGGCCCCGACGCCAAGCTGCTGCAACCCGAGCCGCAGGGGCCGGTCGACCTCCAGCACGTCATCTGCGAATCGACCTATGGGGACAGCGACCGGGAGGCGACCACCGACGAGGGCCGCAGGCGGGCGCTGCGCGACGAGGTCCGGGCGGCCATCCACCCGAACGGCGCCCTGCTGATCCCGTCCTTCGCGGTGGAGCGGGCCCAGGAGCTCGTCGCCGACCTGACCGAGCTCATCGCCACGGGCGAGCTGCCCGATATCCCGATCTATGTCGACTCGCCGCTGGCAGCCAAGGCGACGCGGGTCTTCGCCCACCATGCCCGCGAGCTCGAGGGCGGCGTCGCCTTCCGGCAGGCCCTGTCGTCGCGCCATCTGCATTTCACCCAGACCGCGGAGCAGAGCATGGCGCTCGACCGCGTCCACGGCTTTCACATCGTGATCGCCGCGAGCGGGATGTGCGAGGCCGGGCGAATCCGGCACCGGCTCAAGAACTGGCTCTGGCGCGACGAGGCGACGGTGCTGCTCGTCGGCTTCCAGGCCGAGGGCACGCTCGGGCGCATCCTGCAGGACGGGGCGCGCCGCGTGCGCATCCAGGGCGAGACCTACGAGGTCCGCGCGCGCATCCGAACCCTCGACCTCTACTCCGGTCACGCGGACGCGACGGAACTGGTCGATTGGGTCCGCGCCCGGCTGCCGATCCACTGCAATGTCTTCCTGGTGCATGGCGAAGAGCCCGCCATCGAGGCCCTTGCCGGCCGGCTGGGCGCGGTCGTCGATCCCGGGCGCATCATCCGGCCCGTTCTCGACGAGGCGTTCGAGCTGACGCGCACCGGGGCGCGGCGCGTGGTTGAGGCGCCCGCGCCCCGCATACGGTCGGAGCAGGTGGCGCGACTCGACTGGCACAACGACGTCTCGCGCCTCTTTCTCGACATCAACGACGCGCTCGCCGGCGCCGCGGACGAGCGCGCCCGCGATGTCCTGATCCGCAGCCTGCGCCGCGCCCTGGACGAGGGCGAGGTGCGGAGGCCACATTGATGAACGACCCGGAGGATCGCCGGCGATCTTCCCAGTTCCGTTTGCGCTCCATGGACGTGAGGGATGATATCCTGATCGGCTTCGGGTGACGAAGGCATGGCCGTGTGTCGAGGCGCTGGCTGGACTGTCCGAGGAAGGCCGCGTGGAGACCCCACCCGGGCAGCCGGGTCGAGGCCGGCATGCGCGTATCAGCCCTTCGAGCCGGTCTCGGGCGCCGCGCAGTAGATTCCGTAGAGCGCCTCGAGCAGGTGCCGGACGCGCGGGTCGGCGATGCGATAGTGGAGCGTCTGCGCGTCGCGTCGCGTGGCGACGAGGCCGTCGGCGCGCAGCCGGGCGAGATGCTGCGACAGGGCCGACTGGCTCAGCCCGACCGCCTCGGCCAGCGCGCCCACCGACGTCTCGCCGGCGATCGCCAACCGGCAGAGCACCAGCAGCCGCTTCTCGTTCGCGAGCAGCCGCAGCGTGGCGCTGACCTCGGCGACCTTCTCCTGCACCTGGGCGATGCTGTCGGCCTCGAACATGGTTTCCTGTTACATTAGGTACTGCTAATTTAGAAGATGATCATATATGCGTCAAGCACAGAGACCGCGACCGCCGCGACGTCACGTCGGCGGGACGCGGCAGGGCGCAAGGTGGCCCGGATGCGGTGGGCAAGGGGAGAGACGTCGATGGCGCATGTCGTGGTTCTCGGAGCGGGATTGGGCGGCACGATCCTGGCGTCGGAGCTTCGCGAGAAGCTCGGACGGCAGCATTCGATCTCGGTGGTGACGAAGGGAAGCAGCTTCCGCTTCGTGCCGTCGAACCCTTGGGTCGCGGTCGGGTGGCGGCAGCAGGCGGACGTCGAGGTCGATCTCACCGGCATCTTCGCCCAGACCGGCATTGCGCTCCACCCGCAGGGCGCACGGCGCCTGCATCCGGCCGAGCGGCGCATCGAGCTCGGCGACGGCGCCTCGCTCACCTATGACTACCTGGTGATCGCCACCGGCCCCGAGCTCGCCTTCGACGAGGTCGAGGGGCTCGGCCCCGAGGGCCACACCGCCTCGGTCTGTCAGGTCGACCATGCGGTCGCGGCGAAGGACGGGTTCGAGGCGCTGGTCGCCAACCCCGGGCCGGTGATCGTCGGCGCGGTGCAGGGGGCCTCCTGCTTCGGCCCGGCCTACGAATTCGCCTTCATCCTCGACAAGGCGCTGCGCGACGCCAGGGTGCGCGACCGGGTGCCGATGACATTCGTCACCTCCGAGCCCTACATCGGCCATCTCGGCCTCGACGGCGTCGGCGACACCAGGGGCCTGCTCGAAAGCGCCCTGCGCCAGCGCCACATCAAGTGGATCGCCAACGCCCGCGTCGACCGCGTCGAGGCGGACCGGATGCATGTCTCGGAGATCGCCGAGGACGGCTCGGTCGCCCGCACCCATGAGGTGCCGCAGGCCTTCTCGATGATGCTGCCGGCCTTCCGGGGCGTCGCGGCGGTGCGCGGCATCGAGGGCCTCACCAACCCGCGCGGCTTCGTCCTGATCGACAAGTATCAGCGCAACCCGGCGTTTCCCGAGATCTTCGCCGTCGGCGTCTGCGTGGCGATCCCGCCGATCGGCAAGACCCCGGTGCCGGTCGGCGTGCCGAAGACCGGCTTCATGATCGAGTCGATGGTGACCGCCACCGTGCGCAACATCGACCGGCTGATCGCCGGCCAGCGGCCGGACGCCCAGGCCACCTGGAACGCCGTCTGCCTCGCCGATTTCGGCGACTCCGGCATCGCCTTCGTCGCCCAGCCACAGATCCCGCCGCGCAACGTCAGCTGGTCAGCGTCCGGCAAGTGGGTGCATGCCGCCAAGATCGGCTTCGAGAAGTACTTCCTGCACAAGGTCCGCACCGGCAAGTCCGAGCCGATCTACGAGAAGCTGGCGCTGCAGGCGCTCGGCATCGACAAGCTGAAGGAAGTGAAGTTCGACCAACCCGTCACATGAGGAGAAATCCATGACACTCGACCGCTCCGTCCTTGCCTTCGCCGGCCTCATGGTGCTCACTTCGGTCGCGCTGACCGTCTGGGTGTCGCCCTACTTCGTGTGGCTTACCGTCTTCGTCGGGCTTAACCTGTTCCAGTCGGCCTTCACCGGCTTCTGTCCGGCGGCTGTCGTGTTCCGCAGGCTCGGCATCAGGCCGGGCGCCGCCTTCTGAGGCCAGCCATGCGCGTCCTGCTCCTCACCGCGAGCTTTCTCGCTGCCGGCCCGGGGTTGGCGGAGACCTTCACGCTCGCCCCCGAGACGATCACCGAATGGAAGCCGATCTACGGCACCGTGGAGCCGCGGAACGAGGTGCCGGCACGCGCCCGCATCGGCGGGGTCATCGATGAGCTCCTCGTGACCGAGGGCGACGAGGTGACCGCCGGCCAGCGCATCGCCACCGTTCACGACGAGAAGCTCGGCTTCCAGGTCGCCGCCTACGATGCGCAGATCGCCGCGCTGAAGGCGCAGCTCGCCACCGCCGAGACCGAGCTCGGCCGCGGCGAGGCGCTGGTGGAGCGCGGGGTGGCGACGGCGCAGCGGCTCGACCAGCTGCGCACCACCGTCGACGTCACCCGTGGCCAGCTCGCCGCCGCCGGGGCCGGGCGGGAGGTGGTCGTGCAGCAGGCGGCCGAGGGGGAGGTGCTCGCCCCCGAGGGCGGTCGCGTGCTGACCGTGCCGGTCACCCGTGGCGCGGTCATCCTCGCCGGAGAGCCGTTGGCGACCATCGGCTCGGGCGGGCTCTTCCTGCGCCTCGCCGTGCCCGAGCGGCACGCCGGGGCGCTCGAGGAGGGCGCGACCATCCGCATCGGCACCGCCGCCGAGGGGCGGCTGGCCAAGGTCTATCCGCAGATCGAGGGTGGCCGGGTCACGGTGGACGTCGAGGTCCCCGACCTGCCCGGCGCCTTCGTCAACGCCCGCGTGCCGGTCGAGCTGCCGGTGGGCGCGCGGCAGGGCCTGCTGGTGCCGGCCTCTGCGGTCGTCACCCGATCGGGGATCGACTTCGTGACGGTGATGGAGACGGGCGCCGAAGTCGAACGGGCCGTCATCCTGGGCGAGCCCGTCGGCGACCGCGTGGAGATCCTGACCGGTCTGCGCGCCGGCGACGAGGTGGTGGTGCCGTGAACGATGAGCCCCGCCTCGGAATCGCCGGGCGGCTGACGCGGGCGACGATCACCTCGCCGCTGACGCCGCTGTTCCTGATCGCCGCCTTCGTCTTCGGCGTCCTCGCGCTGGTCTCGCTGCCGCGCGAGGAGGAGCCGCAGATCTCGGTGCCGATGGTCGACATCATCGTCCGCGCCGACGGGCTCCGGGCCGAGGACGCCGTCAAGCTGGTCACCGAGCCGCTCGAGACCATCGTCAAGGGCATCAACGGCGTCGAGCACGTCTATTCCCAGACCGCCGACGACCAGGCGATGGTCACGGCGCGCTTCGAGGTGGGCACCTCGTCCGACGCCGCGATCCTGCGCGTGCACGAGAAGGTGCGGGCCAACTTCGACCGCATCCCGGTCGGCATCCCCGAGCCGCTGATCGTCGGACGCGGCATCGACGACGTGGCGATCCTGTCGCTGACGCTGTCCCCGGCGCAGGCCGCCGCCGACCGCATAACGGCCAACGACCTCACCCGCATCGCCCGCGAGTTGCGCTCCGAGGTGGCGAAGGTCGAGGACGTCGGCCTGACCTACCTCGTCGGCGAAACCGGCGAGCTGCTCCGGATCGCGCCCGACCCCGACCGGCTCGCGCTCTACGGCGTCACGCTCCAGAGCCTTGCCGGCAAGGTCGAGGGCGCCAACCGCGCCTTCCCCGCCGGCCTTGTCCGGGACGGCGGCGAAGAGATCACCGTCCTCGCCGGCGAGACGCTCGGCACGCCCGAGGCGATCGGCAACCTGCTCGTCACCACGCGCGACGGCCGCCCGGTCTATGTCCGCGACGTGGCCGACGTCGGCTTCGCCACCGACACGGGGCAGCTCCTCGTCTCGACCGTCGCGCCCGGCGAGGACCGCGCCCCCGCCGTCACCCTCGCGGTCGCCAAGCGCGCCGGCTCGAACGCGGTGGTCGTCGCCGAGGCGATCCTGCACCGGGTCGAGGAACTCCGGGGCCCGCTGATCCCGGCCGACGTCCGCGTCGAGGTCACCCGCAACTACGGCGAGACCGCGAACGAGAAGGCGAACGAACTTCTCTACCACCTCGGCCTCGCCACCGTCTCGATCATCGGCCTGGTCGTGATCGCCATCGGCTGGCGCGAGGGCGTAGTCGTCGCCGTGGTGATCCCGGTGACGATCCTGCTGACGCTCTTCGCCTCGTGGCTGATGGGCTACACGCTCAACCGCGTCTCGCTCTTCGCGCTGATCTTCTCGATCGGCATCCTGGTCGATGACGCGATCGTGGTGATCGAGAACATCGCCCGCCACTGGGCCATGCCGGACCAGCGCGGCCGCCGCCAGGCCGCGGTCGAGGCGGTCGCCGAGGTCGGCAACCCGACGATCGTTGCCACGCTGACCGTGGTCGCCGCGCTGCTGCCGATGCTCTTCGTCTCCGGCATGATGGGGCCCTACATGAGCCCGATCCCGGCGAACGCTTCGGCGGCGATGATCTTTTCCTTCTTCGTCGCGGTGACCGTGACGCCGTGGCTGATGCTGAGGGTCGCCGGCCGCGCCGCCGCCGCGCAGCATGACGCGGCTCATGCCAGCGGCGGCCTTCTCGGTCGCGGCTACGCCGCCGTCGCCCGTCCGCTGCTCAGGACCAAGGCGCGGAGCTGGCTGTTCCTGCTGGCGGTCGGCGCGCTGACCCTCGGGTCGCTTTCGCTTTTCTACACGCAGCATGTGGCGGTGAAGCTCTTGCCCTTCGACAACAAGTCGGAGCTTCAGGTCGTCATCGACCTCCCCGAAGGCTCCTCGGTCGAGGCGACCGACGCCGTCGCGCAGGCGGTGGCGAGGACCGTGCTGTCGCTGCCCGAGGTCCACTCCGCCCAGGTCCACGCCGCTACCGCCGCGCCGTTCAACTTCAACGGCCTCGTGCGCCACGCCTATCTCCGGTCGAGCCCCGAGATGGGCGACGTCGCGATCAACCTGGCGCCCAAGGAGGAACGCGAGCGGGCGAGCCACGCGATCGCGCTCGATCTGCGCGAGCGGCTGAATGCGCTCGACGTGCCGCCGGGCACCGCGCTCAAGGTGGTCGAGCCGCCGCCGGGGCCGCCGGTGCTGGCGACGCTCCTCGCCGAGGTCTACGGGCCTGACCCGGAGACCCGGCGCGCCGTGGCGGAGCGGGTGGAAGCCGCCTTCCGCTCCGTGCCCTTCGTGGTCGACGTCGACAACTCCTTCGGCCAGCCGGCCCGCCGGCTGCGCGCGACGGTCTCGACCGACGACGCCGATTTCTACCGCGTGCAGGAATCCGACGTCTTCGACACGCTGGCGATCCTCGGCGGCGGCCAGACGGTCGGCTACTCCCATCGCGGCGGCGGCCGGCAGCCGATCCCGATCCGCATCGAGCGGCCCGCCGGCGAGAGCACCCTCGACGAGCGGGCGCTGACGACGCCGATCCCGGCGAACGCGCTGCCCGGAGACCGCGGCGTCGTCGAACTCGGGGACGTGGTGCAGGTCGGTGAGGAGCGCGCCTCCTACCCGGTCTTCCGCCACAACGGCCGCGCCGCCGAGATGGTGACCGCCGAGCTCGCAGGCGACTTCGAGGCACCGCTCTACGGCATGCTGGCGGTGCAGGCGGCGCTCGACGCGCAGGATTGGACCGGCCTGCCCAAGCCGGTGATCAGGCTGCACGGCCAGCCGGAGGACGAGAGCCAGCCGACGCTGCTCTGGGACGGCGAGTGGGAGGTGACCTGGGTGACCTTCCGCGACATGGGCGCCGCCTTCATAGTCGCGCTCCTCGGCATCTACATCCTCGTCGTCGCCCAGTTCGGCTCGTTCCGGGTGCCGCTCGTCATCCTGACGCCGATCCCGCTCACCTTCATCGGCATCCTCGGCGGCCACTGGCTGTTCGCGGCGCCGTTCACCGCGACCTCGATGATCGGCTTCATCGCGCTGGCCGGCATCATTGTGCGGAACTCGATCCTGCTCGTCGACTTCATCCGCCACGGGCGCACGCCCGGCCAGCCGCTGACCGAGACGCTGATCGAGGCGGGCTCGATCCGCTTCAAGCCGATCCTGCTCACCGCGCTCGCCGCGATGATCGGCGCGGCGGTGATCCTGACTGACCCGATCTTCCAGGGCCTCGCGATCTCGCTCCTCTTCGGCCTCGCCTCGTCGACCCTGCTGACCGTGCTGGTGATCCCGGCAATCTACCGGGTGCTCCGGACCTGACGTGCCTGCCTTGTCAACTTGCCGTTCGCAGCCGCGCCTCGCAGGGCGCCGCCTTTAAGGAAGATCAACAGCTTACAGCGCAGAGACTATTCGATCCCAGTCCCCGTTCCTCCGCCAGCCACCCCCGACACCCTGCTCATTTCGCCTTTGGCCGCGCAACCTGCGGAAACAGGGGCGCTATTGCGGCGCCTTCTTCTGTGGCCGCGCGTTTCACGGGCCGGATCCGGGCCGGTTCACGGCGCACCTGCCGGCCCGTCTCTTCCCGTCCGATGCAAGGTGGAGTTTTCCCGGTAACAGGGAATTTTCGCTGTTTGAGGGCCAAAACAGGGCACGGCGCAGGCGCCGTCAGGATGACGCGTGGAGTATATGCGTAGAATCAGACCCTTGCGGGCGCGAAACGCACTTTCCTGTTTTTCCGCGGAACAGGGGCCGGATTCGGCATAGCAGGGCGGGTATTACGCCGGAACAGGGATGCGAATGCGTGGAACAGGGCGATGCGCAGGTGACCCTCGGGGGGCGATGCCGGGGAGCTTCAGGCCAGCCGGGACGCGTCGGGCAGTCTTTTCTGCGCGCTCCAGAGGAGCGGCAGGGGCACGTCCATCAGGCTCGCGAGCGTCATGCCTGGCGGCTGTCGCCCGGTGAGGATCGCCCGCTGCAGATCGGGGGCGAGGAACGCCAGGCGGACCAGGCGGCGATGGTAGGTCGAAGCGGGCGCGACGGCGAGGAGCGGGTCGCCGGCGGCATCCCGGTCGAGCATCGCATGCGCCGCCCGCAGGACCCTGACCAGCACCGGATCGGGCGGCGCGCCGGCGTCGGCGCCGCCGGTGATCCGGGTACGGCCGCCATGGAACTGCAGGCGGAGCGGCAGGGTAAGCCGCGCCTGTGACGGGTCCGCCGCGTCCCGCGCGAGCTGCTCGCCGGCCAGGAGGCGGCCCTGGAGGCGCGGCATCAGCTCGACGGGCAGGAGGAGATTCACGGTCTCGGGGTAGACCTCGACCCGGCCCGGCAGCGCGAGCGAATCGGTGTCCTCCCCGGGCACCAGCCGGCGGAGGATGGCGGCGAGCCGGGCCTCCAGCGCCGGGGCCGGGATCCGGCGAATCGTCGCCCTGCCGTCCGGGTGGCGATCCGCCCGCTGCGACGCCGAGACATAGTAGCAGTAGCGCTTGCCGCCGCGGCCAAGGGCGAAGCTCGGCGACATCGGCCGGCCGCCTTCATCGAAGAGCCGGCCCTTGAGCGGCGCGGGCTCGCCCGGGTTCTGCGGCGCACCCTGCCGGATTTCGCATCGCTCACCATCACCATCACCGAGGAGGCCGCGTAGTGAACGCCCCTACCGATGTCGCCGGCGTGGATGATGTGCTCGACACTGGCCAGGTGCTCTTCCGCTTCAGGCCGCAGCAGTCCGTGGGTGTCGGAGATGACGCCGATGATCATGGCCGCTCCGCGCTCAATACTTCGAGCGGCTGTCAAGAGAAATCGTCTTGGTGAGACATTAAGAGTTGAGACACCGAGAGGGATTCACTTTTCGGAATCACCGTGCGAGAAATCCTTACGCTGGAGATTTGCGCGGGCACGGACGCGATGCGGGATTG
Source organism: uncultured Paracoccaceae bacterium (assembly GCA_937872465.1). Lineage (GTDB taxonomy): Bacteria > Pseudomonadota > Alphaproteobacteria > Rhodobacterales > Rhodobacteraceae > Amaricoccus. The sequence goes on from CALMSR010000079.1 coordinate 29,697, forward strand.
AGGAGGCGGCGAGTGGTTTTCCGTTCCCATTGCTCCGCAACCAGATGAAGCAGAAGTTGAGCTTCGCACGCTAAAATGCTGATTTTACGGGTCCCTCTTGGCGGGAAATGTATGCGGGAGCGCTCAGCGCGGGGCTTTCCCAGTCAGATCCCAAAAAATAGGCCGTTTCGTTTCGCCTTGCGCAACGGGCCAATGAACACAGGCACCTGAACCCCGGCGCCCCCGCTCGAAACGAAACGGGGTACGTGGGCCACTTCGCTTCCGGCCCTGCCTGATCGGTGGGGCCGTTGCGTTTCGGGCACCGCCCACCAGCATCATCACGGATCCCCAATGGACGTCGTCGACTTGCCGCTCGAGCGGCTGATCCCCTACTCGACCTCTCCGAGCGGCGCATCCAGCAGCTCAGCCGCGAGGGGGTGATCCCGAAGGCCGAGCGCGGCCAGTACGACCTCGTCGCCGCGGTGCGCGGCTACGTCGCCTACCTGCGTGACCTCACGGTGCGTGCTCAGGCCGGCGCGCCGGACTTCGGCGTCGAGCGGGCGCGGCTGATCAAGGCCAAGGCCGACATCGCCGAGATGGAAGCCGAGGGCCGCCGAGGCGAGCTGCAGCCTGCCGAGGCGGTGGAGGCCGCGTGGACGGCGGTGCTGGTCCGGCTCCGCGCGCGGCTGCTGGTGATGCCCGACCGGCTGGCGCCGCTCTGCCACGAGGAGACGACGATTGCCGGGGTCCGCGACCAGATCAGGAAGGCGGTCCGCGAGGCGCTCGACGAGCTCGCCGCGACCCCGGTCGTCGCCGCTGATCCTGACGGGACCGGAGCGGCTGGCGACGGCGGCACGGACGGCGCTGGCGATCCTGCGGCCGCCGCCGGAGCTGACGATCAGTGACTGGGCCGACGCCAACCGCCGGCTGAGCTCGGAGGCGAGCGCCGAGCCCGGGCAGTGGCGGACCAGCCGCGCCGAATATTAGCGCGGCATCATGGACGCGATCTCCGACGGCAGCGTCGAGAGCGTCGTGATCATGTCGAGTTCACAGGTCGGCAAGTCCGAGGCCCTGGGGAATGCCGTCGGCTACTAAATCGACCAGGACCCGGCGCCGATCATGGTGGTCATGCCGACCGAGCGCGACGCGGAGGCCTGGTCGAAGGACCGCTTCTCGCCGATGGCGCGCGACACGCCGTGCCTCGTCGGCAAAATCGCCGATCCGAAGTCGCGCGACGGGTCGAACAAGATCCTGCACAAGCGCTTCCCGGGCGGGCACCTGACCATCGTCGGCGCCAACGCACCCTCGGGGCTTGCGAGCCGGCCGATCCGCATCCTGCTCTGCGACGAAGTCGACCGCTACCCGTTCAGCGCCGGCGCGGAAGGCGACCCGGTCAACCTCGCCAAGAAGCGCACGGTAACCTTCTGGAACCGTAAGGTCGTGCTGGTGTCGACCCCGACGATCCGCGGCGCGAGCCGGATCGAAACCGCCTACGCCGAGAGCGACCAGCGGCAGTACTGGGTGCCTTGCCCGAGCTGCGGCACGCATCAGGTGCTGGTCTGGGGCCAGGTGCGCTGGGACAGCCCCGCCGGCGGTCATGCCAATGGCGGTCATGCCATGCGCGAGCACCGGCCCGAGACCGCGCGCTACCACTGCATAGCCTGCGACGCGGGGTGGTCCGACGCCATGCGCTGGGCCGCGATCCGCCGCGGCGAATGGCGGGCGCAGGCGCCGTTCAAGGGCATCGCCGGCTTCCATTTGAACGAGATCTACTCGTCTTGGGTGCGGCGCGAGGCGATGGTGCGCGGCTTCCTCTCGGCTCGCGCCGGCGGCGACGAGGCCGAGGTCGTTGGCCCGGGCAGCATCGGCGGCGTTCTCGCGGTCGATCTCCTCGATGTCGTAACCGGTCGCCTCGACCGCCTTCCGCCGCGAGAGGAGGCCTGCGTCGATCGCCAGCACCTGCGCCTGGATGTCCTTGAGCGGGTCGACCCAGTCCCAGCGCGGCGGAATCCATTGCACGGAACGCCAGCGTGCCGGCGCGGAGGCGTAATCGGCCAGGTCCAGCGCGCCGGCGAGCACGGCCGCCTCCATCCACCGCGCCCAGATCGGGCGGCAGAGCTGGTGCGCGATGACCCCGTGCTGCAGCTGCTCGACCCGGCGGCGGAACTCGACCAGCCCAGCGCGGAGGCTCGAGTAGTTGGCCTGGCGGACGTCGCCGGTGACGAGATGGTAGGGCAGCCCCAGCGAGGCCGAGACCGCGAGCAGCGTCCGGTATTGGAACGCCTCGTAGCCGCCGCCGACGTCGGCCGGTGACGAGAACTTCACGTCCTCGCCCGGTAGCAGGACCTGCAATGTACCGGGCTCGAGGCTCGCCGTGGCGCTGCCGTCGTCGGCGACCTGTGTCTCGCCGAGCAGCGCCTCCTCGCTGATCCCGTTCTCCGAGCGCGGCTCGGCCAACGACCAGCAGGTTGCGGAGCGGCGCGACGTGCGGGCCTTCGTCTGCCGCCAGTTCAAGAAGCAGGACGTGATCTGGGCCTCCGAGATCCAGAGCGTCCGGGACTTCGGCTCCGAGAGCGCGCTCCAGCAGGTACAGACCGAGGTCGCCCGGCGTCTGGGAAACCTGCGTCGCGATGCCGAGGCGACCTTCGAGTATCATCTGCTGAACGGCATCCAGGGGCTGGTGAAGGACCCCAAGGACGGCGCGACCGTGGTGAACTACTTCACCGAGTTCGCCATCACCCCCGCGACCGAGGTCGACTTCGATCTCGACAACGCCTCGCCGGCCTCGGGCGCGCTCCGAAAGCGCTGCCAGGCGCTGATCGAGGACGTAGAGGCGAGCATGGGCGGGCTCGCCACCGGCGCCGTGCAGCTCCGCGCCGAGTGCGGCTCGGCGTTCTTCGCCGATCTTGTCGCCCACAAGGAGGTGCGGGAGACCTACCTCAACACCGCGGCCGCCGCCGATCTCCGGAGCCGGGTCGCCGACGAGGTCAGCTTCGGCGGCATCAGCTTCCGGCGCTACCGCGGCAACGCCGCGTTCGGGGTGGCGGCCGACAAGGCGTATTTCTATCCGGAGGGCGTCGACGGGCTCTTCGAGATCTACTACGCCCCGGCCGACACCTTCGAGACGGTCAACACCCTCGGCCTGCCGCTCTACGCCCGGGCGATCCCCGACCGCGAGCGCGACGAGTGGGTGCGGCTGGAAATCGAGAGCAATCCGCTGCCGATCTGCACCCGGCCGCAGGTGCTGCGGAGCGCGCGGCGGACGTGACGGCCTTCGCCGCGGCAGTCGACGCGCTCTTCGCCGATCCGAACCTGGCGCGGGAGGCGACGTACGAGCCGGCGGACGGGGACCCGTTTCCCGTCCGCGTCATCGCTCGCCGGGCCGACGCGGTCACCGAGTTCGGCGAGGCGCGGCTCTGGTCGGAGACGACGCGCTTCGACGTGCGCACAAGCGATGTGCCCGCCCCCCGGCCCGGCGACCGGATCGTGATCGACGGCACACCTTATATAGTGCAGGGCGAGCCCCAGCGGGACCGCGAGCGGCTGGTCTGGACGATCGACACGAGACCGGCATGAGGCTGAAGCTCGACATCCGGCCCGACCTAGTCGCGATGATGGCGGCGGAGATCGCCGCCGGCGAGCGCGCGGTGAGTGCGGCGATGCGCGAGGCGGGCACCGGGCTGAAGCTCGCGTGGCGCGGGCAGATCACCGGGGCGGGGCTCGGACCGCGGCTCGCCAACTCGATCCGGTCGGAGGTGTTCCCGAAGGCCGGCCCCAGCCTCAACGCCGCGGCGCTGGTCTGGTCGAAGGCGCCGGTGATCGTCGGCGCGCACGACGCCGGGCCGCTGATCCGGTCGAAGAACGGGCTCTGGCTCGCGATCCCGACGTCGGCCGCCGGCAAGGCGCTTGGCGGGCGGAGGATCACGCCCGGGGGCTGGGAGCAGAAGACCGGGCTGCGATTGCGCTTCGTCTACCGCCGTACCGGGCCGAGCCTGCTCGTGGCGGACGCTGCGCGGATCAACTCGCGCGGTCTCGCCGCAGCGTCGCGCTCGAAGACCGGGCGCGGCCAGGTGACAGCGCCGATCTTCCTGCTGGTGCCGCAGGTCAAGCTGCCGAAGCGGATCGATCTGGCGCGGGACGCCCACCGGGCACATGAGGCGGTCCCGGGGCTGATCGTGGCGAACTGGGTGGATGGGCGGATTGGCTGATGGCACCCGTGCAGACCATGCCAGCCTTCGCGACGTATTCGTTCCCTGGGTTAACTGGGCTGGTGCGGTGCCCCGCGCCGCACAGGCCAGACCTCCAGGACACCGGCGCACAGGACCAATGCGCCGCCGACGAGTTCGAGCGGCGCGAGCTGCTCTGCGGCGAGCACGGCGGCTGACACGGCGCCAACCACGACCTCCGTCATCAGGAGAATGCCGACACGAGCGGGCTCGAGCCGCACTGCCGCCCACATCAGGCTGGCGGTCGACAGCCCCCACCACACCCCTCCGGTCGCGATGGCCAATCCGAGGGGTGCAGCGAAACCGCCGCCATAAGGACCGCTTCGCAGGGGTTCCAGGAATGGCGCCAGGGTCAGGGCCGTGACCGCCGCACCGATGGCGAAGACGAAAGCTGCCGGTCCCGGATCCAAGTCTGATTTGGCACGCATTCCCGTTGTCCCGACGGACCACAGGAACCCGGCGAAAAGCGCCATCCATTCTCCCGCCCCCCGTGGCAGCGGAAGCTGCGCGTCCGCGCTCAGCATGATGGACAGTCCCGCCAGCCCTACCAGGATCGCCAGGACGCGCAGACGCGAAGTTTGCCAGCCCATGACGTATCGGCCGATCAGGGTGCTCCAGACGGGCGTGAGGAAGTAGAGCAGGATGATGATCGCGACCCTGCCATACATGAACGCGATCGAGTACAGGGCGAAGGCCGCCCCACCCAGGGCGATGGAGGCGAGAGCAGTGCGATCGGATCGCGCAAACTGACCCCGCCGCCGGATCGCCAGCGGGAACAGAAGGAGCGCCGCGGCGGTTGTGATGGCGACCGTTCCCCATGCGCCCGGCAGTCCCATCTCGCCCAGTGACCGCACTGGCAACCAGTAGACCCCCCAGAGGGCCCCGGTGAAGGCGACGATCGCCGTCGCCAAAGCTGTAGTCCGCTCGCTCGTCACGCGCCCATGCGTAGCCAGAATCTCTGAGGAGGCAAACCGATCCGAGCGACGCGCGCACGTGTATCAGCGAGCACACGCACGCTCCGAGTGATCAGCGAGGGCCTCGGGCGAGCCTCCTTCGCACTGGCAACGTAGGGACCGATCGTGCCCACGCCTCGTGAAACCATCCTCTCGGCGCTGCATGCCCTCCTGCAAACCCTGCCCACGCCCGTTCTCCGCGGCGAGGTCCTGCCCGAGCGCATGCCGGCCGCGGGTCTCCTGATCCTGCGCGATGGCGACCCCGGCGAGCCCGCGGTGACGCTCTCGCCGCTCCGCTACCACTACCAGCACCGCGCCGAGGTCGAGGCGGTAGTGCAGGTCGGCACCGGCCGCGACGCGGCTTTCGACAGCCTGGCCGCCGGCGTCGGCACCGTGCTCTCGGCTGACCGCACGCTCGGCGGGCTCTGCGACTGGATCGAGGCGGAGGCGCCGCGGCCGGTCGACCTCGCCCTCGACGGCGCCGCGGCGCTGAAGGCCGGGGTCATCCCGATCGTGCTGCACTACTCGACGAGCGACCCGCTCGTCTGATCTCCACCCTTCGAAGGACACCGGCATGGCACGCGCGCAAGGAGCGCGGGCGCAGATGGCGCTCGCATTCGAGACGGTCTACGGCACGGCACCAGCCGGCGGCTACACCCGGGTGCCGTTCGCCAGCACTTCGCTCGGCGCTGAGCAGCCGTTGCTGACCTCCGAGCTGCTCGGCTACGGCCGCGACCCGCTGGCGCCGATCAAGGACGCGGTGACCGCAGACGGAGATGTCGTGGCGCCGATCGACGCCGAGGCCTTCGGCTTCTGGCTGAAGGAGGCGTTCGGCGAACCGACCACCACCGGCACCGGCCCCTGGAGCCACGAGTTCCGCTTTGGCGGCTGGGTGCTGCCGTCACTGTCGATTGAGACGGCGATGCCGGAGGTCCCGCGCTTCGCCATGTACTCAGGCTGCGTCCTCGACCAGCTCAGCTGGCAGCTTCAGCGCTCGGGGCTCTTGACCGCGACGGCGAAGCTGGTGGCGCAGGGCGAGACGGTCGGCACGACGACGGCGGCCGGCACGCCGGCGGAACCGGCGGTCAAGCGCTTCGGGCACTTCAACGGCAGCATCAGGCGAGGATTGCTTCGCCCTGAGCAACGGTCTCTGCGGGAACCGCGGCAGTGGTGCCGTGGCCCCAGGTGGTAGCCAGAATGCCGGAGAGCGCCCGAAGGCGGCGCGGACCGTCCGTATGTCGATATCTGTCAGGGGCATTAGTTCATGTATCGGCATCACGGGTCTCCGTTCTGGTTCCCCTCAGATGCCCTTATCGATACGTTATAGCCAGATGAGCGAGCTCATGAGAGGATGAGACAAACTCATGAATGTGGAACCACCCCGAGAGCTACTGGACCGCTTGATCGCCTGCCTGCCGCTGCTCGTCGCAGTTTCTGAGGCCGGGAGCTTCGCTGCAGCGGCCGGGCGGCTCGATCTCGATCCGAGCGCGGTGAGCCACCGGGTTCGCAACCTCGAACACATCCTTGAGTTAAAGCTCTTCGATCGCACAACCCGGAGCGTCCGCCCGACCCGGGCCGGCGCCCTGCTTTGCGATGCGGCCCGGCGCACCACGTCCGATCTCGCCCGTGCCCTCACCGCCGCCCGCGAGTCGCGGCGCGAGGCGACGGTGCATCTCTCGGTCATGTCGTCCCTGGCGATGAAGTGGCTGGTGCCGCGCTTGCCGCTTGCCCGTGAGGCAGGCCTCGACCTCGCGCTCGACGTCAGCGAGGGCTTCGCCGACCTTGGCCCCGGCGGCGCGGACGCAGCGATCCGCTTCGGCATTGGCCCGTATCCCGGTCTGCACAGCACCCGCCTCGCAAGTTGCATGTTGCAGCCGGTGATCGGCGCCGGCCTGGAGGCCCGCTTCGGCCGTAACTTCGACCCGCTCGACCGCCATGGACCGATGCTCCTCGGCGACCTCGGCAGCGGCCGCAACCGGGCGCTGGTCTCGTGGGAGGAATACGCCCGTCGTCTCGAGCGGTCGCTCCCCGAAGGTACCCCACGTCAGGACTTCGACCGCTCCGACCTGATGCTCCTCGCGGCCATCAGCGGTTTCGGCGTCGCGCTCGGACGTTCTGTCCTCATTGACGATGATGTCGCTGGAGACCGGCTCTGTACCGTCGGCGCGCCGGTGCGGATCGAGGCCGCCTACTGGCTCGTCACCTCCCCCGAGGAGGCCGACGCCGAGCGCATCCGGTCGCTGCGCCAATGGCTCGCCGGTTGCTTCGCCGCATAGCCGGCCAGACCCGGATTGCCAGGCCCGGTTCCCGCCTGCTGCGAGAACTTGGCGCGGGTCGCGAGCGGCCTTCGGGACGTCACGCTCGCAACATTCCGACAAGCCACCCGTGCGGGCGCCTCAACTGACGCGGACCCCTCGGTGCGTTCGCGCGATCCTACTGTGCGACCGACCATCCACAAGGAGACACCTCGACATGCTCAGACTCGACCTCGTCGCAGAGCCGCGATGGCTCGACCTTGGACACGGTGTACGATTGCGCGTTGCCCCGCTGACCACAGCGCTGATGGTGGCGTCGCGCGGCGACCCTGCCATCGAGGTGCTGCCCGAAGCTGCCTCCGACGAGGAGCGGGCGCTGGTCTTCGCCAAGGCGATCGCCCGGCAGGCGGTGACCGATTGGGAGGGCGTCGGCGATGCCGACGGCAACCCAGTTCCGGTGACGCCGGGGGCCATCGACGCGCTCCTCGAGGTCTGGCCGATCTTCGAGGCGTTCCAGCTGCCGCGGCGAGATCGGGTTGATCTTCGGCTTGCCCGGAAACAGCCAGCCCTCGGGCCGGGCCTCGCGCCAGTAGTCCCGCAACAGCGCCAGCAGGCCGGGCGACAGCATCACCTTGCGGTCCTTGCGCCCCTTGAAGCCCTGGATCCTCTCGTCGTACTCGCATGAGCCCATCGGCAACCGGCTAAGGGGCGAGAAGGTGAAGCTGGTGATCGAGAAACCCGTCTTCACGTTTTTCGGGTTGTCGGTTTTCTCGACCTGGCAGCAGGTCCGCGAAGCTCGAGGTGTTCTTCGGCGAGAACCTCCGACCGGCGTCCTGGCCGGTTCGCGGTTGGCGAAGCCGTCGTTCGCCAACCGGAACTGGCCTCGAGCGCACCTCGGCGGTTAGCGTGGACGGACAAAGCAGACGGCAAATCGATGGGCCGATCTGTTAGGTAAACGCTCCCAGGAGGAACACATCATGGGTCGGAGCCGACTCCGCACGCCTATCTGCGACCTGCTCGACATCGAGTTCCCGATCATGCAGGCTGGAATGGGCGGCGTGACTTACGGGAACATCGCCGCCGCCGTCTCCAACGCCGGCGGACTCGGCGCGATCGGCGGGATCGACATTCCGGTGGACGAGTTCGAGGACGAGATCAAGCTCTTCCGGAGCCTGAGCGACAAGCCACTCTGCGTCGATCTCGGCTTTCCGATGAGCGCGCCGGCGGGACTGACCGACGTCGCAATGCCCGCCGAGGCGCCGGCGCCGATCAAGCAGCTCTACAAGGAGCTCGAGGCGCAGGGCGTCGAGGTGGTGCCGACGCACGACCAAGCGATCAGCGCCGCGGACAATAAGAGGAAGCTCGAGATCTCGCTGGCGCATGGCGTCGAGGTCATCGCCTGCGCCCTGGGGACGCCGACCTGGGTGGTCGAGGAGTGCCACAAGGCCGGCGCCAAGGTGATGAGCATCGTCGGTCTCGCCAAGCACGCGCAGAGCGCGATCCGCAACGGAACCGACGTCGTCATCGTGCAGGGCACCGAGGGCGGCGGCCATACCGGCGACGTCGGCCTCATCACGCTGCTCGCCGAAGTTCTCGACTTCTCTCCCGTCCCCGTCGTCGCCGCCGGCGGCCTCGCCAACGGCGCTCAGATCGCGGGGTGCCTCGTGCAGGGGGCGCAGGGCGCCTGGGTGGGCACGCGCTTTCTCGTCACCAAGGAGTCGCGGGCCGAGGACGACTTCAAGCAGGCGGTGATCGAGGCCGGGTACGATGCGACCCTGCGCTCGCCGATCTTCGACGGCCTGCACGTGCGCCAGCTCCGCAACCGCTTCACCGACGTCTGGAACGGCCATTGGGACGAGCTGCAGCCCTATCCCGTCCAGCGCGTGCTAACGTCGCCGATCAAGTGGGCAGCGCATCGCGCCAATCTGAAGGACTACATGAACCTCGCGGCCGGCGCGGCGAGCGGCCTGATCCGGGACCTGCCTTCGGCGGCCGAGGTTCTGGATCGGCTGGTCGAGGAGACGGTCGCGGCGCTCGAGACCACGGAGCGGCGGATCGAGTTCGCGAGCGCCCAGCCGGTCGCCGTCTGACCTGACGCCGCCGCCGGGTTCGCCCGGCGGCGGTTCCCGCTCGCCTTCGGGCGGGCGGCGAGGCATGCTCCGGGCGCCGATCCCCCAAAGGCGCCCACGGTGAGCACGCTCAACATCCCGATGCTGATCCGGAAGGTCGATCTGCTGACGCTGCGGCTGTTTCTGGCCGCCATCGAGGAAAAGCAGATCGGTCGCGCCGCCGCGCGGGAGAACATCGCGCCGTCGGCCGCGACCAAGCGCATCCAGGACCTCGAGGACATGGTCGGCGAGAAGCTTCTGGAGCGCCGCCCAACCGGCGTCGCCCCGACGGCGGTCGGCCAGCTTCTGGCGACCCACGCCCGGCGGATCTTCGACCACCTGGAGGAATTCCGCCGCGAGCTCGACGACGTGTCCGAGGGGGTTCGCGGCCGGGTACGCCTTGCCTCGTCCAAAGGGATACTGATCCGGCACCTGGCGCGCGAGATCGGCATCTTCACCGCGAACTTCCCCCTGGTCGAGATCGAGATCCACGAAGACATCAACCCGAACGTCCACGCGGCGCTGCTCGCGGGCGACGCCGATCTGGCCTTCCTCGTCGCGACGCCGGACCTTGTGTCGGACGCAATCGAAGCCATTCCCTATCGCAAGGACCGCCTGGTGGCGGTTTATCCGCTCGGGCACCCGTTCTCGACGAAGACGAGCGTTTCGCTGGCGGACCTGCTGGACGCGCAGCTCGTCACGATCCCGAGCGGCACGACCCTGATGACGCGGCTGCATGAGGCGGCGCGACGCGTCGGACGAAGCGTGCAGACTCGGCTCTCCGTCGCCAGCGTCGAGGCGGCGCAGAGCCTCGTCCGGGCCGGGCTCGGGGTGACGATCCAGCCGGATTTCATGCTGTCGAGCGATGACCTCGAGACGCTCGGCACGGTGCCTATCGCGGAAGACTGGGCGCAGCGCGAAATTGAGATCGGCGTGCTCAAAGACCGGCCGCTCGCCTCCGCTGCGAACCTGCTCATCCGGCAGCTCACGCGCTGAGGGCCGCGCCGCTTCGCGAACAGAGAAGCCGGACTTCGCCAACCGAGACTGGAGCGAGTCGCCTATTCGGGCATACTGCCAGCTGAAGCCAGCGGCCCGCTGCGCACGCGGTCGCAAAGAAATCAGCAAGAACTCGGAGGAACCAATGCGGTACTTCTTCGGCGGCGCCCTGGCGCTGGCGTTGGCGGCGATGTCCTGTGCCGCCGCAGCCCAGGAAGCGCGGCTTCGCGTCGCGCACCAGTTCCCCGCGAGCAGCTACATCTGGGTCGAGTCGGGGCAGGTCTTCGTGGACGCGGTGGGGGAGCTGACCGGCGGAGCGTTGCGATTCGACGTCTTCCCGGCCGCGCAGCTCGGCAAGGACAATGTCGCGCTCGTCAACTCCGGACTCGCCGACGTGGTGGCGCTGCTCCCGAGCTACACGCCCGAGAAGCTGGCCCTCAGCTCGGTGGCGGAGCTGCCCGGCCTCTTCGACACCGGCTGCGAGGGGACGGAGATGATGTGGGAGATCGGCAAGCCCGGCGGGCCGCTCGACCAGAGCGAGTATGCGCCCCAGGGCTTTCGCGCCCTCTTCACCGTCGCGACGACGCCCTACAAGATCATGCTGGTCTCGAAGCAGGTCTCGACCCTCGAGGACATTGCGGGGCTGAAGATCCGTGCCGGCGGCGCCGCGCAGGACCAGACGGTGCGAGCGCTCGGCGCGGTGCCGATCAGCATCTCTGGCCCCGAGTTGATGGATTCGGTCACGCGGGGCACTGTGGACGGCGCGATGTTCCCCTATCTCGCGCTGAAACCCTTCAGCCTCGACGACAAGTTCGACCATTCGGTCGAAGGCGTCCCCTTCGGCACGGCCGTGATCATTTTCGCGATCCGCACCGCAGCCTGGGAGGCGCTCTCGGACGCGCACAAGGCGGCCGCGCTGGAGGCCGGTGACCGGGCTCGCCGGCACTTCTGCGAATACATGGACGACGAGGACAGGCGCGTAAGGGACGAACTCGTCGCGAACGGCTTCGGCGCCACGACGATCTCGGGTGAGGAGGCGGCGCGGTGGCAGGCGCTCGTCGATCGGGTCGCCGAGGACAGGGCCGTCGAGATGGACCGTCAGGGCCGCAACGGCTCCGCGCTGCTCGAGGCGATGCGCGCGGCAGCAACCGGCAACTGAAGCCGGCGACAAGGGGAAACACCATGGGCTTCACTCTGACCCCGGTCCGCGACGCGCTCGGCGTCCGCCCCGGCCGACTGCTGATCGGCGGTGAATGGATCGACTGGGACGGCGAGCGCTTCGACCAGCTCAACCCGGCGACAAACGAGGTGATGGCGAGCTTTCCCGTCGCCGGCGAGCGGGGCGTGGACTTGGCGGTGGCCGCCGCCCGCAATGCGTTCGACGAAGGTCCGTGGCCGATGTTGCGGGCGCAGGACCGCAAGCGGATGATCCAGCCGATCGTCGACCGGATCTACGCGGCCGAGGAGGAGCTGCACAAGTTGCAGTGCCTCGACAACGGCATGCCCTATCATTTGACCCGCGGTTCGCGCGTCGGGGCGAAGGCCTCCGCCGACATGTTCGACCACTACGCCGGCTGGATCGACAAGATCAACGGCGAAACCTACCCGGTCTTCTCCGGCGCTTCGAACATGCAGTACCTGTCGTTCCGCGAGCCGGTCGGCGTCGTGGCGGCGATCCTGCCCTACAACGGGCCGCTCTACACCTTCGGGACCAAAGTCGGCGCGGCGCTCGCCTGCGGCTGCACCGTGGTGGTGAAGCCTTCGGAATACACCAACCTCGCGGTCTCGCGCATGGCCGAGATCCTCGCCGACTGCGACCTGCCGCCCGGGGTGCTCAACCTCGTGACCGGAGCGGGCGAGACCGGCGCCTCGCTGGCGTCCCATCCCGGCGTCGACAAGGTCAGCGTCACCGGCAGCCCCGAGGTCGGCGAACGAATCTATACCGCCGGCGCGCAGACGATGAAGCGGCTGTCGCTCGAGCTCGGCGGCAAGAGCGCCGGCATCGTCTTCCCCGATGCGCGCAGCGTCGCGGCCGCCGCGACCACGCTTATGGGCCTCTGCTCGACCTTCCTTTCGGGCCAGATCTGCTCGACGCCGTCGCGGGCGGTGGTGCACGAGTCGATCCTGGACGAGTTCGTCCACCACGCCCGCGAGCAGGTTAAGAAGGTCCGCTTCGGCGATCCGTTCGACCCCGAGACGACCTCCGCGCCCATCGTCTCCAAGCGGCAGATGGCGAAGATCCTCGGTTTGGTGCAGGCCGGGCGGGACGAAGGCGCGACCCTCGTCTTCGGCGGCGACGAGCCGGGCGGCGAGCTTGCGCAGGGCAACTGGATAAATCCGGCTCTGTTCACCGGCGTGCGCAACGACATGCGCATCGCGCGCGAGGAGGTCTTCGGCCCCGTACTGAGCGTGATCCGCTTCCGCACCGAGGAGGAGGCGGTCGCCATCGCCAACGACAGCGACTACGGGCTCGCGGGCGCGGTCTACACCACCGACATCAGCCGGGCGTTCCGGGTGGCGCGCGCCGTCCGCAGCGGGTCGATCGGGATCAACAACTACGCGAGCGTCCCGAACGCGCCGATGGGCGGCGTCAAGCGCTCCGGCCTCGGCCGCGAAGGCGGCTGGCAGACGATCGAGGCCTACACCGAGCTCAAGACCATCAACATCAACCTGGACGCCTGACGGCGGACCGGGAACGGAGGGGAACCATGCTGCTCGAAGGCCGCATCGCGATCATCACCGGCGGCTGCGCCGGCTTCGGTCTGGAGTCGGTCCAGAAGTTCGTCGAGCACGGTTGCAAGGTCGTCGTCGCAGACATCCAGGAGGCCGACGGCAAGGCGCTCGAGGAGAGGTTCGCCGGCGACGTCCGCTTCTGCCTGGCCGATGTCCGGAAGGAGAAGGCCATGCGCGACGCCGTGGATCTCGCGGTGAAGCACTTCGGCGGCCTTGACATCATGTACCACAACGCTGGAACCGTCGGCAGCCCTGCGGGGGTCGAGGAGATCACCGTCCAAGAGTGGAATGCGGCGATGGAGATGCTCCAGACCGCGACGATGCTGGCGATTCAGGTCGCGGTCGAGCCGATGAAGGCGTGCGGCAAGGGGTCGATCATCCTGACCTCGTCAGGCGCCGGCGTCAGCCTCGGCGGATCGGGACCCTACGCCTACACGGTCGCCAAGTCTTCGGTCACGATGATCGGCCGCTACGCCGCGCTGAAGCTCGGCAAGCACGGCATCCGCGTCAACACGATCGTCCCCGGCGCGTTCAAGACCGCCCTCTGGGAGAAGCACGCCCTCGGCGAGGGCATGGTGGCGGCCGACAACTTCGCGAAGATGCAGCCGCTCCCGATCGCGGGCAGGCCGCGCTACATCGCCGACGCAGCACTCTTCCTCGCCTCGGACATGGGCGAGTTCATCACCGGCGTGGTGCTGCCGGTGGATGGGGGCATGACGCTGCATCGGAATTCCTATGCTTCTATTGAAGGATGAGGCCCTGACGCGTTGGCAGGCGGGGCGATGGGCGCCCCTGCGGCCACAAGGCCAGAGGTAGCGCTGATGCCTATCGCCGCGCCACGGCCATCGCCGGCGATCAGCCTGCAGGCCAGGCGCTACGGTTGCTCCAAATGTGCAGGTGCCGCGCAGGAAGCCATTGCCGGGCCTTCAGAAGCACATCGCCGGTCTCGATCCCGCGCAGATCTCGCCGGACAGGATGATGACGATGTCCAAGTGTCGGTCTCCTATAACCCCGTAGAAAAACCGCAGCGCGCAGACGGTCTGGTTCAGCGCCGGCCAGGA
>CALMSR010000080.1 GCA_937872465.1 uncultured Paracoccaceae bacterium
TATGCCCTCCACTCCGGCTCGATCAGCATCTCGGAGGACGGAGGGGCGACCTGGGCGCAGCATGTCGGATCGCCGGCGGCGCCGATCGGGTTCGCCGTGACCGGCGAGGGGTTCTACGTCGCGACCGCGACGTCGGTCAGCTACAGCCAGGATCTCACCTCTTGGCGCGAGCTCGCGGTGCAGGGAGAGACGAATCTCCCGATCGAGGACTTCGTCAACGGCAGCTTCGAAGCCGGCCTTTCCGACTGGGTAACGATCTCCGGCGACAGCCCGCGCGACGGTTTCGTCGAGCACGTCATCCCCACCGATGGCGTGAGCTACCTGCGTCGCGACTGGATCTACTTCACCTCGGGGGCCTTCGAGGTCGCCCAGAACGTCACCCTGACGCCGGCCGAGAGGGCCGCGATCGCCGGCGGAACCCTCTCCTTCTCTGGCGACGTCTTCGGTGACGGCGGGACAGCAAAGCTGCGGCTCGAGTGCCTCATTCCTGGCCTGCCGTATTTCCGCCCCGGCGACCGGCAGCCTGCCGCGAAGCAGGATAGCGACCTTCTCAGCCTGCTCACGATCGGCGGAACCGAGAGCCTCCCGGATAATGTCGACACCGCCAAGATTTCAATGAACCACACGATCCGGAAGCTCGGCTCAGTCTATGACACGGATTTTTCCTTCCGGGTCTGGCTGCGGATCGATGGCGCGTGGCGGCAGTGGACGTCCGAGCGGGTGATGCAGGAGGGGGTCTCATCCGGCGCCGCGAATATCCGCGACAAGGCTTTTCGGAAGCCGTTTTCACTGACGCTCACGAGCGCGACCCATCCCGGCACGATCTCGCTCGACATCCCGGTCGGATGGAAGTTTCCGATCAGCGACTATCCGGGCGGCGAGGCTGGCGGGTGGTCCGTCTATAACGGCACCTCGGAGACCACGGGCGCGGCGATCGGCTGGGGCAATGGCTGGGTCGTCCTTGCCTCTGCCGACCGCAACGAGCCCACCTGGGAACGGATCGCTGCCTCGGTAGGCTACGTGCCGACCAACGCGCTCCGCTGCGTCATCAAGGCGACCGGCACGCCGGCAGACGTCTACGTCGACAACTGCCGCCTCGAGGTCGTCCGGGCCGTCGAGACGATGGACGTCACCGCGATCGGAGGCGGCCGCGTCGCCGTCAGCGGGTCGCTCTACAAGCTGTCGCCGGCGGGTCTGGAGTTCGAGCGGGCCCTGAGCTTCGACGCCGCCGGCATCACGGAAGGCGGGACGGCCTGGGGTGGCGGCAAGATCTTCATCTCCGACGAGGAGGCGACCTACACCCTGCCGCAGACCGTCCTCGCCGCCTTCGACGACCCGGGTGGCACGCTCCTGCTGATGTCGGGCGGCGAAGTCTGGCAGCGCAACAACGATCCGGAATTCCCGGGCTGGACCACGCTCAGCATGGTCGGCGCGGCCGACATGATCCGGGCCGGCGGCGGATGGGTCGCGATCGGCACCACGGGTGAGGGCTTCGTGAAATCCTCGGGCGATCTGGCGACCTGGACCACGGCCTCGTCGAAGAGCCACGGCAACACCAGGCTGGCGCCGTCGGGCATGAAGCTCCTCGCCTACAATCCGGGCGCGCCGCGGCTCTTCTGGTTCGACGGCGCCTGGCACGTCGCCGGCGATCTCAAAGGCGGAATCATCGACATTTCCGCCGGATAATGCCGCCACTCGAAGAGGCGGGGCCCGATATCCAGGGCATAGACCTGTGCCTTGGAGCCCGAGCCGCATCATGCCCATGACCGAAGCCGAGCGGCTGATCCGGCTCGAAGCGAGGAGCGACTACCACGATCGCGAGATCGCCGAGTTGCGCTCGATGAGCGCCGACATGTCGAAGGCTCTCAAGGCGATCGACCTGCGGCTCAAGCAGATCTTCTGGCTCGGGCTCGGCGCCTCGACGGCGATCGCTCTCGGCAACTCGGACATCGCCGGGATCGCGGCGAAGCTCCTGGCGGTAGGGCCGTAAGACTGCAGGAGGCGGTAATCCAGTAGATGGAACTGCCGATCGACATCCTCGTCATCCCCGACGCTCACTGGCGCCAATCCGACCGCCTCGACCGAGCCTACGCCCTCGGCCGCTTCATCATGAGCCGGCGCCCGCAGGCGATCGTCTGGATCGGCGACTGGTGGGACATGCCGAGCCTCGCTGCGCACAAAGCGCCGTCGCCGCTCGGCACCGGTGACCAGCCCACCAAGCGCGAAGGCCTCCGCGTCGTCGCCGACATCGAGTCGGGCTGCCAGGCGCTCGACGCTGTCCTCTCGGACCTCAACCGCTACAACGCGCGCCAGCGCCGCACCGGGCATCACGAGCGGCAGTACAAGCCGCGGATGGTCTTCCTGGCCGGGAACCACGAGGAGCGCCTCGAGCGCATCCCGAAGCTTCATCCGGCGCTTCAAGGGTTCATCGACGACCAGGCGATCGCCGATGCCGTCGCCCGGCGCGGCATCGAGTGGCATCCCTACCTCCGGCCCGTGAAGATCGCCGGCATCACCTTCGCGCATTGCTTCGAGAGCCCCGGCAACCGGAAGCCGATCCAGATTGGTTCCTGGCCCGCCAAGCTGCCCTTCTCCGCGGTCTGGGGGCACACCCACCAGTTCCACCATCGCACCGCCAGCCTCCCGTTCAGGCAGAGCATCTCCGCCCTCTGCGCCGGCACCTTCCGCTCGGCGCCGCCGCCCGACGCGCCCCACGAATGGTCGGGAGTCGTCATGCTCCACGACGCGCACGACGGCGAATACGACCTCGAGCAGATCTCCACCGACCGGCTGCTGAGGGAATTCGACGGCCGCGCCGCAGCCTGAGCACCCGGGCCCGATATCCATCCTGAGCCCTCGAAAGAGAGACAGATGGATCGGGTCAGCATCTCCCTCGCGCAGTTCCGCGCCTGCCACGCCGTCACCGCGAAGTGGGAAGGCGGCAAGGTCGACCACCCCAAGGACCCGGGCGGGCGCACCGCCTACGGCGTAACGCAGCGCGTCTACGACGCCTACCGACGCGGGCGCGGGCTGGCCACGCGCGATGTCTACAGCATCGACCAGGACGAGGTGCATGCGATCTACCTGCGCGACTACTGGGCGGCGTCCGGCGCCGGCCGGCTCGCGCCAGGATACGATCTCGTCGTCTATGACGCGTCGGTGAACAGTGGGGTAGGGCGGGGGCCTCGGTGGTTCCAGTCCGCCGTCGGCGTCGCCCCTGACGGCAAGATCGGAACGAAGACCATTGCGGCCGCCCAGGCTGCGAAGGACGGCGTCGCGGTGATCCAGCGCGCCTGCGCCGCCCGGCTGGGCTTCCTGAAGGGCCTCGGCACCTGGAGGACCTTCGGGCGCGGCTGGGCGAACCGGGTCTCTGACATCGAGGCGCGGGCGGCCAAGATGTGGCTCGCCGCCACCGGCCGGCCCGTCGCCGAGACGCTGCGGAACGAAGGGAACAAGGCCGCGGCAACCGCGAGGAAAGACGCGACGGCCGCCGCCGGCGCCGCCGGCGGTTCCGCGGCCGCCTCGACGCAGGACGCGGTCACCACGCTCCCGCTGTCGGTTCTCGCCGTCGCCGGCGTCATCGTCGCCGTGGTGATCGTCATCGCCGCGCTCCGCTCCGCCAACAACCGCAGCCGTGCCCGGGCCTATGCCCGCGCCGCCCTGGAGATCTGACATGCTGAAGGGCTATCGCACCTACGCCGTGAACGCCGCGATCGGCGTGCTCTACCTCGCCCTCGAGCTTCTCGCCGAGCTCCAGGCGGCCGGCCTGTCCGAGGTCCTGCCGGAGGCCTGGCGCAGCTACGTCGTGCTCGGATCCGTCCTGGTGAACTTCATCCTGCGGACTATCACCACCACGCCTCCGGGCAGGCGCCCGTGATCGGCACGCTGCTCCGCTGGCTCGTCGGCGGCGGCGTCGACGCGATCGCCGCGCCCCTCGAGCGTGCCTACCGGGCGCGGCTCGATGCGGCCAACGACCAGGAGCGGATCGAGGCCGACCTTCTGATCAAGCGACTCGAGGGCGCCCGGGCGATCGCCGTTATCGAGGCGCAGGACCGCGCCAGTGCGACGCGGGTCGGCCGGCTGCTGATCGTGGTGCCATACGGGGTCTGGTGGGCGTCGATCTTCGCGGTGTCGATCGCCAACCCGCTCTTCGGGCTGCGGCTCGAGATCCACGACATCCCGCCGGACATCAAGAGCATGGCGCTGGTGCTGATCCCCGCGATCCTGCTCGGCGACGTGGCGCGCGGCGGGCTGGCGATGCTGCGGCGCTGACCCGTCGAACCATCCTCGCGGCCGCCTTCGTCCGCCGGGCAGCAGACCAATCTCCGCCCTGAAGTTAACCCGTCGGAGAGAGTTCCCGTGTCTAAGATCGAGCGCATCACCCGCCCGTGCGCGGCGGCAGCCAGCAACTCGCAGGAGGCGCGGGTGGAGCGCTACGTGCGCCTCGCGCAGCGCCTGGGGCTGACCGTCCATGGCTTCGAGCTGCTCGAGGGGCGCGGGATCAGGGTGCTGACGCAGCCGCTCACCGGGGCGGCGCCCGAGGCCGCAGCCGAGGATCCAGTTGACGCGTGGCTCCGAGAGAACGGATAGATGAGGTGGGGGTGGCGGAAATGACGCGTGTCGTTCTGAAAGGGATCAAGAAGACCAGACAAAAATTGGCGGATGGCACCATCCGCGAATACCACTTCATTCGCGGCAAGAAGCTACCGGCGTTCTGGCATTCGGACATGGGGATCGCGCTCGGCTCGCCGGAGTATCTCGCGGCGTACGAGGCGGCGCTCGGCATCGAGAAGGCGGCGTTGGCAGGTAGCGGCCGCGGCACGCTCGACGGGCTGGTCCGCGACTACATGAACAGCGCGCAATGGAAGAAGCTGAGCGGCCGGACCCAGGGCGACTACAGCAAGGGCCTCATCGACGTGCAGGCCCGGTGGGGCAAGACCCCCTACCAGGTGCTGGAGAGCCCGAAGTTCCGCAACGCGGTGCTGAACTGGATCGAGAAGAACTGGATCGGCAAGAGCGCCGACCACCGGCTGACCCCGTTCAAGCGCGTGCTGAGCTGGGGGGTGAAAAACCGCCAGGTGCTGGCGCTCAACCCGCTCAACGGGGCGCCGCTTTACTACGAAGGCTCGGACCGCGACGAGATCATCTGGCACCGCGGCGAGCTCGAAGCCTTCCTCGCCGCCGCCTACCCGGCGCTGTCGCGGGCGGCGCTGCTGATGGCGGAGACCGCACTCCGGCCCGGCGATCTGGTGCGGCTCACGCGGAACCACATCGAGACTACCGAGACCGGTCAGCGGGTGATCAACCTCAAGACCAACAAGAGCAGACGCAAGACCAGGGTGATCATACCGCTGACCGCGCTGGCCGCCGAGATCATCGACTCGACCTCGACGGACCAGCTCCTGATCCTCGTGACCGCCACCGGCAAGCCGTGGGACGAGGAGCATCTGTCGAAAGAGGTTTCGGCGGTGCTGGATGGCCTCGGCCTGCGCAGCGGGAAGGGCGGCCGGCTCGGCGTCAAGGAGAAGGGGGTGCGCAAGGGCCAGCCCGAGCACCTGACGCTCTACGACCTGCGCGGCACCGCCTGCACCCGTCTGGTGCGCGCCGGCTTCGGCCTCGACATGCTGGCCGCGCACATGGGCTGGAAGCCCAGCTACGCCGCCAAGATGCTCGACATCTACCTCGCCCAGGACCCCCGCATCGCCGACGCGATGATATTGAAGTTGCAACCACCGGCGGAACCCGCTATCCCCGCCGCCGGACCGGCAGCGGGGTGAAGCGCGAACGAATTTGGCAAACGGTTTGGCAAACGCCATTTCGGACCCGCTTCGTTCTCGTTTAGCCTCGCCGACCAAACCCTTGCCGGGCAATAAGAAAGTCCACTCTCGGAGGGGTGGCAGAGCGGTCAAATGCAACGGACTGTAAATCCGTCGGGGTAACCCTACGCTGGTTCGAATCCAGCCCCCTCCACCAGCCGTCGTTCAGGAGATGGCCTGACGCTAGAGAAGCGTGCCCTGTTTGGCGAAGGGGTGGACGGGGTCGTCTGCGAACTCGATGCCCGACATGGCTCCTACGTCTCTCACTACCCGCACTAGATCGTGGGCGGTCTTGAGTTCGCGCCAGGGCCAGGGCTCTCGATGAGGCCGGCCCGCGCTATCGCTCGGGGGTGAACTCGCCACAAAGCGCGGAGACCAGAAGGTCGCGCTGCCTGCCTGGGTCTTCGCTGACCGTAAGGGCGAATAGCAGCTTGGTAAATGCAGCTTCAACCGTCATGTCGCGTCCGTCGATCACGCCGCCGTCGCGGAGGATGGAACCGGCGGCATAGGTGCCCAGCGCCATCCCGCCTTCCGGGCATTGGCTGACCGCAACGACCGGGATGCGGCGATCGGCCGCGACCTTGAGGCCTTCCGCCAGCTCCCTTTGCTCCGGGGCGGTGCCGGATCCATAGCATCGCAGGACCACCCCTTCGCAATGGCGCAACGCCAACTGAAAGACCCGGGCCGAGACCCCGGGAGCGAAGGCCAGAATGGCGACGTCGGGCGCGCCGAACGCGTGGCACCGCAGCGTCCCGCCGCCGTAGCGCGGGGCCATTTCGGTCGGCTCGGCGGCGAAGGCGTCGAAGTGGCGGGAGTGCGACTTGCGCACACGGCCGCCATGCAGGAGTTTGCCCGCGAACTGCACCCAGACACCCGCGGGCGCGCTGTGCGCCACGCTCAGAGCCTCCCGCAGGTTGTCTCGCCCGTCGCTCCCGGCAACGGTCAGCGGCAGCATCGATCCGGTCACGATCACCGGCTTTGCAAGCCCCTCGAGCGCGAAGCAGAGCGCCGCGGCGGTATAGGCAAGCGTGTCCGTGCCGTGGGTGACGACAAAGGCGTCGAAGCTTTCGTAGCCTTCCTCGATGAGGCGGACGACGCGGTTCCAGTCTTCCGGCGTGGCATTGGCGCTGTCGATCTGTGGCGTCACGGTGTGGACGGTGACCCGGCCCGACACCTCCCCGCGACGCAGCAGATCATCGATACAGCCTTCGACCACGCCGTAGCCGGGTGCGAATCCGTCGGCGGTCGCGATCATGCCGATGGTGCCTCCGGTGTGGATCAGCAGGATGGACAAGGGGGGAACCCTCCGATCGGGGCGACCGGGTCGGGTCGCGCCGCCGACGCTTTCCGCGGCGGACGCGGCCGAACCCGTTGCCAAGCAATTCTTTCACTGGCCTAGTGGTGTCGATGCATTCGGGGGGAAGCGCAATGCGAATCGAACGGGATTCTCTTGGCGAGTTCGAGGTGCCGGCGGAGGCCAAGTACGGCGTCCACTCGATGCGCGCCTACAAGAACTTCTTCATCTCCGGCGTCCCGGTTTCGGAGTTTCCCGAGCTGGTGATCGCTTTGGCCCAGGTCAAGAAGGCTGCTGCGGCCGCAAACACGAAACTGGGCGTGCTCGACGCCGAAAGAGCCCGGGCGATCCAGGACGCCTGCGACGAGATCATCGGCGGGGCCCATCACGACCAGTTCATCGTCGACATGATCCAGGGCGGCGCCGGTACGTCCAGCAACATGAATGCCAACGAGGTGATCGCCAACATCGCCCTGGCGAAGATGGGCCATGCGCTCGGGGCCTACCAGCATCTGCACCCCAACGACGACGTGAACAAGTCACAGTCCACGAACGACGTCTATCCCACGGCGCTGCGCCTCGCGATCCTGCGCAACGTCGACAGCCTCACGCTCGAGCAGCGGCGGCTGTCCGACGCGTTCGAGGCCAAGGCGGTGGAGTTCGACCACGTGCACAAGGTCGGGCGCACCCAGCTCCAGGATGCGGTGCCCATGACCCTCGGGCAGGAGTTCCGGTCGTTCGCCAACACGATCGAGGAGGACATCGAGCGGATCGGGGAGATCTCGCTCCTGCTTCGCGAGGTGAACCTCGGCGGCACGGCCATCGGCACCAGCATCAATACGCCGCCGGAATATCCCGGGATCGCGGTCGCCGAGCTCTCGCGCGTCGTCGGCCTAGAGCTGAAGCTGGCGCGCAACCTGATCGAGGCGTCGTCGGACCTGGGCGCCTTCGTGATGTTTTCCGGCGTCCTGAAGCGGGTTGCGGTGAAGCTGTCCAAGATCTGCAACGACCTGCGGCTGCTCAGCAGCGGACCACGGGCCGGTCTGGGCGAGATCGTCCTGCCTCCGGTCCAGGCCGGCTCCTCGATCATGCCCGGCAAGGTCAATCCGGTGATCCCCGAGGTGGTGAACCAGGTGGCGTTCCAGGTCATCGGCAACGACCTGACGGTGACCATGGCCGCCGAGGCCGGCCAGTTGCAGCTCAACGCCTTCGAGCCGGTCGCGATCTTCAACATCCTCCAGTCGATCCGAATGCTCAAGCGGGCCATGCGGTGTCTTACCGATCGATGCGTCGTCGGGATCGCCGCCAACGAGGCCCATTGCCGGAGCCTTCTGAACAACAGCCTCGTTCTGGCGACCGGCCTCGTGCCCATTTTGGGCTATGAGAATGCCGCGAAAATCGCCAAGCATGCCTTGGCGACCGGAAAGTCCGTTGCCGATGCCGCGGCCGAACTCGGGTACGAGGCGGGCGATATCGTCTATGACTAGGCACCCGTTCTTCGGCCAAGTTCGGTATGCCCCGTCTGCCTGGGATAGCGCGGCGGATGAGTCTTCCAGAAAGCACCGCGTCGATCGAAGCGCCTCGGGACGTCGACGCCGGCGCCGCTGAAGGGGCTGATCTTCGGGCCGACCGGCATTGCGATGTCGCCGACGCACATCGCGGACACGCCGGCGCGCGAGCTCGCGGGCGACTGCCGCAGGTCGGCGCAAGAATTTCTGCCCTTCTTTCCAAAGATCTCAAGGGGTGCCATGCGGGCGTCGATCCGTCGGGACAACCCCACGCTGGTTCGAATCCAGCCCCCTTCGCCAGGCACTTGGGCGGCGAGGCTGATGCGCTCGGCCGGTCGTTTCACACCCCCGTTCCAAAGGGGCCCGTTCGCCCCGCAACCGGTGCCGGCCGCGGTTGCGGTTGATCGGGACGGGCCGGGCAAGTATACATGGCGTCGACAAAAGGGACGCCCATGACCGGACCGGCTTCCAATCCCCTTCCGGAGCGCAGGCGCGGCTCCGGCGCGAAGATGATCTACGACCTGCTCCGCGACGAGATCCTCGATCTCGCGCTGGCGCCGGGCAGCCCCGTGGACGAGACGCAGCTCGCCCAGCGGTTCGGGACCTCGCGCACCCCGGTGCGCGAGGCGCTGGTGCGGCTGGCCGGCGAGGGCCTGATCGAGACCCTGCCCAACCGCTCGACGATGGTCGCGAACATCGACTTCCTGAACATGCAGCCGCTCTTCGACGCGATGGTGCTGATGTACCGGGTGACCAGCCGGCTGGCGGCCCTGCATCACCGGCCGGAGGATCTCGAGGCGATCCGCGCGCGGCAGGCCGCCTTCGCCGCGGCGGTCGAGGCCCAGGACGCGCTGGCCATGATCGCCGGCAATGCCGCCTTCCACGCCGCGATCGCCGAAGCGGGCCGCAACCGCTATTTCTTCGGCCTGTTCAGCCGGCTCCTGGACGAGGGCCGGCGGCTGCTGCGGCTCTATTACCGCTCCTACGGGGACCGGCTCCCGCAGGCGTTCCTGGAGGAGCACGAGGCACTGATCGCGGCGATCGCGGCGCGCGATGCCGAGGCCGCGGACCGGCTGGCGCAGGCGCATGCCGAGCAGGTCGTGCGCCAGATCGAGCGGCTCTTCACCGGGGAGGGGCGGCTGGAGATCGCGCTCTGAGGCGACCTCCGGCCGAACGGACCGGCCGGGGCATTGCGCGATCCGGCAATGGCGAGGCAATGCCTCGCACCGGTTCGTCGCCCGGAGGCGCGCGCCGCAGGGCGGGGAGGGGGGCGGGTTTCACCTCCCGCTGGTCATCCGCGCGCGGAAATGCCCGGTCACGCCACCGCGTCCAGCCCGAGGGCGAGCAGCCGGTCGAGCAGGGCGATCTCGGCGGCGGTCAGGCGGATGCCCTCGGCTTCCGACCTCGCGCGTGCGGCGAAGCGGCGCCGGGAAGGCAGGCGCGCGCCCTGGCCGGCGATCGCCTCGAAGAGCCGCTCGGCGCGGTCGAAGGGCGCGCCGGGCCGGCCCGCGGCGAAGGCCTCGGGCGAGAAGGCGAGGAGAAGCTCGCCATGCGCCGGCGAGAGCGCGGTGCTGCCGAGCTGCTCGAGCGCCTCCGCGCTGGTCAGGTCGCCGATCATGATGCCTGCGAGCAGCTCGATCATGGTCCCGATCGCCGAGCCCTTGTGGCCGCCGAAGGGCAGCATCGCCCCCGCGAGCGCCGCGGCGGGGCTGGTCGTGGGGCGACCGTCGGCATCGATCGCCCAGCCCTCGGGCAGCGGCCGGCCGGCCCGGCGGTGCAGCTCGATCTCGCCGCGGGCGGCGACCGAGGTGGCGAAGTCGAAGACATAGGGCGTCCGGCCCGGGCGCGGCCAGCCGAAGGCGAGGGGATTGGTGCCGAGCAGCGGGCGGTTGCCGCCGGTCGGGGCGACGGTGGCGTAGCTCGGGCATAGCGCCAGCGCGGCGAGCCCCATGCCGGTCAGGAGCTCGACCTCGGGCCAGAGCGCCGAGAAATGCGTGCAGTCGTTGATCACGAGCGCGGCGACGCCGAGCCTGCGCGCCCGCTCGGCCAGGGCGGGCGCGCCGAGCTCCACCGCCGGATTGGCGAAGCCGGAGCGCGCGTCGACCCGCAGGATGGCCGGCGCCTCCTGCGCGAGCAGCTCCGGCACGGCCTGCGGATCCACCTTGCCCGCCTTCACCGTGCGCAGCACGCCCTCGATGCGGTAGATGCCGTGCGACTTGCAGGCGTCGCGCTCGCCGGCGACGATGACCCGGGCCACCGCGCCGGCCTGCACCGCGTTCAGACCCGCCCCGCGCAGGATCGCCTCGACGCGCCGGCCGAGCTCGGCGGTGGTCAGGATCGTGGTCTCGCTCTCGCTCATCGGAAGTCTCTTCGGATGGTCCGCGATCCCGGGCAGGCCGCGCGGCGGCGCGGTCGTGGATCCCGTTCTCGCCGGCTGGATCGCAGCGGGCGGAACCCGCTGCGATCGCGGACGACCGGGCGCCCCCGGCGTCAGGCGGCGTATTTCTGCACGGCGCCCGGCTGCTTCGACCAATCGGCATACCATGCGTCGAAGAGCCTCAGCTGCGCCTCGACATAGCCGCGCTGGCTGTCGCTCAGCGCGTCGGTCGCGTTGAAATGCAGCCGGTACTCGGGATCGCCCTTCAGCACCATCATGTGCTTGAAGTAGAGCACGAGATCCGGCCCCTCGTCGAAGGACGACAGCACGGCGAGCGCCGCCTCGAGCTCCAGCGCCCGGCTCCGGGCCTCGATGTCGCCCTGCGCCGCCGCCCGGCAGAGCGCGACCAGATGCAGCACCTCCTTGGGCAGCACGCAGCCGATGCCGGTGATCGCGCCGGTGGCGCCGCAATTGACGAAGCCGTGGAAGACGCAGGTGTCGACGCCGATCATCAGCGAGACCTCGTCGTCGCGGCTGGTGATGTTCTCGGCGGCATAGCGCATGTCGGCCGCGCCGCCGAATTCCTTGAAACCCACGAGGTTCGGATGCTCGGCCCGGAGCGCGAAGAAGAGGTCGGCGCGGGTGGCGAAGCCGTAATAGGGGCTGTTGTAGATCACCGCCGGCAGCTCGGGCGCGGCGGCGAGGATCGCCTTGAAATGCTCCTTCTGGGCGGCGACGACGCTGCCGCGCGACAGGACTCGCGGGATGACCATCAGCCCCTTGGCGCCGACCTTCTGGGCATGGGCGGCATGGGCGGCGGCCGAGCGGGTATTGACCGCGCCGGTGCCGGCGATCACCGGCAGGCCCGCGCCGACCAGGCGCTCGACGCCCTCCATGCGCTCCGCGTCGGTGAGCAGCGGCCAGTCGCCCATCGAGCCGCAATAGACCACCGCCGACATGCCGGCGGCGATCAGCTCCTCGCCCTTCCGGACCAGGGCGTCGAAGTCGGGGCTGCGATCCTCCCTGCAGGGCGTCATCAGGGCGGGCATGCAGCCGGTGAAGATTTGCGCGCTCATGTCATGTCTCCTCGAGGATGGTCGTCTGGGGGGCGAGCCCGTGCCGCCGCGGCGAATCGGCGTTCTGGTCCGCGCCATTATGCACGTTGTATGCGATTTGTCGACAAGAAAGCCGCAGGCGGGGCCGGCGATCCGATCCCGTCTCCCGCGCCTCCCGCAAGCGTCCCCTGGGCGGGGATTTCCGCGGGCTCGCGACGGCGTGCGGCCGCGGCGGAAGCGCCGCGGCCGCCCCCGAGGTGCTGGCCTATTCGACGTCGCCGGCCTTGGGCAGCGCGGCCCATTCCGCGAGGAACGCCTCGCGCGCGGCGGCGGCTTCGGCCTCGTCGAAGGGGAAGACCTCGATGTCGGCGAGCTCGGGCAGTCCCACGAATTCCGACACGTTGATGTCGGTCCGGCTCGGGCGGCGGAAGGCGACCTGCAGCAGCTCGATCTGCGCGTCCTTCGACAGCAGCGCGTCGATGGTCTTCTTCGCGGTCTCGCCCGCGGGCGCGCCCTTGACCAGGCCGGAATAATCGGCGGTCAGGAAGGTGCCTTCCGAGGGATAGACCAGCTTCAGCTCCTCCTGGCCGCCGTCCACATAGGCGTAGCTGTTGGTCTCGAAGGTCAGGCCGACGGCGTATTCGCCCATGGCGGCCCCCTTCGGCACCGCCGAGGACGAGCCGCTGATCACCAGATTGGAGACCAGGGCCTCGAAGGTCGCCTTGTCGAGCAGATGCGCGAGCCCCCAGGCGATGGTGTAGCCGGTCGAGCTGTTGGCGGGATCGGGCATGATCACCCGGCCGTTCCAGGAGGGATCGGCGAGCTCGGCCCAGCTCGCGGGCACCTCGGCGCCGTCGAGCAGGTCGGTGTTCACCAGCATGGTCACCACATGCACGTTCGAGGGCTGGAAGAGGTCGCCCGGATAGCGCAGCGATTCCGAGACCGCCGCGAGCTCCGGCGAGCTGTAGGCCTCGAAGAAGGGCTCGTAGGCGCCGAGCGTATTGGCGGAAGAGGACCAGAAGACGTCGCCCTGGGGTGCGCCGGCCTCGGCCTCGATGCGGCGGAGCAGCACGCCGCTGCCGCCGGTGATGACGCCGAGCTCGACCTCGAGCCGGTCGCGGACGAGCGCCTGCACCGCCTCGACCGCCGGGACCGGGTTCGAGGTGTAGAGCACCGGATCCTGCGCGAGGGCCGGGGCGCCGGCGGCTCCGAGGATCAGCGCGGCGGCGCCGATGGGATGGAACTTCATGGGATGTCTCTCCTCTGCTGGGGTTGGATCAGGCGGGCGGGCGCCTGCGCGCGCCCGCCCCGGGGACCGTCATTTCGACGAGAAGACGTCGATGCCGAACAGCCGGTTGGCGAGAATGACGGGGATCAGGATCACGGCGACCAGCACCAGCCCATAGGCCGAGGCATAGGCCATGAGGCCCGAGTCGATCAGCCGGAAGATCTGGATCGGCAGCGTCTCGCGCCCGCCCGAATAGACCAGGATCGAGGCCGAGAGCTCGGCGACCGTCGTGGTCCAGGTCAGGATGGTGGCCGAGGCGACCGCGGGCAGCATGATCGGCAGCACCACGCGAAAGAAGGTCCGCACCGGCGGCGAGCCGAGGCTGATCGAGGCCTCCTCGATCGAGTTCGGGATATTGTGCAGCGTCGCCTGGGCGTTCCGCATGCCGAAGGGCATCCGGCGCACCACATAGGCCATCACGATGATCGCCGAGGTGCCGGTCAGCGGCAGCCAGCCGCCGTTGAAGGCCGCGAGCAGGCCGACGCCCAGCACCGTGCCCGAGAGGGCGAGCGGAACGGCCGAGATGTAGTCGACCCAGGTGGTCAGCACGTTGGGCTTCTTCACCACGAGGTAGCTGACCACGGCGCTGAAGGCGATCGAGATGAAGGTCGCGATACCGGCATAGAGCAGCGAATTCAGGAGCGGCCCCGGGGCGGTGACGAAGACCCGCTCGAGGTTCTCGAAGGTCCAGCTGCCCCATTGCATCACCGGCCCGCGCGCCTTGGTGAAGGCCCCGAGCGCGATGGTGACGAGCGGCAGGAGCGAGATCGCCACCACGAGCCCGGCGGGCGCCGCCACCATCAGGCCGCGCAGGCCCTCGAGCGGCACCGGGCGCGCACCCCGGCCTTGCACGATCTCGTAGCGCCCCCGGCTCACGATCCAGCGGTTGAGGAACAGGACCGACATCACGATCAGCACCGAGACGCTGGCGAGCGTGCTCTGCATGGTGATGCTGGTCGTGCCCTCCGAGACCGCCGCCTGGTAGGTGGAGACCGAGAGGAGCGGCAGCCCGTGGCTGAGGATGATCGAGATCGCGAAATTGCCCACCGTCATGGTGAAGACGAGCAGCGCCGAGGCGAGGATCGCGGGCAGGATCACCGGCAGCATCACCTTCATCCGCGCCCGGCCCGGCGGGGTGCCGAGGCTCTGCGCCGCCTCCTCGAGCTGCACGTCGAACTTGCCGATGGCGGCGACGGTGCCGATGTAGACATAGGTGTAGTAGATGAAGCTCATCGAGGTGATCAGGCCGAACCAGCCGTAGAAGGACGGCAGCCGGATCCCGAATTCGCGCAGGAACTTGGTGATGAGCCCGTTGTTGCCGAGCATCATCAGCCAGGTCTGCGCGGCGATCACCTCGGGGATGACGAGCGTGATCAGCGGCAGGAGCGCGATCAGCGCCTTGCCGCGGAAGCTGTAGCGCGCCGTCACATAGGCCAGCGGCACGCCGATGAGCGTGCAGATCACCGTCACCGACGAGGCGAGGATCAGCGTGTTCAGCACCGCCTCGCGGTATTTGGACGTCGAGACGAGCTGCGCCCAGCCCGACGGGCCCTCGCCGGAGAAGCTGCCCCCGATGATGCTGAGCAGCGGATAGAGCACGAAGAGCGCGAGCAGCGCCAGCGCCAGCGCGGTCAGCCAGAACCAGGGCGAGCGGATCGAATCGGCACTCATGCCGCGATCACCCGGGCGAGAGCGGAATCGATGCCGAGGCTGACGCGGTCGCCGGGGGCGAAGCCGTCGTGGCCGGGCCCGTGCAGTTCGGCCACCACCTGCAGCGCCTCGCCGAGATCGAGCCGGTAGCTGGTCTTCGAGCCGAGATACTGCCGGCCCCGCACCGTCGCCGGCATGGATTGCAGCGCCTCCTGCGGCGCGGCCGAGATCTTGAGATCCTCCGGGCGCAGGATCAGGAGCCCCTCGGGCGCCGGCGCGGCCATGGCGTCGGTGGCGAGGATCGCCACGTCGCCCAGGCTGGCCTCCACGAGCGGCGCCTTCGCCGGCCGCAGCCGGACCGGCAGCCGGTTGGCCGCGCCGACGAAATCGGCGACATAGCCGGTGCGCGGCCTGGCGTAGATCTCCTGCGGGGTGCCGAGCTGCTCGACCGCGCCGCGGTTCATCACCCCGATCAGGTTCGACATCGACAGCGCCTCCTCCTGGTCGTGGGTCACGAAGACGGTGGTGATGTTGGCCTCGCGCTGCAGCTCGGTGATCGTCTCGCGGATCTGGATGCGCAGCTTGGCGTCGAGGTTCGAGAGCGGCTCGTCCATGAGCAGCACCTGCGGCTTGATCACCATCGCCCGCGCCAGCGCCACGCGCTGGCGCTGGCCGCCCGAGAGCGCGGCGGGATGGCGGCTGCCGAGATGGCCGAGGCCGACCCGCTCCAGCGCCTCGCCGACCTTGCGCGCGACCGACTCGCCCCGCTCGCCGCGGGCATGCAGCCCGTAGGCGACGTTCTGGAACACGGTCTTGTCGGGGAAGAGCGCGTAGTCCTGGAACACCATGCCGATGTCGCGCCGGTGCGGCGGCAGCTTCGTCACGTCGCGGCCGCTGAAGCGGATGCTGCCGCCGCTCGCCTTCACGAAGCCCGCGATGGTGCGCAGGAGCGTGGTCTTGCCGCAGCCCGAGGGGCCGAGCAGGGTGAAGAAGCTCCCCTCCGGGATCGCCAGCGACAAGCCGGAGATGACGTCCTCCGCTCCGTAGGTGACGGTGAGGTTGGAAATGTCGATGCTCATGCGTCCTTCCTGTCTGCTGCTTCGGCGGTGGATTGGGGGCGGGAGGGCGCGCCGAGGCCGAGCCCCTCGATCAGCTCGAGCGCCTGGCGGTGGACGCGCGCGTCGCCCGATGCGAGCAGATGCCCGCTGCTCCCGATCGTCAGCGGCGCGCCGCGCCAGTCGGTGATCACGCCGCCCGCGCCCTCGATGACGGGCCGGAAGGGCGCGAAGTCGAAGACCTTCTGCCCGGCGTCCAGCGCCAGATCCGTGCGCCCCTCGGCCAGCCGGCCGTAGTTGAGCGCGGCACCGCCATAGACCCGTGTCGCGGTCGCGCCGCGCAGCGCCTCCAGGGCCGGGCGGTCGGCGGGCGGGATGTAGTCCTGGTTGCTGTTCGTCATCATCGCCAGCGCCAGCCCGGCGCAGGGGCGCACCCGGACCGGCCGGCCGTTGCAGGTGGTCGGCCGACCCGGCGCCCCGAGCCAGCGCGCATCGACGCCGGGGATGTCGATGATCCCGAGCAGCGGCACGCCGTCGATGGCGAGCGCGATCAGCGTGCCGTAGACCGGCAGCCCGACGATGAAGGGCGCGGTGCCGTCGATCGGGTCGAGGATCCAGACGGCCTCGGCATCGGCCGCCTCGCTGCCGGCCTCCTCGCCGATGATGCCGTGGGAGGGGAAGCGGTCCGCGATCATCGCGCGCAGCTCGGCCTCGATCCTGAGGTCGATCTCGGTGACGAGGCTGCGGTCCGGCTTGACCGAGACGCCGAGCGCGTCGCCCGCCTGCGCGTTGAGCACGCGCCGTGCCGCATCCGCCATCGCCATGGCGAGGGCTATGTGTTCGTCTCCGATCGCCGCCGCACGGCCCATGCATGTCTCCGTCGCTTTGACAGCAGGCCGCCGGCCGCGCCGAGGCGCGGTTGCCGCCTTCCCCCGCGGGGGCTGCCGGTTCGGGTGAGGTCGCTCGCTCCCCTTCGAGCTTGCGACTCGTTTACCTCAAACCGTGGCGTGTGGCAATATGTGTGTTATGTGTGGTTATGTGTAAATATGCGGCGTGGCGGTTGTCGTTTGGCGCGTTTCGAGCCAAACCTGATCCCAAGGCGCTCAGGCTCGGAATCGAAGGCGATGTGGCAGGAAGAACGGCACCAGAAGATCCGCGCGCAGCTGGCGGCCTATGGGCAGGTGTCCATCGACCGCATCGTCGAGGTCTTCGGCGTCTCGCGCGAGACCGTGCGGCGGGACCTGATGGACATGGAGCTCGCCGGCGAGCTCCGCCGGGTGCGCGGCGGGGCGGTGCCGGTGGCGCGCGAGGACACGAACTTCCGCGTGCGGATGACGCAGCGGCTGCAGGAGCGGCGGGCGATCGCGGCGACCGCGCTCGGCCTGCTCAGGAACGGGCTGACGATCTTCATGGATGCGGGCGTCACCACCTCGACCATGGCCGGGGCGCTCGCGGGGCCGAACGGGCTGACCGACATCACCGTCATCACCAATTCGGTCGATGTCGCGCAGCAGCTGGCCGACCGGCCCGGCGAGCCCGCGCGCCGCTACCGCGTGGTGATGCTCGCCGGCGACTTCAAGCAGGATCCCATGGAGACGCACGGCGCCCGCACGATCAACGACATCTACCGCTACCGCGCCGATCTGGCGCTTCTCGCGCCCTGGGGGGTCGATGCGACCATGGGGGCGACGAACTACTTCCTGCACGGCGCCGAGATCGCGCGGGCGATGGTCGAGAACGCCGAGCGCACGATCGTTCTGGCCGACCATTCCAAGGTCGGCGTCCCCGCGCGCTCGGTCTTCTGCAGGATCGACGAGATGGACCACCTGATCGTCGATGCCAAGGCGCGGCTGCGTCCCGGCTTCGACGCGCTGGCCAAGGCCGTGCCGGGTCTGATCGTCGCGGAGTGATGGCGGGGCAGGGGGCGGGGAACCGAAACTGGCGACGCGACTCCTTCGGGCAGAGTTCCGGGCGCCGCCCTCGTCTCGTGGCGGAACAGGCGCGCCGCGAAGGACGATCTCCAGAGGCCGTCATCCGGGGCCGGCCGGGGCGCCACATCGACAGCGCGCAGCCGAGCGGCTAGGGATCGCGGGGAGACAGACCAGAGGGGCGCCCTTGTCCGATTTCAGCCAGCGGGATCTGCGCGACGCGCTCGGGCGCTTCGCCACCGGGGTGACGGTGGTGACGACCATGACGCCGCACGGGCCGCTGGGCATGACCGTCAACAGCTTCGCCAGCGTCTCGCTGGAGCCGCCGCTGGTGCTCTGGTCGCCGGCCCGGCGCTCGAGCCGGTTCGCCGATTTCGAGGCCGCCACGCATTTCGCCGTGCATGTGCTGAGCGCGGCCCAGCGCGAGCTCGCCATGCGCTTCGCCCGCCGGGGCGACGATTTCTCTGGCCTCAATTGGAGCCCCGGGATCGGCGGGGTGCCGCTCTTCCCCGAATGCAGCGCCCGGCTCGAATGCCGCCACACGGCGCGCTTCGACGGCGGCGACCACCTGATCGTGGTGGGCGAGGTGCTGCGCCTCGCCGATCAGGAGCTCGCTCCCCTGATCTATCACCGCGGCCGTTACAGGGGCCTCGCCGGCGCCTGACCTTGCCCGTCCCCCTGCGCCGGGGTACGAGGGCGCCGATCATCGAGCCCGGATCCCGCCATGGCCAAGCCGAAGACCCGAAAGCCGCCGCGCCCGCGCGCCGAGACCCCGCGCGGGTTCCGCGACTATTTCGGTGCCGAGGTGCGCGCCCGCGACACCATGCTGGCGCGCGTCTGCGAGGTCTATCACGCCCATGGCTTCGATCCGCTGGAGACCGCCGCGGTGGAGACGGTCGAGGCGCTGGGGAGCTTCCTGCCGGACGTCGATCGCCCCAATGCCGGGGTCTTCGCCTGGAACGATGCCGACGAGGGCTGGCTCGCGCTGCGCTACGACCTGACCGCGCCGCTGGCGCGGGTCTATGCCCAGCACCGCATGGCGCTGCCGACGCCCTACCGGCGCTATGCGGTCGGGCCGGTCTGGCGCAACGAGAAGCCGGGGCCGGGGCGGTTCCGGCAATTCTACCAATGCGACGCCGACACGGTGGGCGCGGCGAGCGTGGCGGCGGATGCCGAGATCTGCGCCATGCTCGGCGAGGCGCTGGTGGCCGCCGGCATCGGGCGGGACGATTTCGTCATCCGGATCAACAACCGCAAGGTGCTGAACGGGGTGATGGAGGCCGTGGGCGTGCTCGATCCCGCCGACCCGGAGGCCCATGCCGCCCGGCGCGGCATCGTGATGCGCGCCATCGACAAGCTCGACCGGCTGGGTGTCGAGGGCGTGCGCGCGCTGCTCGGGGCCGGGCGCCGCGACGAGAGCGGCGATTTCACGCCCGGCGCCGATCTCGGCGACGAGCAGGCCGCGGTGATCCTCGGCTTCATGGCTGCGCGGCGCGGCGACGGGGCGGCGACCTGCGCGGCGCTGCGCGATCTCGTCGGACCGTCGGAGACCGGCCGCGCCGGCGTGGCGGAGCTCGAGACCATGGCGGGCTATCTCGACGGCGCCGGCGTCAAATGCCTGATCGACCCTTCGGTGGTCCGGGGGCTCGGCTATTACACCGGCCCGGTCTACGAGGCGGAGCTGACCTTCGAGATCCGCGACGAGAAGGGCCAGCGCCGGCAATTCGGCTCGGTGGCCGGCGGCGGGCGCTACGACGACCTGGTGCGGCGCTTCACCGGCGAGGCGGTGCCGGCCACGGGCATCTCCATCGGGGTGGACCGGCTGCTCGCCGCGCTCGCCGCGGTGCGCCAGGACGCCGAGGCGGCGCCGGGCCCGGTCGTGGTCACGGTCATGGATCGCGACCGGATGGCCGACTACCAGGCCATGGCGGCCGAGCTGCGCGCCGCGGGCATCCGCGCGGAGGTCTTTCTCGGCGGCGGCGGCATGGGGCGGCAGCTCAAATACGCCGACCAGCGCAACGCGCCCGTGGCGGTGATCGAGGGTGGCGACGAACGCGCCCGTGGCGTGGTCCAGCTCAAGGATCTCGCGCTCGGCGCCCGTCTGGCCGCCGACATCGAGACGCATGAGGACTGGCGTGCCCAGCCGGCCCAGGTCGAGGTGGCCCGCGCGGATCTGGCCGAGCAGGTGCGCGCGGTCCTGGCGCGGGCCAGGGCCTGAGCCCGTGGTCGCCGACCGGGCCTTTCTGAAGGGTGGGCGGCTGGGCGCCGGCTTCGGGCGGCTCGAGGCCGAGATCGCGCGCATCCTCGCAGCCCTCGCCGCCACCGGTGCGATGCGGGTCGAGCCGGCGGCGCTCCAGCCCGCCGAGCTCCTGCTCGACCTCTACGGCGAGGACATCCGGGCGCGCGCCTTCGTGACCGAGGACGAGGGCGCGGAGCTGATGCTGCGGCCCGATTTCACCCTGCCCATCGTGCGGCTGCACATGGCGGCGGGCGCCGAGCCGGCGCGCTACGTCTATTGCGGCCCGGTCTGGCGGCGGCAGGCGGCGGGATCGGAGCGGCCGCGGGAATATCTCCAGGCCGGGGTCGAGGTCTTCGACGGCACGGCGCCCTCGGAGCGGGACGCCGAGGTGCTCGGGCTGATCCTCGATGCGCTCGGCGACGCCCCGGTCCGGCTGGTGACCGGCGACATGGGGCTGGTGCTCGCGGCGATCGACGGGCTGGAGACCACCGAGGCGCGCCGGCGGGCGCTCCGGCGGCACGTCTGGCGGCCGCACCGCTTCCATGCGCTCCTGGAGCGTTTCGGGCCGCTGCACGGCGCCGAGGCCGCGCGCCGCGCCGAGATGCTCGCTGCGGCGGGCGAGGGGCGCGTGCCCGAGCTGATCGCCCGCGCCGGCCACCGGGTCGGCAAGCGCAGCGCCGGCGAGATCGCCGAGCGCGTGGCCGGGCTCGCCGCCGAGGCGCAGACCCCGGCGCTGCCGCAGGATGCGGTGGACCGGCTCGAGGCCGTGCTCGCGGTGACCGGCAGCGCGGTCGAGGCGCTCGGCCAGCTTCGCCGGCTCGCGCGCGAGACGCCGGGCCTCGCCGCCGCCGTCGACCGCTTCGAGGCGCGGCTCGATGCCTGCGCCCGGCGCGGCATCGCCCCCGAGGGGCTCGCCTTCGAGGCCGGATTCGGGCGCACCACGCTGGAATATTACGACGGCTTCGTCTTCGGGGCGCTCGCGCCCGATCGCCCCGACCTGCCGCCGATCGCCAGCGGCGGGCGCTACGAC
>CALMSR010000081.1 GCA_937872465.1 uncultured Paracoccaceae bacterium
GTTCGTGCCCGGCCTCGGTGACCACGCGCATGTCCTCGCGCAGGCGGATGGCGAAACCGCGGTGCGCGATGTGCTGGGCTCCGTTCGCAGCGCCGACGTCGACGGCAAGCGGGGCACGGCGCTGATCCAGTTCTCGGCCCGACCCGAAGTGGAGCCGGTCTGGCATGACGTGCTGGCGGGCATCCTGCGGCACGTCTCGGTCGGCTACTCCGTCGAGGACTGGGCCGAGACCACCGAGAACGGCGTGCGCGTGCTGACCGCCGTGCGCTGGACGCCCCACGAGATTTCCCTGGTGCCGACGCCCGCCGATCCCGGCGCCCACATTCGCATGGAGACAGAGATGACCGACACGACCACCACCACGGCCCCGCCCGAGGCGCCGACCACAGAGACCCGCGCTGAGGCGAACGCGGAGATCCGCTCCATCGCCCGCATCGCGGGGCTCGACCAGTCGTGGATCGATGGCCAGATCGACGGAGGCGCAGATCCCGACACTGCCCGCCGTGCGGCCTTCGAGGCGCTAGCCAGCCGCAGCGCACCGGCCATCCGAACCGAACAAGTCCGTGTCGAGATGGGCGAGAGCCAGGACGACCCCGCGCTCCGCGCCCGGCAGATGGGCGAGGCGCTCTACGCCCGCATCAACCCGCGCCACGAGTTGAGCGAGCCCGCCCGCCGCTACGCCTATTCGACCCCGGTCGACATGGCGAAGGAACTGCTGACCCTGCGTGGCGAGTCCACCATGGCGCTGTCGCCCGCGAGCCTCGTCACCCGCGCGCTGCACACCACCTCGGACTTCCCGATCATCCTCGGGGACACGGTAGGCCGGGTGCTACGCGACGCCTACCAGGCCGCGCCCTCGGGTATCCGCCGCCTCGGCCGCCAGACCACGGCGCGGGACTTCCGGGCGGTGAACAAGATCATGCTGGGCGAGGCGCCGCTGCTGGAGAAGCTGAACGAGCACGGCGAGATCAAGGCCGGGACCATGGCCGAGGCCCGCGAAGCCTACAAGGTCGAGACCTGGGCGCGGAAGATCGGCGTCACCCGGCAGGTTCTGGTCAACGACGACCTCGGCGCCTTCTCGGACCTCGCCCGCCGCATGGGCCAGGCCGCTGCCGAGACCGAGGCGAGGATCCTCGTCACCCTCCTCGAGGCGGGAAGCGGCAACGGGCCCACGATGTCGGACGGCAAGACGCTGTTCCACGCCGACCACGGCAACAAGGCGGGCACCGGGGCGGCGATCTCCGACGCGACCCTCTCGGCCGCCCGGCTGGCGCTCAGGACGCAGAAGGGCATCGAGGACCGCACGATCCGCGTGACGCCGCGCAATCTTCTGGTCCCGCCCGCGCTGGAGACCACGGCCGAGAAGTGGCTGGCCAGCATCGCACCCGCCACCGCGGCCGATGTGAACCCGTTCTCGGGCTCGCTCTCGCTGGTGGTCGAGCCACGACTGTCGAGCGCGACGCGCTGGTATGTCACCGCCGATCCCGGCGAGATCGACGGGCTGGAGTTCGCCTATCTCTCGGGCGCCGAGGGCCCGCAGGTCGAGAGTCGCTCGGGCTGGGACGTGGACGGCGTGGAGATCCGCGTGATCCTCGATTTCGGGGCCGGGTTCATCGACCATCGGGGCTGGTTCATGAACGCGGGCGCGTGAGCATGGCCGACCTCGCCCAGCTCACCGCTTGGCGCGATGCCCTGATGGCCGCCCGCTATCAGGGCGTCCGCACTGTCGAATACGACGGCAAGCGGGTCACCTACGCGAGCGACGGCGAGATGGCCGCCGCGCTCGCGGACCTCAACCGGAAGATCGCGGGCGCGACCGAGCGCATCTCGGTCGTCCGCATCCAATCCTCGAAGGGGCTCTGAGATGAAGAACTACCTCCAGAACGGCCACATCGTCCGCGTCACGACGCCTGCGGGCGGCATCGCCTCGGGCGACGCGCTGATCGTCGGCAGCATCTTCGGCATCGCCGCCTATTCCTCGGCCGAGGGCGACCCGGTCGAGCTCTCCACGACCGGCGTGTTCCAGCTGCCGAAGGCCAGCGCGGCGGCGCTGACGGTCGGCGCGCGTGTCGCGTGGGACAACACGGCCAAGCAGGTCAACGCGCCCGCTGCGGGGCGCTTCCCCATCGGCGTAGCAGTGGAGTCCGCGGGGAGCGGCGTCACCAGCGTCGCGGTGCGTCTGGATGGGGTGGCAACGGTGGCGGCCTAAAGAACACGGCAATTCAGGTCTTCGTGTTCGGCAGGTGCTTCCCGACATGCCCCACGACCATTTTCAAACGCTCTTGGTCGAAGATGAAGTGGATGGACGCACATGAGTTCGGGTCCCCGGCGCCAATGGTGATGTGGGGCTCGAACAGTAGCTTCTGGCCCTGATACTCAAACTCGTAATGGGCGCGGAACTTCCCGCGCGTCGTGTCGGAGATGTGCATGCTGCTTCGCTTTCCCCAGCCACGGTCGCGCAGATGCTGTAGCAGGTCTCCGCCGCTCCCCTTCTCCTCTCGATTCTTGCTCCAAGCTTCGACGATCTCGTCAAGGTCGGTCAACGCCTTGAAGATGTCGTAGGGACGCTGAAACGGGCTGGCCTCTGCGGCGGATGCGGCCGTGTCGAGGATCTCGACGTTGTTACAGCGTTTCGCCGCAGCCTGCACTGCCTCCGCGACGGAAGAGAACGAGAGGTCCTCTGACTCCACGGGCTGCGCGAGTTCGTCGGGGGCTCCAGCTCCTGCGGCGAAGAACACCTGCTGGTTGGCCCTGAGGTTGGCGTTTTCCGCCTCAAGGTCTCCAAGGCGTTTCTCGACCTCATCGAGCCGAGCAAGGTCACGCTCGTAGTCCGCCCAGAAGTCGTCGCCAGTTTCCTTCTTTTCAACGAGAAGCTTCTGCCTTTCAGCAGCGTCAGCACGCCGGATCACATCGGCAATTCGTCCGTCCGGCACATAGCGAAATGCTGCGACTGCAAATATCGCTCGTTCGATTGTTCGGGCCGCGACCTCAGGCCCGACCTGCTCAATCCAAGCCCCGAAAAACAATCGGTGGCTTCGCGGGTCGGACTCCTTCGAGAATCCGGGCCAATAGATCCGCGCCGCTCCGTTGAAGCAAGACAACTGCCGACCAACCTCGTCGGCAAAATCCCACGTTAGCTCAGGGTCATCGACCCGAACCACCACTGCCACGCCGGCGAGGTTCCGTGCCAGCTTCGCGGGATCGATCTGATTGAGTTCTCCCCGGGCATACGGCGACAATAGAACCACGGGGAGCCTTCGGAGGTCACTCGTAAGGAGGGCTAGTAGGTCATTCAGGCCTTCTTGCTCTAGGGTATAGGGTTCGGCCTTGACCTGCATCTCTCCGATGAAGGCGGGAGTCTTCGTGCAGATATCGCGGACCGCGCGCGGCGATCCGAAGAGCAGCCTCGCAGGCGAGACACTGTACTCGACAGACTCGATGGATATGAGATGCTCGACCCCACACCGATCACCGAATTGACCGACGCGCACCTCGTTCGCCCACCTCAACCCATCATCGTTGTCATCTGGAAAGGACCAGCGGATGCGGACTACGCGCTCGTCGCCGTCCTGGTAGACCGATGAAGATAGCGAATGACGTTCCGGAACACCTTCCTGGGCGCCCACGACTTCCGGGTCGAAGTTGAAGTCAGGAAGCTGCCGCCGGCCCTGATAGTGCCGAACGATCCAGTCTTGGTAGGTCGATAGAACGCTTGCGATGCCGTTTTCAGCCGCCACATCGAACCGACATGCGTAAACAAGACGAGCCATGAACCACCCCTGACGGATCGAATGTTGGTAACAACAGCGCCATACTGAGGATCAGAAGCGGTGCAATCAAGCGCCATCGGCTCGCGAACTCCTGCGGAACATCGGCGCTGTCCCGTGTCGCATCCGTGTTGCACGGAGGAATCGGGGCTGATCGTAAGCCTTTGGAATCTTTGGGGAGTGTTCGGGACGGGCTTGTAACACGACGCGACACGCAAAAGCCGCCCGGTGGGCGGCCTAAGTCTTTGATATCTTGTCGGAAAGTTTGGTTGCGGGGGCAGGATTTGAACCTACGACCTTCAGGTTATGAGCCTGACGTATCCGCTTGCCAGAACTTCCTGCTGGACTTCTCCCGGGCACAGAGCGTCACTGCACTCACATGGCGACGCGGGGTGTCGCCACGGAGTCCCCGCCCGACGGCACCGTTTCGGGCCTTCGGTCAGTACCAGGCCGCGCAATCCACGCCGCCCCTGACAGAAGGATCGAACCATGCCAAGGCTTTCCGATACTCAGACCATCCTGCTCACTGCGGCTGCAGCGCGTCCGGATCTGCGCCTCCTTCCCGTCCCAGACAGGATCAGGCTGAAGGGCGGGGCGCTCGAGAGGACGGTCAAGGCCCTGTTCGATCGGGGCTTCGTCACCGACGGCACCGGGACCGGCCCGACGGCGCAGCCGACCACGGACAGCAACCGGCTTGTCGTCACGCCGAAGGGCCTCGCAGCGATCGGCGTCGAGATTCCGGACGCGGGGCCACCCGCATCCGGGGATTGCCGGAGTGCCCGTCGCAGCACCGATGCATCCCTCCGGCCCGACCGTCCCGGCGGCAAGCTCGGCATCCTTCTCGACGCGGTCGCACGGCCGACGGGCGCGACGCTCGATGAACTGGCCACTGCCACCGCCTGGCTGCCACACACCACCCGCGCCGCCCTTGCCCGGCTCCGCCAGCGCGGCTTCGATGTCCGCCTCGTGACGACGGACGGACGCAAGGCCTATCGCCTTGTCGAGGCGGCCTGATGCCGAACCTGGTAGCAAGAGATGGCGCGGAATTCGCGCCGTCTGAAGGTCTGCCTTTGGACGAGCGCATTGCCGGCCTCGCCGGGTTGCCGATCGCCGAGCTGCGAATGGTCTGGTCGGACTCATGGGGCACGCCGCCACCGAAGGGCGCCCGGCGACGCCTCTTGATGCTCGGTATCGCCTGGAAGTGTCAGGCAGACACTCTCGGCGGAATGTCGCGGCAACTGGAGCGCCGGCTCGCGGCCCTCGAAGCTAGCTTCGGTCAGGGCGGCACGGTCGATGCGCGGGCTGCGAAACAGGCAAGCGCTCCGCGGCTCCTCCCCGGCACCCGGCTGATGCGGGCCTGGGGCGACGAGAGGCACGAGGTCATCGTCACCGAGACCGGATTCCTCTGGCGCGGGAAATGCTGGACCTCGCTCTCGGCCATCGCCCGGGCGATCACCGGAAGCCGCCGCAACGGTCCGGCCTTCTTCGGCCTGCGCGACGGAGATGCGGCATGACAGGGACGAAGGGTAGCCGCAAGACGAGCCGCTGCGCGATCTACACCCGCAAGTCCACCGAAGAGGGACTGGACCAGGACTTCAACTCGCTCGATGCCCAGCGCGAGGCCTGTGCGGCCTACATCCTCAGCCAGAAGCACGAGGGCTGGACCGCGATCCCTGACCGCTACGACGACGGCGGTTTCTCCGGCGGCTCGATGGAGCGCCCTGCCCTGACCCGGCTGCTGGCCGCCATCGAGGCCGGCAAGGTCGATGCGGTGATCGTCTACAAGGTCGACCGACTGACCCGGTCGCTCGCCGACTTCGCCCGCATCGTGGCGATCTTCGACGCAGCCGGCGTCTCCTTCGTCTCGATCACCCAGGCCTTCAACACCACCACCTCGATGGGCCGGCTGACGCTGAACGTGCTCCTGAGCTTCGCCCAGTTCGAGCGCGAGGTCACCGCCGAGCGCATCCGTGACAAGATCGCCGCCTCGAAGGCCAAGGGCATGTGGATGGGCGGCATCGTCCCGATGGGCTACCGGGCCGAGGGGCGCAATCTTGTGCCGGAGCCGGAGGAGGCCAGGCAGGTCAAGCGGATCTTCGAGCGCTACCTGGCGCTCGGCTCGGTGATCGCGCTGAAGGCAGAGCTCGACGCCGCGGGCATTCGCACCCCCCTGCGCCGGCACCGGAACGGTCGCACCACCGGTGGCACCGCCTTCTCCCGTGGCAAGCTCTACGCCATGCTCGCCAACCCGGTCTGCGTCGGCCGCATCCGGCACCGGGACAAGGTCCATCCCGGCCAGCATGATGCGATCATCGGGGAGAGCCTCTGGGAGGCCGTGCAGCAGCGCCTCGCTGCCAACCGCCGCCGGCAGGCGACCGGAGGATCCGCTGGTGACCCAAGCCCGCTCGCGGGCCGGGTGTTGGATCCCGATGGTCGGAGGATGCGCCCGAGCCATGCCCTGAAGAAGAGGCGGCGCTACCGCTACTATGTCAGTGCTTCCCTGATCGAGCAGGGCGTCGCTCATGGCGCGCGGGGCTGGCGCATCCCGGCGGCCGAACTGGAGGCGGCCGTTGCCCGGACCATCGCCGCCAAGCTCCGGGATCCGGCGTTCCAGGCACGGATGATCGCATCCGCCCTGTCCGGACACGCCGCATCCATCGCCGTGAAGGACATGTGCTCGCAACTCAGCGGGCTGCTGGAGGATGCCGCCTCCCGGACCGCGAGAGAGATCCTGCACATGCTCGTCACGAAGGTCCAGTTGACCGGCAATGAAATGAGAGCGGACGTGAGCCTTGCGACCCTTCGGGAAGCACCGAACGGGCGGTTCGCCGACCTCGCTGCCCTGGAGCTTCCCGACTTCAGCGTCTCTGCGACGCTGAAGCTGCAACGGCGCGGGCCGGAGCTGCGTGTGATCCTTGGCGGCAATGCGGCACCGCCACCGACGCCCGACCCGCATCTCGTCCGGATCCTGATCGAGGCCCGCTGCCGCCTCGCCGAATATCTCGACCCGGCCACGCGTCCCGGCATAGACCACATCGCCCGCCGCGAAGGCGCCGACATCGGCGACGTGTCGCGATCCCTGCAACTGGCCTTCCTCGCGCCGGACCTCGTCCAGCGCATCCTCGATGGCACCCAGCCAGTCGGGCTGACGGCGGAACGCCTCAGGCGCATCGACCTGCCCGCGCTATGGGAAGACCAGCGGGCGATTCTCGGCTAAGCCCGGATCTTCTGTCATAACATCGGAAGTCAACCGGAGCCCTGCTTTGCACGGCCCCCAGCCCACGGCCGCCATTATTTTGGAGGCCAGCAGAGCACGAAATGCCGCCAGGCCGCTTTCCGCACCGATTCCCTGCTCTCCACGCCGAATCCAAGGAGATCTTGGGCAAGATCGCCGCGCAAGCCTTTGATCTGTCCGCGGTTCGCGGAAACGGCCGTAGAGGCCGTGAAAGCCCCAGACTGCGTGGTAGGCCCGGCAGGATTCGAACCTGCAACCAAAGCGTTATGAGCGCTCTGCTCTGACCGTTGAGCTACGGGCCCCCTGGCGATCAGCTATCGCAGGCTTCGACGACGGGTCAAGCACGTGTTCCCTTGGCTGCCGGCATGGGGTAGAGCCGGTGCCCAGACGGATGCGCCGAGGATGGCATGGCAGAACTGCGCAATGGATTGACCTATTCCGATGCCGGCGTCGACATCGATGCCGGAAATGCGCTGATCGAGCGCATCAGGCCCGCCGCCGAGCGGACCGCGCGCCCGGGCGTGATGACCGGGCTCGGGGGCTTCGGCGCGCTCTTCGACCTCCGGGCGGCCGGCTACGAGGATCCCGTCCTGGTCGCCGCCACCGACGGGGTCGGGACCAAGCTGCGCGTCGCCATCGAGACCGGGCAGTTCGGCACGGTCGGCATCGATCTCGTGGCGATGTGTGTCAACGACCTGGTGTGCCAGGGCGCGGAGCCGCTGTTCTTCCTGGATTATTTCGCATCCGGCCGGCTCGACGTCGATCAAGCTGGCGAAGTGATCGCCGGCATCGCCGAAGGCTGCTCCGCCGCCGGTGCGGCGCTGATCGGCGGCGAGACGGCGGAGATGCCGGGGATGTACGCGGGCGGCGATTTCGATCTCGCCGGCTTCGCAGTGGGGGCGATGGAGCGCGGCGGCGAGCTGCCGCGCGGCGTGGCGGCGGGCGACGTCCTGCTCGGGCTCGCCTCCTCGGGCGTGCATTCGAACGGCTTCAGCCTGGTGCGCCGCATCGTCGCCGAGAGCGGCCTCGGCTGGGACGCGCCCTGCCCCTTCGCGGAAGGATCGCTCGGCGCGGCCCTGCTCGCCCCGACCCGGATCTATGTCCGCGGCGCCCTCGAGGCGATGCGGATCGAGGGGCTGCGCGGCCTCGCGCATATCACCGGCGGCGGCCTGACCGAGAACCTGCCGCGCATCCTGCCCGAGGACCTCGGCGCCCGCATCGATCTCGCCGCCTGGGCGCTGCCGGATGTCTTCCGCTGGCTTCGGGGCGCGGGCGGCATGTCGCGCGACGAGATGCTCCGGACCTTCAACTGCGGCATCGGCCTCGTCGCGGTCGCAGCCCCCGATGCCTGCCCGGCGATCCGCGCCGTCTTCGAGCAGGCGGGCGAGACCGTGCACGAGATCGGCCGGGTCGAGGCCGGCGCGGGCGTGCGCTATTCGGCCATGCCGTGACGCGACGCCGCGCCGCGATCCTGATCTCCGGCGGCGGTTCGAACATGGTCGCGCTGGTGCGCGACATGGCCGGTCCGGATCATCCGGCGACACCCTGCCTGGTGATCTCCAACCGCCCCGATGCCGCCGGGCTCGCGCGCGCGGCGGATCTGGGCGTGCCGACCGCCGTCATCGACCATCGCGCCCATGCGGGCGACAGGCCGCGGTTCGAGGCGGCGATTCTCGACCGGCTTGCGGCGAGCGGCGCGGAGATCCTCTGCCTCGCCGGCTTCATGCGGATCCTGACCCCGGGTTTCGTCGAGCACTGGCAGGGACGGATCCTCAACATCCACCCCTCGATCCTGCCGCTCTTCCCCGGGCTCGACACCCACGGACGCGCGCTGGCGGCGGGCAT
Organism: uncultured Paracoccaceae bacterium; assembly: GCA_937872465.1. Lineage (GTDB taxonomy): Bacteria > Pseudomonadota > Alphaproteobacteria > Rhodobacterales > Rhodobacteraceae > Amaricoccus. Next base: position 8,848 of record CALMSR010000081.1, read on the forward strand.
GGCGCTGCATGGCGCGACCGTGCACGAGGTCACGCCCGACCTCGATTCCGGCCCGATCCTCGGTCAGGCCGTCATCCCGGTGCTGCCCGGCGACACGTCCGAGACCCTCGCGGCCCGGCTCCTGCCGATGGAGCACCGCCTCTACCCGGCGGTGCTGCGCCGCTTCGCCGCGGGCGATCGCAGGAAGGTCGCCCTCTTCCCCTGAGCCGAAATCCGGGGCGTTTCACGTTGAAACGCCAATTAACGCCTTGATATTAAACAGATATCCGGATCTGCTGCGTGCCGGGCCGACGCGGGACTCAGCCGACCAGTTCGAGCCCGGAGAAGAAATAGGCGATCTCGACCGCGGCCGTCTCGGGCCCGTCGGAGCCATGCACCGAATTCTCGCCGATCGAGAGGGCGAATTCCTTGCGGATCGTCCCGGAGGCGGCCTCGGCGGGGTTGGTCGCGCCCATGACCTCGCGGTTGCGGGCGATGGCATCCTCGCCTTCGAGCACCTGCGCCACGATCGGGGCGGAAGCGATGAATTCGGTCAGTTCGCCGAAGAAGGGGCGATCCTTGTGCACGGCATAGAATGCCTGCGCCTGCGCCAGCGTCAGATGGACGCGCTTCTGCGCGATGATGCGCAGACCCGCCGCCTCGAGCTTGGCGTTGATCGCCCCGGTCAGATTGCGCCGTGTCGCGTCCGGCTTGATGATCGAAAACGTGCGTTGGATGGCCATCACTACCCGTCCCTCTAATTCCGGCGCCGAGGTAGCATGGCCGAACACGGGCGGAAAGACGCAAAAGACCGGGAAACCGGCGATGGTTGACAAGCCGGCGACCCCACGCCACACCGCCGCGATGCTGGCCTTGCGCGACATCACCTTCACGCTGGAAGGAAAGCGTCTTTTCGACTCGGCCTCGGCGCTGGTGCCGACCGGGCACAAGGTGGGATTCGTCGGGCGTAACGGCACCGGCAAGACCACGCTCTTTCGGCTGATCCGCGGCGAATTGCCGCTCGATTCCGGCGAGATCGAGGTGCCCCGCCGCGCGCGCATCGGCGGCGTCGCGCAGGAGGCGCCGGCGACGCGCGACAGCCTGATCGACACCGTGCTTCAGGCCGACGGCGAACGCGCCGCCCTCATGGCCGAGGCGGAGACGGCCCGGGATGCGGCACGGATCGCCGATATCCAGACGCGCCTCGCCGATATCGAGGCCCATACCGCCGAGTCCCGCGCCGCGGCGATCCTCGACGGGCTGGGATTCGACGCCGCCGCCCAGGCGCGCGCCTGCGCGGATTTCTCCGGCGGCTGGCGCATGCGCGTGGCGCTGGCGGCGGTGCTCTTCTCGCGCCCGGACGTGCTCCTGCTCGACGAGCCGACCAACTATCTCGACCTCGAGGGCTCGATCTGGCTGGAGAGCTTCCTCGCGCGCTATCCGCATACCGTGCTGGTCATCAGCCACGACCGGGACCTGCTCAACCGCTCGGTCGGGGCGATCCTGCACCTGCACCGCCAGAAGCTGACGCTCTACCAGGGCCCCTACGACACCTTCGAGGCCACGCGGCGGGCGCGGCTCGAACAGCAGGCGGCGGAGAAGAAGAAGCAGGATGCCGCGCGCGCGCATATGCAATCCTTCGTGGACCGCTTCCGCGCCAAGGCCTCCAAGGCCCGCCAGGCCCAGAGCCGGCTCAAGGCGCTCGAACGCATGAAGCCCATCGCCGGGGTGGTGGACGATCACGTGGCGGCCTTCGGCTTCCCGACCCCGGAGGAGCTTTCGCCGCCCATCATCCGGCTCGAGGACGTCAGCGTCGGCTACGACGGCCGCCCGGTGCTGCGCGGGCTCGACCTGCGCATCGACCAGGACGACCGGATCGCGCTGCTCGGCGCCAACGGCCAGGGCAAGTCGACCCTCTCCAAGCTTCTGTCCGACCGGCTCCGGCCGATGACGGGCCGGAAGATCACGGCGCCCAAGCTCCGGGTCGGTTACTTCGCCCAGCATCAGGTCGACGAGCTCGATGTCGACGAGACGCCGCTGCAGCACATCGCCCGCCTGCGCCCGGAGGAGACCCCGGCCAAGCATCGCGCCCGGCTCGCCGCCGGCGGGATCGGCGCCGAGATCGCGACCTCCCAGGTGGGACGGCTCTCGGGCGGCCAGAAGGCGCGGCTGAGCCTGCTGATCGCCACCATCGACGCGCCCCATCTCATCGTGCTCGACGAGCCGACCAACCATCTCGACATCGAGAGCCGCGAGGCGCTGGTGGCCGCCCTGACCGAATACGGCGGCGCGGTGATCCTGGTGAGCCATGACCCGCATCTCGTGGAGCTGGTCGCCGACCGCCTCTGGCTGGTGAAGGACGGCCATGTCGCGCCCTTCGAGGACGACATGGAGGGCTACCGGCGCCTGCTCCTCTCCGAGCGCGGCCGCTCCGCGCCGAAGCCCGCCGAGCCGAAACCCCGCCCGCGCAGGGCCGCCCCGGCCGTCCTCTCGCCGCTCAAGGCCGAGGTCGCGCGCTGCGAATCCCGGGTCGCGAAGCTCGAGGAAATGCGCCAGGCCATCGACGCCCGGCTCGCGAACCCCCTGCTCTACAGCCGCGGCGACAGCGACGAGATCGAGACCTTGCAGAAGAAGCGCGCGGAGGTCATCGATGGGATCGCGCGCGCCGAAACCCTGTGGCTGGCGGCGCTGGAGCGCGTGGAAGCCGCGGAGGGACGCGTCGCATGACCCCGGACCTGTTCCTGACCGCCTTCGTCACGCTCTTCGTGATCATCGACCCGATCGGGCTGGTGCCGCTCTTCGTGGCGCTCACCCAGGGCATGTCCTCGGCGGAACGCCGGCGGATCGGCTTCCGGGCGATCGCCGTCGGCTTCTTCCTGCTCGCGGCCTTCGGCATCGCGGGCGAGTCGCTGCTGGCGCTGATCGGCATCGGCATGCCGGCGTTCCGGATCTCGGGCGGCATGCTGCTCTTCCTCATGGCGGTCGACATGCTCTTCGAGCGGCGCAGCGAACGGCGCGAGAAGCAGACGGCGACCCAGCCGCCCGACCCGTCGGTCTTTCCGCTGGCGATGCCGCTGATCGCCGGGCCCGGCGCGCTGGCGACGATGATCCTGCTCAGCAGCCAGAACAACGGCGACCCGATGGCGATCCTGACGATCAACGTCGCCATGGCCGCCGTGCTCGCGCTCTCCCTGATCCTGTTCCGCGCCGGCGGGCTTCTGGAACGCGCGCTCGGCCATACCGGGATCGTGGTCGTCACCCGGCTCCTGGGGATCCTGCTGGCCGCGCTGTCGGTGCAGTTCGTGCTCGACGGCATCCGGGACCTCGGGCTCATCGGAGCCTGAGCCGGTGCTGCCCGGATCGTCAGACGACCACGTCCGGCTCGTCTATCTGGTCATCCTGCTCCTCGGCGTCCTGCTCTTCGGGCTGCGGGGCGGGCGGCTCGGCCGCAACATCCGCGACCTGGTCTTCTGGCTGCTCCTGATCGCCATGGCGGTGATCGCCTACGGGTTCCGCGACACGCTGCGCGGCATGCTCTTCCCCTCCGCGGCGGTCCAGATCGCCCCGGGCGTGACCGAATTGCGGCGCGGCCCGGACGGCCAGTTCCACGCCACGATCGAGATCGACGGGCATCCGGTCCGCTTCATGGTCGACACCGGCGCCAGCGACATCGTGCTCTCGCGGAAGGACGCGGCCGCGCTCGGGATCGACCTCGACCGCCTCGTCTTCTCCGGGCGGGCGCAGACCGCCAACGGCGCGGTGCCGACCGCCCGCGTCCGGCTCGGCGAGGTCCGCTTCGGCGACCACATCGACCGGGACCTTCCGGCGAGCGTCAACGGCGGCGACCTCGACGTCTCGCTGCTCGGCATGGCCTATCTCGGGCGCTTCGCACGGATCGAGATCCTCGGCGACCGCCTGCGGCTGCATCGCTGAGCGATCCCCGGGCGGGCGCCGAGGCCGCTAGAGCACCAGGAGATGCCCGCGCCCCCAGACCGACCGGAACCGGCGGGCTTCCGTGCCGAGCTTGCGGCGGAGGCGGCAGACCAGCACGTCGACGATCTTCGACCCCGCCACGGCATCGCGACCGCCGTAGAGTTCGGCCATCAGCATCGCGTTCGAGACGATCCCGCCCCCGGCCTCGGCCACGGCGACGAGCACGGTCATCTCGGATTCCGACAGCGCCACATGCTCGCCCCCGACGCGCAGCCAGCGGGCGTCGAGGTCGATCTCGATGCCGCCCGCCGTCATCCTGCCGCCGGCAACCCGCACCGGGCGCTGCGGCCAGAGCACCGGCGCCCTGCCCCGGGCCTCCACCGTCCGCCGCCACTCGCCCAGTTCCTCCTCCGTCAGCCGGTAGCGGCTGGCGGCGGCCTCGAAGGCGAGCAGCCCGTAATCCACGCATTCGACGACCACGCGCTTGCGTGGCAGGGTCCAGCGCGATGCCGGATCCGGCAGATCACTGAGCGTGACGAGACTGCCGTCGGGCCGGCGGGCGCCCACCCCCGCCCCCGGGCCCACCCAGGGACCGACCCCGAACCGCAGAGCGGCCAAAACCCCGCCCATACGATAAGCCCGGGCCCCCCCC
>CALMSR010000082.1 GCA_937872465.1 uncultured Paracoccaceae bacterium
GCCCGCACGATCCGCTCCCAGCTCAGCCAGCCGATCGGCGAATAGAGCGCCGAGAGGTGATACCCGACCGTGGTCGGATCGGCGGCCGTGGCGGTCGCCCGCCATTCGCCGCCCTCCAGCATCGCCGTCTTGTGGTACTCCGCGATGGGCGTCTCGCAGCCCTCGCAGTGATATTCCGCCGTCTCCGGGCGGCCCTTCTGCCAGCGCAGCCGGTCGAATTTCAGCCACTGCATCGCGCCGCAGTGAGGGCACGGCACGAAGAACCGGCGCTGGTCGCTCGCCTCGTATTCCCGCTCGATCCGGCTCAGCCCACGGATCGTCGGCGTCGAGACCAGGAAGACCTTGCGCCGGTGGGCGAAGGTCAGCGACCGCGCTTCGGCCAGCGTGACCGGATCGCCTTCCTCGTCGGCGGACGCGGGATACGCGTCGACCTCGTCGAGGAAGATGTAGCGCGCGGGCGTCGAGCGCAGCCCGACCGCCGAGTTGGCCCCGGTCATGATCAGGATGCCGCCCGCGAACTCCTTCGACAGCATCGTGTTGCCCGCGTCGCGGGACCGGGCGGGCTTCACCCGCTCCCGCAGCTCGGGGCTCTCGTCGATCAGCGGATCGATCCGCTGCCGCGAATTGCGCTTGGCCAGTTCCACCGTCGGCTGGACCGCCAGCATCGGCCCCGGCGCCTGGTGGATGGCGAACCCGATCCAGTTGTTGCCGGCCTCGGTGGCGCCGACCTGTGCGGCCTTCATGAAGACGATGCGCTGCGTGGGATCGCCCGGCGACAGCCGATCCATGATCTCGCGCATGTAGGGCGTGCGCCCCGTGCGATACCGCCCGGGTTCGGCCGAGGCACGCCCTGAAAGCATGCGGTGCCGGTCCGCCCATTCGGAGACGGTCAGGTCGGGGTCGGGCCGCAGCCCGCTGCCCCAGGAGCGCAGGATCTCGCCCGCGCCGTCGAAGTCCGTCAGGCCATCATCGTCACCGGAAATCGGGCCGGACCTCGGCGAGTTCGTCGAGGTGGGCACGAACATGTTTCTCCAGGACCTTCTGCATCGCGGCTGGCTCCACGCCCAGATCGGCCGCCATCAGTGCCGCCGCGCGCGCAGGCCAGTTGACCCACGCGTCCCGCACCTCGCGCGCCAGGCGGAATACCAGCGACAGCGCGCGGGCCCGCTCGATCAACTCCCCCTTCAGCTTCTGGAGCCGGATGCGTCGCTCCTGCGCCTTCAGCACCTCGTTCGCGGTCTTCGCCTGCAGGAAGGTCGTGCCACCACCCACGGCCGGGACGGACAGACCCTGTTCGCGCAGCGTGTCTCCGACGGCAGTCACTGCCGCCTCTGGGACCGGCTTCAGCTTCGGTTCGGGCGGCTTGCGCGTCTTCGACGGGTCTGTGTTTTCCGCCCGGCGTGCGTCGCTGGCGGCCGCGTTGATGCTGCCGTCGGGATAGAGGACGAGGCGCTCGGCGGTCTTCGCCTTCTGGATCGCGCCCCGCGACAGCCCGACATGCGCGGCGTACTGGCGCTCGCTCATGCCCTGCATTGGCGGCTCCGATTATCATTCAATATCATGCGCTTATCTCGTTTATAAGCGTCCCGGACAGAGCGAACTTGTCTCCACAAGAACGATGCAACTCACCACGGAGCTACCAAGATGGCCCGCCGCGCGACCGAAAACACGAAAGCCCTCGACGCCTTCCTCGCCGCCAAGTTCGAGATCGACGCGATGCTGGAACGCCTCGCCGCCCTCAGCGCCGACCACTTCGAGACCAGCCCCGACGAGATCCATTGGGGGCACGTCGGCACCCTGAACCACTATCGCGCAAAGCTGCGCGAGATCACCGACAGCGCCTTCAAGGAAGGCGAACACGCCGAGTAAGGCGACCCGCTCCCGGTCCCGCCCGCCGACCGGCGGGCTCGACCTCGTAGAAGGGCCCGCATTCCGCGCGCCCCGATACGGGAGACGAAGATGACCAAGCTTTCCGACACCCAAGCCCTGATCCTGAGCGCTGCGGCCCAGCGGCCCGAGCACTTCGCTCTGCCGCTGCCCGAGAGCCTGCGCGGCGGTGCCGCCGCAAAGGTGGTCGGCGCGATGATCGCGAAGGGCTTCCTGCAGGAGGTCGACGCCGACATGCGCAAGGGCGAACCCGTCTGGCGCGAGACCGGCGACGGCCACGGCGTCACGCTGGTCGCCACCGACGCGGGCCTCGCCGCCATCGGGATCGAAACCGAGGACGCGAACCCCGCGCCTGCGGGCGCGACGGACGCGCCGACCGATGAGCCCGCGCCGGACACCCGCACCGAGACCGAAGCCGCGCCCAAGGCGCGCACACCGCGCGAGGGCACGAAGCAGGCCACGCTGATCGCCATGCTGCGGGCGCCGGACGGCGCGACCATTGAGGAAATCATGGCCGCGACGGGCTGGCAGTCGCATACGGTGCGCGGCGCGATGGCCGGGGCGCTGAAGAAGAAGCTCGGGCTTGAGGTGACATCCGAGAAGGTCGAGAATCGGGGGCGCGTGTACAAACTTCCTGCCGCCTGACGCAACGAACCCCGACAAGTCGATGGCCGCCGTCCCGCCGGGGCGGCGGTCAATCATTTGGCGCTCCGCATCCGGATGGCCTCGAACGCCCGGCGCAGGGCGAAGGAACGGGCGATCGACATGACGGTGAAGATGGCGCCCATCTTCAGGTTCTGGGCCAGCGTCGTGTGCAGCCCGAAGATCGGAAAGATCAGGATCTGCGTGAGCACGGCAACGCCGTAGCCCACGATGACGTTGGCGACGGACTCGACCAGCGACATGAGGCGGGACTGTTTCATGCGGCGGTCTGGCGCTTTCGCGCGGGTTCGGGGGCGGCGTCCATGTCCGGCGCGTCGGCCGAGGCTTCGACACCGTCGCTCAGCCGCTCGGTTCTCAACTGCGCGAAGGTCCGACCGTCGCCATCGAGGATCGCCTCGCGGCCGGTCTCGGCCTGCCAGCGCTCGACCGCGACATCGACATAGGCCGGGCTGATCTCCATCGCAAAGACGCGGCGTCCGTTGGCCTCGCCCGCCATGATCTGCGACCCGGACCCCGAGAACGGCTCGTAGCAAAGCCCGCCGCGTGCCACATGCTGGCGCATCGGGATACCGAAAGCGTCCAGCGGTTTCGGCGTCGGATGGTCGGGCCGCTCGTCCTTGGCGAAAGACGGCATCTCCCAAGTCGAGGGCAGCGTCTGCTCGGCGACCTTCGGTGGGCGGTTCGGGCGGCGCCAGCCCATGAAGCAGGGCTCGTGCTTCCACAGGTAATGCGACCGGGTCAGAACCCCGCGGTCCTTCACCCAGATGATCTGCTGGTGGACGAAGGCCCCCGCCTTCTCCCAGCACGCTTCCAGCATCGCCTGGCGGCGCGAGGCATGCCAGCAATACCAGGCGGCATTCTCGGCGATGGCCTCGGCAACGGCAGCGGCGATGAAGCCGTCGTAGAGTTCTGCCCCCTGCGAACTGTCGTCCCATGTCGTGCCGTAGGACGCCGACCAGTCCTTGTTGCGGGTCGGGTGGTTCGAGCCATCGTAGTCCACAAGATACGGCGGGTCAGTCGCGAACAGGATCGCCCGTTCGCCATTCATCAGGCGGCGCACATCGGCAGCACTGGTGCTGTCACCGCAAAGGAGCCGGTGGTCGCCGAGGATCCACAGATCGCCGGTGCGCGAGGCCGGGTTGCGCGGCGGCTCGGGGATGGTCACCGGCGGCAGGGAGCCCCCGGCGCCACCTTCTTGCCCGTCCCCCTCCGGCACGAAGGCCAGCAGCTTGTCCAACTCGCCGTCCGAAAACCCGACAAGCGACAGGTCGAAATCCTCGGCCAGCAGGTCGTTCAGTTCTGCCGACAACAGCGCCTCGTCCCAGGTGCCGAGTTCCGTCAGCTTGTTGTCGGCAATCCGGTAGGCCCGCCGCTGCGCCTCGGTCAGATGCCCTAGAACGATCACCGGTGCTTCCGTCAGCCCCAGCTGCGTCGCGGCCAGCACCCGGCCATGGCCCGCGATAAGCTCACCGTCCTCCGCCACGAGGCAGGGCACGGTCCAGCCGAACTCGGCCATGCTGGCGGCGATCTTCGCGATCTGGTCCGCGCCATGCGCCTTCGCGTTCTTCGCGTAGGGCTGCAGCTTGGCCAGCGGCCACGTCTCGATCGCGTCCGGGGCGAAGCTCAGCGTCATGGTGGTCAAGGTTCCTCGGTCAGGTGGATGCCGGTGGCTTCCGGACTCCGGATGCCGCGCTGGACCCCACGTGGAGTCCGGCGGCGTCCGGGTTATCCGACCGGAAGGCCAGCGTTCATTGGGGTTGGTGCGGGAAGAGAGTGGATCCAAATTCCGGGTGGCTTCCCAAAAATCCGGCCCTGTCGCTGGCGAAGTCCCGCGCTTCGCCCGCCAGCATACGAAAACGCCCAGGAAGGAACCGGAAACTGCCGTGGGCTGGACCCCGGCCGGACCCTTGCTGGATACCGGGGTCCGAAAGGCCCCCGTCAACGCAAAAGGGAGAGCGAGCTTTCCAGCGCACTCTCCCCATCTTGCCTTCGGAATAGCACGATCATGTTGCAGATGTCGAAAGAAAAAGTGTTGCAACACATTGGAGTCACTGCGCATTCAGGCGCGCGGCGATCTTGGTCAGCGCCAGTTGCCAGCGACGCCACGCGGTGGTGCGGTCGCAGCCGAGCTCGCCGCTGATCTGCTTCCACGGCACACGGGCCGCGCGGGACCAGACGAGCTTGCGCTCCACCTCCTCGATCCAGAGCACCCAGTCGAAGGTCTGCTCGAGCCGGGTGATGGCGGCGGCCGAGGGCCAGACCCGCATCGGCTGCGGCTCCATCGCCGCGATCTCGC